>CAWHPH010000058.1:0-276367 GCA_963831135.1 uncultured Alphaproteobacteria bacterium
CTCCCTCGGCATTCTCTCCGCACTCAGAGGCGGTTAGCGGCAATTGTGCGCTTGTGCGACGGCTATCCGAGCCAGCGTTTGCGCCGCTTGTAGTGCTTGACGTCGCGAAAACTGCGCCGCGCGCTGTCCAGAGAGAGCCCGAGATAGAATTCCCGCACGTCTTCGTTCTCGCTCAGCTTTTCGCGCGTGCCGTGCAGAACGATGCGGCCATTCTCGATGATGTAACCATAATCGCACAAGGCCATCGCGGCATGAACGTTCTGCTCCACCAACAGGATGGTCAGGCCCTGCTCGCGATTGATTGCCGATACGGTCGCGAACAGCTCGTCTGAGATGTTCGGCGCGAGCCCGACGGACGGCTCATCGAGCATCAGGAGCTTCGGGCGCGCGACCAGCGCGCGTCCGACCAGGAGCATCTGCATCTCGCCGCCGGACAAGTATCCGGACACGCGCTTTGCGAGGCCGCGCAGCCGCGGAAAGTAAGTGTAGACCTGCTCGATGTCCTCCTGCACGGCCTGCCGGTCGGCGCGATGATGGCCGCCGACCAGCAGGTTCTGCTCGACGCTGAGATGGGCAAGCACTTTTCGGCCCTCGAGCACCTGCACCACGCCCTGGCGGAAGAGCTTGACCGGATCCGCGTTGGAAATGTCCTCTCCCGCGAAACGGATTTGGCCGTCGGTCACCTTTCCGTGTTCGACGGCAAGCAGTCCCGAGATCGCCTTCAGTGTCGTCGTCTTGCCGGCGCCGTTGCCGCCGAGCAAAGCCGTGACCTTACCGGTTCGCACTTCGAGATTGACGCTGCGCAACACCTGAATGATGCCGTCGAAGACGACATCGACGTTGCGCAGCTCCAGGAGCACGGACGGAACTTGCTGCACGAGCGTGGGCCCCGTCTCACCACTTCGGCAGGTCGGGGACGGGCAGCCAGTCGTTCCCGAGCGTGGCGATCTTTCCGTCGCGCACGACCTGCGCCTTGACCTTGAGCTTGCCGACCGGGAACGGCGCCGTGGTGTCGAACTTGATGTCGGGCAGCGATCCCATCAGCGCCGTCTCGCTGAAGTCTGAGGCGAGCATCGCGTCATACATGGTTTGGCCGGTGACGCTGTCCTTGCCGTTCTTGGCGACGGCCTGCTCGAGAACGCGTAGCGCCAGCAAGGTTTGATAGGCCGACTGGGCGGCGGCGATGCCCCAGCTACCGGCGCCGGTATGATATTTTGCGTAGAGGTCGCGAACCGGCAGGACCGCCTGGTTGTCGGGAGCAAAGGCGAAGACCGAATAGGATCCCTCGATCTCTTTCAGGTCGATGCCTTTGGCCACCTCGGTCAAGCCGTTGTGGGTCGACATGATGATCGGAATGTTGGCACCGAGCTCGCGCAGCGCCTTGCCGGTGGCGATCACCTGCGCTGTGGTGCCGCCGACGAGGATGGCGTCGGGCTGCTGCCGCACGAGCGTCCGCACCTCGTTGACCACGGAAACCGGGCTTGCATCCACCCACTGCACGTCCAGCACGGCGAAGCGGTCGGGATTGGTCTCGGCAAATTTCTGTACGCCTTTGACCTGATCGACGAATCCGGCAGCGGTCTGCGTGCTGATTGCGCCGATCGTCAGCTTGCCGCCTTTCTTTTGTTGCAGATAATTGAGCAGGCCGACGAATTCGTGGCTGTAGGTCGGGCGAAATGAAAAATGCCAGCCGTTCGGCCTCCAGACCAGCCCGACCATGGCGGTGCTCATCAGCATCGGCACCTTGTCGCCGGGCAGCCGCTTCATCAATGTGATCAGATCGGGCGTGCCAAAGCCGAGATGCATGACGGGCTTGTCGGTCGCCAGAATGCTCGGCCATGTGCTGGCAACGACGCTCGCGTCGTAGCGCATGTCGTGCACCTTGATATCGACATTGGTTCCGAGCTCTTTGCCTTTGGCTTCATTCCACCACGCGGCGATGGCGCGGATTCCGGAGACCGTGCTCGGGGCAACATCGGCAAAGGGCCCGGTAAAGTCGGCCGACGCCGACATGACATAGTCGGCGGCCATCGCCGATGCCGAAGCAAGCGTAAGCAGCGCGGCGATGCTTAGGCTGGACGCTAATCGGTGGAGCTTCATTGTCGTTTCCTCCTGTTGTTCATTGCGGTGATTTTTTATTGTCAGCTGTGCGGGAAGGGCCAGATGCGGTAGGCCGCTTTGAGAACGCTCCAGCGGTGGGCGAGCCCGCGCGGCTCGAAGATCAGCGCGAGCAAAATGCAAATTCCCAGAATGACGTTGCTGGTGGCGAATACCAGCCCGCCGCCGAGGTTGGGGAAGGCCGCGAGCAAAGCTCCGCCGAACGCGTGAAAGGCCTCCTGGATTCCGGTGATGAAAACCGTGCCGAGGATCGCTCCCAGCGGCGAGCTCAAGCCTCCCACGATCAGCATGCCGAGATACCAGATCGAAAGCAGCAGGTTGAAGTTTTCGGTGGTGACGTAGCGGATATAGTAGGCGAAGAATCCGCCGGCGACGCCGGCAAACAGCGAACCGGCGAAGAACGCCATGACTTTATAATAGCTGACGTTGACGCCGGTGACTTCGGCGGCGAGTTCGTTGTCGCGCACGGCGCAAAGCGCCCGGCCGAAGCGGCTGCGTTGCAAATTGAAGGCGCCGACACTGCAGATCAGCACGCCGGCAAGCGTGAAGTAATACATGTCGAGAGGCGTCGAAAGCATGCGTCCGGCGATCTCGATCGGCTCGACCGCCATGCCGCTCGTTCCGCCGAGCCATTCGGATGGCAGCGCCAGTACGATGATCGGAAACATCACCTGCGCCGCCAGCGTGGTCAGAGCCAGATAAAAGCCTTTTACGCGGATCGCCGGCAGCGCGAAGGCGATGGATACGATGGCGGCGGCCAGTCCGGCCGCCGGAATGGCGAGCCAAAACGGCGCGTCCATGCCGGAAAGCCTGGCTGCAGCGTAGGCGCCGACGCCCATGAATGCGGATTGTGCGACGTTGATCTGGCCGGCCATGCCGACCGTCACCTGCAGGCCATAGACGGCCATCAGGGTGATGAACATGACGGTCAGCGCGCCGGTGACATAGAGGCTCATCACATGCGGCACGACGACGAGCGCGAGCAGCAAAGCCGCGAGCCACATCGCCTGCGGCCAGGTATGAATATAGCGGCCTTCAGTCGCGAAGCTTTCGAAGCGAACGCCGGTCGGGAGCAGCATGGCGCGTCAAAGCCTCTCGATGACTTTCCAGCCGAAGAGGCCTTGCGGACGAAACAACAAAACCCCGATCATGATCACAAAGGGCAAGATCTGCGAGCTCACTCCCTTGGTGAACGGGTCGACATAGACTGACGCAAGCGCTTCGCCGACGCCGATGATGGCGCCGGCGAGAAGCGCGCCGCGCACGGATTCCATGCCGCCGAGCAGGGCGATCGGCAACGCGCGCAGCCCGATACCGGCCGCCGTCAGCGACACGATCTGATCGGACAACAAGACGACCGAGGCGATGGCGCTCAGCACCGCGCCCATGATCCAAGCGACCGCCACCGCCTGCCGAACGGATACGCCGAGCGACAAGGCGGTGTAGTGATCCTCGGCGACGGCGGCGAGCCGCAAGCCGTGGCGCGTATGCATGAAGAACCAGTGCAGAAGCTCCACCAGGCTCACGGTCAGCACGGCGCCGATCAGCAATCTCTTGGTCGCCAGGAAAGGACCGACGCTCCAGGCGCCCGACGGCAAGAGCTGCGGGAACGGTCGCGTCTCCGCGCCCCAAGCCAGTTGGGCAACGCCGCGCAGAAGAATGAGCAGCGCGATGCTCGCCATGAAAACCGTGAACGGCGATTCTCCGATCAAGGGGCGGAACAGCGCGCGCTCAAGAATGAGCGCCATGCCGACGCAGCAAATGAGCGCGATCGGCACGCCGATGCCCCATGGCAGTTTCACGCCGAGGGTAAAAGTCCAGATGAACAGCGCGCCGATCAGCAAAATCTCGCCTTGCGCCAGGTTGACGATGCGCGAGGAGCGGTAAATGACGACGAACGATACCGCGACCAGGCTGTAGACGAGGCCGACCAGCAGTCCGTTGATCATCACCTGGAGCGCGTCGATCATGACTTCAACATGAGTTGGCCTCGGCAATGCGGTTGACGGCGACGCGGGCGGTCATCTTAGCCTTGCGGCCATCCTGGTAGCGCGCCTCGATCGTGGCGATCACATGCTCGACGCCCGCATAGATCGCGCCGATGATATCCCTGTAATGTTCGGCGATCTGCTCACGGCGCAGCTTGCGGGAGCGGGTCAATTCCGCCTCGTCGGCATCGAGTTCTTTCGGCAATGTGACGAACGAGGCGACGCGGGCGCCGGTCTCCAGCCGCCCGTTGACCTCGCGGATCGCTGCGGCGATTTCGGCGCGGATTTCCGGAAGCTGGCTCAATTCGCTGAACGTGCCGAAGGCAAGCCCATGACGTTCGGCGAAGCGGCCGCAGATCTCCGGGTTGACGTTGATCAGCGCGGCGACGAAATCGCAGTCTTCGTCGCCCAGCACCATCACGTCACGGATGAACGGGGAGGCCCGCAGGCTGTTTTCGATGAACTGCGGCGGAAAGCGCTGACCTGTACGGAGGCGGCGCAAATCCTTCAGCCGGTCGAGGAAAATAAGCTGCTTGCGCGCATCGACGCGCACCGCATCGCCGGTGCAGAATCCTTCTTCAGCGCGGCCGAGCTCGGCGGTCGCGGCTTCGTTCTTCAGATAACCGGAGAAGGCACAGCAGCGGACGCGCAACTGTCCGCCGGCGTCGACCCAGGCCTCGATCGGTTGGGCGATGGTCGGATCACTGGGCAGCAATTCGCCCATTGTGGCGGGATCGAACCCGCTGCCGCTGTGTGAAGAAAGAACGCCGAGTTCGGTACTGCCATAGAGGTTGCGCAGCGACACACCGAGCGCGTGGAACAGCCGGAATAGTTCCGGCGAAAGCCCGGAGCCGCCGCTGAGCACGGCGCTCGTTTTGGACAATCCCAGGACATCGCGAATGGGCCGCAGCACCAGCCGTTCGGCGATGGGCAGTGCCAGCCGGCGCTGCAAGAAGCTGGCGTCGGGCTCGCGCGCGGCCGCGCCGGCTTTCACCGCCCAGCCGTAAAGTGCGCGGCGTATCGGACCGGCGTCGAGCATGTGCGCTTGCACGTCGGAGGCAAGCATTTCCCATTGCCGCGGCGTGAACAGCAGGTATTCCGGTCCGACCTCACGCAAATCGCGTTTTACGGTGTCCGGCTTTTCCGAGAAGTTGATGACGAGCGGGGCCAAAAGGCCGAGCGCGAAACCCATGAATTGTTCGGTCGCCCAGGCCGGCGAAATATAGGAGAGGTATTCCGCGTGCGGCCGCACGCGGTGGGCGGCCATGATGCGATAGGCGTTCTCCAGCAGGAAACGGTGCGAGAGCATCGCTCCTTTCGGCCGGCCGGTGGTGCCCGACGTATAGCAGATGGCGGCGACATCATCCTGACGGCCGGCTTCGATAGCTGCCTGGATGAAGTCCGCGCTCGATACCGCGTTGGCGCCCTGCACGTCGGCGTAGCTGCGCAGCAGCGGCTCGCGATAGTTCCACAATCCGCGCGGATCGACATAGATGACGCTCACGACGCGCGGCAGCTCGTTTTGGATGGCGAGGAACTTGTCGACCTGCTCTTGATCCTCTGCGAGCAGCATCTTTGCTTCGCTGTGATCGAGGATGTACAGCAGCTCCTGCGCGGTGAGGTCGGGATAGGCAAACACCACGCGAGCGCCGAGCGCCAGCGCCGCGTATTCGGCCCAGAAGCTTTCGACAATATTCTCGCTGAGGACGGCCAGAACGTCGCCGCGTTGCAGACCGAGCGCAGCAAGCCCGCACGCCGTCTGTTGCACGCGCTCGAGCACCTCGCGCCAGGTGTAGCCGACCCAGACGCCATGCTTCTTTTCGCGCATGCAGGCGCGATCTGGGTAGGCCTGTGCTCGTTCGATCAGAAGCTGCGGCAGCGTTTTGCCGCCGGACGTGCGCGGATCCTGGCTGCGGGCGGCTTTGATGATCATTGCTTCGCCTGCCCGAGATAAGCGGAGATGACTTTCGGATCGTTGCGGATATGCGCCGGCGTTCCCGAGGCGATGACGATGCCCCAATCCATGACCGTCACGACGTCCGAGATATCCATCACCACTTCCATGTCGTGCTCGACCAGCACGATCGGAATTTGGCGCGCGTCACGAATATCGAGAATGAAGCGGGCGAGATCGCCTTTTTCGTCGACGCTCATGCCGGCCATGGGCTCGTCCATGATCAAGACCTTCGGACGCAGCGCCAGCGCGCGGCCGAGATCGACGCGCTTGCGCATGCCGTAGCCGAGGCTGCCGACATGATCGTGACGCAGATCCTCAAGCTCCAAAAATTCGATGATCTCTTCGGCCTCGGCTTTGAAGCGCTGTTCCTCGGCGCGCGTACGCGGCCAATACAGGAGCGCGTCGAGCAGCCCCGTGCGCATGTGCACGTGCAGACCGGCCAGGATATTCTCGCGCACGGTCATGGATTGATAGGTCTGGATGCCTTGAAATGTGCGGCCGATGCCTGCGCCCGCTCTTGCGTGCGGCGATCGCTGAGTGATGTTCCGCCCGTTGAACAGCACCGCGCCCGATTGCGGCCGGTAGAAACCCGACAGGCAGTTGAGCAGGCTGCTTTTGCCCGCCCCGTTCGGTCCGATGACCGAATGGATGGTGCCGCCATGGACTTTGAGGTCGACCAAGCGCAACGCTTGGATCGAACCAAAGCGCAACGCGAGCGCGCGGGCTTCGAGCACGGGAGTGCCGGAGTCGCTCGTGCCGCGCCGCGCGCCGGCTGAAGAAGCCGTGACACTAACGCTCGTTGTCATTTCCGAAATCGCGATCGTCATGATCGTGATTTTCCGTTTCCTCTTGGCTGCGACGGGGATTCTGGCGTCCCCATCCGCAGCGGTCACGCGCACGTCTTCGCCGCGCTGATTTTAGAAAGTGTCGAAGCGCGGCTTCCTTTTTTCGGCGAAAGCCGCCATTCCCTCTTTCCAGTCGCGGCCGCCGACCAGCGCCGTTAATGCCTCGAGCCCCGCGCGCCGGGCGCTGCGTGAATCGGCATCGTCGGCGATGTAGATCGAGGTCTTGGCCTGCGCGATGGCGTTCGGGCTGAGCGCTTTGAGCGCTTGCGCCAAGCCGAGCGCGGTTTGCAAAACAGCGTCCGGCTCGACGGCCGCGTAGAGCAAACCGTACGGCTCGATCTCGGCTGCGTTCAGTTGTTTTCCGAGCAGGATCCATTCCAGCGATTTGCCGCGGCCGACGAACCGATGCAGCTTCTGTACGCCACCGGCACCTGGGGTGGCGCCGAGCATGACCTCGGGCAGCCCGACCCGGGCGCTCTTGCTCATAATCCGGAAATCGCAGGACAGCGCCATCTCGAAACCGCCGCCGAGCGCATAGCCGTTGATCGCCGCGATGGTCGGAAACGGCAGCTCCTCGAGACTGTCGAACAACGACGCGATCCGCCAAAGATATTTGTCGCGGATGTCCTCGGGCGTGGTGCCGATCGGCGAGGCCGGATCCTCGAAATATTTGAGGTGCGCCCCGCTGCAAAAGGCGCGGCCGGCGCCGGTGATGATCAGCGCGCGCGCCCGCACTTGCCGAGTCGAAGCGACGACCTCGCCGAGTTCGTCGATCAATTCCAGCGATAACGTGTTCATGGCGTCGGCGCGTGTCATGGTGGCGAGTGCGACGCCGCGCTCTGGCCATTCGAGCATGACCGCTTCGCCCCGCATGGTCGGCGGCTCGTTCACGCGAACGCCGCCTCGAGGCCCAACTCGCGCGCGATCAGCAGCGTCTGAATCTGCGTGCTGCCGTCGCCGATCGTGCAGATGCGATTGTCTCGATAATAGCGCGACACTGGGCAGTCATCCATGAAGCCCCAACCGCCATGCACCTGGATGGCGAGATCGGCGCATTTGGTGCCGGCCTCGCAGGCATAGAGCTTGGCCATCGCGAGCTGTTTGATATCGGTCCGGCCCTGATCCACGTTCCAAGCGGCGCGGTAGGTCAAAAGCCGCGCCGCATCGATCTGCAAAGCCATTTGCGCGATCATCTCCTGCACCAGCTGCAGACGGCCAATCGGCGCTCCGAATGCCTTTCGCTCCTTGGCGAAAGTGAGCGAATGATCGAGGCAGGCCTGCGCCAATCCCAGCGAGCACGCCGCCAGGAACACGCGCGCTTGCTGATAGCCACGGTGAAGGACGTGCCGCCCGCCATGCACGGGTCCGATGATGTGATCCTGATCGATATCGCAGTCCTGAAGATAATAAGGACGTGTATCGGACGATCGCCACCCCATTTTTCGGTAGCGCTCGCCGGCGCTGAATCCTTTGGTGCCGTTGGGAACGAGAAATAGTGTGAACGACTTCTTTGCCGCGTCGGACGGCGAAGAGACGGCAAGGATCATCAGAAACGAACTGATGTCGGTGCCGCCGTTGGTGATGAAGGCTTTCTCGCCGTTGAGCATCCAGCCGTTGCCGCGCGGGCTCGCGCGCGTCGTAAATGCGCTGGTATCCGAGCCGGCATTCGGTTCAGTACCCGCGATACCGCAAATCTTCCGGCCGGCGATGACATCGGGCAGGTACTGTCTCGCCAACTCACCATCGCCAAAGCGCGCCAGCGTCAGTCCGGAAGCGACGCTGACCATGACGCTGACCGCGAGCGATTGATCGGCGCGCGCCAACTGCTCGAGTGCGATCACCATATCGAGCACGCCAAGCCCCATGCCGCCCAAATCCTCGCTGAACGGAATGGCGGTGACGCCGAGCTCGCCGACTTTCTTGAACAACTCCGTTGGGAAAACGCCGTCGCGATCGAGCGCCTCGGCCACCGGTGCGACCTCGCTCTGTGCGAAGTCGGCGACCGTCGCCTGCAGCTTGCGCTGATCCTCGGTGAGGTCGAAATTCATTGCAGCGTCTCCCTGTGCCGCGGTCTCCCGCGCCATCCCGTGCGGCGTTTTTGTTTGGGCCGCAGGGGCGATGTGGTGCGTTCGTCCGGGCCCCTTCTTCTTGATGGCAAGATACACGCGTCAAATTTGACTGACAAGTTAAATGACAGTCTGAACAGTAGAATTAGGTCATAGTTCGAGGGGTGAGCGAGGCTTGTTGAGCGCCCGCTCAAAGGCGCCGAGGTCGCTGCGTCCAATCATGGCGAGCGTTCGCACGTGGACGGCAAGTAAGACCCGAGGGCGGCTCATCTGGCCGCCTCCGGCGAGTTAGGGCTGGCTATTGGGGAGCGGAATGCCGCCGATGTCTTCGGCCAGACGCTTCGCCGGGGTGGTCGAAAGCATGCGATCGAGCATTTCGCTGATCGCCGTCGCCACCTGCGCGTCGCTCCAGGGCCCTTTCAGCGAAAACCATTTCGGCACCCAATGGATGGCGCCGAGAAGAACGAAGACCGCGAGTTTGGGATCGCAGGACACGATGCTGCCGTCGCGGATGCCCTCCTTGACCAGAGCGCGCAGCTCGCGCTCGAAGGTGTCGCGCTTCTCGATCAGCTTGGCGCGATCGCTCGGTGTCAGCGCGTGTTCTTCGGTCAGCAGCAGGGATTCGTTCAATTCGCCGATCATGGTCCGCAGATAGCGGCGTAGCATCAAGATCAGCTTTTCGCGGCCGTCGCGGCCGTCCCGCTTGGCGGTCGCGAGACTTTCATTGGCAACTTTCATGGCCCGATCGAAGCAGGCGGCGACCAGCGCGCTTTTGGTCGGGAAATAGTAATAGAGCGCGGCCTTGGTGACCCCGAGATTCTGCGCGATTTCGTCGAGTGAGGTCTGACTGAAGCCGCGGCGATTGAATGCCGACACGGCAGCCCGCAGCAAGGCTTCGCGCTTCATCTCGCGCTGCTCCGAACGGCTGGGCAGCACGTCGTGCCACACGCTCGCCGCCTTGGCTTTTGCCGCCGACGGCCGCCGTCTTGCGATCTTTGCTGCGCTTTTTGCTCTTGGCATCTCTGCTCGCCTAGGCGGCTTCTCGACCACGATCCGTTCCGCTGATTCGGATCATATTTCCGATACTACATTGCGCATCATCGGCCATGGCGTCCACGCTCTTGATCTCAAAGCGCGGAAATTCCCCCGGTCACGCTCAAGGCTTGCCCGGTCATCTTGCTGGCCGCCGGCGAGGCGAGAAAGACCGCGATTTCGGCCAGATCGGTCATATCGACCAGACCCAATTCGGCCTTCGGCACGGCCTTGCCGAACAACTTGCTGGCGAACGGATCGGCCATGATGCGCTCATAGAATTCGGTGCCGCCGACAATGGACGGCGTGAGCACGTTGGCGCGAATGCCGTTACGTTTGCCTTCGATCGCGAGCGCCCGCGTGAACATCACGATGCCGGCCATGGCGGCGCCGATCACGGTCTCCCCGGGCGTTGGAATCTTGGCTGCATCCGAGGCGATATTGATGATGCAGCCGCTGTTCGCCGCGCGCATATGGGGAAGGGCTGCGCGACAACTTAAGAGCTGTGCAGAGAGACATCGTTGCAGGATGCCGGGTATGTCCTCGACGGGTATCTTATGAAGCAGCGCCGGAAAATCGCTGGTGCCGGTCGAATTGACCAGAACGTCGATGCGGCCGAGCTTTTCCAAGGCGGCGGCGACGACCGCCTGGGCATCCGACACTCGCGCCATGTCGCCGAGCGCAAGTCCGATGCGCGCCAGCGGAAAACGCGCGCTGATCGCCGCGAGCGCGTGTTCGCCTCGCTCACGGTTGCGGCCATTGATGACGACGGCCTCCGCCCCAGCCGCCAGCATCGCTTCCGCGCAAGCCTTGCCGATCCCGGCGGTGCCGCCGGTGATCAGCACGGTCTGGCCTTGAAGCGCATTCATGGAAGGGGCTGCCACATCGGCCTCAGGCCAGCACGTAATAAAAATCGGTGGCCCTGCCTTCGGGCTTGTCGATCCATTTCACCTTGACCCGCGTACCCGGTTTGACGCGTAAGCTAGCCGCATGCAAGTCGCTCATGTCGAACTCCTTTACGAAGTTCACCATGGCAGTGCTCACGCCGTCGAGCCGTACATAGGCGATGCAATAGGGCGGCTTGGGCAGATTTTCGAACTGCGCGGAAACGATCGTTGCCGCCTCGATGACGCCTTCCTGGCCGGCCTCCACCCAGGCGTCGCATTCTGCAAACGAGCGCTCGCAATAGGCGCGCGGCGGCAGATAGGTGAGACCGGATGTGCTGCATTTGGTCGCCAGAATCTTGCGGGCCTTGAGGCCCTCGAAATATTTTCCGGCTACCTTGCCGACCGAATAATTGTAGCGGACATGCCATTCGCCGGGGATGATTCCGGCGTCCTGATCCGTGTCGGCGGTTGAAGTCGCCATCTCGATCTCCTCACGTTATATCTGCGCCGAGCACGGTAACGGCCCAAAATTGTGCCGAGCCGCCGACCGCGGTCGCGAGCGCCCGTTGCACATTCGCCACTTGCATGGTGCCGGCGCGGCCCATGATCTGCTTGGCCGCATCGGCATGACGGACCAGGCCGGTAACGCCGATCGGATTGGTGCACAGCGTGCCGCCCGACGGATTGACGGCGACCTCGCCGTTCATGTCGAAGGCGCCTTCATCGCTGAGCTTGGCGGCCTCGCCGGGCTTGCAGAAGCCGAGCGATTCAAGCTTCGGGAACTGCATGCCGCTGAACGGGTCATAGAGCTCGGCGACCTTTATTTCCTTGCGCGGATCCGTGATTTTGGCCTGCCGATAACATTCGCGTCCAGCCAGTACGAATTCGCCGAAGTCGCCGATCTCGGCGTCCGTATGGGGTCCCATGCGATCGCCCATGAAGACCGTGTTGGCGATCCCGCCGATGCCGTGCACGAAAGCCGGTTGCGCGCATTTCTCGCGCGCAATTTCTTCGCAGGCCAGCACGACGGCACAAGCGCCGGAGGAGCGCGGGCAGATGTCGAACAATTTGTACGGCGTCGAAACCGGACGCGAGTTCATCACGTCGTCGACGGTGATTTGCCCCTTGAGATGAGCATAGGGGTTGTTCAACGCGTTGCGGCGCGACCGCACGACGACGCGCGCCGCCTGTTCCTCGGTCAATCCGTGCATCGTCATGTAACGCTGCGTCATCAGCGCGATCATGGTTACCGTGTTGAGCGCGAAATCGTGCTCGTAAAAGCGATCCCAGATCAGGTTGAGAATATGCTGAGCGTCGGGCGTCTCAGCGACGCGATCGGCGCCGACGACGAGGCAGGTCCGCGCCTGGCCGGACGCGATATTCAGCCAGCCGCCGTGAAAGGCCGAGCCGCCGGTCGCTCCGCCCGTGTGAATGCGCATGAACGGCTTCCCCGCCGCCCAGGTGTAATCGACCGCCCATTTGTCGGCGTCATTGACACCCATGAACTCGGTCGGCGCCATGGAAAAAACGACGGCGTCGATCTCGGCGGGCTCCATGTTGGCGTCGCGCAGCGCGGCGACGACCGCCTCTTGGGCGAGATCGACGTAAGTCTTGTCCGGATGATGGCTGCGAAAGACAGTCTCGCCGGTGCCGATGACGGCGACATTCTTGTTCATGGTCAGACGCGCTCCACGACGGCGACGACGTTGCCTTGTTGCGCAAATCCATGCTGACCGTGGGCGGCGGCGACATTCGCGCGCGATTGTTGTACGGGACCTGCGGTGCCGCGTACCTGCTCGATCGCTTCGATCAGATTGATCAATCCCATGCAGAAATACGGATTCTGCGCAAAGGCGCTTCCGGACGGGCAGAAGGACGGCGACTCATCCAGGCCCAGCGCGGCGGCGTAGGCGAGGGCGTGGTAGGCGGTCTGACAATCGGCTTCCACGGCCGCGAAGGCCTGCGCCGATTGGACATTTGCCTGCCGCAAGGCGCTGTCGCAGGCTTGTTTGAACGATTTCAGTCCGGCGAGCCGGTCGCCGCCCAAATAATAACGGTCGATCGCCGAGCCGATGCCGGCGATACGCGCCAGCGGCTTGGCCTTCGGATGGCGCTTGAGCCAATCCCCCGAGGCCAGCACCATCGAAACGGCTCCGTCGGTCACCGGGGCGCAGTGCCCCGCGCGCAGGGGTGTCGCAAGATAAGCGGATGAGGCGATGTCCTCTTCGCTCGCCGCCTTCCGTTTTAGACCGCGCGGATTGGACGTGGCGGCACGTTGCAGTCTGGCGCTTGCCGCCGACGCTTTGGTCTCGCTGGCGGTTCCGGCTTGGCATTGCGCCTGCGCAAACAGCGCGTCCGCGATCGCGGCATTAAGCCCGATCGGACGCGTGAAAAACGGCTCGCTGCGCATGCGCATGATGTCTTCAAAAGGCGCGATCGAACTCTTGCTCCAGCTCGCCAAAAGACCAAGATCGTAGCGCCCACTGGCGATCCGCATCGCCGCCAGATGCAGACCGACCATTGCGGAATCGGTCACGCGGAGCTCATCTTTCAGGTAGCCGCCCGCCGGCGCGACCATCAGCATGTTGGAAATGCTGCGGCCATCGAGCTCGTCGCAGGCGGCGATCGTGATGTGATCGATTTCGCTTCGTTCAATGCCTGCTGCGCGCAGCGCCGGTGCGCTCGTGTCGTAGACCATCTCCTCCAGCCGCTTGGTGAGCACCTTTTCGGCCGGCGGGTGGGAGGCGTATCCGATGACGTAGACGTCCATGCCGGTGCTCGACCGCCTCCCTGTTTGATCTGTATTTTTCTACCGTTCGGTAGAATTACTTACTCATACGCCGATAGTCAACCGCGTCGCTTGCGCAACGGCCGCGTGAGGGCGGACGTCGAGCGGAATTTGACGAATGTCGCGAAAATGATTGCGGGGTTTTGCAATCTGCAGCGCGTTCCGGCAGCGCTCCCGCGCAGGGCGCCGGCGCTGACAGCGGTTCGATGTTATGCGGCCAAAGCTTTCTCGGCCGGCTCGTAAGAGAGGCCGAGCGCGTCGGCCACCGCGCGATATGTCACGCTGCCATCATGCACGTTGAGGCCGGCGCGCAGATGCGCGTCCTCCTTTAAAGCGGTCCGCCAGCCCTTGTCGGCCAATGCGAGCACGAAAGAGGTCGTCACATTGCTCAACGCAAAGGTCGATGTGCGGGCGACCGCACCGGGCATGTTGGCCACGCAATAGTGCACGACATCGTCGACGATATAGGTCGGATGCGAATGCGTTGTCGCCCGCGAAGTCTCGGCGCAGCCGCCTTGATCGATCGCGACATCGACGATCACCGAGCCGGGCTTCATCGCCTTGACGGTGTCCCGCGTGATCAATTTCGGCGCCATGGCGCCCGGCACGAGAACGGTGGCGATGACCAGGTCGGCGCGCCGGCAAAGCAGTTCGACCACGTCGCGCGTGGAAAAAAGTGTGCGCACGCGGCCGTTGAATTGCGCCGCGATGCGGCGCAGTGCCTCCGGGTTGCGATCCAGGACCACGACATCGGCGCCCATGCCCGAAGCGATCAGCGCTGCATTTGTCCCGGCGACGCCACCGCCGAGGATGACGACACTGGCCGGAGAGACGCCCGGCACGCCGCCAAGTAGAACGCCGCGCCCGCCGTTCTCCTTTTCCAGGCAGCGCGCTCCGACATGGGGCGCCATACGCCCCGCCACCTCCGACATGGGAGTCAGTAATGGCAGCGTTCCCTGCGGTCCGGTGACCGTCTCATAGGCGATTGCAGTCACGCCCGACTGCAACAGATCATCGGTCTGCGCGCGATCGGGAGCGAGATGAAGATAGCCGAACAGGATCTGGCCCTTGTGCAGCTTCTTGCGCTCGACCGTGAGCGGCTCCTTGACCTTCACGACCAGCTCGGCCTTGCCGTAGACGGCGTCGGCGTCCGCTGCGATCAAAGCGCCAGCGGCTTGATAGTCGCCGTCGCTCAAGCCGACGCCCGCGCCGGCGCCGGTTTCGACCAGAACCTGATGGCCTTTTTCGGTGAGCTCGCGGACTGTCGATGGCGCCAAGCCGACGCGGTATTCGTTGTCTTTAATTTCTTTCGGCACGCCCACGAGCATGGCATCGTCTCCTTAACCCAGGCACCGGCCGAGCTTGCCGCGCCGAAGCGTAGCGCTCACCCGGCCGGGCGCCTCATGTCAATGTAAAAGGTTCTCGTCGTGGTCATGCGCGCAATCGGGCGCCCGGATGTGAATATCCGTCAACCTTTGCGCGAAAAGCGCTCTCGCATCACCCGCGCGCATCGCCCGCGACTTGTGATATTACGCGCGCAAGATTTCTCGCTGGTGTCAGGCTCTTGCCGATAGGGCTGGGGGCCACCAGCAGCAGCAAGGCACCCTCAGGCTTGGAGACGCAAATTGAGAGTTCACGGCAATTCGGCGGCGAGCCGCGACATAGCAACGCTGTTGCACCCCTATACGAATCTCAAGGCGCACCAGTCGAAAGGACCTTTGATCATAACCCACGGGCGCGGGGTGAACGTCTACGACGATCAGGGCAAGGAATATATCGAGGGCTTGGCGGGCTTATGGTGCGTTTCGCTCGGATTCAGCGAGCCGCGCCTGGTCGAGGCCGCGCGCCGGCAGCTGGAAACGCTGCCCTATTATCATGCCTTCGCGTCCAAATCGCATGGCCCGGCGATCGAGCTGGCGGAACGGATCCTGGATTTGCTGCCGGAGACGATGTCCAAGGTCTTCTTCAATAATTCAGGCTCGGAGGCCAACGACACAGCGATCAAGCTGGTCTGGTATTACAACAATGCGCTCGGCCGGCCGCAAAAGAAGAAGATCATCTCGCGCATCAAAGCCTATCACGGCGTCACCATCGCGAGCGCCAGCCTGACCGGGCTTCCGAACAACCACCGCGATTTCGACCTGCCCGTCGCTGGCATTCTGCATGCCGGTTGCCCGCATCACTATCGTTTCGCGCAGCCGGGCGAAAGCGAGGACGCTTTCGCCACCCGGCTCGCCGAAGAGCTTGACGCATTGATCGAGAAGGAAGGGCCGGACACCGTCGCCGCCTTCATCGCCGAGCCGGTAATGGGCGCGGGCGGTGTGCTGGTGCCGCCGCGCGGCTATTTCGACAAGATCCAGCCGGTCCTCAAGAAGCATGACGTGCTGCTGATTGCCGACGAGGTGATTTGCGGCTTTGGCCGGCTGGGCACGATGTTCGGCCTTGAGCATTTCGAAATGCGGCCGGACATCATTACAATGGCCAAGCAGCTCACGTCGGGTTATCAGCCGATGTCGGCGACAGTGATCTCGGGCCCGATCTACGAGGCGCTCGTGCGCCAGAGCGAGAAAATCGGCGTTTTCGCCCACGGGTTCACTTATTCCGGCCATCCAGTGGCCGCCGCCGTCGGGGTCGAAACCCTGAAAATCTATGAGGAGCGCCGAATGCTCGACCATGTGCGCGCGGTGATGCCGCATTTTCAGGAGCGCCTCCGGCAGCTTGGGGATCATCCGCTGGTCGGCGAAGCGCGCGGCATGGGACTGATTGGGGCGCTTGAACTGGTCCAGGATAAGCAAACCAAGAAGCCATTCGACACCGCCGTGGGTGCCGGCCCCTTGGGGGCGGAGCTTGCACTCGACCATGGCCTGATCGTGCGCGCCGCCGGCGATACGCTCGCCATTTGTCCGCCGCTGATCATCGAGGACAAGCAAATCGATCAATTGTTCGATCGGCTGGCCGCGACGCTCAACCAGACGCAGGCTGAGTTGCGGCGGCGCGGCGCCATCTGATCGGCGCCGGTCGCGACGGGCTGACCTTCCTGGAGAAGCGTACATGAGACTGAAGGGCAAAGTGGCGATCGTCACCGGCGGATCGCAGGGCATCGGCGAAGCGATTGCGGTCCGCTACGGCGCCGAGGGAGCGCGGGTCGCGGTGGTTTATCATCACAACGACGCCGTCGCCGACGCGGTGGTGAAACGAATTGCCGCTGCTGGCGGCGAGGCGGTTGCGGTGAAAGCCGATTGTTCGAAAGTCCCGGAAATCGAACGCATGGTGGCCGAAGTGATCAAGCATTTCGGAACCATTGACATTCTTGTGAACAATGCCGGCGTGTTCCGCACCGTGCCGGTCGCCGAGACGACCGAGGCCATTTGGGACGAGCAGCTCGATCTGAACCTGCGCGGCGCGTTTTTCTGCGTCAAAGCCGCGCTGCCGGAATTTCGCAAGAAGGGCGGCGGCAAGGTGATCAACATCACCTCGATCGCCGGCGTCGGCGCTTTTCCGAATTGCCCGGCCTATTGCGCGTCCAAAGGCGGCCTGGAAATTTTGACCAAGGCATTAGCGGCCGAACTGGGCAAAGAAAACATCAACGTCAACTCGCTTGCGCCGGGCAATGTGGCGACCCCGCTCAATGCGCATCTGCGCGGGCCGGGCAACGAAGCCTACATCAATCTGATGCGGACCATGACGCCGACCGGCCGCGACTTTCTGACGGTCGAGGAAATGACCGGCGCCGCGGTGTTCCTGGCCTCCGAGGACGCATCCGCCATTCACGGCGCCACCTTGATGGTCGATGCCGGCTGGTCGGCGATCTAGCCGGCAGAATTGGATAAAGGCGCCGCGGCGGCCGGACGGCGATAGCCGGAGAGAAACACGCCGACGAACATCAGCGCCATCGCCAAAACGAGATAGATCGACAGCCGCTCGCCGAAGATCACCGCGCCCCAAGCCACGCCCGCTAGCACGGCGAGATAGTTGAACTGCGCGAAAAAGACCGGCCCGGCGCGGCGGATGATTTCGAAGAACAGCACCAGAAAGGCCGCGTTGATCGCGATCGCGAGCAGCGTTGCGATTGCCGCTTCGTCCAGCCGTTCGGGAAACCAGGCTTGTCCGGCGATCAGCATCACCGGCAGCAGCACCAGCGCCGAGCCGAGCAGCACGCCGGCGCCCATGGCGGCCGATGAGGCCGCCGGCGGCCGCAGGATTGCGGCGGCGACATTCGATGCGGCGAACATGACCGGCGCCAACAGCGCCAGCAGGAACCACTGCCAGGCGATCGGCTCCGCCGTGCCCGCGCCTGACGCTACGATCAGGACGACGCCGGCGAATCCGAACAGCAATCCGATCAGACCAAGCCAGCGAAAGCGCTCGACCCGCGCAGCGACACCGATGATGAAAGTAAAGGGCGGCGAGAGCGCGAGCACGAGGGTCATCACGCCGGCGGGCAGCTTCGGCGCGATATAGGTCAAGAGTGAAATCGGAATGCCGATCACCAACGCGCCGATCACGATGTAACTTGTGAGCGCTTGGCGCGACACGCTAAGCCGCTCGCCGCGCAGAGTGAGGACGATCCAGAGCAGCAATCCGGCGCCGAACGACTGCCAAAACGCGTAGGCGAGGGCGGGCGCACCGCCGGTCGCTGCGATCTTATTGACGCTGAAGACCAACCCGTAGATCACGGCCGCGCCGAGCAGCATCAGATAGACAAGCGGCGAGCGCGACTCTTGCCGGCTCTTCACAGCGTCTTGCCGATGGCGGTGTCTTTGAGCTCGACCTCGATGAAGATCATTTCGCCCGGGCCGTTATTGATGACGTCGTGCTCGACGCCGGCATTGCGGAAATAGGATTTGCCCTGCTGCAGCTGGGCGAAAGAGACCTCGCCCTTGGGGCCGATGAGCTTGAGCTCGCCGTCGCGCGTCGGCACCACCACGTAATCGTGCTCATGGCGATGATAGCCGGTCGCGGCGCCGGGTGCGAAGCGCCACTCGGTCACGCGCAGGTGATTATTGTCGATCTGGACCGTCGGAGTGGCTTTCTCCTGGCTCATTTTCCTCTCCTTATGTCGATTATGGGAGCCAACAGGCCCAGTACGCAGAAAGTGGAACAACAAACTAAACTAGGCGCGAGTAGCCCGCACGCGGTCAAGGAAGATCGCGCCGATAATCACGCAGCCAAGAAGAATCTGCTGAACGTAACCGCCGACTTCGAGCAGGTCCATGGCGTTGGAGAGCATGGTGACGAATATCGAGCCGAGGACGACCGGGATGATGCCGCCGACGCCGCCCTGCAGGCTGACGCCGCCGATCACGGCGGCGGCGATGCTTTCAAGCATCAGGCTTCCGCCAAGATTCGGCTCGCCGGAGCCGGTGCGTGCGGTCAGCATGAGGGAACCGAACGCGGCCAGCAGGCTGCAGGTCACATAAGCAAGAAACAGATAGCGTTTGCTGGGCAGGCCAGCGAGATGGGCCGCGCGCGGATTGTTGCCGATGAGGTAGAGCGCGCGGCCGAAGACCGTCCGATCCAGCAACAAATAAAGCAAGAGGGCGACGACAACGGCCAGCGCCACCGGTATCGGAATTCCCGGGATGAAGGTGCCGTCATAGAGCGGGCGGGTGAAGGCATCGGGGACGTTGAAAACCGGCCGGCCGCCGGAAATCGTGGTCGCGAGCCCATAACAGATATTCAGGCTTCCGAGCGTGACGACGAATGGGTTGATGCCGACCCAGGACACGAAAAGCCCGTTGAAAACCCCGACCAGCAGCCCGACGCCAAGACCGACCGCAAGTCCGGCGATGAGTATGAGCCACGCCGGCGCGCCGGCCGCGGCAAGTCCAGTCGTCGCCAGCGCGCTCGCGACGCTGATCACGGAAACGGCCATGCCGAGCGACAGGTCGAATCCGCCGGTCAGAATCACCACCATCTGGGCCGAGGCGAACAGCAGCAAGTAACTCGACTGCACCAGAATGTTGACGATGTTGCGCAGCGACACAACCCGCGGCTCGATCAGCGAGACCGCAAGCTCCATGGCAACGATCAACAACGGGAGCAGCAGCGCGAAACCCCATCGGGCCGCTTGGCGGTGCCTCACTCCCTCGGCGCCGGCAGTGACATCGACCGCGGTGATGCTGGCGTCAGACAAGCGCCGCCCTCCTTTGCGAAAGCTCGTCGAGCGCCACGGCAAGCACGACGATGATGCCGAGGAAGATCGCTTGAATTCGCGGATCGATCCGCAGCAGGTCCATCGCGTCGGTCAGGGTGAGCAGAAGGATCGCGCCGAGCGCCACCATCTCGACCCGGCCGACTCCGCCTTTGATGCTGACGCCCGCAATCACCGCGGCCGCGATGCTTTCAAGCGTGAGCTGCGCGTTAATGACCGCTTGGCCCGATCCGATCTGCGCGGTCAGCGCAAGACCCGACACCGAAGCCAGCATCGAGCAGATCACATAGGAGAGGATGAGATAGGTTTTCGCCGGTACGCCGGAGACGATCGCGGCCTGCATGTTGCCGCCGATGGCGAGAATATAGCGGCCCATCCGGGTGTAGTTCTGCATCACCCAGATGACTGCAACCACCGCGGCTGCCAGATAAAAGGCCGTGGGCAAATCGAGCCAAAGCCCGCGGCCGAAACCTTCGACATAGCTTTTCGGCATGCCGTAAACCGGGATCCCGCTGGTCAGGAGCAGCGCAAAGCCGGTGGCGATCGACATCGTGCCCAAGGTCACCATGAAGGGCGAAATGCGCAGGAACGCGACGCAGACGCCGTTGACGAACCCCACGATCGCCCCGCATCCAAGGCCGGCGAGAACACCGACGAGGATGATGAGGCCGGGCTCGTTAGCGAATGTGTCCTTGAAAGCGACCATGACCAGGGCGCTGGAAACGCTGGTGAGCGCCACGACGGCGCCCTGCGACAGGTCGAAGCCGCCGACGATCAGGACCAGCATCTGGCCGGCGGCGATGATGACCAGATAGGATGAACTGCGCAGGACGTTGAGGAGATTTTGTAGGGCCACGAAGTTGGGAATGAACAGCGCGAAGGCGACCAGCAACACAGGCAGCAGCACCGGCAGGAATCCGGCTGCGTGATAGGAGCGGAAAATCCGCTCGAACGCCGAGGGCGGCGAGGCGTCGCCGATGGTCGAATTGCCGCTCATATGTCCCCGTCAGTTATGCGCGCTCATTGCCGCGTGGTCCATCCCCGGACCGTTTCCCGCTGCGTTCTTCCCCGCCAGATCGTCTGCTTGCTGCTCCCGGAAGAAATGGGACAATACCGCCGGTTCGTTGATGTCGGCGCCAAGAAGCTCGGCAGCCATGCGCGATCGATGCATGACATAAAGCCGGTGCGACAGGTGGAGAACCTCCGGCAAATCGGACGAGACCAGCACGATCGCAACACCCGTCGCCACCAAGCTCTTCATCAGCTCGTAGATCTCGATCTTGGCTCCGACATCGACGCCGACAGTGGGCTCGTCGAACAAATAAACGGAGATATCGCGCGTCAGCCCGCGCGCCAGCAGGATCTTTTGCCGATTTCCCCCGGAAAAAGATGCGACCGCGCGCTCGATCTGCGGCGGGCGCAGCGACAGCTTGTCGACGATCGCCTGCACGATGCGCCGTTCGCCCCGGCGCTGAAGGATCCGGTGGCGCGAGAAACTGGGCAAATCCAGTGCCGCCATCGAGACGTTTTCCCGCACCGGCCGCGCCAGCGCCAGGCCTTCGGCGACGCGGTCGGACGGAAAATAGCACACGCCTTGCTTCATCATCATTGCCGGCGAGGCGGAGACGACTTCCCTGCCGCGCACGCGGATCACGCCTGAACTCGATCGGCTCAAGCCCGACGATCGCCCGCACGATCTCCGACTTGCCGCAGCCGACCAGGCCGGCAATGCCGGTGATTTCGCCGGCCCGGGCATAGAGGCTGACATCGTTCACCGAGCGATCGGTGAGCGTGACATGTTCGATCTCGAGGAGCTTTTCGCCCGGCTTGTGCTCGATCGTCGGGAAGAGCACGCCGATCTTGCGGCCGGTCATCAGCTCCACCAGCTCGGTCTCCGAAACGTCGCTCGCGGCAACTGTCTTGATCTTGTGCCCGTCGCGCAGGACCGTAATGCGATCGGCGATCTGCTTGATCTCGCGCATGCGGTGCGACACGTAGATGATGCCGACCCCGGATGCTTTGAGTTTCGCGACGAGATCGAAAAGCTTTGCCGCCTCGGCGTCGGTGAGCGACGCCGTCGGTTCGTCGAGGATCAGGAGCCGGACTTCGGTCAGGAACGCCTTGGCGATCTCCACCATCTGCTGGTGAGCGCGCGACAATTGCGCGACCTTGTAGTCGGGACGCAGATCGAAATTGAGCTCGCGGATGATGGCGCGGGCGCGCGCCCGCATGGCGGCGCGATTGAGGAAGCCCCCGGCGGTGATTTCACGGCCGAGAAAAAGGTTTTGCTCGACGGTCAGCTCGGGCACCAGGCTGAACTCCTGGAATACCGGGCTAATGCCGATGACCCGGGCGCCATGCGGCGTCAGATAGGTGATCTCCCTGCCCTGATATTTGAAGGTGCCGGTGTCGGGAGGGAATGTGCCGGCGATGATGTTGATCAGCGTTGATTTGCCGGCGCCGTTCTCGCCGAACAGCACATGGACTTCGCCGCGCCGCAAATCGAAATCGACGCCTTCCAGCGCAACGACGCCGGGGAACCGCTTGGAGATATTGGTGAGATCGAGAAGGAGATTGGCGCTATCGCGGGCCGCTTCTGCGGCCCGCGACTCGTTGCTATCTGCGACTGCGGTCATCTGCGCAACCGTCAGTCATGGGTTGGTGCCGATCACGGCGCCTTCACGGAATAGACGGCCTTGAAGTCGGCGGGCGCAAGCACCAGGCCCATGTTGATCTTGTCGATATTGCTCTTGGCGACCATGTCGGGAATCGCCTTGGCGCTCTTCACATAGGGTTTCTTTTCCAGGATGCGGACGGCCGTGTCGATGGCGATGCGGCCCTGCAGCACCGGATATTGCGTGGCGAAGCCGAGGATTTCGCCTTTTTGCAAGGCCTCGAGCATCGCCTGGTTCTCGTACGACGACATGATCAGCACGTCTTTCTTGCCCGCCTGTGCCACCGCGCCGACGGCCGCTTCGGCGGCCGGAGCGCAACCCCAGATCACGTTCATGTCCGGATAAGCCTGCAACGCGTTCTGGATCAGGCCGAGCTGCACAGCGACGCCGGAATCGCCGAACTTGTCGTCGAGCATCGTGATGTTGCTCTTGCCCTTGACGGCCTTCTTGAAGCCGTCGAGGAAGGCTTCCGCCCAGCCCGAACCGGACGGACCGGGGAAGGTGCCGACCTTGGCGGACTTACCCTTGAGGTAGTCGAGCAGATAATTACCGGTCTGCTCGCCCATCGTGTCGAAATCGACGGTCATCTTCGACGTCACGGTCGACTTCGCGACCGGGTTGACCGTCGAGATGATCGGCTTGCCCGAGGCCACGCCCTTGGCGAATTGCTTGTCGAGGCCAGCTTCCGAGATCGGGCCGATCACGATCGCATCGAAATTGCCGGACAGGCAGTCGTCGAATTGCGAAAGCTGCTTCGGCAGATTTTCGTAACCGCCCGCTTGATAGAGCGTCATATTCACGCCCATCCGCTTGGCTTCCTCAACCACGCCGTAGTCGACCGCGACCCAGAAAGTGTCTTTCATGTGCGGAAAGAGCACACAGATATTCCATGGCTTCGACGCCTTTTCGAGCGGCGTGTACTCTTCCACTTTCGGCGAGCCCGAATCCAGGTTGTAGTATTTGGCTGGCCACCACTTGTTGTCGGCGTTGGCCGAGCCACCACTGATCGCGGCGGCAGCGGCGATCGCCGCTCCTGCCAAGAGCGTTGCGTATTTCATTGACGACTCCCCTCTAAATGACTCGAATAGAAAACGCCGGTTGCCCGGAATGCTGCGCTTGCGAAAGGAATTTTCGCAAGATTTCGGGACCGGCGCAATCTGATTACTGCAGGCGTGCGCGTTTTTAACGATCCTGCCGGCTACGTCCGCAAATGCGAGGCTTCTTATTTTCGGGTGATCAGGTAAGAGCCGCTGGCGTCGAGGCGCGCCGTCCATTTCGGCTCGATGACGATCGTGGTCGTCACCTCCTCGATGATGGCCGGCCCCTTGATCGTGGCTCCGGCGCCGAGTTTAGAGCCGTCATAGACCGGAGTGTTCACCAGCTTGCCGTCGGCCGCGAAGATCGCCTTGCGGCGTCCGACCAGCGCTTTTGCCGGCGGCACGCCCTTCCTTACGCGCGGTGGTTGCGGTTTTTCCACGTGACCGTAGAGCGTGCTCTCGATATTCACCACCTCCACCGCGTTGTGTGGTTCGGAGTAGGTGTATAATTCTTCGTGGCGCTTGTGGAACGCGTCTTTGACCTTCTCCAGCGCCTTGGCGTCATTCGCGTAATTGCCGATTTCGACGGTGCACTCGTGCACCTGCCCGACATATCGCATGTCGAGGCTGCGCTCGATCCGGATCGCCGATTTGTTAAAACCGTCGGCGACGAGATGCTTGACGCCCTGCGCCTCGATCTCTTCGAACAGGCGGTTGATCGTCGCGTAGGCTTTTCCTTCCAGGCGCAGCGGGCTGGTCGCCATGTAGTTATATTTAACGTCCGAGATGATCTGACCGAAGGCGCAGAGCCCGGACGCAAGTTTCGGCAAAATGACGGTATTGATGCCCATTTCGCCGGCAAGCGACGTGATGTGAGCGGCGGTCGCGCCGCCGGCTCCCACCAGCACGAAGTCGCGCGGGTCGTAACCGCGCTCGACGGAGACGCGGCGGATGCCGTTGACCATGTTGCTGTTGACGATGGTGAACATCCCGTAAGCGGCGCGTTCCACGGATATGCCGAGCGGATCGGCGACGCTCTTGATCGCCTTCCTTGCCTTCTCCAGATCGAGGGGCAGCCGGCCGCCGAGCAGCCCCTTCGGATTGAGGTAGCCGAGCACGAGATTGGCGTCGGTGACGGTCGGCTGGGCGCCGCCTTGTCCGTAGCAGGCCGGACCCGGGTTTGCGCCGGCGCTCTGCGGGCCGACTTGCAGCAGCCCCATGCTGTCGATCCAGCCGATCGAGCCGCCGCCCGCGCCGAGCGTCTCGACCTGAATCATCGGAATGCCAATCCGGTATCTCAGCATGTCGATGTTCTTGCTGATATTGGTCACGCCGTTGCGCGTCAGCGTGATGTCGAACGACGTGCCGCCCATATCGATGGTAATGACGTTTTTCTTCTTGAACGGCGCGGTGACAAACAGGCCGGCCTGGGGCGCCGAGGCCGGCCCTGAATTGATGGCGTAAACCGACCGTTCGGAGATCGCCTGGCCGAGGCCCAATCCGCCGTTCGACTGAAAATACCGGACCGGATATTTCGCGCCGAGCCGCCGGAAATATTCGTCCACGGCCGCCACGTAGCGCGTGAGGATTGGTGCAAGATAGGCGTTCACCACGGCTGTCGAGGTGCGGGTGTATTCGCGGATCTGCGGATAGAGCTCGCTGCCGACAGTGAGCGCGGCCTGCGGCATCATCTCGCGAACGATCTCGGCTGCGCGCCGCTCATGGCTCTGGTTGAGAACGGACCACACGAACGAAATCGCCACCGACTCGACGCCTTCCTCGATGAAGAACCGGCAGGCGGCGCGCACGTCGTCCTCGTGCAGCGGTGTCTTGACCGTGCCGTTGGAGATGACGCGCTCGCGCGCGCCTTTGCGCAGATAGCGCGGCACCAGCATGACTGCCGCGGGATATTCGGGATCGTAGCGGTATCCGTCCTCCTTGTGGCCGAGCCGGATTTCGATCGAATCTTCGTGGCCGGCGGTGCAGATCAGACCGGTCTTGCCGCCTTTGTGTTGAATCAAGGCGTTGAGCCCGACGGTCGTGCCGTTGATGCAGAGGTCGGAATTGGAAACGATCTCGGCGGGAGTTTCGCCGAGGTCTTCGGCAATCAGTTTCATGCCTTCTTCGATGGCGCGGGTCGGATCGGCGGGCGTCGAGAGCGCCTTGTACAAGCGCACATCGCCCGATCGGGCGGCGAGGACCAGGTCGGTGAAGGTGCCGCCGGCATCAATGCCCAGACGATATTTTGTACGCATCGCTTTTCTCAGGCGCTGACATTGTGGGCGCCGGCCAGCGCGGCGCGGCGCAACTTCTCGGTTTCGGCCATGTCGACCGTGAGCGTCTGGGGGTTGGTGATGACGACTCCGTAGTCCTCGCGTGCACCGGCCACAGAAACCAAGCCGTTCCTTACGTCCCAGACGATTTTTTCGACCGGGCGCTCGAACGGATTGCCGTAACCGCCGCCGCCTGGATTGAGGTTCGTCACCGTCTCGCCGGGCTTCAAATTCTCGATCACGTTCTTGCGGATCGTCTCCACCTTGCTCCCGCGCCTGACCTCGATGCGGCCGACCTTGCTATCGACCATCTTCGAGACGGCGCCGGCAGCGCCGACCGCGGGGATGCGGCGGCCTTCGCCGAAAGTGATGAAGGTCATCTCGCGGTCGAGCGGCTCGACTTCCCAAGCCGTGCCCGATCCACCGCGAAACTTGCCGGCGCCGCCGGAATCCTCGATCAGCGAATAGCGATGAATGACGATCGGATAGGAGTATTCCAGAAGCTCGACGTCGCCCGACGTCAAAGCGCCGAAGCAGCATTCAGGACCGCAGGCGTGCCAGCCGTCCTGCTGCGGCGTGGCGCCGGCGCCCGAGATGATGGTCGCCAGAACCATCGTCACATATTCTTCGTTCGTACGCGTGTCCCAGCCGGCAATGTTGAAGCCATTGGCGTGGCCCCAGGAGGCGGAGACCTTCGACGGCACCGCTTTTTCGAAGGCGAGCCGCACTGCGTCGGTCAGCGTCTCCATCGGGGTGGTCGTGCAGTTCATGTGCGGCGCCGGCTCGACGGCGTTGCACAGCGTCCCTTTTGGGCCGAAATCGACGGTAACGCAGCGGTAAAGCCCTTCATTATAGGGCGGCGGCAATTGGGCGAACATCATCAGTCCGAGATAGACGCCGGAATGCGAATTGCCTTCGTATGAATTGATGAAATACGGGATCTGCGGCGGGCTCTTGATCGCGATGTGGCAGGTGTCGTTCTTGATCGCCACGGTCGCGGTGATTTCGAAGTCGCCATGGCCGTGGCCGGCATCTTCGAGGATGGCGGTGCCCTGGTAGATTCCGTCCGGCACCGCCTTGATCAGGCTGCGCATATGGCGGTCCGCCATGTCGAGCAGTTCACCGATGCAGGTGTCGACTTCCGCGATGCCGTATTTCTCGATCATCCCGAGCAGGTTGCGCTCGCCGACCTGGCAGGCGCCGATCAAGGCGTTGAAGTCGCCCTCCTGATCGCGGCGCGCGCGCATGTTGGTGAAGATGAGATTGATCACGTCGGTGCGCGGCTTGCCGCGGTCCCAGATCTTGACCGGCGGAATGCGCAGGCACTCGGCATAGATTTCCGTCGCGTTCGGATTGTAGCCGGCCGGCACCGGGCCGCCGATGTCGGTCAGATGACCTTTGCAGACCGTCCAGTAGTGCAACTTGCCCTTGTAGAAGACCGGTTTGTACATGCACACGTCGATGGCGTGGCTGCCTCCGAAGGCCGGGTCGTTGTGCAGGATCAGGTCGCCTTCATGGATATCGTCGCCGAAATAGCGCGCGACCGATTTCATCGCCGGAATGAGCGAACCGAGATGGATAGGAATGTCCTGCCCCTGCAGAATCATTTCCGGCACGTGATTGAACAGGGCGGTCGAATAATCGTGCGCCAGATTGAAGACGCTGGATCGCGCGGTTTTCTCCAGCGACAACGTCATTTCGCGCTGCGTGGTCTCGAGAATCCCGCGGATCACCGAGAGCGTGATCGGATCGACCTTGGCTTTGGCGGATTTCGACGGCGCCCTGGATGCTGACTTGGATGTGCCGCTGGATTTTTTCGCCCTGTTCGACTTGGCCGCCATTGCTATGCCCCCGGTTGCCAACGCCCGAGCCAGCAACGACTCCGATCGTCATTCGGCGCTGTGATCCGTTTTGTTCAAGCTACCGCGTTCATCTTGAAATGCAAAGCTTGCGCGTCGTCTGTCGGAACCGCGTTATGTCCGGACGGCGGATGCGTGGAAATCAGTTCGCCGGCCGGTGCAGAGTGTTTTCAATCGCCGCGACGGCTTCCATAAGATCGGGATTATTGATTAGGATATCCGCCGCACGGTTTCGGGGCCGACGCAGCGATCGGAACCGGTCGGAACGAGGAGGTCGGAACGATGGCCGCAGCAAGATCGAACGCGAAGCTCGCGATCAATTGCGACATGGGCGAAAGCTTCGGCCTCTACAAGATGGGTGACGACGAAGGGTTGATGCCTCACATCACCATCGCCAATGTCGCCTGCGGCTTTCATGCCTCCGATCCTTCCGTGATGGCGCGGACGGTACGGCTCGCGAAGCAGCACAATGTCAAGGTCGGCGCCCATCCGTCCTTGCCGGACCTTCAGGGCTTCGGGCGGCGGGAGATGAAGATGCGCCCGGAAGAATTGACGGACTGCGTCGTGTATCAGGTGGGGGCGCTCAAAGGCTTTCTCGAACGCGAGGGCATGGAGCTTTATCACGTCAAGCCGCACGGATCGCTCTACGGCATGGCGGCGCGATCGGAAGAAGTGGCGAAAGCGGTCGCCGATGCCGCCAAGGTCTTCAACGTTCCGGTCATGGGCATGGTCGGCACCATGCATGAGCGGGTCTATACCGCCGAAGGGCTCGGATTCA
Organism: uncultured Alphaproteobacteria bacterium; assembly: GCA_963831135.1. GTDB lineage: Bacteria > Pseudomonadota > Alphaproteobacteria > Rhizobiales > Xanthobacteraceae > BOG-931. The sequence continues at coordinate 28,458 of CAWHPH010000058.1, forward strand.
TTTCCGAGTATTACGCCGATCTGGATTATGATGATCAGGGCATGGTCATTATTACCCGCGAGCATCACGCCTTCGATCCGAAACGCGCCGCCGAGCGGGCGTTGCGCGCGGTGAAGGAAGGAGTTGCGGTGTCGGTCAACGGGAAAGAGGTTCAGGTGCGTGCCGATTGCATTTGCGTCCACTCCGACACGCCCAATGCCGTCGAGCTTGCGCAAGCCGTCAAAGCGGCTGTCGCCGAGTATCTATAGCTAAACCGATGCTGAGAGGGGGTTGCGAGAAATGGCGCAGCATGAAGTTTTAAGCCCGCTGCCCGGAATTTTTTACCGGCGCCCGGCACCGGAAAAGCCGCCCTACAAGGAAGACGGCGACAAGGTTGCCGACGGCGACATCGTCGGACTGATCGAGGTGATGAAGCAATTCACCGAGGTGCACGCCGACGCCGGCGGCAAGATTGTGCGCTTTCTCGTCGACAACGAGGCGCCGGTCGAGCCCGGCCAGCCGATTTTGCTGATCGAGACGGCGTGAGCCGGGCGCGCGAATGCGGGCACTAAAAGCCCGCTTTTGTCCGCAGCTCACGCAAGGTTTCGGCGATCGATCCGTGGCTCCGCTCCATCTCGTCGAGAATCGAAAAGTGGTTGGCGTCCGGAATTTCGCGGTAGAGCGTGGGGGCTCCCTGTTTGGCGCGCACCTGCGCATAGTCGGCTGACTGCGCAATCATGAGAGGCAGCTCGGCGGCGCCGACGACGATCGCTAGCGGGACAGTCGCCGACGGCCGCAGCCGCATCGGCGAATTGCGGCGGGCCGAAGCCTCGTCGAGACCGAGCTTGTTGTTGACATAACAGTGCCGCATCGGCTCGAGGTCATAGATGCCGCTGACCGCGAGGCAGCCTCGAACGGACGGATGATCCATGGTCATGGCGGCAAGCTGGGCGCCGGCCGACCATCCCGACAACAGAAGCTTTTCCGGAGCGCCGCCGAGCGCCGGCAATTCCGCCGTCAGCCAATCGAGCGCGCCGCGGACCTCGGCGATCATATCGTCCATGGTCGCCGCCGGCGCGAGCGTATAGCCAACGAGCGCGGCATTCATTCCAAGCGCCAGCGGACCGGCCGCGACGAAGGTGAAGCTCTCCTTCGAGCGCATTTGCCAATAGCCGCCGTGCACGAAGACGAGCGTCGGAGCGCGCGGCGCGGCGGACCTGAGAAAATCGATGCGGTTGCGCGGCCGCGGACCATAAGCAAGATCGAGCGTGGCGTTGTGCTGTTGGCGAACGGCGGCGCTGCGCGGCTCCCATGAGGCGATGATAGCGCTACTGTCCGCAACCGCTGCGGCGCTGTTATAGGCCGCGCCGAGGGCGGCCCGATCCAGACTGCGCCAGTCAACGCGCGGACGCGGTGGCGTCACACCCTCGCTCCGCCAGCCTGAGGGCGCCCGCGATGGCCGGCGGCGGCAGCGCCTTAGCCGGCCGCCTTCTTCGGTAATGCCGAAATGACGTCGGCGGTTTTGGTCACGAAGCCGAAGCACTTTTTGATGTTCCACAAGGTCGCCTCGGCGCAGAAATCGGGAGATGTCGTGCCGCAGCAATCCTCGACGAGCACGCAATTGTATCCGAGGAAGTGTGCGTCGGTCAGCGAATGCAGGACGCATTGATCGGTGTTGACACCGCTGAAGAAGACCGTCTTCACCTCGAGATTGCGCAGGATGCTGTCGAGCGGCGTGTCCCAGAAGCCGCTGATCCGGTATTTGTCGACCTTGATGTCCTCCGGCAGCTGCACCAACTCGTCGACCACCGCCGCCGACCAGCTGTCCTTCTCCAAGAGATGTGCGCCGTTGCCGGGCAGTTCTCCGCCGATGCCGATGCCGTTTCCGTCCGGATTGAACACGTAGAGAATTGTCGGCGGCAGGTTCTTGCGGTCGGGCCGGTTGCCCCAATTGAGCCAGATGATCGGTACGCCGTTCGCGCGCAGCGCCGGCAGGATCGCCTGCAGCGTCTTGATCGGCGCGCGCTCGGGCGTGAGATCGGCGCCGAGCCAATCGACCCATCCGCCGGGAGCGCAGAAATCGTTCTGCATGTCGACGACAATCATCGCCGAGCGGGCAAGATCGACAGTGATATTTTGCGGTTCCGCGGAAATCGTCGCGGGAAGCGGCTCTTTAGCCGGCATTGAGAGATCGACATGCGACGGGCTGACCTTCCAGGCGTAGGCGCCGGTTCCCAGGCGCACAGACTCCACGTCACGTCCGCCAACGACGGTCGGCATTGCCTTGGTCGTATTCGACATCGCCACTCCTCCTCGGGATTACAGCCGCGGCCGCTTGCGTGTTCGCCAAGCGACGCATTTTCTCGCCGATGTCACTTGCAAGCGATGTGCCAAGCTGCAAGCGATGTGCCAAGCGCGATGGCGCCGGCGACTGCCTTCATTCCCGCTCGACCGGCATGTTGCGGCGAATTTCGAGGCGGCCGCTGTCGTATTCGATGCGGCAGAAGTCGATGAAGGCGCGCGCTTCCGTGCTTGGCTCGCGTGCGCGCGACCAGACCAGGCCGGTATTCATGGTGGGAATATTGGCTGCTACTTCGCGAACTTCAATGCGGCTTCCTTCAAGGGACCACGGCCGGTACATCATGTCTGAAAGAATTGTGACGCCTTGGCGATGAGCGACGAGGCTTCGAATGGCCTCCACGGACTCGGTTCGAATGATGATGTTCGGCTGCAGATTGTGTGCGCGCCAATAGGCGCCGGTCGTCATCTCCGCGTCGTCGATCACGAGCTGAATGTAGGGAAGGGCGGCGACGTCGGCGAGCGTGATGATTTCCTGATTCAGCAACGGATGCTTGGGCGGCAGCCAAAGCCTGCGCATCGAATGGACGAGCGTGTGGCTCAAGAGCTTTTGGCGATTTGATAGATTCGACACAAGTATCAGCGCCAGGTCGTGCTTGCCGTCGATGACGCCGGCTTCCACATCCAGCCTTTTTTCTTCCACGACGTAGGCTTGAATGTTCGGAAACGTTTTCTGAAAGCGCGACAAAAGCGGTGCGAGGAAATATCCGGCGACCGTTATCGTCGTCGCAAGCTTCAGCGTGCCTTCCATTTCGCTGTCCGGCCGTGCCAATGCATCGTTGGCGCCCTCGACCGCGGATAAAATGTTGCGGCAATGGGCCAGAAATCGATGGCCCTCATAGGTTAGATCGAGCCCGCGCGGCTGACGTTGAAACAGCTTCATGCGCGACAAAGTTTCCAGTTCGCTCACCGCTTCGGTGACGACCGAGGGGGAAATTCCGAGCATGGACGCCGCGGCGCTGATCTTTCCGCTTTCGGCGACGGCAATGAAATAACGAACTTGCCGGAATGTGACCAAAGCCATGAAACGCTCTGGTCGAATTCCGTCGCGCTCCGCGGTCTTTGATTTATTCTGCCTATCCATCGTGCATTTCTTTGCGCACATGCGCATCAATTAATCAATGTGCATTTGGCTTTTCCGAAATCGCAATTCTGGAATTTGAAATTTACAATATCGCAGCTCGCTTGCAACCTTCGCCCACTCACCGCGCACCTGTCGGTGTGACAGTGATCGCCTGCAAGCTTCGACGACGTGGGCGTCGCAAGCGCATATCGGGTTGCGAAGGCAGATGCGCTCTGCCGCCGAGATTCGCAAAACGTGCCTGAATTGAGTGATGGGTTCGGTGAAAGGTACGATGCTCGGCGGCAATTGCTTCATGGGCTTCGGTCACAAGGTTAACGGGGCCAAGCGCGATCTGACCGACCTTCCATCACTTCAGCCGTCGCAATCGCGGCTGTTTCGGAAAATTTGGCTTCGACCTTGCAAGCGCTGCATTCGGCGGCTTCGTGCCGGCGGCGGTCTTTAATTCTATCTTACAGAGTAACAGAGGGGCTAATGATGATGGACTATGTTGCAACATTCAGAAAGCGCGGCCGGTCGCTGACCACGCTTATGGCGATCGCGATCGGGGTCGCGTCCGCATCTACCGCCGCTCACCAAGCCGCGGCGGTGGAAATGTCGCCGGCCGCGAAAGCTGTCGTCGATTACGACAAGTCGGGCGAAAAGCCGAGCAAGAAATATCGCATCGCTTATCTCACCGAATGCGTCGACAATCCGTATTGTCTGGCGCGGCTTGCCGGCCTGAAAGCGGCCGCCGCAAAATACGGCTTCGAGTTCAAGATTTTCGACGCGAATTTCAGCCCGGCGACACAAGCCAAGGTGGTCGAGAATGCGGTCACCGAAGGCTTCGATGGCTATCTGTTTGGTCCGGCCGCAGCGCAGCCCGGTTGCGGCCTCTATAACCGCCTGCTCAAGCCGACCGGCAAGCCGATCGTGTCGATCGACATCGCCATGTGCGGCGATCCGGATTACACGCCCGGCCTGGCTGCAACCTTGACGATGCAGGGCCCCGCGCACTTCAACGAGGCTATCGACACCGCCTTCGCGTCCTGCACCGGCACCTGCTCGGTGGCGGCAGTCGGCGGCTTCGTCGGCTCGGACCTGTTCACCTACTGGGAGAACGCCATCAAGGCGGGAGCCAAGAAATATCCCAACGTGAAAGTCGTGGTGGACGAGCCGGCTAATTTCGACCCGCGCATCGCGCTCACGAAAATCCAGAGCGCGCTGCTCGCGCACCCCGACATCAGCATCATTATTTCGTCATGGGATGACATGTCGCGCGGCGTCGAACAGGCGGTGATCGCCGCCGGCAAGACTCCGGGTAAGGACATCAAAATCTTCTCCGGCGGCGCTACCAAAGTCGGGGTCGCCAAGGTCAAGGCCGGCACCTGGGCGCAGACCACCGCTTATCTGCCCTATCAAGAAGCCTATTACGGGTCGGCTGCTTTGATGATGGCGCTCGAAGGCAAGCCGGTTAACGCCTATATCGACGAAGCTTTGCTGCCGGAGATCGTCAACACCACCGGCACGATCTTCATCACCAAGGCCAACGTCGACAAATACCAGCCGGTCTACTGATCGAGGGTCGGCGCCTTGCCATTGGGGTTTCCGGGCCGTCACAGCCCGGAAACCCGTAACTGAATTATTGGAACGATGGTCCAGTCACCGATCGGCAGCAAGCGGGTCAGCGAGTCGACGCTTGCGATCCGCGTGCGCAACGTTTCGAAGTCGTTTCCCGGCGTCCAGGCGTTGCGCAAGGTCAGCTTTGTGCTGGAGACCGGCGAGGTGCACGGACTTGTCGGCGCCAACGGCGCCGGCAAGTCGACATTCATCCGCATGCTTTCGGGAGCGAGCACGCCCGACGCCGGCGACATCGAAGTGCAAGGCCGGCCGATCTCGTTTGAGGACCCGCGGGCGCAGCGCGACAACGGTATCGCCGCGATCTACCAGGAACTGACGATCATCCCGGAAATGTCGGCGCTGTCCAATGTCTTTCTGGGCGAAGTGCCGAACCGCTGGTTCATCGTCGACCGCCGCGGCATGGAGAAGCGCTTTCACGAGCTGGCGCAGTGGATGGGCGTGAAAATCTCGCCGCATGCCAAGGCGAACACGCTCTCGGTCGCCAACCAGCAGATGCTGGAGATCATGCGCGCGGTGCACGCCGAGCATGACGTCATTATCATGGATGAGCCGACGGCGCCGCTCGGCCCGTTCGAGCGATCCCGGCTCTACGAGCTGATCAGACGGCTCAAGGAAAACAACGTCTCGATCATTTTCATTTCGCACGACTTGGACGAGGTTCTGCGCTTGTGCGACCGCGTCTCGGTGATGCGCGATGGCCAGCTCATCGAAACACGGCCTTCGGCGGCCTGGACCAAGGATACGCTGGTGAAGGCGATGCTGGGCGACGTGCAGATCGTTCCCGGCCGCAAGCGCGAGCGTGGAGACGTCAAAGAGCTTCTGCGCGTTCGCAATCTTTCATTGCCGGGGAAAGTATCGGGGATCAGTTTCGAGCTCGGCCAAGGCGACGTGCTCGGCATTGCCGGGCTGGTCGGCGCCGGCCGTACGGAAGTGCTCCGCTCGATCGCCGGCCTCGAGCCCTCGGCGGAAGGCAGCATGGCGATTGACGGGCGGGATTGCCCCTGGCCGCAATCGGTCGGCGAGGCGATCGGCCGCGGTATCGCGCTCGCGCCGGAGGACCGCAAGCGCGAAGGGCTGGTGCTCTCGCGTTCGGCGCTATCCAACCTCTTGCTCGCGGATATCGGTTCGGTCGCGAAGGGACCCGTGATCTCACCCGCCGCGCGGCGCGCCACCGCAACGATGCTGGCGCGGCAGATCGGCTTCAACCCTGAACGTCTCGACACCGACGCGCTGCATCTTTCGGGCGGCAATCAGCAGAAGCTGGTCATCGGCAAGTGGCTGCACCGGCGTCCGCGCGTTCTTCTGCTCGATGAGCCGACCCGCGGCATCGATCTTGGCGCCAAGCAAGAGATTTTCCAGACCATTCGCAGCCTCAGCGATGAGGGAATGGGAGTCGTTCTGGTCTCGTCCGATCTGGAGGAGGTCGTCGAGCATGCCGACCGCATCCTGGTGATGGCGCGCGGCAAGCCGATCGCCACACTCGATGGTCACGAGGCGAGCGTCGAGCGCGTTCTCAATCTGATCTTCGCCGTTGAAGACCGTCCTGCCATGGCGGGAGTGAATTAGCTTTGCGAGTCCTCGGATGACGATAATAAACACGGCGCGTCCTGTGACCCCACCTGTGGCGGCGTGGCGCGATCAGTTGCCGACGCTGGTCCGCGTCTACGGAATCATCCTGACGCTGGTGTTGCTCGTCGCAGTCGTCGGTATCGGCAATCCCGCCTTCCTGTCGGCACAGAACATTTTCAACATGCTGTCGCAGTGGGCGCCCGCCGGGATCATGGCGGTCGGCATGACTTTCGTGATCCTGACCGGCGGTTTCGACCTGTCCGTAGCGTCGGGCTATTCGTTGTGCGCCGTCGTCGCCGCCTATGTCGGGCAAAGCTACCCGCCATCGATCGCGTTTGCAGCGGCGATTGTCGTCGGACTGCTGTTCGGACTGGCCAACGGCCTGCTCGTCGCCGTGGTGCGCATCAATCCGTTCATCACCACGGTCGGCAGCGGCTTCGTGATCAACGGCGTTGCGCTGGTCATGACCAAGAATGCGGCATTCCTTGTCGACAATCCGGACTTTGGCACGCTGGGCGCCGGCCGATGGCACGGCGTTCCTTATTCCGGCATGCTGCTCATTGTTTTTCTGCTTCTGTTCGGCTTTATTCTTGCGCGCACCGTTTACGGAGAGGCGATCTATTCGGTCGGCGGCAATTATGAAGCAAGCCGCCTATCCGGCATACGCGTCCGCACGGTGGTCGCCAGCACTTATGTCGTGCTCGGCGGCTGCATCGGCCTTGCCGGCAGCATCGTCGCCTCGCAGCTATCGTCTGCGCAGGCCAACCTCGACCCCGGCATCATCTTCGACGTTCTCACCATCGTCGTGGTCGGCGGCACCTCGCTTTCGGGCGGCGTCGGCGCGATGTGGCGCACGGTCGTCGGGCTTGGGATTATCGCCACGATCTCGAATGGTTTTGTGCTGCTGGATATCAGTCCGTACTATCAGTCCATCATCAAGGGCACGATCATCGTCGCGGCGCTGGCGCTCGACGGCGGTCTCACCCGGTTAGTGCGCGCGAAATGAAGAACACTTGAGACCGCGCGGCGCGTTTGAGCGCCGCTGGCCTCGCACGTAGGGGATCGGAACAAGGAGAGGTCCGTGGCTAAAAGCTTTACCCTTGAAGAGGCGACAATCGACCAGATTCACGACGCCTATCGTGCGAAAGCGCTGACGTGCGTCGAGCTGGTGCAAGGTTATCTGGACAGGATTGCGGCCTATGATCAGAAGGGCCCGGCGCTGAATTCGTTTATTGCGCTCAATCCGGCGGCGCTGACGGAAGCCGCCGCGCTCGATGCCGCCTTGCAAAAATCGGGGAAGCTCAGCGGGCCGCTGCACGGGATCCCGATCGCCGTGAAGGATCAGGCCGAGACCAAGGGGATTCCGACAAGTTTCGGCTCGATCGCCATCAAAGGCTATGTTCCGAAGGAAGACTCGACGCTCGTCGCCAAGCTGAAAGAAGCCGGCGCCATCATCCTTGGCAAAACGACGCTGCCCGATTTCGCCACGTCCTGGTTCGGCTATTCGTCCGCCAGCGGCGAAACTAAAAATCCCTACGATCTGGCCCGCGACCCCGGCGGCTCCAGCGCCGGCACCGGCGCGGCGGTCGCTGCCAATCTCGCCGCGGTTGGCATCGGCGAAGACACCGGCGGCTCCATCCGCCTGCCGTCGAGCTTCGACAATCTCGTCGGCGTTCGGGTCACGCCCGGCCTGATCAGCCGCAAAGGGCTCTCTCCTCTCGTCGTCTTCCAGGATACCGCGGGTCCGATGGGGCGCACCGTCAAGGACACGGCGATCGTGCTCGACGCGATCGTCGGATACGACCCGCAGGATCCGTATACGACCGCTTACGTTATTGCCGGCCATAAAGGCAGCTACACGCAGAACCTCGACCCGAACGGGCTAAAGGGCGCGCGTATCGGCGTATTGAAGGAAGCCTTCGGCAGCGACAGCGACCCGGACTGCGCCGAAGTGAACAAGGTCGTCCGCGCCGCGATCAAGGCGATCGCGGCGGCGGGCGCAGAAATCGTCGATGTCAGCCTGCCGAATCTGATGGATTTCATTATCGAGACGTCGCTTTACATCACCCATTCCCGCCACGATATCAACGCGTTCCTGGGCAGGAACCCCGACTTCGCGTATTCGTCGCTCGATGCCATCTACAAGGCCGGCAAGTATCACAAGAATCTCGACCTCATCAAAGACATCATGACCGGTCCGTCAAAGCCGGAGGATGATCCGGAATATTATCGGAAGCTCGCCGCGCGCGAGGCCTTTCAGCGTGCCGTCGTCAACATCATCGCCGCCAACAAACTCGACGGTATTTGCTTTCCATCCTGCCAGGTGCTGCCGCCGACTCGCGAAGAACTGAACAACGGACGCTGGACGGTTCTGACCTTTCCGACCAACACGCTGATCGCGGCCCAGACATGGCTGCCGTCGATCTGTCTGCCGGCGGGCTTTTCGTCGGCCGGAATCCCGGTCGGCATGGAGATGGTCGTGCTGCCGTATCATGAGCCCGATCTTTTCCGCCTCGGCTATGCTTTCGAGCAAGCGACGCACCATCGTCGTCCGCCGGCGGCGGCTCCGCCGCTCTGATACCGAGCGCAGCCCGGCGCCGAGGCTCATCTCGCCCTTGCGCCGCGGCGCCCCAGCCGACGGTTCCTTTGCTGCGATACACCGATCAACATGAAGCATTTCCAGCGGCCAAGCCGCCCTGCCGCCGTCAGCAACGAAGCGATGGCCGCGACCTCGCATCCTCTGGCCACAGAGACCGCCATCGAGATTTTGCGCGATGGCGGCAATGCCGTCGATGCCGCGGTCGCGGCGGCCGCTGTGCTCTGCCTCGCCGAACCGCATATGACGGGGATCGGCGGCGATTGTTTCGTTCTTTATTCGCCGAAAGGCGGAGTGCCGCTGGCGCTCAACGGATCGGGTCGCGCACCTGCGGCTGCGTCGCTGGATTGGTATGTGGAGCGCGATTTTCGCGAAATCCCTGAGCGGTCCGCTCACGCGGTGACCGTGCCGGGCGCCATCGATGCCTGGTTTCGGCTCCTCGCCGATTTCGGGACGCGCGAGATGGAGGCGTTGCTGCAACCGGCCATCCGCTTGGCGGAGGAAGGCTGTCCGGTGGCGCCGCGCGTCGCGTTCGATTTCACCAAGGCATGCGTACAGGTTGCGAACGACGAGGTCGCGGCGCCGTTGTTTCTCCGCGGCGGCAAGCCGCTCGCACTTGGCGAAACGATGCGCCAGCCGCTTTTGGCTGCTACGCTCCGGCGCATCGGCAAGCAGGGCCGTCGCGGCTTTTACGAGGGGCCCGTCGCCGAGGATATGGTCGCGCGGCTTCGCGCCTGCGGCGGCTTGCACACGCTGGACGATTTCGCCTCGCAGCAGTCCATCTATGAAACGCCGATATCCGTGACCTATGCCGGACATGAGGTCTATGAGTGCCCGCCCAACGGACAGGGCATCGTCGCGTTGATGATGCTGAAGGCATTGGCGGGCTTTGATCTATTCGATGCGCAACACAGTGAGGCGGATCAGATCCATCTGCTGGCCGAAGTCACCAAAGCCGCCTACGGCGCCAGAGATGCCTATTTCTGCGATCCCGTGGCCAATCCCTTTGATGTGTCGCGTTATCTGTCGGACGAATATGCTGATCAAACGCACGCGGCCATCAGTCTCCGCCATTCGTCCGATGCCTTGGTCTTGGATGAGGTGGAGCACAAGGACACAGTTTATCTCGCGGTGGTCGATCGCGACGGCAACGCCATCTCCTTCATCAACTCGCTGTTCGCGGAATTCGGCTCCGGCATCATGGCGCCGAAAAGCGGCGTCCTGTTTCACAGCCGCGGGTCGATCTTCCGCGTCATGCCCGATCACCCAAACGCGGTCGGGCCGCGCAAGCGGCCGTTGCACACCATCATTCCGGGTATGCTGGTCAAGAACGGACGGGCCGTGATGCCGTTCGGCGTCATGGGCGGCCACTATCAGGCGACCGGTCATGCCCATTATCTGACCCGGCTGCTGCGCTGTGGCCTCGATCCGCAAGCTGCGGCCGAGGCGCCGCGAAGTTTCGCCTATGGCGGGGTGCTGCAACTCGAGCCGACAATCGGCACGGGCACAGCCGCCGAGCTCGAACGGCGCGGCCATGCGGTCGTCTTTACAGAGAAGCCGCTGGGCGGCTGCCAAGCCATCCGGATCGACCACGAGCGTGGCGCACTGATCGGCGGTTCCGATCCGCGCAAGGACGGCGTCGCGATCGGATATTGACGCGGCGACCCAGCTTGACGGGTCCTTGAGATAAAGAGAATGTCTGCGGCCCGGCGGGATGACGGTTGCGGAATGTGCGCGCGTGTTCGACAAGCTTTTAGTCGCTAATCGCGGCGAAATCGCCGTGCGGATCATCCGTGCCGCGAAAGAGCTCGATTTGCGGACCGTCGCTGTGTACAGCGACGCCGACAAGGACAGCCTCGCGGTGCGGCTTGCCGATGAAGCGGTCCACATCGGACCGTCACCGGCCGGCAAGAGCTACCTCAGCATTGAAGCGATCATCGCCGCCGCGCGTCAGAGCGGTGCCGGCGCCGTCCACCCGGGTTATGGATTTCTGTCCGAGAATCCGCGCTTCGCCGATGCCGTCGCTGCGGCTGGTCTCGTTTTTGTTGGCCCGACGGCCGAAACCATTCGCATGATGGGCGACAAGGCGGCCGCGCGATCGGCGGCGCAGGCCGCGGGCGTGCCCGTCGTTCCAGGCAGCGAAGGCGAAGTCGCCGATCTCGATCATGCGCTGGCTGCCGCTGGCGAGATCGGGTTCCCGGTCATGCTCAAGGCGAGCGCCGGGGGCGGCGGCCGCGGCATTCGGGTCGCACTCGACGAGGCCGGTTTCGAACATCAGTTCCACACTGCGCAAGCGGAGGCGAAGGCCGCCTTCGGCAGCGGTGCGCTTTACCTCGAACGCTTCCTGCATCACGCGCGCCATCTCGAGGTGCAGGTGCTTGGCGACGGCGAACGGGTCGTGCACTGTTTCGAGCGCGAATGCTCGCTGCAGCGCCGGCGCCAGAAAGTCTGGGAAGAGGCGCCCTCGGCGGCGATCGACGACGATACCCGCGCGGCGCTATGCGCTTCGGCCGTTCGGCTCGCCAAACTTGCCGGCTATCGCGGGGCAGGAACGCTCGAATACCTTTACGATGAGGACAGCGGCGAGTTCTTCTTCATTGAGATGAATACCCGTATCCAGGTCGAGCATCCCATCACCGAAATGATCACCGGCATCGACCTCGTGCGCGAGATGATCCGCATTGCGCAGGGCGAGCCGCTCAGCCTCTCGCAAGACGACGTGCAGATGCGCGGCGCCAGTATCGAAGTCCGCATCAATGCCGAGGACCCGGACAAGAATTTCCGGCCCTCTCCGGGCAAGATCGGCGCGCTGGCGCTGCCGGGCGGGCCGGGGGTGCGGGTCGATACGATGCTCTATCCCGGCTACGTGGTCCCGGCCTACTACGACTCTCTTCTTGCAAAGATCGTTGTCCATGCGGAAACTCGGGATCTTGCACTGGCGCGGCTGCGCCGGGCGCTTGACGAGTTCACAATCGAGGGTGTGGTCACGACCGCCGCGCTGCATAAACGGCTCGCCCGATTGGACGAGGTGCAGGCCGCGCGTTTTGATACCGGGTTTTTAGAGCGATTGCTGGCGGCGCCGACGCCGGCGCCAGGGTAGGGCAACGAGGGGCACACACACGCATGAGCGCAATTCGTTACTCCTTCGGCGCCGACGAGCATGTCTTCGCCGAAATCGACGAAGGAATGTCGCTGGAAGCCTTCTTCAAGGGCATGGCGATCTGCAAGGAACTTGAGAAGCGCCGCATTCCAGGGGTTTCGGAAATCTGTCCGTCGAATGCGTCCTATCTGGTCCGCTTCGATCCGGATGTGATCCACCCCGACAAAATGATGGCGACGCTGCAGGAGATCGAAGCGCAAATCGGCGATGCCGAAATCGATCTGCCGACGCGCATTGTCGAGCTGCCGGTCTTCTATAACGATCCCTGGACCAACGAGACGGGACAGCGCTTCCGTGAGCGCCACCAGGATCCGAATAGCAGCGACATCGAGTACACCGCGCGGATCAATGGCTTCAAATCGATCGACGACTTTATCGCCGCCCATTCCGGCGCGCCGTGGTTCGTTTCCATGGTCGGTTTTGTCGCTGGCCTTCCCTGGCTTTATCAGATCGTCGAACGGTCGAAGCAGATCGAAGCGCCGAAATATCTGCGGCCCCGCACCGACACGCCGAAGCTGACCATTGGTTTTGGCGGCTGCTTTGTTGCGATCTATTCAGTGCGCGGCGCCGGCGGCTATCAGATGCTCGGCATTACGCCGGCGCCGATTTACGATCCGGAGCAGAAGCTGCCTTACTTCAAGGACTTCCTGGCCGTCTTCAAGCCCGGCGACATCGTGAAATTCAAGCCCATTTCGCGCCAGGAATATGACCGCGATATCAAGGCGGTCGAGGCCGGCACCTTCGATTTGACGTTCCGGCCGGTCAATTTCTCATTGAAAGATTTTCACAAAGATCCGGGCGGCTACAGCCGGCATCTGGTGGAGGTGCTCTATGGCCATTGAGGTCATCAAGCCGGGTCTCGCGACCACCGTCCAAGATGCCGGCCGGCCCGGCTATTATAATGTCGGCATTCCCCTCTCGGGCGCGCTCGACCAGTATGCGCTGCGCGTGGCGAACCTGCTGGTCGGCAACGACGAGGGTGCCGCCGTACTGGAGGCGAGCTTGCTGGCGCCGGAGCTCGTTTTCCGCGCGCCTGCCATCATCGCAATCACCGGCGCCGAAGCGACGCCGAAGATCAACGGCGAGGCGCGGCCGCGCAACGAGTTCTTTGCGGTCAAGGCGGACGATCGGCTCACCTTCGATTTCATGAGGTCTGGCGCGCGCAGTTATGTCGCGGTCGCCGGCGGTGTCGACGTCCCGGTCGTCCTCGGCAGCCGCTCCACCTACGGTCTCGGGGCGCTCGGCGGGTTTTCCGGCCGCAAAGTTGCGGCTGGCGACGTGCTGCCCGTTGGTCAGCCGCGGCCAGGAGCGCGCGCCGGACGTGCGCTGGCGGGCGATCTTGCGCCGAGCTATCCCAAGTCGCTTGAGCTGCGCGTCGTGACCGGCCTCTATTTTCATCGCCTCACGGACGAAGCGGCAAGGACCTTCTTTGAGGATACGTGGACGGTCGCGCCGGAAGCCGACCGCATCGGCTACCGCTACCGCAAAGGCCGTCCGCTTTCCTTCCGCGAGCGCAAACAGCCTTTCGGCGCCGGCTCAGATCCGTCCAACATCGTGGATGCCGGCTATCCCTATGGCTCGATCCAAGTGCCGGGCGGCCTCGAGCCGATCATCCTGCATCGCGATGCCGTATCCGGCGGCGGTTACGCCATGATCGGCACGGTGATCAGCGCCGACATGGATCGTGTCGCGCAGATGCAGCCGAACAATCTCGCCCGCTTTGTTGCCGTTGACATGGCCGCCGCCCTGAAAGCCCGCGCCGAGTACAAGGCGCGGGAGGCGCGGTTGCGAGCGCTGTTGTCCGCGTGAATTGCTGCGGCGGTGCAATGGACAGTCGGGCGCCGGCAGGCGTATTTTCAATTGTTGCACCCGTTCGGAGCGATGGAGCCAGGCATGACCGATTTCAAATGTGATCCGCGCCGAACGGCGCTCCTCAACATCGACATGCAGAATTGCTTTGTCGAAAATTCGCCCGTTGCGGCGCCGCGCGGCCGCGAAATTCTGCCGCGTATCAACAAGCTCGCCGAAGTCTGCCGCAAACGCGGGGCGCTGGTCATTCACACCCTGCATCTCGTGCGGCCGGACGGCAGCAATACCGGGGTGATGGGGGTGATCATCCCGGCGATTGCCGCCGGCCTGATCAACAAAGGAAACAAACAGGCGGAGCTGCATCCGGACGTCGTGGTCGGCAAGAACGACATTCTGCTTGAGAAGCCTCGCTACGGCGCCTTCCACGGCACCGATCTCGACCTCATTCTCCGCAATCGCGGCATCGACACGGTGATCGTCACCGGCATCTGCACCAATGTCTGCTGCGAAACGACCGCGCGCGAAGCCAATATGCGGGACTACAAGGTCTTTTTCATCAGCGACGCGACGGCCACGTTCAATACGCCGGAGGCGTCCGCGGACCAGATTCAACCGGTCGTGCTCGCGACGCTGAAAGCCGCTTTTGCGCAAGTGGAAAACACTGCCGGCATGATCCGCAAGCTGGAAGAGCAAAGGAGCGCATTCGCAGCGTGAAATTCTTCAGGGTGCTGGGAAGTGCGCAAGAATTCGGAATTTCAGCCCGTCAGCCTCGGCGAGGTAGATGTCCGACAAAAGATGGCGCCCATACATGGTCACGCGCCCGCGCCCGCCCGTGTAAGTGAGCCCCTCCGACACGCGTGAAAGGTCGGCCACGCCGAGCGAGCCGGCACGACGTGCGAGTTCCGCATAGAGGCGGATACCCTCGTAGCACGACTGCCCGATCGTGTTGGGCATCGGCGCGTCGCCGCCGAAGGCCGCATGGTAGCGATCGAGGAAAGCCTGGTTAGCCGGAGTATCAAGCACGGCCAGATAGCCGGCAGTGAAGTAGAAGTTCTCGGCGTGCCTTGCGCCGATTCCCAACAGCGTATTCTCCTCGCTGGCGACCGACAGCCGCAGCATGTGCCGGGCAAGGCCCGCACATGCGAAGGCGCGGTTGAAGGTGACGCAGTCGGTCCCGACCATGGAGACCAGCACGACGTCCGGCCGCACCTTGCGGATCCGTGCGAGGTGCATCTCGTGGTCCTCGGATCCGAAGGGGACGTAATCGACGCCGACGACTTCGCCGCCAGTTTCCTTGATGTAGCGGCGCGCCGCGCGGTGCGAGACATGCGGCCAGATGTAGTCGTTGCCGATCAGATACCAGCGCCGCGCCTGGCGGTGCTCGGCGAGCCAATGGATCGCAGGTTTGAGCTGTCGGGCGGGCGTCTCGCCGACCATGAAAAGTCCGGACGAGCGTTCTCCGCCTTCATAGACCGGCGTGTACACATAGGGCAGGCGCCCGCGCAAGGCGCGCACCAGGGCGACGCGCACGGCGCTGATGTGCATGCCGATCACGGCCTCGGCTCGGGTCTCCGCAATCAGATCGATGGTCTCGTCGGCGACTTGCTCCGGGTCGGCGCCCGCATCGGCAAAGACCAGCTCGATCTCGCGACCGAGAATGCCACCGGCGGCATTCACCTCGCGCGACGCGAGCATCGCGCTCGTCTGGCAGGAGGGCCCCCACAAGCCCGCTGGGCCGCTGAGCGGAATGAGAAATGCGATCCGCAGGCGATCCGACCGGCTGCGCGCTCCCGATAGCGAGAGATCGACACCGTCACAACGCTCGGTCGCCAAGCCCGGCGGAATCGAGCGCGAGCGCAATCCTGTCATTGGCGATGGGACGATCATCGAGCCGCCCTGTGCGCAGCCGCTGGCAGTAATACGACTGGCGCATGGTTATCTGCCGACGAAAATGCTAGCAGCTACCCGCGGCCCGTGGAAACGGATTCTCGAAACAGGCTATGGCCATGACCCGCAATCGCCCGATTAACGAGCACATTGCTTATCTTCTAGCGCAGGCGAACCGCCAAGTTCACCAGCAACTCGATGAGAGATTTCGCAGCGAAGGCGTACCGGTCGAGCAATGGCGCATTTTGAAACTTCTGGTCGAGAAGAACGGGCGCCCGATGAGCGACTTGACCCAGGCCGCCCTGCTCAATCATCCGACCTTGACCAAGATGATCGACCGTATGGTCTCGGATGCGCTCGTTTACCGCCGTCCCGATCCGAAGGATGGCCGTAAGGTGTTGATCTTCATCTCGGAACGAGGACGGGCGCTCAATGACCGGCTCAGCCGTCTCGCCAATCTGCGGCAAGCTGAAATCATCGAGGGCTACGGTGATCGCGAGACTGAAGAACTCAAGCGGCTATTGTCCGAATTGATCCATCGCACGGCGCCATAGCGCACGGCGTTTTTGGCGCCGGCGGCCATCGAACCCCGCGCGACGCCGTCCGTCCGCGCTCCTTTTTCATTCGTTTGCTGGAAAGCAGGGAAACCGCCGCAGTTGTTGCGTTAGCGCCTATTGACAGCCGAAAAGAGATACTTCACTTTTCAAATAGTTCCTGGGTGCGGACCACGAGGTTACGGCCATGGTCATCCTCGGCTGGGTGTTAGCCATCGCCGTCGCGGTCGTGGTGATCGCGATTGCCGTCCTCTTCCTCAACCGCTTCTATCGCAAATCGACACGCGATATCGCCCTGGTGCGGACCGGCTTCGGCGGCCAGCGCATTCTCATTTCCGGCGGCTGTCTTGCGCTGCCTTTCCTGCACAAGGTCGAAGAGATCAACATGCGCACGTTGCGCATCGAGGTCCGCCGCGCCGGCGACAAATCGGTGATCACCGAGGATCGCATGCGGGTCGACGTTGAGCTCGAGTTTTACGTGCGGGTGATCCCCTCGGCAGAGGGTATTGCCACGGCCGCGCAGGCGCTTGGCGCCAAATCCTTCACCGTCGACGGCATCCGCAATCTGCTTGAAGGGCGTTTCGTCGACGCCGTACAGGCGGTGGCGGCGCGCCACACCATGGACAGCCTGCACGAGGGCCGCGCCGAATTCGTCGCGAATATTTCCGAACTGTTGCGCGACAATCTCAAACAGAACGGCATTCTGCTCGATTCCGTCTCGCTGACGCGGCTCGACCAGTCGGCGTTTTCCTCCTTCGATGAAAACAACGCGTTCAACGCGGTAGGGCTGCGCAAGCTTGCCGAAATCATTGCCGTCAATCGCAAGAAGCGCGCCGAGATCGAGGCCGATGCCGAGATTTCAGTGCGGCAGACCCAGCTCGAAGCCACCAAGCAGCGGCTCATTCTGACCAAGCAGGAAGAAGAGGCGCAGATCAATCAGCATCTGGAGATCGAGAAGATCCGTGCGGCGAGCGATGCGGAAGCAGCCAAGGCGCGCGAGCAGGCGATGATCGCCTCCGAGGAGGCCCGCATCGAACGCGAGCGCCAGACCAGGGCCACCGAAGTCGCCAAGCAGAGCGAATTGCGCAAGCTTGAGGTCGAATTGCAGCTCGGCGTGGAGATGAAGAAGGTGGACAGCGCCATTCAGCTCGCGGCCAAGCATGTGGAAGAGGCGAAGTCGCGCGCGCAGGCCGAATTGGCGCGCGCCGAGGTGGTATTGGCCGAAGAGCATGTGCAGACGGAACGCGATCGCGCGGTGGCCGACCGCTCGCACGAGATTGCGCTCAAGCGCGTGAGCGAGCAGGGCGCGGTGGACCAGGCCAAAGCCGAGACCGAGGCGAGTGTGTTGTTGCGGCGGATTCGCGCCGAGTCCGAAGCGGTGCGCACCAAGGCGGAGGCCGAGCGTCTGCGGCTCCTGGCGCAATCCGAAGGCGAGCGCGCCGTCATCGAGGCGGAGAATTCGCAGACCGACGCACTGATCCGCATGAAGCTTGAGCAATATCGGCTCGACCGGCTGCCGGAGATCGTGTCGCAGATGATGAAGCCTGTGGAGAAGATCGACTCGATCCGCATTCATCAGCTCAACGGCTTCGGCGGCGGTGCTTCCGGAACGTCAGGCGGCAACGGCGACGGCTCGCAGAAAACGCCGATCAATCAGGTGATGGACAGCATTCTCGGCATGGCTCTGCAGCTTCCGGCGCTGCGCAGCATCGGCGATTCGATCGGCCTCGACTTCTCTTCAGCCGTCGAGGCGTCCGGCACCTCGGTGGTCGAACCAAAGAAAGGCCGCGACGCCGAACGCAGCGAAAAAAAGTAACGGCACAAGTTTCTGGCATTCTGAAAATCAGAGAACCCGAAGGAACACTTTTATGAGCATATCGCGCAGGACTTTGCTGAATACCGCCGGGGCGACCGCCCTGTTGGCCGGCGTGCCGCTTATCCGTGCCCACGCCGAGGACGCCCCGATCAAGCTCGGCGCAATCGAAGACAATTCCGGCGTCCTCGACATTTACGGTAAGCCGATCGTGATGGCGAATGCGCTCGCGGTCGAAGAGATCAATGCCGCTGGCGGTCTGCTCGGGCGCAAGATCGACCTCAAGCAGTATGACAGCCAATCGGATATCGCGCTTTACACCAAATACGCTCAGCAGCTCGTTCGCGAAGACAAGGTCGATGTCGCCCATGCCGGGATCACCTCGGCTTCGCGCGAAGCGATCAGGCAGACATTCCGCCGCGGCAACACCCTTTATTTCTACAACATCCTCTATGAAGGCGGCGTGTGCGACCGCAATTGCTTCGTGACCGGCACGACGCCGGCACAAGCGGTCGAGCCCATCATCGATTACGCGATGAAGAAGTGGGGCAACAAAGTCTACGTGCTGGCCGCCGACTACAATTATGGCCAGATCACCGCCAAGTGGGTGGCGCACTATGTCGAACAGCGCAAGGGCACCGTGCTGGCGACCAGCTTCTTCCCGCTCGACGTCTCCGACTTCGGCTCGACGATCGCCAAGATTCAGGACGCGGCGCCGAATTTCGTCGTCGCCGCCTTGGTCGGTGGCGCTCACATGTCGTTCTTCCGCCAGTGGGCGGCGTCGGGCATGAACAAGAAGATCCCGCTGACCTCGACCACGTTCGGCGTCGGCAACGAGCATCTGGCGCTGTCGGCGGCCGAAGGCGACGGGATTTTGATCGCCGGCAATTACAGCCCCGAGCTCGACACGCCGGCGAACAAGAAATTCCTCGCCGCCTGGGCCAAGAAGTATGGCGACGCCAAGGTCGTGCATGAGCTGGCGGTGTCGCAATACCAGGGCATCATGTTGTGGGCGGAAGCCGTGCGCAAAGCCGGATCGGTCGACCATGATGCCTTGGTGAAGGTGCTCGAGAGCGGTCTCAGTATCGAAGGGCCGGCCGGCAAAGTCGCCATGGATCCCAAGACCCATCATTGCGCGCTCGACATCCATCTCATGGTCGTCAAGGATCAAAAGCTCACCATCATCGACACCGCCGCGCAACGGCCGCCGGCCGACACGGCCCAGTATTGCGATCTGCAGAAAAATCCGGACGACAACAAGCAATACGAGGTCAAGATCTGATCTTCATGGCCGGCCGGTGACCGGCCGGCCCTCGCCAACGGACCCGTGGTATGGACTACGCGGCGATCGTCGTTCTTGAAATTCTGTACATGATCGCCTTTCTCGCGCTGATCAGCGCGGGGTTGGCGATCGTGTTCGGAATGATGCGCGTTATTAATCTCGCCCACGGCGAATTCGTCATGCTCGGCGGCTATGCGACGATCGCCGCCGCCAAGGCCGGCATCAACGTCTATTTCGCCATGCTGGTGATTGCGCCGCTCGTTGTGGGCATCATCGGGCTCATCGTGGAGCGGCTGATCGTCCGCTTCTTGTATGGGCGCATGATCGACATCATGCTGGCGACCTGGGGCTTGAGCCTTCTCTTGATCGGTCTCGTGACGCTGATCTTCGGCAACACGCCGGTCAGCGTGCCGACGCCGATTCCCGGCTACCAGATCGGTCATTATCAGATGGGCGGCTACAATCTGTTCGTCATCGCGGTCACCGCCGTGCTGATGTGCGCGATGTGGTTCGCCTTGCGCTACACCCGCGTCGGGCTGATCGCGCGCGGGACCATGCAGGGCAGGGACGTGGTCGCTTCGCTCGGCTATAATCCAAGCACGATCTTCATGCTGACCTTTACCGTCGGGGCCGCCTTGTCCGGCCTGGCCGGAGGCGTCATGGCCCCGCTCACCGGCCTTCTTCCCTCGATCGGCGGCGCTTACATCGCCAAGGCGTTTATCACGGTGATCACTGGCGGCGCCGCCGTGATCGCGGGAACGCTCTCCACCGCGGGGCTGTTCGGCACCGTCGATCAACTGGTCTCGTTTGCATCGACACCGGTGATCGGCGAGATCGCCATGCTGGCGCTCGCCCTTGTGCTCTTGCGCCTGATGCCGCAGGGCGTGACCGGGCAGTTCTTCCGTAACTCGACATGACCGGCGCGGCGTTCGGCATCGGGCGTATCCACTGGAACTGGCTTGCCGCGCTCGCCGTGCTGCTCGCGGCTTTGCCGCTGGTGAGCGAAACCAACACGCCGATCTTGCTGGCGGTCTGGGCTCTGTTCGCGCTGTCGCTCGCGCTGATGTGGGGTTATGCGGGCATCCTCAGTTTCGGACACGCCGCCTATTTCGGGTTGGGCGCCTATACCTACGCGATCGCATCGTTCAACATCGGCGAAAGTACCGTGCCGGTGCTGCTGGCGCTCATCGTGCCCGCGCTGGCCGCCGCCATCATTGGCGCGATGATGTTTTATGGCCGCATCAGTGATGTCTATCTCGGCGTCATGACGTTGGTCGTCACGCTGATCCTCAACCGCTTCATGAACGCCACCGCCGGCGACGCCTACAAGATCGGCAACGCGCGACTCGGCGGCTTCAACGGCATACCGGCCTTCCCGACATTGAACGTGCCCGGCCAGCCCAACATGGAGATCTACGGCACCGCCTATTATTATGTCGTGATCGTTTGTCTGCTCGTCGCCTATCTGATCGCTCGCTGGATCCTTTCCAGCGCGTTCGGCCGCACGCTGATCGGCATCCGTGAAAACGAGGTGCGGATGGAGCTTCTCGGCTACAATGTCCCAGCCTACAAGACGGCGATCTTCGCCGTCTCCGGCGCGATGGCGGGACTTGCCGGCTGCCTGTTCGCCAACTGGGCCGAAATCGTGACCCCGAGCGTGTTCAGCCTCGGGACCACGGCGGAAGTGCTGATCTGGGTGATCGTCGGCGGGCTCGGTACCCTGATCGGCCCGATGATCGCCGCGGTCGCGCTCGGCTCATTGAAGCTCGCGCTCGGCCATCAGACCACGGTCGACAATTCGCTGATCCTCGGCGCGATCCTGATTCTGGTCGTGCTTCTGATCCCGCGCGGTTTCGCGCCGAGCTTCGTCGCCTGGCGCCGGCGCTTTGCGCAATCGCAAGTCCATCGCCGGCAGGCGCGCGGGACGCGCCGCCGCCGCATTGCGCTGCAGGACGCCAAACAGTGAGCGAGCCGGTCGTCGAGACCCAGGAACTGGCGGTGCGTTTCGGCGGCGTGCTCGCGGTCGACCACGTCAATTTCGTGCTGCGCGAACGCGAATTGCGTTGCCTGATCGGTCCTAACGGAGCGGGCAAGAGCACGTTTTTCAAATCGCTCACCGGCCAAATCCGCGGCGCCAATGCGAGCGGCCGGGTGCTGATCCGCGGGCAGGAAACGACCGGCTGGTCGACGCACCAAATCGTTCGGCTCGGCATCGGCATCAAAACGCAGGTGCCTTCGGTGATGAACGGTCTCACCGTCGCCGAGAACCTTTGGCTCTCCGCGCGGCGCACCGCCGGACATGATGGAGCCGGTGCGGCGGTCGACGAAGTCCTGAGCGAGCTGGAATTAGGCGGGATCGCGCGCCGGCTGGTCGGTGAGCTCGCGCATGGACAGCGGCAGCTGGTCGAGATCGGCACGGTGCTCGCCAACAAACCGTGGCTGGTTTTGCTCGATGAGCCCGCGGCCGGATTGACCAACGTGGAAACCGAGCGCTTGATCGCGATCATCAAGCGCATCAATCAGACGGCGACGCTGATCGTCGTCGATCACGATATGCATTTCGTGCGAACGCTCGACTCCTTGATCACCGTCTTCCATCAAGGCGCGATCCTGGTCGAAGGCCACGCCGAGAAAGTGCTCGCCGATCCGAGTGTGCGGGAAGTCTATCTGGGGAACCGCGCATGACCATTCGCGAAGCTGGCGATTCCGAAATCGACGAGAACGCGGCCGAGGCAGGCGTCGAGCCGAACGGCCTTGTCCTCGACGTCGCGGATTTGCAAGCCGGCTACGGCGAAGTCCCGGTGCTTCACGGCGTCTCGCTGCAGCTCTGGGAGGGCGAGGCGATCGGAATTGTCGGCCACAATGGCATGGGCAAGACCACGCTCATGAAGGCCATCATGGGGCTGTTGCCGGCGCGCGGCGGCAAGATCGTTGTCGACGGCGTGGACGTGACGAGCTGGGCGGCGCACGAACGCAGCCGGCTCGGCATCGCTTATGTGCCGCAGGGCCGCGGCATCCTTCCGGGCCTGAGCGCGCTTGAAAATCTGCGCCTGGCGTGGACGCCGGATTCGGGCGAGACCGAGGAACGGGCGATCGAGCGCGTGCTCGGACTCTTTCCGCGGCTGACCCGGCTCCTGGAACGAAGGGGCGGTGCGCTTTCGGGCGGCGAGCAGCAGATCCTGGCACTCGCCCGCGCGCTGGTGCCGCTGCCATGGCTTCTTCTTCTCGACGAGCCGTCGGAAGGCATTCAACCGTCCATCGTGCAGGAGATCGGCGAGCTCCTGGCGGCGCTGCGCGAAAAGCATCGTCTCTCCATGCTGATCGTCGAGCAGAATCTCGAACTCGTTCTCGATGTCGCCAGCCGCATCGTGCTGGTCGAGCGCGGCCGGATCACCCGCGAGCTTGATGTCGGCGCGGTGCAGGGCGGTGCCATTGCCGATCTGGTCGGCCTCGGCGGTGCGCGCAGCACCTACGCGGGTGCCGCTGGCGTTGCTGCGCGGCCTCGCCCTGCGTTGACAGTCGTGTCTTCGGCCAATGGCTCTGCGCGCGCGCCAGCCAACGGTGCTGCTCCGACAGCGCCGGCTGCGCGCTCGTCCACCGTTTCGCAGACTGCCGTCCGCAACGGGCGATCACGAAACACGGCGCCGGCTATGCCTGCAGCCGCAACATCATTGGGGGGTCCCATGTCGACCGTCAGACGGCCAACGCTCGAACAGATGCACGATATCGTCAATTCGCTGCATTTGAGCATGTCGCAAGGCGAGGTCGCCGAATATCTGGACGTGCTGGAGGGTACCTTCCAGGCCTACGACCGAGTCAATCAGCTGCCCGATTATTTGCCGCCGGTGCGCTATCCGCGGACGCCCGGCTATCGGCCCGGGGCGAACGAGAATCCGCTCAACGCCTGGGCGGTGAAGACCGAAGTCCGCGGCGCCGCGCACGGGCCGTTGTCCGGCAAGCGCATCGTGCTCAAGGATAATATCTGCCTTGCCGGCGTGCCGATGATGAACGGCGCCTCCACGCTTGAAGGTTACGTGCCGGATATCGATGCGACTGTGGTGACCCGCATTCTGGATGCCGGCGGCACCATCGTCGGTAAGGCGCATTGCGAATATTTTTGTTTGTCCGGCGGCAGCCACACGTCGGCGCATGGTCCCGTTCATAATCCCTATAAGCGTGGCTACTCGGCCGGGGGCTCGTCGTCGGGATGCGGTGCGCTGATCGGCGCCGGCGAGGTCGACATGGCGATCGGCGGCGATCAGGGCGGCTCGATCCGCATGCCATCGTCGTATTCCGGCTGCTACGGCATGAAGGCCACGCATGGACTTGTGCCCTATACCGGCGTGATGCCGATCGAGGCGACCATCGACCATGCCGGTCCCATGACGGCAACAGTCGCGGACAACGCCCTGCTGCTGGAAGTGATTGCCGGCGCCGACGGTCTCGATCCGCGCCAGTATGACGTACAGGTGGAGAAATACAGCTACACGACCGGGGTTGGGCGCGGCGTGTCCGGCATGCGCATCGGCCTGGTGACCGAGGGCTTCGGCTGGCCAGTCAGCGAACCGGATGTCGATGCCAAGGTGCGCGAGGCGGCGGAGCGTTTGCGCGGCGCCGGTGCGATCGTCGAGCCGGTTTCGATCCCCATGCATCTCGACGGTGCTGCCATCTGGACGCCGATCGCGCTCGAGGGCCTGGTCGCGCAGATGATGCACGGCAACGGCATGGGCTTTAACTGGAAAGGCCTTTACACCACGAGCTTGCTGGATGCCCATGCCAATTGGCGGGCGCGCGCCGATGAGCTCTCGCGCACGCTGAAGATTTCAATGCTCGCCGGCGAATATTTTATCAAGCATCACCGTGGCCACTTCTACGCCAAAGCGCAGAATCTGGGACGCTTGTTGCGCAAGACCTATGATGACGTTCTGGCGCGCTACGATCTTCTGATGATGCCGACGCTGCCGATGAAAGCGACGCCGCTGCCGCCAGCCAACGCGCCGCTCGCATTGTGGTGCCAGCGCGGCTTCGAAATGCTGCCCAACACCTGTCCCTTCGACGTGACCGGCCATCCGGCGATGAGTATCCCCTGCGGCATGAGCGACGGATTGCCGATCGGCATGATGCTGGTCGGCAAGCATTACGCCGAGACAACGATCTATCGGGCGGCGCACGCTTTCGAACAACTTGGTGATTGGCGGAATTTCTGATCGGGATTTGATCGGGAAACCGAGACGGCCGACTCCGGTGAGCATCTACAACCCTTTCAGCTCGGATTTTTTGGTAAGCCGCGGCGACGATCACTTGCGGCCGCAGGGCACGCTCTCCTACGTTGCGGGAGCCACTGACGATCCGCTGAAGTTCATGACCATCCCGCAATTGCTGGATCGGGCATGCGCCAAGCATGGCGGCCGCGCCGCGGCGATTTTCGCGGCCAACGGCGCTTCGCTGTCCTGGTACGATCTGCGCGAGCGATCAAACGACGTCGCCGCCGGCTTGCTGGCGCTCGGGATCGGACGTGGTGACCGGGTCGGCATTTGGGCGCCCAATCGCGCCGAGTGGCTTCACGTCCAATTCGGCACCGCGCGCATTGGCGCCATTCTGGTCAATATCAGTCCGGCCTATCGCACGACCGAGCTCGAATACGCGCTCAACAAGGTCGGATGCAAAGCGCTGATCATGGCGCGGCGCCAACGCTCGAACGATTACGTCGAGATGCTGCGCGCGCTCGCTCCGGAAGTCGACGCTGAATCAACTCGTCTGCAGGCGGCAAGACTGCCGCAGCTCAATCACGTCATCGTGCTCGACGAGGGGCCGCATCCGCGCGGTGCCCGCACATTCTCTCAGTTGATGTCGCTCGCCGGGCCGGGCCACCGCAGCCGGCTCGAGGGGCTTTCCGCGGCGCTCGATCCCGACGATGCCATCAACATCCAGTTCACCAGCGGCACGACCGGTTCGCCCAAAGGCGCGACGCTGACGCATTTCAATATCGTCAACAATGCGCGTTATGCCGCGAAGGCGATGGCGCTGTCGGCCGACGATCGTCTGTGCATTCCCGTGCCGCTCTATCATTGCTTCGGCATGGTGCTCGGCGTTCTGTGCTGCGCGGCGGTCGGCGCCGGAATGGTATTTCCCGGCGAGAGTTTTGATGCCGAGGCGACGCTAGCAGCGATTGCCCGCTACAAGTGCACGGCTTTGCATGGCGTTCCGACGATGTTCATCGCCGAGCTCGAACATCCGAATTTTTCAAACTACGACACATCAAGCTTGCGGACCGGCATCATGGCGGGCGCGCCGTGCCCGGTCGATACGATGCGTGCGGTCATCGACCGCATGCATATGCGCGAAGTCACCATTGGCTACGGCATGACCGAGACCAGCCCGCTCTCGTTCCAGTCGCGCACCGACGATCCGATCGAGCGGCGGGTGGCCACGGTGGGACGCATTCATCCGCATGTCGAGGTCAAGATCATCGACGGCGCTGGCAAGGTCGCGCGGATCGGCGAGTCCGGAGAATTATGCACCCGCGGCTACGGCGTCATGCGCGGCTATTGGGACGATCCCGAGCGGAGCGCGGAGACGATCGATGCGTCCGGCTGGATGTATTCGGGCGATCTCGCGACCATCGACGAGCAGGGCTATTGCACGATCGTCGGCCGGCTCAAGGATATGCTGATCCGCGGCGGCGAAAATATCTATCCGCGCGAGATCGAGGAGTTTTTGCTCCGCCATCCGAAGGTGCTGTCCGCCCAAGTCTTCGGTGTTCCCGATCATCGCCTGGGCGAGGAAATTTGCGCCTTCATCGTGCTCAAGCCCAACCAGTCGGCGAGCGCGGAGGAAATACAAACCTTCTGCCGCGGTCAAATCTCTCACCACAAAGTGCCGCGCTATGTGCGCTTCGTGCCGAAATTCCCGATGACAGCGACCGGCAAACCGCAAAAATACGTCATGCGCGAGCAGATCATCGGCGAATTGGCCGCTGCCGGTCCTGGCAAGGTTGCTTGAGCGGCGTTGTCGCCGTCATTCTTTCTGGAAATTGGGCTGCCGGCGCTCCAAGAACGCCGAGACGCCTTCACGAAAATCCGCGGTTGCGGCCGCACGTAGGAAGCCGGCGCGCTCGGCATCGAGCTGGGCGTCGAGCGATGTGTACAACGCCTGATCGATGAGGCGCTTCAGCGAAGCTTGCGCGGTGACAGGACCGCTCGCGATCCGGCGGGCCAAGGCGTCGACTTCACTGGCAAGCGCATCCTTCGGTACGACGCGATGGACGAGGCCCATCTCCTTGGCTGCACGAGCGTCGGTTGCTTCGCCGAGCATCAGCCATTCGAGCGCGCGTTGCGGTCCAAGAAGCCGCGTCACCGTCCATGTGGTGCCGCCGTCGGGATTGGTCCCGAGCTTGGTATAAGCCGGCACGAATGCGGCGTCCTCGCTGGCAATGACAAAGTCGCACGCCAGCGCCAGGCCAACGCCGCCGCCGGCGGCGGCGCCATGCACGCCAACCACGACCGCCACATTCAGCCGGCGGATCGAGCGGATGATCCGGTGGAAGAGGTCGATCAGCCCGCCGATAATTTCGGGCGCATCGTTGCCAGCTTTCTTGAATACCGCGATGTCGCCGCCGGCCATGAACGCTCGGCCGGCGCCCATCAGCGTCACCGCGCGCAGCGTCGGATCGCGTTCAAGCCCCTCGAATGTCGTCGCCAGCGCTACCGCCAAGTCGTGATCGAGAGCGTTGAGCCGATCCGGCCTGTTCAACGTGACCCGCGCGATCCCGCGCTCGATCGCAACCAGCACAAGGTCTTGCTCCGGCATGCCTGTCCTCCCCTATCCCGCGATCCGCATTGTCATTCCGCCGCGGCTCATCTAGTCTCCCTCAAAAATGAATCTAACTCAATATGGAGGGGAGCGATGCCGGACGTGCGCTACGAGCAGAAAGGGCAGGCGCTATGGCTCACGATCGACCGCGAGGAGCGCCGCAATGCGCTCAACGAGGCCGTGTTCGACGGCCTTCGCGCCGGCATCGCGCAGGCTGAAGCAACTCCCGAGATTCGTGCCGTTGTCATGACCGGCGCCGGCGAAAAAGCATTTTGCGCCGGCGGCGATCTCAAGCCGAATGCCGAAGGCGATCCGTTCACGGTCGATCCGGCGGAGCGCGACAATCCGGCCGTGAAATTGTTCCGCGCCATCATCGATTCCCGCGTTCCGGTGATCGCGCGGGTCAACGGCCACGCGCTGGCCGGCGGTTTTGGCTTGGTCTGCGCCTGCGATTTCGCCGTCGTTGCCGATCACGCCCGGCTGGGCGTGCCCGAAGCGCGCATCGGCATCTTCCCGATGATGATCCTGCCCTTCATGCTGCGCACCATCTCGCGGCGGAAACTGCTCGAATTGTGCGTCATCGGCGAGCCGATCTCGGCGGCGGAAGCTTTGGCGCATGGGATGGTCAATTACGTGGTGCCGCGCGCCGCGCTCGACGAGAAGGTCGGTGCGCTGGTCGCGTCGATTGCCGCGTCCTCGCCGACCGCGATCGGCATGGGCCGGCGGGCGTTGGCGACCATCGACGGCCTTTCCTTGGAGGCCGGGCTCGAATATGCGCAACGGGTGCTGCCGCAGATGGCGCGCACGCAGGACGCTCGCGAAGGCTTTCGCGCCTTCAACGAAAAGCGTTCTCCAGTCTGGACCGGGCGGTGACCCGCATGTCGCGCGATGGGGTGCGGATCGGATGCGCGTCGGCCTTTTGGGGCGACAGCACCGCGGGCGCCGAGCAACTGGTTCGCCGCGGCGAGATCGACTTTCTGGTGTTCGACTATTTGGCCGAGATCACCATGTCGCTGTTGGCGCGCGCTCGTGCGCGCAAGCCGGAGCTCGGCTATGTCCCTGATTTCGTCGAGGCCGTAGCGCCGCTCCTCTCTGAGATCAAACGCAAGGGCATCCGCATTGTTTCGAATGCGGGCGGCATCAATCCGCAGGCGGCGGCGATGGCCTTGCGCCGCAAGGCCGAGGAAGCCGGCGTTGCGCTCGAAATTGCCGTCGTCACCGGCGACGACCTGACCGGCCGCGCCGACGAAATTCGCGCCGCGGGCGTCACTGAAATGTTTTCCGGCGCGGCGATGCCGGAAAAGCTCACCACCATGAACGCCTATCTCGGCGCGCAACCGATTGCGCTTGCGCTCGACCGCGGGGCGGATGTGGTGATTACCGGACGCTGCGTCGATTCCGCGGTGGTGCTTGGTCCGATAGTGCATGCTTTCGGCTGGTCGTGGACCGATTACGACAAGCTGGCGCAAGGCAGTCTCGCCGGCCATTTGCTGGAATGCGCCGCGCAGGTCACCGGCGGCCTGTTCACCGATTGGCGTGAAGTCCCTGGCTGGGACGATATGGGTATGCCGATCGCGGCATGTAGCGCCGATGGGTCGTTCGTCGTAACCAAGCCCCCCGGCACGGGCGGCCTTGTCGTTCCGCTCTCGGTTTGCGAGCAGATGCTCTATGAGATCGGCGACCCCGCCGCCTACATCCTTCCCGACGTCGTCTGCGATTTCCGCGATGTGGCCATGACCGCCTGCGGGCCGGATCAGGTGCGGGTGATGGGCGCGCGCGGCCGCCCGCCGACGCCGACCCTCAAAGTGAGCGCGACCTGGCATGACGGCTATCGCGTTATCGGAACGCTCACCATCGGCGGCTACGAGGCAGCCAGCAAGGCGGAACGCGCAGGGCAAGCGATTTTAGCGCGCGTGAAGCGCCTGCTCAGCGCCCGCGGCATTCCATATTTCACCGAGACCTCGATCGAAGTGCTCGGTTCCGAGAGCATGTATGGCCCTTGGCGTCATCGCGCGGCCAGGAATAGCCGCGAGGTCGTGCTCAAGGTCGGCGCGCGCCATCGCGATCAGGAGGCGCTCGAAATGCTCGCGCGGGAGATTTTTCCGCCCGGATCGTCCATGGCGCAGGGTATCACCGGTTTTTTTGCCGGCCGGCCGAGCGTACAGCCGGTATTGCGGTTATTTTCCTTCCTCTGGCCGAAAGAGAAAGTCGCACCGGTCGTTCATTTCGGCGGCGCCGACATCAGCGTGCCATTCGCCGCTTCACAGCCATTGTCCCCTCCGCCGGCTTGCGCGGCGGCGCAGAAGGCCGTCGGGATCGCGGATGCGACCGTGCCGCTGATTGCATTGGCGGTTGGCCGCAGCGGCGACAAAGGCAATTCCGCCAATATCGGCCTGATCGCCCGCAAGCCTGAATACTTGCCGTGGATACGCGCCGCGCTGATGGAGGACGTGGTGCGCGATTGGTTCGCACATGTCGGCGTGAGCAAGGTGGAGCGTTTCGAATTGCCCGGCATGCATGCGCTTAATTTCATGCTGCACGATGCGCTGGGCGGCGGCGGCGTTGCCTCGCTTCGCGTCGATGCGCAAGGAAAAGCATTTGCGCAGATGCTGATGGATTATCCGATACCCGTGCCGTCGACGCTGGCAAACTCATTGAAGAATGCGCAAAGCGCGCACCAAACGGCAAAGACTGCATAGCCGGTATGACCCAGCAATTCGGAAAAAGCGACGACGAGCTTGCCAGCATGCCGCTGACGTTCCGGGACGGCTTGTTTGCCGGCCAGGTAGTGCTCGTTTCCGGCGCGGGGCGCGGGATCGGAAAAGCAATCGCTTTTCAGTTCGCGCGACTGGGCGCCAAGCTTGTTGTGTGCGGGCGCGACGCCGAACGGCTGCAAACGGTCGCAGAAAAGCTGTCGCGGCTTGGCGCCGAGGTGCTGGCGCATTCCATGTCGATCCGCGATCCGGAGGCGGTGGCGCGGCTGTTCGACGCCGTGACCGAGCGCTTCGGTGTCATCGACGTGCTTGTCAACAATGCGGGCGGGCAATTCCCGCAGGCCGCGATCGATTTCTCGCCGAAAGGCTTCAATGCCGTCGTCGACACCAACCTGAACGGCACCTGGTACATGATGCAGCAGGCGGCGCGGCGTTGGCGCGACGCCGGCCGCGGCGGCCGCATCGTCAATATCGTCGCGGTGACGACACGCGGCATGCCCGGCGTGGCGCACACCGCGGCGGCGCGGGCAGGCGTGGTGGCTTTGTCGAAGACGGTCGCGATTGAATGGGCGCCGCTCGGCATTCAGATCAATTGCGTCGCTCCCGGGATTATCGCGACCGAGGGCATGAATGTGTATTCGGAAGCCGCGCGCGAAGCGCTCCCCAAGACGAATCTGGTGCGCCGCTTCGGCGACGTTCGCGATGTCGCCGATGCGGTCTGCTACCTCGCCGGGCCGTCCGGCTCGTTCATCACTGGCACGGTCGTGACCGTCGACGGCGGCAACGAGATTTGGGGCGACCAGTGGACCATTCCGCGGCCGGACTGGTTCAATGTCGGCAGCTGATCAAGAGCAGAGTTAGCCGCGCATCAATTCGCCGCCGATGATAAGTCGCCGGATTTCCGATGTGCCGGCGCCGATCTCCAGTAATTTGCTGGCGCGGTAGAGCCGATTGATCTCGGTCTCGCGCATATAACCGGCGCCGCCGAAGATTTGCACCGCGTGATCCATGACGCGGGTGCAGCCCTCCGCAGCATAGAGAATGCTCGCCGCGGTGAGCTTGTGAATTTCGCCGCGGCCGCCGCCGCCGACGTCCAGATCGTTGGCTTCGGCGAGCGTGCGATAGCAGAACGTCCGCATCGTTTCGATCGTGGTGTATATGTCGGCGAGCTTGGATTGGATGAGCTGAAATTCGCCGATCGGCCGGCCGAATTGCTTGCGCGTCCTCGCATAGTCGAGCGCCAGCGCGAAGGCGCGTTCCGCCATGCCGAGATTGATCATGGCGACGATCGCCCGTTCGAGATCGAGTCCGCTCATCACGACGGAGACGCCGGCATTCTCCTCGCCGACGCGGTTCTCAGCCGGCACCCGGCAGTCGTCGAAAACCAGTTCCGCCGTGGTGCTGCCGCGGAAGCCCATCTTGTCGAGCTTTTGCGCCACGCCGAAGCCGGCCATGCCGCGCTCGACGACAAAAGCCGATATTCCCTTGGCGCCCTGCGCTTTGTCGGTCTTGGCATAGACCAAGAGAATGTCGGCGACCGGTCCGTTGGTAATGTAGAGCTTGCTGCCGTTGAGCACATAATGGCCGCCGTCGCGGCGCGCCGTCGTGCTCATCGAGCCGAGCGCATCGGAGCCGGCGCCGGGCTCGGTCAGCCCGAGTGCCCCGATCGCGCTGCCGTCGCAGAGCCGCGGCAGAAAGCGCGTGCGAATCTCGTCCGAGCCGTTGCGCGCAATGTTGTTGAGGCAGAGGTTCTCGTGGGCGACGTAGCTCAGCGCGATCGATGGGTTCCAGCGCGCCAGCCCCTGGGTGATCAGCCCCGAGGTGAAGAAGTCGCCGCCGGCGCCGCCCAGTTGGGTAGGGGCGGTGACGCCCAGAAAGCCCATGCGGGCAAGCGCCGGCATTGCCTCCGGCGGCCACCATTCATCGTCGTCCATGCGCTGCTGGAGCGGCCAGAATTCCGCCTGTGCGAAGCGATCGCTGGCGGCCAGGATTTCCTCCTGCTCCTCGCTCAGGCGAAAGCCGTTGGCGGCGAGTGACTGAGCGCGCGACTCCGCTGCTGCAGCCGTCATGTGGAATTCCTCCCATCGTCTTGTCGGCAACACCTAAAACAGGCTCGCGTTGACATGTCAAAGTGAAGCGTATTCAATATGCGCAATCAAGGGCCGGGCGGTAGAAAAGTCGGGCGCCCGCAGGCACTGGGAGGACGGCAAGGGCATGCGCCTATTCGGCCAAACATTATTCCGTCTACGGGTTCGTCACTTGCTCGCTTCCTTTTCCTCGTTCCTGGGCGTCTGATGCCGGCCATCAGTCCCGAGCGGATGCGCGATCGCTACGAAACGATCCTGGCAGCCGCTTCGCGCGCCTTCGCCGAAAAGGGCTATGAAACCACCTCGATTACCGAGATCGCGCGGGCTGCCGATGTGTCGGATGGCCTGATCTACAAATATTTCTCCAACAAGCGCGATCTTCTCCAGCACGTGCTGCGGAAATTTTACGAGGAGTTGATCGAGGATTTGGGCGCCAAAGTCGCCGGGGGAAAAGGCTTTCGCGAGCAGCTCTACGTCCTCATCAGCGAGCATCTCTCGACATTCGTGGCGCAACGGGATCTCTGCCGGCTGTTTATATCGGAAGTGCGGATCGCGAGCGACTATCGCGGCTCCGCCATCCAGCAACTCAACCGCCGCTATACGTCGATCCTCATCAAGATGGTCGACGATGCCGTGGCAAGCGGCGAAATTCCGCAAGCCGTCGATCCGCGCGTGGTGCGCGACATGCTGTTCGGCGCCATCGAGCATTCCGCATGGCGTCACACCATCGGCAAGCGCCCGCTCGACGTACAGCGGATGGCGCGGACCATCACCGACATCTTCTTGAACGGACTTTGTCCGAACCCGGCAAAGGCGAAGTCATAATGGCGAAGGGTGGGTCCGGTCCAAGCGGCGGCTGGCCGTTCACGCGCGTCTTGATTGCCAATCGCGGCGAGATTGCGCTCCGTATTCTGCGCACCGTCCAGGCGCTCGGGCTGGAGGCGGTCGTGGTTTATCACGCCGCCGATGCGGCTGCGCCGGCCGTTGCGGCAGCCGATCGAGCGATCGAAATTACCGGCGCAACGCCGATTGCGGCCTATCTCGACGGCGCTCAGATCATTGCGGCGGCCCGCGAAAGCGGAGCAGGCGCCATCCACCCCGGCTACGGGTTTCTGTCCGAGAACGCGCATTTCGCCCGCCAAGTCGCGGATGCGGGCCTCATCTTCGTCGGGCCTACCGCCGATGCCATCGAACTCATGGGCGACAAGGTGCGCGCGCGCGCTTTCGTTGCGGCGCGCGGCTTTCCCGTTGCCCCGTCGGCTATCGAGGACGACGATCCCGCGACTTTTTCAGATCGCGCGCGGGCCGTCGGTTTCCCGGTGTTGATCAAGCCGGCCGCCGGCGGTGGCGGCAAAGGCATGCGCATCGTGCGCGAGGCGGCGATGCTCGATGACGAGATCGTCCGCGCGCGCAGCGAAGGTACGCGCTATTTCGGCGACGGGCGGCTTTATGTCGAGCGGTATGTGGAACGACCGCGCCACATCGAGGTGCAGGTGCTCGGCGACGTGCACGGCAACGTCGTGCATCTTTTTGATCGCGAATGCTCGATCCAGCGCCGGTTTCAAAAGATTGTCGAGGAGGCGCCGTCGCCGGCGCTTGACGAAGCGGAACGCCGGCGCATCTGCGACATCGCGGTCGGCATCGCGCGCGCCGCCGGATACCGCAATGCCGGCACGATCGAATTCATCCACGGCCAGGGCGAGCTTTATTTTCTGGAAATGAATACGCGGCTGCAGGTCGAGCATCCGGTGACGGAAATGATCACCGGTATCGATCTGGTTGCCGAGCAGCTGCGCCTTGCCGCCGGCGAAAAGCTCCGCTTTTCGCAAGCGGCGCTGCGGATCGACGGCCACGCCATCGAATATCGCATTTACGCCGAAAGCCCGGCACGCGGTTTTGTGCCCACCACCGGCCGGATCGTGGACATGGCGCTGCCGGATGTGGGTCCGGGCGTACGCGTCGATGCTGGCATCACCAAGGGACAGATCGTCACGGCGGCGTTTGATCCGATGCTTGCCAAGCTTGTTGTCCACGGCCGCGACCGCGAGGCGGCACGCACGCGTGCCTATGACGCTCTCGGCCGTTTTGCCGTGCTGGGCTGCGAGACCAACACTGCCTTCCTGCGGCGCCTGACCGCCGATCCCGACTTTGCCGCGGGCGCTCTGCATACCGGCTTCTTGGACGACCATCCCGCGCTCGCGGCCGACCCGCCGATCGATGCGAATTTGGCGATCAAGTTGATCGCCGCCGCGGCTCTTTCGACGCGGCCGGTGCGCGACGCCGCCGATGCGGTGCCGGAATTGTTCAGCGCCATGGGCGCGTGGAGGAATTGATGGGATGCGCTGCTGAATCTTCGCGGGGGCGACAATGACTTTGCCGAACGCGCTGAAACAGGCGCTTTCTGTGCCGGCGATCGGCGCGCCGATGTTTCTGGTGTCGTTTCCGCCGTTGGTCTCGGCCTTGTGCCGCGCCGGCGTCATTGGCGCGTTTCCGCACGTCAACGCCAGGCCGTCGGAGCAGCTTGACCGCTGGCTCGCCGACATCGAGATCGACCTGCAGGCGTACAAAAATGCCCATCCCGGCGCCAAAGTGGCGCCGCACGCGGTCAATCTCATCGTGCATCGCACCAACCCGCGCTATGAGCCTGATCTGGAGATCGTGGTCGCGCACCGGGTCCCGCTGGTCATCACCTGTCTCGGCGATCCGCGCCGCACCATCGAGGCCGTGCACGGCTACGGCGGACTCGTATTGTGCGACGTGGTCAACGCCATGCATGCCCGCAAGGCGATCGAGGGCGGCGCCGACGGTTTGATTTGTGTCGGCGGCGGCGCCGGGGGGCATGCCTCCAACCAGAGCGCGTTCTCGCTCGTGCGCGAAGTGCGGGAGTTTTGGGACGGCTGCCTGGTGCTCGGCGGCAGCATCAGCGACGGCTATCAGATCCGCGCCGCCGAAGTGCTCGGCGCCGATCTCGCTTACATGGGCACGCGGTTTCTGGCGACGCGGGAGTCGAACGCGCAGGACGCGTACAAGCAGATGATCGTCGATTGCGGCGTCAAGGACATCGTCTATTCCGACCGCTTCTCCGGCGTGTTCGCAAATTTCCTGCTGCCGTCGATTACGCGTTACGGCATCGATCCGGAAACGCTGCCGAAAAAATCGCCCGATATGAGCGGGCTCTCGGATTCCGAGGCGCGCACCTGGAAGGACATCTGGAGCGCCGGTCACGGCATCGCCACCATCCACGACGTGCCGAGCGTCGCAGAACTTGCCGAGCGGCTCGCCGCCGAGTATCGCGCCGCGTGCGCGGTGCCGGCCTCTCCGGCGTTGGCGGCGTCCTGATGCAGCACACATTCGTCATCGCTGAGACGGAGCATGAGGCCTGGTTGTCGCGGCGCGGCGACGGCTACGTGCTGCACGTCGGGGAGAAGGCCATTCCGATCGCGCTTGCGGATGCCGAAGGCGGCGGACAGCTCCTCGGCTTAGGCACGGAAATCTGCCGGGTGCTGATCGCGCCGGACGGCGATCTCGTCCACATTCACGTCGATGGTTCGACCTTCTCGGTCCGCTATGTCGATCCGGTGCAGCGCTACGGAAGCCATTCCGGCGGCAGCGTCGATGATATCGCCGAGGCGCCGATGCCCGGCGTGGTGATCGCCGTTCATGTCAAGGAGGGGCAACCGGTAGAGACCGGCGAGACGCTGATGGTGATCGAAAGCATGAAGCTCGAGACGGCGATCAAGGCTTGGCGCGACGGCGCCGTGGCCGTTGTGCATGTCGGCGTGGGACAGGCGTTTCAGCGCGGCGCGCCGCTTCTTTCGCTGGCGCCGCAGTCAGAGACCTAAGTCATGCGGCGGATCGAAAGCAAGATAGATACGTCTTCCGACGAGTTTCGGCTCAATCGGGCCCACAATCGCGGCTTGGCCGATACGCTCAAAGAGCGTCATCGCGCCGCCCGCCGTGAGCGTCCAGTGCGTGATCTCGATCGCCTCTCGCGGCAGAACAAAATGTTCGTCCGCGATCGCATCGAATTGTTGCTCGATCCCGGCACACCGTTTCTTGAGCTTTCCACACTCGCCGCCAATACCGAGTATGGCGGCGAGGTGCCCGGCGCAGGCATCGTCAGCGGCATCGGCATTGTCAACGGCCGCGAAATCATCATCCATGCCGACGATGCGAGCGTGAAGGGCGGGGCATGGTATCCGCTGTCAGTCAAAAAGATCGTGCGCACGCTCGATATCGCCATCGAGAATCGGCTGCCGGTCGTCCATTTATGCGACAGCGCCGGCGGCTTTCTGCCGCTGCAGGCGGACATCTTTGCCGACCGCTACTTGGCCGGCCGCATTTTCCGCAATCAATCCATCCTGTCCAAACTGGGCGTTCCGCAGATTGCGCTCGTGCTCGGTCATTGTACGGCCGGCGGCGCCTATGTGCCGGCCCTCAGCGAATATAATGTCATCGTCCGCGGCACCGGCGCGATCTTCCTCGGCGGTCCGCCGCTCGTGAAAGCGGCGACCGGCGAGGACGTCACGGTCGATGAACTGGGCGGCGCCGACGTGCACACCCGCATCTCCGGCACGGCCGACTACCCCGCCACAACCGAGGAGCAAGCGATCGCGATCGCGCGCGAATTGGTCGGGCAGACGCAGCGGCCAACGAAGCTCGATGTCGAACGGATCGCGCCCGAGCCGCCTTACTACGATCCCGATGAGCTTTACGGCGTCATCCCGCGCGACATTAAAATTCAATTTGACGTGCGTGAGGTGATCGCCCGGCTGGTCGACGGCAGCCGCTTCCATGAATATCAGCCCGCGTACGGCAATACATTGATCTGCGGGTTTGCTCATATCTGGGGCTTCAAGGTCGGCATTCTCGGCAACAACGGCGTGCTGTTCAACGATTCCTCGCTCAAGGGCGCGCACTTTATGCAATTGTGCAACCAGAGCCGGGTGCCGATGATCTTTCTGCAAAATATCACCGGCTATATGGTGGGTCGCGACTACGAACACCGCGGCATCACCAAGGACGGAGCCAAGATGATCATGGCGGTCTCGGGCTCGGAAGTGCCCAAGATCACCGTGATTTGCAACGGCTCCTTCGGGGCCGGCAATTACGGCATGGCGGGCCGGGCGTTCGATCCGCGCTTTTTGTTCATGTGGCCGCAGAGCCAGATTTCCGTTATGGGGGCGGAGCAGGCCGCGAACGTCCTGGCAGACATCAAAATCCGCCAGCTCTCGCGGGAGGGGAGGAGCCTTGCGCCGGCTGAAATCGCCGCAATCCGCGAGCCGATTCTGGAGGAGTATCGCCGCCAATCCAGCGCCTATTATTCCACCTCGCATTTGTGGGATGATGGCATCCTGGATCCGACCGATACCCGCAATGCGCTGGCTATGACGATCAGTGTGGCGCTGAATGCGCCGATCGACCGGCCGCATTATGGCGTGTTCCGGATGTGACGAGGTCAAACGACTAAGCGATGAAGCCACCCGGAGAGCGAGATCAAAGCGACAGCGTGCTGCGCTGCCGGGACATCGAGCTTGCCTTCGGCGGCTTGCGCGCGCTCAAGAGCGTTTCGCTGGATATTCCCAAGGGGCAGATTTTTGGACTGGTCGGGCCCAATGGCAGCGGCAAGACCAGCATGGTCAACGTGATCACGGGCTTTTATCGTCCGCAGTCCGGCAGCGTGAACCTGTTCGGCGAGGAGGTGGTCGGTCTCAAGCCGCACCGGATCGCAGCGCGCGGCGTGGCGCGCACCTTTCAGAATCTCGCCTTGTTCCGCGGCATGACGGTGCTGGAGAATATTCTGCTTGGCCGGCATGTGTTCATGGGGGCAAGCGCGCTCGCAAGCCTGTTCTATTGGGTCTGGGCCGTGCGCAATGAGGTTGCGCACCGCCGCGTGGTCGAAGAGCTGATCGACTTCATGCAGATTCAGGACATCCGCGACGAGCCGGTCGAAGTCATTCCGCTCGGCATGCAGAAACGCGTGGAGCTCGCACGCGCGCTCGCGGCCGAGCCGGAGCTCCTGATCCTCGATGAGCCGATGGCCGGGATGAATCAGGAGGAGAAAGAGTATATCGCCCGCTTCATTCTCGACGCGCGCGAGGAACGCGACACGACGATCTTGTTGATCGAGCATCACATGGATGTCGTGACCGCGCTGTGCGATCACGTTGTGGTGCTGAGTTACGGAGAAAAGATCGCCGAGGGCGAGCCGGAAGAGACGATCGCCGATCCGCGGGTGGTGTCGGCTTATCTCGGTCAGCGCGCCGCCGCGCGCCGCGTGGAGGCGGTGTCATGAACATGCCGCTGCGCGCGCCGCTGGTGACGTCCTGGCCGGTGACGCCGGAGGGCGGCCCGGCGACGTTGATCGCGGCGCTGGCGCGTAACGCGGCGGAATCCGGCGGCCGCGCCGCCTTTCGTGAGCGCGACCGGGGCGTATGGCAGGAGCGAAGCTGGGCCGACACTTTCGCCGAGGTCATCGCGCTTGCGGCCGCGCTCGAGGCGCTCGGTCTTGGCCCCGGGCAAGCGCTGACGGTCATTGGTGACAACCGCACGCGTCTCTATGGCGCGACGCTGGCGGCGATGGCCTTGCGCGCGATTCCCGCACCGGTATTTCCCGACGTTCCGCCCGACGAATTGACGGCCTATACGCGCCACGGCGCACCGCGCATCGCGGTTGCCGAGGATCAGGAGCAGGTCGACAAGCTGCTTGAGCTGCGTGAGCGGACCGGCCGGCCCGCGACCATCCTCTATGACGATCCGCGCGGGCTTCTGGCATACCAGTCCGAGGGGCTGCTGTCGCTCGACGCCATAATCGCGCGCGGCCGCGCGATGATCGAGGCGGATCCGGCGCTGGCCGCCGATCTGGTCGGGCGCGCGCGCGCCGACGACATCGCCGTGCTGCTGCATTCGTCCGGAACGACCGGCACGCCAAAAGGCGTGCCGCTGCGCCATCGCAACATCATAGCTGGCGTCAACAACGCGATGGCCGGCGGCTATTTCCAGGAATACGAAGATCACTACGCCTATCTGCCGATGGCCTGGGTCGGCGATCTCGTCTTCACGGTCGGTGCCGGAACGCTATTGCGGTTCACCACGCACATCCCCGAGCGTCAGGAGACGGTGATGCGCGACATTCGCGAGGTGGCGCCGACCATCTATCTTGCGGCGCCGCGCGCGTGGGACAATATGCTGACCCGCATTCAGATCGGCATGGCCGATTCCACGCCGCTCAAGCGCAAGCTTTATGATTATTTCATGCCGCGCGCGATCAAGCGCGAACGCAGACGGCTTGCCGGGAAATCACCCAGCATGGCCGAACGACTCTCCGGGTATCTGGGCGAAATGCTGGTATTCGGACCGATCAAGGACTTTCTCGGAATGACGCGGATGCATCGCGCCTATACTGGCGGCGAAGCCATGGGCGAAGATACATTCCTGTTCTTCCGCGCGCTCGGCATCGATCTGCGGCAATTCTACGGCCAGACGGAAACGGCGGCGCTGACCGCCGCGCAGCCGGAAGGGCAGGTCGCGCTCCACACCGTTGGCAAGCCAATGCCGAATGTCGAGGTCCGCATCGATGACGATGGGGAAATTCTGGTGCGCTCCGGCTCGGTCATCGACGGCTATTTCGACGATCCGGAGGCGACCAACAAGGCGCTGGTCGACGGCTGGCTGCATACCGGCGACGCCGGCTATTTCGAGCCAAACGGGCAATTGGTGGTGCTCGGACGTGTCAGCGAGGTCGTGCGCACGCGCGCGGGCGAACGCTTCATCCCCAACTACATCGAGAACCGGATCAAGTTCAGTCCCTATGTCCGCAACGTCGCCGTTCTTGGCGCCGGTCGCGATGAACTCACCGCGATCGTGTGCATCGACCTCGAGGCCGCCGGCCATTGGGCGGAGGAGCGCGGAATCTCGTTCACGTCCTATGCCGATCTCTCGCAAATGCCGGAGATCGCCCTGCTCGTCGCTTCGATCCTGGCCCATGTCAACGAAAGCTTGCCGGCGCCGCTGCGCCTTCGCCGCTTTGTCAATTTGCACAAGGATTTTGACCCGGACGACGGCGAAATCACCCGCACGCGAAAGCTTCGGCGCAACGTGATCGAGGAACGCTATCACGCGCTGATCACCGCGCTCTATTCCGGCGTCAGCTCCGTTGTCGAAAACACGCGCATTACCTACGAGAGCGGACAGACCGGAACGATCAGCCGCACCTTGTCGATCTGCGAGGTACCCTAGCCGTGGATTTCGGGCTGCTCGGGGAGCTCGCACTGACCGGGGCGCTTGTCGGCGCCATGTACGGCTTGGTCGCGCTTGGCATCGTGCTGATCTACAAGACCTCGGGCACCGCAAATTTCGCGCAAGGCGCCATCGCGATGATGGGCGCCTACGTGACCTGGGTCTTCGCGGCGGGCGTGGGGCTGCCGATGTGGCTTGCGATAGCCGCGGCCGTGGTCGTGATGTTCGGCTTCGGCATGCTGATCGAGCGAACGGTGCTGCGACGCATGATCGGCCAGCCGGTCATCATGGTGGTGATGCTGACATTCGGCATCGAGTTGTTGCTGCGTGGCGCGGTCCCCGGACTGTTGGGTTCGGCCGTGAAGCGGCTCAGCCTCGGGATTCCGCAGGCGCCGGTTTTCCTCGGCGACATGCTGATCAACCGCGCCTATGTGATCGGCGGCGGGATTTCGGCGGCGCTGATCGTAGCGGCGATCGTGCTCTTCAACTCGCGGGCCGGGATCATCATGCGCGCGGTATCGGACGATCAGGGCGCGTCCTGGTCGGTCGGTATTCGGGTGGAGCGCGCGATTGCGGTCGCCTGGGGACTAGCGGCGGTCGCGGCGACCGCCGCCGGAATTCTCTGGGGCAGCATGCAGGGCGTCGATTGGAGTCTTTCATTGTTGCTGATGAAGGCGCTTGCGATCGCGATCCTCGGCGGCCTCGACAGTATTCCGGGCGTCCTGGTCGCGGCTGTGATCGTCGGCGTTTGCGAGAGTCTCGCGACCGGCATCCTTGATCCGCTGATCGGCGGCGGAACGCGGGACATCGTCGCTTCGGTGATCATCGTGATTACGCTCATGATCCGGCCCTACGGCCTGTTCGGCCACGAACAGATCGAGAGGGTGTGATGTTCTACCGGCGCGCGGGCATTCGGCACCTGGATTACCGGCATGAACGCCAATTATGGCCGCTGCCATTCGACCGGCTGCTGGTCGGCATCGTGGTCGCCTTGCTGCTCGCCGCCCCCTTCATGGTCGACCGGCTTTATCTGGTCGCCTATCTGCTTCCGTGGCTGATCTGGTCGTCGGCGGCCCTCGGACTCAATCTTCTGATGGGCAACGCCGGTCAAATCCATCTCGGCTATGGCGCCGTGATGGCGATCGGCGCTTATACCAGCGTGCATCTGGTGCGCCTTGGCGTGCCGTTGGAGCTGGCGATGCTTGCCGGCGGCTTGGCCAGTGCGGTGATCGGTGTGGTGTTCGGCTTCGCCGCTTTGCGGGTGAAAAGCCTCTACCTCGCGATGGCGACCGTCGCCATGCAGTATATCGTCGACTTCGCCATCACCCATCTCCCGGGCGTCAGCGGCGGCGGGATGGCGTCGATCGAAGTCCCGCCGGTGCGCTTTCTCGGCGTGCGGATCGAAGGCGACTTGCCGACCTACTATATGGCCCTGCTCGTCTGCGCCGTCATTGCATTATTCATGCTCAATGTCGGCCGCACGGCGTTGGGCCGCGCGCTTGCCGCCATCCGCGAGAAGGACTACGCGGCCGAGATCATCGGCATCGACACGTTCAAGTTCAAGCTTCTGGCCTTCTGGACCAGCTCCTTTATCGGCGGCGTTGTCGGATCGGTGCTGGTAGTCTGCTATCTGCGCAGCGTGTCGCCGGAGCAATTCCACCTCGATCTGTCCATTCAGCTTCTCGCGATGGTGATTGTTGGCGGGCTTGGCAGCGTGCTCGGAAGCTTCTTCGGAGCGGGCCTGGTATTGTTCGCGCCGATCATCTTCAACAACCTGATCAGTTACGGCGCCGATCGTCTCGGAATCGAGCTTAGCGCGGATCTCCGCGCGCACCTGCCTTTGATGCTCTATGGCGCGCTGATCATCGCGTTCCTCGTGGTCGAGCCGCTTGGCCTTGCGAAAATCTATGACAATGTCCGCAATTACTTTCTGGTCTGGCCGTTCCGGACAGCCAGGAGATGACAATCGAGGTGAGCTCAACCGCCCGCCGGCAGCGGGATCCTTCAAGCCGGCCGAGAAAGGGAGGAAGACATGAAACTGACACGGCGTAGCTTCGTCGCCAGCACGGCGGCCACGGCACTGATCGGCCTGCGGCCGGCCGGAGCCGCGGACGAAAAAATCGTCCGTTTTGGCATGCCGCAGGATTTCACGAAGATCTACACCTTCGTGACCGCGGAATACAGCCAAGGCCAGCGCGACTATTTCACTCTGATCAATGGCCGCGGCGGCGTCGGCGGCTACAAAATCGTCGCCGAGGTCAGCGATCACGCCAATGATTTGCCGCGCGCCATCGAGGCTTACGAGCGGCTCAAGCGCGAAGGCATGGTGCTCTGCGATCCGCTTTCGACGCCGGTCGC
This sequence comes from uncultured Alphaproteobacteria bacterium, assembly GCA_963831135.1. GTDB lineage: Bacteria > Pseudomonadota > Alphaproteobacteria > Rhizobiales > Xanthobacteraceae > BOG-931. Next base: position 71,375 of record CAWHPH010000058.1, read on the forward strand.
ACGCGCCTTGGTGTCGCGCGCGCTCGAGGACAAGATCAATCTCGTCACGGCCTTTTCCGGCCGCAGCGATGCCGCCGATGGCTCGGTATTTCCCTATGTGATGCCGCTGTCGCCGAATTATTGGACGCAGGCGGGCCTCATCGTCGATTTCTTCCGCCAGCAAGACAAGGACCTCAAAGGCAAGAAGATCGTGCTTGGTCCATATCGACACGCCATTCGGCAAAGAGCCGATACCGATCTTCCAGGCGCTGAGCCAAAAACTCGGCTACACGTTCGAGACGTTCCCCTATACGCCGCCTGGCAACGATCAGGCCGCCATCTGGCCGCAGGTGCGACGCGCCAAGCCGGATTGGGTGGTGTTCTGGGGTGCCGGTGTCGGCCAGACCACCGCGCTCAGCGAAGCGATCCGCAACGGCATTTCCATGGATCGCATGTCGTCGAGCGTGTGGATCTCTGAATCCGACATGGACGTGGTTGGCAAGGATGCCACAAAGGGCGTGCTCAAGTTCGAACCTTGCGCCAGCGGCCGCAGCCCGAAAATCATCGCCGACATCCTCAAGGAGGTCGCCGGTAAAGGGCAGGGTGCCGGCCCTGAGGCCAAGATCGGCACCGCCTATTATAATTACGGTGTGATGATGGGGGCGATCATGGCGGAAGGCGTGCGCGTCGCGGCGGCGAAAGCGCCGGATGGTCCGGTCACCGGGCCGTGGCTGAACGAGGGTCTGACCGCCATCACGGATTTCACCGCCGAAGGCCTGTTGCCGCCGATGACGGTCACCAAAGAGGACCACCAGGGCGGCGGCAAAGGCCGCATTTCGCGCTGGGATGGAACGAAATTCGTTCCGCAAACGGATTGGTTCTCGGCGAACCAGGACGTGGTGTGGGCGGAGATCAAGAAATCAGCGGAATCCTTCAAGACGACCGGCAAGTAATCCGGCAACGGAGCGATGCTCAGCCTCAACAATATCGAAGTGGCCTATGACCGCGTCTTTCTCGCGGTCAAAAGCATTTCGATCGATGTGCCCGAGGGGGGCCTTGTCGCCCTCCTCGGCGCCAACGGCGCGGGCAAGAGCACGACGCTGAAAGCGATCAGCGGATTGTTGCGTCCCGAACGCGGCGAGGTAACCAAGGGAGAGATTACATTTGCCGGCAAAAATTTGTTGGCGCTTGATCCGCCCGATCGCGTGCGGCTCGGGCTTGCGCACGTGCTCGAAGGCCGCCGCGTATTCGTGCATCTGACGCCGCGGGAGAATCTATTGGCGGCGACGTCGATGCATCACGATCGCGCGCATATCAACCGGCTCATCGAACGCACATTCACCTGGTTTCCGCGTCTCGCCGAGCGCGCCAATGCGCAAGCCGGGTATTTGTCCGGCGGCGAGCAGCAGATGCTGGCCATCGGCCGCGCGCTGATGACCGAGCCGAAACTCCTGCTCTTGGACGAGCCGAGCCTGGGGTTGGCTCCCCTGCTCGTCGATGAGATCGTCGACATCATCAAGCGCATTAATCACGAGGGCAAGGTCGCGGTGCTTTTGGTTGAGCAGAACGCCGCCATGGCGCTCGACATTGTCGAGCACGCCTATCTGATGGACAGCGGCCGCGTCGTCATGAGCGGACCGGCCGATATAGTGAAGGCCAATCCGGACGTGGAGGCGGCGTATCTTGGCGGCCATCACGGCGTCGATTATCTCGCCGTCAAGCATTACCGCCGGCGCCGGCGCTGGCTGGCCTGAAACTCCGCGCTTCGCCGGCCGGCTTTCTAGACCATGATCCGCTCAAGTTGGTTCGGATCATGGTCTAGATTTGCAGTGAAGCATGATCTTTTCCGAAAGCCGGTTTCCACCCCGGATCAAGTCCGGGGCAGGCTTTTTCAGGATCATGCTCTAAACGCGGCCGTGCGCTTCCTTGACCTTGGCGCGATCGATCGCGCCGGCCGCTGTCTTCGGCATGGAGTCGACGAATTCCACGAATTTGGGACGCTTGTAGCGGGCAATCCGCGCGCCGACGAAATCGATGATCTGCTGCGCCGTCACTGTCTGCCCCGGCTTGCAGGTGCACACCGCCTTGATCGCTTCCCCCCATTGCGCGTCGGGAACGCCGAGCACCACCACTTCGCCAATCGCCGGGTGAGCGGCGATCTCGCGCTCGACTTCCGCGGGGTAGACATTTTCGCCGCCCGGCTTGATCAGCTCCTTCGCCGGCGAGCGGCCTTTGTACCAAAGGTAGCCCTCGGCATCGAAGGCGCCTTGATCGCCGGTGTGATGCCATCCGTTGCGGAAGGTGAAAGCATTGTCGGCGTCGCAGTTCCAATAACCTTTGAAGACCATCGGACCGCGCACCGCGATCTCTCCAACCTCACCGGCGGCGACGGGCTTATCCGCGTCATCGAGAATTGCGACATTCGCCAGCAAGGTGGGCTTGCCCGCCGCGCCCGGTTTGTCGCGAAATCGGCCCATCGTGACGAAGCCGGCGGTCTCCGACTGGCCAAACACCGACCAAAAGCGTGCCTGCGGGCACAGGCGCTCGAAGCGCGTGATCGTTTCGGGGCTGTCGAGCCCGGTGGCAATCCGCAAGCTTGAAAGTTCGGCAGGGCGGATCTCGGCGGCGTCAAGCAGCGTCGTCAGGATCGGCGGAAACTCCGCGAGCATGGTCACGCGCTCTTCTTGAACGACGGCTAGCGCGGCGCCGGCGTCGAACTTCGGCATGATAATCGTCGCGCCGCCGGCGTATTGGGCTGCGAGCAGCATCCCGAGGCCGGCGACATGAAACAGCGGCAGCACGCCCAAATTGACGTCATCCGGCGTCAGCGACCAAGAATGCAAAAGCTGCAGGCTGGCGGCGATGAGATTGGTGTGCGAGAGCAGTGCGCCGCGCGGGCGGCCACCGACGGCGGCGGTGTGAATCATCACCAGCCCGGCATCGGCATCGGCGTGTGGTGGGCCTGGAGGATTTTGATCGGAGCCGTCCAGTAGATGAGCGTAGGGCTCAAACGGAGTGGAGGTGCCGCCAATTCCGTACCATCGCTCAACCGTCGATAAACCGCCGTGTGCCGCTTGCAGTAGGGGCTGATTGGCGCCGTCGGCGATGATGATTTTTGGCGCGGCGTCGCCGATCACGTAAGCGATTTCCTCCGCGCTCAGGCGCCAGTTGATCGGCACCAAAATGGCGCCGAGCCGTGCGACGGCCCCGTAAAGATCGACAAATTCGAGATTGTTCTGCGAAAGCACGGCAACGCGATCGCCCGGCCGCACGCCGGCGCGGGCAAGTCCCGCGGCAAGCCGTTCGGCGCGCGCCAGATACGCCGCATGCGTGACCCGCTCGCCATCGAGCGCGAAGGCGAGCCGGTTCGGATGCAGACGCGCATTGCGCTCCACGATGTCGAATAGGGTGAAGTCACGCAGCGCCATTTTCAAATTCCTCCCGTTGCAGGATTTATAGGCGGCTCATCTGCGTGGGAGCAAGACGAGAACTTAGTACCCTTCCGCGCGGGTCACCGTAAAGCTGTGCTGGCGCTGGCACCTGTTCAATCAGCTCGACGTCTCGAACGAGGCAGCGGAGGAGAGGTGGGCGAGTACAAGCCAAAGACGCGTGCTCGTGGGCGCGGCTTCGGAGGTCTCACTTGCTGCACAAGTCTCACTTGCTGCATCGGATTTCTTTGTTACGATGGGAACGGCCTTATAGGGAAGCCGATGCCTGTCTACGATTATCTCTGTACGCGATGCGGCCCTTTCACGGAAATGAGGCCGATGGCGGAAGCCGGCCTGCCGCACAAATGTCCGACATGCAGGAAGACGGCCCCGCGGGCGTTTTTGACCGCGCCCTATCTCGCGACAACCGGTCGCGGACCTGTGCGCGTCACCGGCGAGCGCGGCGCGCCGGGAAGACCGTTATCGGCGGGCCATGGTGGCGGCTGCAATTGCTGCTCCGGCAGATCGCTCCGTTACAATAAGCAACGCTCGCGCTAATGCAAAAACGAGGCGCAGAAACTTGCCTTTGCGGCGCCGCGGGTGATTTTGCGCGGCCGGTCGCCTCGCAGCAGCCGTCCCGGCAACGGATCACGGGCGCGCGCCTGGCTTGTGTCGGCGTGTTAGCCAGATAACATGGAAATGAGCCTAGCTGCGTGGCTCACCCAATCGCACGCTCTGATGTGCCGATGAGTTTCCATGCCGATCATCGAGAGCCGCGTCGATCCTCAATCGGAAAGTTTTCGCGCCAATCGCGAGCAGATGCTGGCGTTGATCGGCGAGTTTCGCGCGCTGGAGCAGAAAGTGCGGGATGCTTCGAACGCCAGGCGGGAGCGTTTCCGCGCGCGTCGACAGCTCTTGCCGCGCGAGCGTGTCGCCCTTTTGCTCGATCCCGGCGCGCCGTGGCTTGAGCTCTCGACCCTTGCCGGCTTTCGCATGCACGATGATGACGGCGATGCCGGCATTCAGGGCGGCGGCGGGATCGCCGGCATCGGCTATGTGTCCGGCATTCGCTGCGTCGTGTCCGCCAATGACAGTGCGATCAAGGGCGGCACCATAACGCCGATGGGCGTCAAGAAGCATCTGCGCGTGCAAGAGATCGCGATGCGGAACAAGCTGCCGATGGTGCAACTGGTCGAATCCGGCGGCGCCAATCTGTTATATCAGGCCGAAATGTTCGTCGAAGGCGGCCGCGGCTTTGCCAATCAGGCGCGCTTGTCGGCGGCCGGGATCCCGCAGGTCACCGTTGTGCACGGTTCTTCGACCGCGGGCGGGGCCTATCTGCCCGGCCTGTCCGACTACGCGATCCTGGTGCGCGGCAGGGCCAAAGTGTTCCTGGCCGGGCCGCCGCTGTTGCGGGCGGCGACCGGCGAGATCGCAACCGACGAGGAGCTTGGCGGCGCCGAGATGCACGCCACCGTCTCCGGGCTTGGCGAATATCTCGCCGAAGACGATGCCGACGGCATTCGCATCGCGCGCGAGATCATGGCCAAGCTGCCGTGGAATGCGCAACTGCCGGTATTGCCGCACAAATCCTTCAAGGAGCCGCATTACTCCGCCGAAGAACTCGCCGGCGTCGTGCCGATCGACTACCGGAAGCCTTATGACGTGCGCGAAGTTATCGCGCGCATCGTCGACGACTCCGATTATCTCGATTTCAAGGCGCTTTACGGCCTGCACACGGTCTGCGGCCAAGCCGGGATCGAAGGCCACGCCATCGGTCTGATCGGTAACAACGGGCCGATCGATGCCGATGGCGCCAGCAAGGCGGCGCAATTCATCCAGCTTTGCTGTCAAGCCAACATGCCGATCGTGTATCTGCAAAACACCACGGGCTACATGGTCGGGCGGGAAGCCGAGCAGGCCGGCATCATCAAACACGGCTCGAAAATGATCCAGGCGGTCGCCAACGCCACCGTCCCGCAGCTGACCATCCATGTCGGTGCGTCATTCGGAGCCGGCAATTACGGCATGTGCGGGCGAGCCTATGACCCGCGGTTCATTTTCGCCTGGCCCAGCAACCGCATCGCGGTGATGGGCGGCGAACAGGCAGCCAAGGTCATGGCGATCGTCACCGAGGAAAAACTCAAGCGTGAGGGCAAGGCGGTCGACAAGGCGAAGCTCGATGGAATGGAGCAGGCGATCATCAAGCGCATGGAGGGGGAATCCACTGCGCTCTACGCGACCGCGCGGCTATGGGACGACGGCCTGATCGATCCACGCGACACCCGCAAAGTGCTAGGTTTTTGCCTGTCGATCTGCCGCGAGGCAGCCTTGCGCCCGCTTAAATCCAGCACGTTTGGCGTCGGGCGCATGTGATAAGTTGCCCGCAGGCAATAAAAAAAGGGAAACGCCATGTTGTTCACGCCGGAGCACGATGAACTGCGCCGCAGCCTGCAAAAGTTCATTGCCGCCGAGGTCAATCCTCACGTCGATGAATGGGAGGAGGCCGGCATTTTTCCCGCTCACGCGCTGTTTAAGAAAATGGGCGATCTGGGCTTTCTCGGCCTGACCAAGCCGGCGGAATATGGCGGTCAGGGCCTCGACTATTCCTACGCCATGGTGATGGCCGAGGAACTCGGCGACATCGCTTGCGGCAGCGTTCCGATGGCGATCGGCGTGCAGACCGACATGGCGACGCCCGCGCTCGCCCGCTTCGGCTCGGACGAGGTCAAGCGCGAATTTTTGGCGCCGTCGGTCGCCGGCGATTACGTCGCCTGCCTCGGCGTTTCCGAAGTCGGCGCCGGCTCCGACGTCGCCTCAATCAAGACCACGGCGCGCAAGGACGGCGGCGACTATGTCGTCAATGGCGGCAAGATGTGGACCACGAACGGCACGCAGGCCGACTGGATGTGTCTCCTCGCCAACACGTCCGAGGGCGCGCCGCACAAGAACAAGTCGCTCATCTGCCTGCCGATGAAGACCAAAGGCGTCAATGTGGCGCGCAAGCTCGACAAGCTCGGCATGCGCTCCTCCGACACCGCGCAGATCTTTTTCGATAACGTTCGGGTGCCGCAGCGCTTCCTGATCGGCGAGGAAAGCAAGGGCTTCACCTATCAGATGATGCAATTCCAGGAGGAGCGGCTGTGGGCGGCCGCCGCCAATCTGAAATCGATGGAACGGCTGATCGCACAGACCATCGACTATACCCGCAGCCGCAAGGCCTTCGGCAAGTCGATCCTGGACAATCAGGTGGTGCATTTCCGGCTGGCCGAGATCGCCACCGAGATCGAGCTCCTTCGCGCGCTGGTCTATCGCGCGTGCGAGCTTTACCTCGCCGGCACCGACGTGACGCGGCTGGCTTCGATGGCAAAACTCAAGGCCGGACGCTTGCAGCGCGAAGCCGCCGACGCCTGTCTGCAATATTGGGGCGGCATGGGCTACATGAACGAGAGCCCGGTCAGCCGCGTTTATCGCGATGGCCGTTTGGGCTCGATCGGCGGCGGCGCCGACGAAGTCATGCTGACCATCATCTGCAAGTTGATGGGAACGCTTCCCGGCACGTCCAATGCGCCCGAGCCCAAGGCCGCGTCCAAGGCCGCTCCGAAGGCCGCTCATGGCTGACCTGTCGCGGCCATTGCTGCAGGTCGCTTGAGGCCAAAGTGGCCCCCAGATGAGCAGCTTCGCTAAAATCCTGATCGCCAATCGTGGCGAAATCGCCTGCCGGATCATCCGCACGGCCAAGCCGCTCGGCTATCGCACAGTCGCCGTCTTCAGCGATGCGGACGCCGAAGCCTTGCACGTGCGCCAAGCCGACGCGGCGGTCCATATCGGGCCGGCGCCTGCGCGCGACAGTTATTTGAACATCGACGCCTTGCTCGCGGCCGCCAAACGTGCCGGAGCGGATGCGGTACATCCCGGTTACGGTTTTCTTGCGGAGAATGCCGCGTTCGCCGAAGCCTGCGCCGGGGCAGGGCTTGTCTTCATTGGTCCGCCGGCGGCGGCAATTGCCGCCATGGGCAACAAGGCTCGTGCGAAAGAGCTCATGCATGCGGCCGGCGTCCCCTGCGTGCCGGGCTATGAGGGTGCGGATCAATCGGACGAAACGATGCTGGCGGAAGCGGCCCGCATCGGCTTCCCGCTGATGGTGAAAGCGGCGGCCGGTGGTGGCGGCCGCGGAATGCGCCTGGTCGCTAGCCCGAACGATCTCGCCAATGCATTGACGCGGGCGCGCTCGGAAGCGGCGCGTGCGTTCGGATCGGACGAACTGATCCTCGAACTTGCGATCGGCGGCGCCCGTCATATCGAGTTTCAGATATTTGCGGATCAGCACGGTAATGTCATTCACCTCGGCGAACGCGATTGCTCGATCCAGCGTCGACATCAGAAAGTCATCGAGGAGGCGCCTGCGCCTTTCGTCTCGACCGAGCTGCGGTCGCAAATGGGGGAGGCGGCGGTCGCTGCGGCGCGCGCCATCGATTATGTCGGCGCCGGCACCGTCGAGTTTCTGCTCGATCCATCCGGCAAGTTCTATTTCCTCGAGATGAATACGCGGCTGCAAGTCGAACACGCCGTCACCGAGGCGGTCACCGGCCTCGATCTGGTCGCTTGGCAATTGCGCATCGCCGCCGGCGAAAGACTGCCGCTCGAACAGCACCAGGTCGGCTTGAGCGGCCACGCCATTGAAGCCCGTCTCTATGCCGAGGATCCGGAAAATAATTTCTTGCCGCAAAGCGGAACACTGATCGATTGGCGGCCGGCCATAGGCGAGGGCGTGCGCGTCGATCACGGTTTGATGCCGGGCGGCGTGATCAGCTCGTTCTATGATCCGATGCTGGCCAAGGTGATTGCCCATGGGGCAACCCGCGAGGAGGCGCGGCGGCGGCTGATCGTCGCGCTCGAAGACACCGTTGCGCTCGGGTTGATCACCAACCGCAGCCTGCTTCTCGCCATGCTGCGGCATCCGGCCTTTACGGCCGGCGAAGCGACCACGGCTTTCATCGATCAGTATGTCCGAACGGGAAGCGAGGCCACGCAGGCCTCGCCGCCCGACGCGCGCACGCTCGCACTTGCCGCGGTTTTGCTGTTCGAGGCGCGCGCGCGAGTGGCCGCAGCCGCTCCGAGCGCAGCTCGACACTGGTCGTCCACCGGCGTGGCGATCTGGCCGTTGCGGCTGAGCTTAGGTGACGCCCATCACGCGGTCAGCGTCATGGCCGCCAGAGCGGATGGATATGTTGTGGCGCTCGGGAGCGAGACGGTCGAGGTTGCAATGATCGAGCGCGATGACGGCGCCGTCCGCTTTGTCGCATTCGGTGTGCAGCAGAGTGCGCGTTTTGCCATCCATGACGATACGCTTTATCTCGACGTCGACGGTCAAATTTTTGCGCTGCGCGATACGACTCTCGCCGCCGGCACTTCAGGCCGCCGCGCTGGCTCGTCGCGGCTGCTCGCGCCGATGAACGGCGTCATCGTCAGCGTACTGGCCAAGCCGGACGATCCTGTGGTCCGGGGACAATGCATCGTCGTGCTCGAGGCCATGAAAATGCAGCACGAGATCCTTGCCGAGCGCGACGGCACGGTCGGCAAAATCCTGGTCAAACCGGGCGATCAGGTCGCCACCCGCCAGCTTCTGGCCGAACTCAAGCCGGACGAGGAAGCGGCGCCGCCGCCGCGCGAAGAAGCGATCCCATGAGCGACAAGGCCGTCATCACCTGCGCACTCACCGGCGTGCTCACCGATCCAAGGCAACATCCGGTGCCGGTGACGCCCGCCGAAATGGCGCGGGAAGCGAAAGCCGCATTCGACGCCGGAGCCGCCATCATGCATGTGCATTTTCGCCAGCAGGCGCCCGGCAAGGGGCATCTGCCGTCATGGGAGCCGGATATCGCCGTGACCGTCATGCAGGCGATCCGCAACGCCTGTCCTGGCGTCATCCTCAACGAGACAACCGGCACGCTCGGACCTGATATTTCCGGACCGCTCGCCTGCTTGCGCGCGGTCAAGCCGGAGATCGCCGCCTGCAATGCCGGCTCGTTGAATTATCTGAAAGTGCGCGCCGACGGATCGTGGGCCTGGCCGCCGCACGTCTTCGACAACCCGGTCGAGAAGGTAAAAGCCTATCTCGACGTGATGCGCGAAACCGGGACCCAGCCTGAATTCGAATGCTTCGACGTCGGGATCGTGCGCTGTGTCGGCATGTATGCCAGGAACGGCATGTTCGAGGGCCTGCCGAAATACAATTTCGTCATGGGCGTGGAGTCCGGCATGCCGGCCGACCCGGACCTGATTCCGATCCTGCAGAAGCTCATTGTCCCTGGCGCACCCTGGCAGGTCACCGCGATCGGCCGCGCCGAGATATGGCCGTTGCATCGCCGCACCGCCGAGCGCGGCGGCCATTTGCGCACCGGCCTTGAAGACACATTCTATTTGCCGGACGGCAGCAAGGTGGCGTCAAACGGAGCGCTGGTGGAGACGCTAGCGCGCTATGCCCGCGAGGCTGGCCGCTCGATCGCGAGCCCGGCCGAAGCGCGCGCCCTCATGGGGCTTGCCGCGGCTTAGGACGTGCCTTAGCGCTCCTCTAGCCGCACCAACGAACCGCGCGGATCATGCAGCGGTTATATTGGCGCTCGCAGCCGTAATAGCATCTCTGCAAAAAGGCCGGCCGCGCTGGCCAGACGATCACGTCGGTCAACGCTCCGCAGTTGCGATAACAGTGATGCTGCTGGGCGTCGCAAAATGCCACAAACGGACAATAACCTTGGGCCATGGCTGCTTCGCAGCCCCAGTACATTAAAATGGCCAAGACGGCCGCCACCAATCGCATGCGCTGAGCTCCCCAGATTCCAATGGCGGCAGCATACCAGTATTTCTCTCGTCTGCGTATCGACCCTCGTGGCTGTGGGCAAAGGGCCGGCATGTTGACTTTGCTCCTGGCGACCATTGGCTGTCTTGTCGTGGATGGCGCTGGTCCGGCTGCCGCCGACATTCTGTCTGCGTCGCGAAAGGGCGACGGAATGATCGTATTCGTTGAGCCTCCTGCCCAGTATGACCATCCCTATCCCGGTCAGGTGGTCGAACAGCGGCTGTCGACGCTGCAGATCATGCTGACCTGCCACGGGCCCGCTGAGAGTTGTTCGTGGGTCAGTAACGGCGTGTGCCATATCGCCCTACCGCGCGATGAAGCGGACGTCCGCATGATCGCGCTGATCCGCCGGCACGAGATCGGTCACTGCAATGGCTGGCCCTCACATCATCCCGACGGCCGCCGCATGGAATACGATCCCGACGCCAAAGGCGCAGTTCCCAAGAACGCTCCCAAGAACGCTCCCAAGGACGGCCATCTCAAGCTGGAATTGTATTGAACGAGCAGAGCGGCGCGAACCGGGGATCGAGATCAGTGGACCTGCCGCTCTTGTCCCTCCCAAAAGGGTTTGCGCAACTCACGTTTGAGGATTTTGCCGGTCGGCGTGCGCGGCAGTGCGTCCACGAAGTCGATTGAGCGGGGCGCCTTGTAATGGGCGATCCGCTCGCGGGCGAAGCCGATCAGTTCGTCGGCTGTGACGGTCGCTCCGGGCTTTCTGACCACCATGGCCTTGACCGCCTCGCCCCATTTCTCGTCCGGAATGCCGATCACGGCGACATCGGCCACGCCCGGATGGCCGAACAGCGCGCTTTCGACCTCGGCCGGGTAGATGTTCTCGCCGCCGGAAATGATCATGTCCTTCACGCGGTCGTAGATATAGATATAGCCGTCCGCGTCGAGATAGCCGGCGTCGCCGGTGTGGAACCATTCGCCGCGGATGGCGCGGCGCGTCGCTTCCGGTTGATTCCAGTAACCGAGCATGTTCTGCGGCGAGCGCGTGACGATCTCGCCCACTTCGCCGGTCGCAACGGCGTTGCCTTGCATGTCGACGACGCGGATTTCGATTCCGGCCATTGCTTTGCCGCACGATTTCAGGCGGGCGGCGTTTTTCTCGTCATGGTCCTCGGGCGGCAGGTAGGTGATGGCGCCCGTGGTTTCCGTCAATCCATAGACTTGCGCCAGGCTGCAGCCGAAGGTCTTGAGCGCGTTGCGCACAAGATCGACCGGCGCGGGTGACGCCCCGTAGGCGATCAGCTCCAGCGAGGAAAAGTCGGTGGTCCGGCATTGCGGCACTTGCATCAAGAACAAAAGCAGTGCCGGCACCATGAAGGCCTTGGTGATGCGGTATTCCGGGATCAGCCGCAGGATTGCGGCCGGGTCCGGATCGCGCATGAGCACGGTTGGAACGCCGCGATAGAAGCCGACCAGAGCCCAGCCGCTGCCGCCGATGTGAAACAGCGGCATGCAGACGAGATTGACATCGTTGTCGTGCCACGCGCCGAATTGGCTCAGCGCGCCCGGCAACAAGGTCAGGAGATTGGCATGGCTGAGCTGTGCGCCTTTGGGGTGTCCGGTGGTGCCGCTGGTATACATCTGTATGGCGCAATGATCGCGCGCCACCGCTATGGCCGGATCGCCCGGTTGCTGCGCGGCGACCCATTCGGAATAGCCGATCCAAGATTGATGCCCGCCGTCGAGCGCGATGATGCGGCGAACAGATTTCAGATCTTGCGCCACCTTCTCGACCAGGGGATAAAAATCGGCGCTGACGAACAGAATTTCGGCGCCGGCGTCGACGACCACATAGGCGACTTCAGGCGGCGCGAGCCGGAAATTGACCGGCACCAGCACGACATCGGCCTTGGCGGCGCCGAACCAGAGGTCGAAAAAGGCCGGGGAGTTTTTCGAGAGATAGGCGATGCGCGTCTGCGGCCGCATCCCTTCCGCGATCAAGCCGTTGGCGACGTGATTGGCGCGGCGATCAAGCTCGCCAAAGGTCGTGCGCCGCCCCTCAAAATAGATCGCCACCCGATCACGATGAGTTCTGGCGTGGTGACGCGTGATGTCTCCGACCGTGAGAATATCGGCAAGGCTCTCGACATCGAGCATGACAAGCCTCCCAATCGGCTTTTCCTTGTCGCTGCGACTGCGCGCGCTTTTATTTCTTCTAGCATATTTCTACGGCCGGTCGCACGCAATGGTTGCGCGTTTATCGGCCTTCGCAGCGCACAAATCTTCTCAGCCCTCGGGCTTATTTCTTCTCGATCCGTGTGGCCGTGAGCTGGTGCTCGGTCAACGCGTCCTTGACGATCCGCACGTTGAGATCGGGCCGCAATTGCGCAAATTCAGCCACGGCTGCATGCGGCATCAATAGCCAAGCGGGCGGATTCAGCGCCGCCATGCCGCGCAAGTCGAGACACTGCAGGGGCACGTGCACGTAAAAGAAAATGTTGGTGTCGAGCCGCAGACAATAGGCGGGGGCCGGGTCGGCAAGGATCGCCTGTTCGATCGTTTTGCCGGCGATGCGGTTCTCGCCGAACCGGTCATGAAGAAGCGGCACAGCCACGATGGCAACCACGAGCTGATAGATCACGAGCAAGCAAAGAACCGTGGTCGCCGCGCGGCGCACAATCGCGTAGCGGGAGATTTCCAGCCGGTCCCAGGCGATAGCAGCCAGCACGGCGAGCGATGGAGCGATCGGCATCGCGTAGCGGGTATTGAAGCCCGGCCACCACACCAGGATAGCCGTGCATACGCCGGAATACAGGATCAGCGGCGCCACGACCGGCGGAATGTCGGTCGCCTTTTCCTTCCGGCGCCATGGCCATGGAATGAAGGGGATCAATAGGCTCGCCGGCAGCAGTTCCAAATACAAGCTCCCGATGTCGTGAATGCTTCGCGTGATGTAATTGAGAAACGGCGGCCAGCCATTGAGCCTGGCATAGGCGAACCAGGCCGTTTCGTCGCCCGGCCGATATACGGCAGCCCCCCAGGCCACGACCGCCGCTGCCGGCATGATCATGCACACGAACCAGCCCGGCAGGTCACGCCATCGGCGTTCAATGAGAAGATAGGCAGCGACCCCGAGACCGAAGAACGCCGCCGGCTGCGGACCCTTCGCCATGGCAAGCGCGGCAAGGAGAAGACCGCAGCCGATCCAATGCAGGATGGACAGGCGGCCCGACGCAACACCGCTCCACCACAAAAGGAACGCCGCAAACGACAAGGCCGTGATCAGCGCATCAGGCTCGGCGATGGTCAATTTCTGCAGCAACAATGGACAGAACACGAATGACAGGGCCGCAAACAGCGAAGCGTTCAGGCTCGCGTAGCGGCGGGTCACGGCTTGCGCCATAAGCGCGGTGAGCAGCACGGAAAGGATGGTGGGGAGCCGGGCCGACCATTCATTCACCCCGCCGGTGAGGGTCGCGAAGCCGGCGATCAGCCAGGACAGCAGCGAAGGTTTTTCGTGCCAGCGAATGCCATAGACGTAGGGCTGAAGAAAGTCGCCGCGCGTCAGGATGTCACGCGCGATTTCGGCGTTGGTTCCCTCTTCGTAGATGAAGGCGCGCAGCGGAAGGTTGGGCAAAACGGCGCACGCCCAGAGGGCGATGATCAGGACGGGAACGGTCCCCGGCCGGCGTAGATAAGATTCAAAGCCCGCAGCCAGTTCGGCGATCGATCGGTTGAAGCCGGCCAAGATCGAGCCCGCAGCCATATTCTTTTGCCCCCAATGCCGATCCGGCGCCCGGCGCGGCCCGTCGGCCGCGCGGCACCATAACACCCATGAAACCGCTGAAAAGCGCCGGGGCGCAAGGAGTGCGAAACCTTGCTGCGCTGCGGAACTGCGCCATTATCGGAGCTTTCGCCGCCGGGCCGCACATGAAGACGGCGCAGCGCGTGCAGCCAGTTGATGGGCGGCCGGCCCTGGGGCGTCGGCTCGGCTGCATGCGGTCTCGCATCGCGGAAAACGTCAAGATTATGTAGTGGTTCCGTGTTAAGAATGATCCGGTCCGCGTTCGCCGGCGACACCCCCGCGCCGGCTCGAATTTTAAAGTTCGCCGTGGAACTAGATGGCGAACTTGTACGTTCAAGGGCCGGCGCCGGGGCGCTTGGGTCTGTACGCTGTGCATCAGCTCAATCGCCGACAACTTCTTGCGTCCAGTGCCATCGCACTGCTTATGGGCTCGCGCCTTGCACAAGCGACATTGCTGAAAGGCGGAATGCCTTGGACCCCCGGTTTTGCCGATCCGCCGACGGCGGTGATGCCGGGCGGCTGGCACTATTTCACCGCGCAAGAAGCGGCAGCGGTCGAAGCCTTTGTCGACCGGCTCATTCCGCCAGACCCGCAGACGCCGGGCGGCAAGGAAAGCGGCTGCGCCGTATTCATCGATCGTCAGCTCGCCGGGCCCTACGGCCGCAACGAAGCCTTCTATATGATGGGGCCATTCCAGACGGGAACGAAGCAGCAGGGCCCGCAGTCGTCGGCAACGATTGCCCTGCAATATCGCAAGGCGCTTGCCGCACTCGACGGCGCCTGCCGCAATAAGTTCAGCGGCAAATCCTTTGCGGCTTTAGCCGATGAACGGAAAGACGACGTGATCAAGGGGCTGGAGGACGGCTCGTTCAAGCTTGACGGCTTCGACGCCAAGACGTTTTTCACGCAAATCCTCAAGGACACGCAAGCCGGCTTTCTTGCCGATCCGATCTACGGCGGCAACAAAGATATGGTGTCGTGGAAGATGATCGGATTCCCGGGCGCGCGTTATGATTATCGCGACTGGATCGATCGTCACAATCAGCCCATTCCGTTGCCGCCCGTCGGCATCAACAATCATCCAAACTGGACGCAATGAGCTTTTGTTGAGGGCGGCCAGCCGCCGTCCGCAATACATTTTGGCGAGACGTTATATGGCGCGCAAGCTCCCGCGTAAGGATGCGGTTATTATCGGTTTGGGGTGGACCGGCTCCATTCTGGCGCACGAGCTTACGGATGCCGGTCTTGATGTTGTCGCCATCGAGCGCGGTCCCTGGCGCGACACCGCGACCGATTTCAATATCTCCTATGCCCAAGACGAATGGCGATACCGGCTGCAGCATGAGCTTTTCTTGCGGCCGGCGCAGACGACGGTAACGTTCCGCAACAACGCCAGCGAGACAGCGCTGCCGGTGCGCAATTGGGGCGCCTTCATGCTCGGCAACGGCGTCGGCGGCGCCGGCGTGCATTGGAATGCCGAGACTTTTCGGTTTCTGCCGAGCGACTTCGTGCTGCGCACGCACTTGACCGAGCGCTATGGCGCAAGTTTTTTGCCGGCGGACATGACGATCCAGGATTGGGGCGTCACCTTCGACGAGCTCGAGCCGCATTACGACCGGTTCGAGTATCTGTGCGGCACGTCGGGCACCGCCGGAAACATCAAGGGCGCGATCCAAGAAGGCGGCAATCCGTTCGAAGGTGCCCGTTCACGGCCTTACCCGACGCCGGCCATGAAGCAAGGCTATGGGCATGCGTTGTTTGCCGAGGCGGCGAAGCAACTCGGCTACAAGCCGTACCCGCAGCCTTCAGGAAATCTGTCGCAAGCCTATACCAATCCGCTCGGCGTGAAGCTCGGCCAGTGCACCTATTGCGGCTTCTGCGAATGGTTCGGCTGCGCCAACTACTCCAAGGCCAGTCCGCAAACGACCATCCTTCCCGTGCTTTTGCGTAAATCGAACTTCGAGGCGCGCACCGAATGCGAGGTGATGCGCATCAATCTCGACCGCTCAGGCAAGTGGGCGACCGGCGTGACCTACGTGGATACTTCAGGCGAGGAATGGGAGCAGCCGGCCGACCTCGTGTTGTTGTGCGCGTTCCAGCTCTTCAACGTCCAGCTTCTGCTGCTTTCGGGCATCGGCACGCCGTACGATCCGCAGACCGGGAAGGGCCAGATCGGCCGCAACTTTACGCATCAGACCGACCTCGACCGCCACCGGCTTCTTCGACAAGAACAAATACAATTTCAATCCATTCGTTGCCGCCGGCTCGATCGGCATGTGCATCGACGAGTTCAACGGCGACAATTTCGATCACAGCCAGGTGGGCTTTGTCGGCGGCGGCTATATCGGCCAGGTGCGCACCAATGGCCGACCGCTCGAAAGCATGGCGGTGCCGCCGGGCACGCCGGCCTGGGGCGCGAAATGGAAACAGGCGCTGCGCGACAATTATCTGAGCTCGGTCATTTGCGGCGCCGCCTGCCATGCCTCCTTCCAGAGCTATCGCGACGTCTATCTCGATCTCGATCCAACCTACAAAGATCGCTTCGGCCGGCCGCTGATGCGCATGACCATCGATTTCCACGACAACGAGCTGAAGATGAGCGCGTATCTGACCGACAAATACGCCGAGATCCTGCAGAAAATGGGCGCCGCGCAGGTGGTGAAAAGTCCTCGTAAAGGTCCCTACGACGTGACCGATTATCAAACGTCGCACCTCTGCGGCGGTGCCATCATGGGCGACAACCCGGGCAACAGCGCGCTCAACAGGTATTTGCAAAGCTGGGACGTGCCGAACCTGTTTGTGCAGGGCGCGACCGCCTTTCCGCAAAATGCCGGCTACAATCCGACCGGCACGGTGGGGGCGCTCGCATTTTGGTCGGCCGCCGCGATCCGGTCGCAATATCTCAACAATCCGGGCCCGCTCATCCATGCTTAGCGCAAGAGCATTGCCTGCGGTGCTGTGCGGTCTCGCGGTCGTCGTCGCAGCGGCCGGCGCCGCAGCTGATGGCATCGACAAACAGGACTTCCGGCAAATCGAGCGCGGCCGCTATCTCACCATCGTCGGCGATTGCGCGGCGTGTCATACGCTGCCCGGCGGCAGTCAGGACTTCGCCGGCGGCCGCAGCATCGAAACGCCGTTCGGTCAGCTTATTGCGCCGAACATCACGCCCGATCCGCAGACCGGCATCGGCGCCTGGACTGACGATGAATTCGTCAATGCGCTCAAGAACGGCACCGGCCGCAACGGCGACCGGCTCTATCCCGCCATGCCTTATACTTACTACACCAAGGTAACCCGCGATGATGCGCTGGCTATCCGCGCCTATCTGAATACCCTGCCGTCCGTTTATAACCCGGTTAACGCCAATCAATTGCCGTTTCCCTTCGACATTCGTACGTCGATGCTCGCCTGGAACAAGCTTTTCTTCACGCCCGGGACGTTTCAGCCTAACCCGAACAAGAGCGCGGAATGGAATCGAGGTGCCTATCTGTCCGAGGGCTTGGCCCATTGCGGCTTGTGTCACACGCCAAAGAATTTTCTCGGCGGCGATCGAAACTCGCAATATCTCCGCGGCTACGCGCTGCAAGGCTGGTTCGCGCCCGATATCACCAACGACTCGCGGCGCGGGCTCGGCGGCTGGTCGGTCGATGAGATCGCGGCCTACTTGAACACGGGGCACAACAGCACGAGTGCCGCAACGGGCCTGATGGCCGAGATGGTGCATCTTTCGACATCGCACATGAGCGATGCCGATCTCAAAGCGATTGCGGTCTATCTGAAAGATCAGCCCGGCGACGATGCAAACGAGAGCCAGTCAGCTTCGGCCAAGCCGGACGATACGACGATGAAGCCCGGCGGCGCCATCTATGCTGACGAATGCTCTGGTTGTCATGCGCGCGACGGCAAGGGTGCGCCCGGCCTGTTTCCGTCGCTCAACGGATCGCCGGTTGTTCAACAGACCGATCCGACAACGCTGTTGCACATTGTGCTGCGGGGTGCGCGCAGCGCCGCTACGGACGGGGCGCCGACCGGAGCGGCTATGCCGCAATTCGGCTGGATATTACGGGACGCCGACGTTGCGGCGGTGCTCACCTACATTCGTAACTCTTGGGGCAATTCCGCGCCGCCGGTCACGGCGGCGGAGGTGGCCAAAGCCCGCAGCGCCTTGGTGGAGCGAAGCGACTAGCTGCGTCGTCGCCCGCTAAACGCAGACCATATAAACGATCAGAAATGCCACAATCACCGCGATCAGGCTGAACGCGAGCACGTAGCGCGCATTATGGCCGGTAACGCCGGCTCGCGCGCGGGGTAGACACTACGGGCTGCGTGCCGCGCGGTTCGGCGGTCTGATCGGACGCTTCCTTATATTCCGGCGCCTGCGGATCGAGGTTCCCGGGGAGGCCCGCCACCGCAAAACACCCGAAATTGCTGCTAATTCCGCGGCACGGGCCGGCCAATTTGCGCAAGATCAAGGTGCTTGGCCGGAAGCTTGCCTGACGTATGGCAGTCGGGCCGGATGGATGTTAGATATTTGAAGCCTAAACCATCTGCGACGGGTAGAATACGGCGGAATCGGACGGAGAGAGGCATATGCGCATCGTTTGCATCGGCGGCGGCCCGGCTGGGCTCTATTTCGGCCTGCTGATGAAAAAGGAGAATCCGGCGCACCACGTCACGGTCGTCGAGCGGAACAAGCCTTACGACACATTCGGCTGGGGCGTCGTCTTCTCCGACGCGACCATGGAAAATATGCGCGCCTGGGATATCGAGACCGCTCAGGCGATCGAGAGCGCGTTCAACCACTGGGACGATATCGAGGTCTTGATCAAGGGCCGGCGCATGCGCACCACCGGCCATGGCTTTGTCGGTATCGGCCGCAAGAAGCTGCTCAATATTCTACAGGCCCGCTGCGAAGAGCTCGGGGTAGAGCTGGTGTTCGAGCAGGAGGTCGATTCCGACCTCGAATTCCCCGATGCGGATCTGATCATCGCCTCGGATGGGATCAACTCAAAAATCCGCAACCGCTACGAGAAAGAATTCAAGCCGGATGTCGTGGTGCGGCCGAACCGCTACATCTGGCTCGGGACGAAGAAGCCGTACGACGCTTTCACCTTCGATTTCCGCCGCACCGAGCATGGCTGGTTCCAGGCCCATATTTACAAATTCGACGAGGACACCTCGACCTTCATCGTCGAGACGACCGAAGACGTGTTCAAGGCGCACGGCCTTGACGAGGCCGATGAAGCGCGTTCGATCGCCTTTTGCGAAGAGCTTTTCAGTGAGGTGCTCGACGGCGCAAGCCTGATGAGCAATTCGCGGCATTTGCGCGGTTCGGCTTGGCTTAACTTCAACCGGCTGATCTGCGGCAAGTGGAGTCATTTCAACGGCCGCAGTCACGTCGTGCTGATGGGCGATGCGGTGCATACGGCCCACTTCGCCATCGGGTCGGGCACCAAGCTCGCGTTCGAGGATGCCATCGAGCTTACCCGCCAATTTCGCAAGCTCGGCTCCGCCCGCGACAAAATTCCGGAGGTTCTGGCGGCCTATGAAGAGGTCCGGGCGGTGGACGTCGCCCGCATCCAGAATGCGGCGCGCAACGCCATGGAATGGTTCGAGGTCGTCGGCAGCCGCTATGCCGACACGCTCGAGCCCGAACAATTCATGTACTCGCTGCTGACGCGCTCGCAGCGCATCAGCCACGAAAATCTGCGGGTGCGCGACAAGAAGTGGCTGGAAGACTACGAGCGCTGGTTCGCGGCGCGGGCCGGCATCAATATCGATCCCGATGGGCCGCCGGTGCCGCCGATGTTCACCCCTTATCGCGTGCGCGGCCTTTCTTTGCAGAACCGCATCGTCATGTCGCCGATGGCAATGTACTCGGCCAGGGACGGGGTACCGAACGATTTTCATCTCGTCCATTTCGGCAGCCGCGCGCTTGGCGGAGCGGAACTCATCTTCGGCGAGATGACCTGCGTTTCGCCGGATGCGCGCATTACCCCCGGCTGCCTCGGCCTGTGGAACGATGAGCAGACCGCCGCCTGGAAGCGCATCGTCGAGTTCGTCCACGCCACGACCTCCGCCAAAATCGGCCTACAGCTCGGGCATGCCGGCCGCAAGGGCTCGACTCGCGTGGCATGGGAGGGCGTCGATCAGCCGCTCGATAGTGGCAATTGGCCGCTGATGTCGGCCTCGGCGCTGGCTTACATGCCGAACAGCCAGGTCCCGCGCGCCATGGCGCGCGCCGATATGGAGCGGGTGAAAGCGGATTTCGTCGCCGCCACCAGGCGTGCGATCGACAGCGGCTTCGACATGCTCGAACTGCACTGCGCGCATGGATATCTGCTGTCGAGTTTCCTTTCCCCGCTGACCAATCAGCGCACCGATGAATACGGTGGCTCGCACGAGAACAATGCGCGCTATCCGCTCGAGGTGTTCCGCGCCGTCCGCGAGGTCTGGCCGGCGGACAAGCCGATATCGGTTCGTCTGTCCTGTCACGATTGGACCGAGGGCGGCAATACGCCGGTCGATGCGGCGATCTACGCCAAAATGTTCAAGGATGCCGGCGCCGATCTGATCGATTGCTCGTCCGGGCAAGTATCGAAGGCGGAAAAGCCGGTTTATGGCCGTCTGTTCCAGACGCCGTTCTCGGACAAGCTGCGCAATGAGATCGGCATCGCGACTGTTGCGGTCGGCGCAATCTCGGAAGCCGATCACGCCAATTCGATCATCGCGGCCGGCCGCGCCGATCTTTGCGCGATCGCCCGCCCGCATCTTGCCAACTCGGCCTGGACCTTGCACGAGGCCGCCAAGATCGGCCTGAAATCGATCGCCTGGCCGAAGCAATATCTCTCCGGCAAGTTGCAATACGAAACCAATCTTGCTCGCGCGGCTGCCGCTCCGTCGCCCGCCTGAGAATTACATCGTCGTGACGGACCAGACGCTTAAAGGTAGGCACATCCTCGTTACTGGCGCCGGGACGGGCATCGGCGCCGCGATTGCGATCGCGTGCGCAAAAGCGGGCGCGCGGGTGAGCCTTGCTGGCCGGCGCCGGGAACCGCTCGCGGCCGTGCAAGCCTCGCTCGGCCAGGCACCGACGCAGATGTTGGCCGATTTCGATGTCACCGATGAAGACAAGGTTCGCGCCGGCGTCGCTTCGGCGCGCGGCGCATTCGGCCCGATCGACATCTTGGTCAACAATGCCGGGGAGGCGCCGAGCGCGCCGTTTGTGAAAACGGACCAAGCAACTTGGAACAGGGCGTTGGCGGTCAATCTCACCGGCACGTTCCTGGTGACCAAGGAGGCGGTTGCCGACATGATCGCCAAACGCGACGGTCGGGTGATCAATATCGCCTCGACCGCGGGCTTGGTCGGCTATGCCTATGTGGCGGCTTATGTGGCCGCCAAGCACGGCGTCATCGGCCTTACCCGCAGCCTCGCGCTCGAATTCGCCCGCGCCGGGATCACTGTCAACGCCGTCTGTCCCGGCTACACCGAGACGCCGCTCTTGGAGCGCGCCGTCGACAACATCACCGCCAAGACCAAGCGCAGCCGCGACGATGCCCGCGCGGCGCTGGCGACGTCGAATCCGCAAGGCCGTCTGGTCGCGCCCGAAGAGGTTGCCGATACGGTGCTGTGGCTCGCTTCGCCCGCCGCCCATTCGATCACGGGGCAAGCTATCGTGGTCGCCGGCGGCGAAGTGATGGCCGGCTAAGCATTTAGGCTACTTGAAGCCTATAAATTTGAACCTTAAAATGATTCCGGCAAGGTGATTGCGGCGCGCCTCGACGGGGATGCGCTCGCGCGAAGGGGCATTGCGTGCAGGAAACCACCGGCATTCCGCTGGACGCAGAGACCAAGGTTGCCGAGCGGCCGGCCGACCACGAAAGCGAGCTGCGGCTGTGGCTGCGGCTTTTGACCTGCACCACGCTGATCGAGGGCGAAGTTCGCCGCCGGCTGCGGCAGGAATTCGATGTCACCCTGCCGCGCTTCGACCTCATGGCGCAGCTCGACAAGGCGCCGGGCGGCATGACGCTCGGCGAGCTGTCGCAACGGATGATGGTCTCGAACGGCAATGTCACCGGGCTCTCCGAGCGGCTGGTGGCGCTGGGGCTTCTCGATCGGCGGCAGTCGCGCAGCGATCGGCGCGCGCAGATCGTAAGCCTTACGCCCGAGGGGCGCCGCGCCTTTCGCTCCATGGCGCGCGCGCACGAGAGCTGGATTGCGGAGATTTTCTCGCAGCTGACGCCCGGCGAAATCGATGTGTTGATGCGTCTTCTCGCCAAGACCAAAAACTCCGCACGAGCCTCGATCGCGGGAGAGCCGCTACGATGACTGTTGCCAATCCGGTGACGCTGCCGCTCTCGGGCTACACGGCGCAGCATGTGCGTCTTTCGGTTGCGGGTGGCGTCACGACCGTCACGCTCAATCGCCCGGAGCGCAAGAATCCGCTCACATTCGAAAGCTACGCCGAGCTCGGCAATATCTTTCGCGCTGCCGCCCGCGACAAAAGCGTCAAGGCGATCGTCGTCACCGGCGCCGGCGGCAATTTCTGTTCCGGCGGCGACGTGTTCGAGATCATCAAGCCGCTCACCGAAATGGATACGGCCGGCCTTCTCGATTTCACGCGCATGACCGGCGAGCTCGTCAAGGCGATGCGGGCGGCGCCGCAGCCGATCATCGCCGCGATCGACGGCGTGTGTGCCGGCGCCGGCGCCATCATCGCCATGGCCTCCGATATCCGCATCGGCACGGCGAACGCCAAGGTCGCTTTCCTGTTCAACCGCGTCGGTCTCGGCGGCTGCGATATGGGCGCCTGCGCGATCCTGCCCCGCATCATCGGCCAGGGCCGCGCGGCCGAGCTGTTGTTCACCGGCCGCTCGCTGAGCGGCGAGGATGCCGAACGATGGGGCTTCTTCAATCGCTTGGCCACCTCGGCCAATGTGCTTGCCGAAGCGCAGGCGCTGGCGGCCGAGCTCGCGGCCGGACCGACCTTCGGCAACGCGATGACCAAGCGCATGCTGGAGATGGAATGGGCCATGTCGGTCGAGACCGCGATCGAGGCCGAGGCGGTGGCGCAAGCGCTGTGCATGGAGACCGAAGATTTTGTCCGCGCGTTCCGGGCGTTCGCGGACAAGCGTAAGCCTGTGTTTGAGGGCAACTGAAGCTGTCGGCTGACCCCCGATCGGCAGCGGAAGGACGATGCAGCATGATCCGCTCGGCACATATCGATACGTTCGCGCGCGACAATCTGCCCGCGCCGGAGCAATGGCCCGAATTTTCGTTCGAGCTGCCGGAGGTGCGCTATCCCGACCGGCTGAACTGCATCACCGCCTTTGTCGATGATTGGGTGGCGGCGGGACAGGGCGCCCGCGATTGCCTGATCTCGCCCGCCGAGCGCTGGTCCTATGCCGACCTGGCGGAACGGGTGAACCGCATCGCCAATGTACTCACGCGCGACCTCGGCGTGGTGCCGGGCAATCGCGTGCTGCTGCGCGGCCCGAACAGTCCGATGATGGTGGCCGCCTATTTTGCGGTGATCAAAGCGGGCGCCGTCGTGGTCGCGACCATGCCGCTCTTGCGGGCCAAGGAAATCGCATTCCCGCTCACCAAAGCCGAAATCCGGCTGGCGCTGTGCGATGTCCGGCTTGCCGACGAAATGGAGAAGGCGCGGCCGCTCGCGCCCGCACTTCAGCGGATCGTCTATTGGGGATCCGGGTCCGCCGACAGTCTCGAAGTCATGATGAGGAAGGAAGGCTGCGAGCGCTTCGAGGCCTGCGACACGGCAAGCGACGATGTCTGCCTGATCGCCTTTACCTCGGGCACCACCGGAGTGCCCAAGGGCACGATGCATTTCCACCGCGACATGCTCGCGATCTGCAACTCATTCGGCAAATATGTGCTGCGCGCCGACCGCAACGATCGCTTCATCGGTTCGCCGCCGATCGCGTTCACGTTCGGGCTTGGCGGCCTCGTGCTGTTCCCGCTGCGGGTCGGCGCCGCCACCATCTTGCTGGAAAGAGCCTCGCCCGACGATCTGCTGTCGGCGATCGCCGATCTCCGCGCCACCATTTGTTTCACGGCGCCGACCGCCTTTCGCGCCATGCTCGGCAAAGTCGCCGGTTTCGATCTTTCTTCGTTGCGCAAAAGCGTCTCCGCCGGCGAGACGCTGCCTGCCGCCACCTTCGAGGCTTGGGAGGCGGCGACCGGTATCCGCATCATCGACGGCCTCGGCTCCACGGAAATGCTGCACATCTTCATCGGCAGCCGTGAGGAAGACATGCGGCCGGGCGCTACCGGAAAGCCGGTCCCCGGCTATGAGGCGCGTGTGATCGACGAGTCCGGCCGGGAGGTGCCGGCCGGAACGCCAGGGCGGCTTGCCGTGCGTGGTCCGACCGGCTGTCGTTATCTGGGCGACAAGCGCCAGAGCGAATACGTCCAGAACGGCTGGAACGTCACCGGCGACACCTATATCAAAGATGCCGATGGCTACTACCGCTATCAGGCGCGCTCCGACGACATGATCATTTCCGCGGGTTACAACATTGCAGGCCCGGAAGTTGAAACAGTCCTGTTGACACATCCCGCGGTCGCCGAATGCGGCGTGGTCGGCAAACCGGACGACGACCGCGGCCAGATCGTCAAAGCCTATGTCGTGCTCAATCAAGGTTTCGCGCCCGATCCGGCTTTGACCCGCACGTTGCAGGACTACGTCAAGGCAACGGTGGCGCCATACAAATATCCGCGCGCGATCGAATACGTGCCGAATCTCCCGCGCACGGAGACCGGCAAATTGCAGCGCTTCGAATTGCGGCGGCGCGCGGCGGAATCGGCCGCCAGCAAGCTTGCCTGCTAAGGAGAAACTGAAATTGTCCGAAAGTCCCACCGATACTCTTGCGCCGCGCGCGTCGAATGTTGTGCTGCAGCCCGCCGGCTGGCCGCAGCCAAAAGGCTATGCCAACGGTATCAAGGCCCGCGGCGAGATGGTCTTTGTCGGCGGCATGGTGGGCTGGGACGAGCACGAGCGCTTTCCCCCGGATTTCATCGGCCAGACGCGTCAGCTCCTGAGCAACATCGTTGCCGTACTGGCCGCGGGCGGCGCCGCTCCGCATCACATCGTGCGCATGACCTGGTATGTCCGCGACATGGACGAATATCTCGAGGCGCGTCCGGCGCTCGGCGAAATCTATCGGGAGGTGATGGGTGACCATTATCCGGCGATGGCGCTGGTCGCGATCACCCGCCTGGTCGAGCCGGAAGCGCGGCTCGAGATTGAGACCACCGCGGTGGTGCCGGATTAGCGCCTGCTGCGTAGGGTGGGCTGAGCGCAGCGAAGCCCACGCGGTACGGTGCCGAGGATTAACGCGTGGGCACGGCGCTGCGCGCCTTTGCCCACTCTACAAATTTGCTCACAATATGATCGTCACACCTGCAGATAACGCCGGCGCACGCTCGGCTCGCTGAGCAGCGCCGCTGAAGAGCCCGACCAGACGACGTGGCCCTTCTCGATCACCACATGCCGGTCGGCAAGCTTCAACAGCGCGTCGATATGCTTGTCGACCAGCAGAATGGCCTGTCCGTCGGCCTTCAGCCGTTTGAGGCTCGTCCATATCTCGTTGCGGATGAGCGGCGCCAGGCCCTCGGTCGCCTCGTCGAGAATGAGGAGCTTCGGATTGGTCATCAGGCTTCTTCCGATCGCCAGCATTTGCTGCTCGCCGCCGGAAAGCTGATTGCCCATGTTGCGGCGGCGCTCGGCGAGGCTCGGAAACATCTCGTACACGTCGCGCAGCCGCCAGCGCGGCGCGCCGAAACGCGCCGCTGCCGTCGCGATCAGATTCTCCTCGACGGTTAGCGTCGGAAAGATCTGACGGCCTTCGGGCACCAGGCCGAGACCGGCCTGGGCGATCCGGTAGGGCGGCAACCCGCCGAGTTCCGCGCCACCGAAGCTGATCCTGCCGCCGGACGGCGGCATCAGTCCCATGATGGTCGAGATCGTCGTGGTCTTGCCCATGCCGTTGCGGCCAAGAAGCGTGACCATCTCGCCTTCGCCGACGGTGAAGCTCACGTCGAACAGCACCTGCGCGGCGCCGTAAGCGGCTTTGAGGGTCTCGACCGTCAGCACGGCTTTACTTCACTCCATCTGTTCGCCGAGATAGGCGGCGATCACCTGTGGGTCGGCGCGCACATCGGCGGGATTGCCGGTGATCAGCAGCCGGCCGCGGATCAGCACCGAGATGCGGTCGGCGAGCGCGAACACCGCCGCCATATCGTGCTCCACCAGCACCATGGTCAGTTGGCCTTTGAGGCGGAGCAGTAATTCGACCTGGCGCTCGGTTTCTTCGCGCCCGATGCCGGCCATCGGCTCGTCGAGCAAAAGCAGCACAGGCTTCATGGCGAGCGCGATGGCGAGCTCGAGCGCCCGCTTCTCGCCGTGCGATAATTCTCCGGCGCGGGCACCAGCGCGGTCGGCAATGCCGGCCTGTTCCAGCGCCGTCATGGCGGCAGCGTTGAGCGCGGTCTCTTTGGCGGCGCGGCCGAAGAAGCGGAAGCTCGAGCCGTCGCGTGCCTGAACGGCAAGCGCGACATTTTCCAGAACCGAAAATCCGGGAAGGATCGAGGTGATCTGAAAACTACGCGCGAGCCCGCGCAGCGCACGGGCCTCCGGAGGCAAGGCGGTCACGTCGTTGCCGGCAAAGACGATGCGGCCTTCGTCCGGCGGAATGATCCCGGATATCTGATTGATCAGCGTCGTCTTGCCGGCGCCGTTCGGCCCGATGATGGCGTGCATCTGTCCCGGCATCACATCGAGAGAGACGTCATCGGTGACGACCAGGCTGCCGAAATTCTTGCGCAGGCCGTCGAGGCGGAGCACCGGATCAGACGGCGTCGGCTCAGACCGCACCCGTTCGGACAATACCCGATCAGAGAGTACTGGATCAGGCATGGGCAAACCGCCGCCGCAACCGGGAACCGAGCCCGATCAGTCCGCCGCGCGCGAACAGAACCACCAGCACGAGGATGGGCCCGAAGATCACTTTCCAATTTTCGGTAATGCCGGAGAGCCATTCCTCCGCGAGCAGATAAGCGGCGCTGCCGAGAAGCGCGCCGTCAAGCGTGCCGACTCCGCCGAGAATGACCATCACGATCAGCTCGCCGGATTGCTGCCACGACATGTAAGCTGGCGCCACGAATTCGGTCAGGTTCGCCAGCAGGAAGCCGGAAAACCCGCCGAGCCCGCCGGCAATGACATAGGCGACGAGCTGGAAGCGCCGCACGCCAAAGCCGATAGTGGCCATGCGGATGGCGTTTTCCTTAGCCCCGCGCAGCACGCGGCCGAAGCGCGATCCGACCAGCGCACGGCAGAACAGGTAGGTCGCCAGCAGGCAGAGAAAGGTGAAGTAGTAGAAGGCGCGGTCGCTCTTGAGGAGCGGCCAGCCGGCGACGGTGCTGCGCGCCGCAATGGTCAGCCCGTTGTCGCCGCCATAGGGCGCAAGCGATGTCGCGATGAAATAGACCATTTGCCCGAAAGCAAGCGTGATCATGATGAAATACGCGCCGCGGGTGCGAAGACAGACAATGCCGGTGAGCCAGGCAAACAGCATCGAGACGGCAATGGCGACCGGCAAGGCGATCAACCCTTCGCCGATGCCGTGAGCGGACAGGATGCCGACCGCATAGGCGCCGAGCCCGACGAATGCCGCATGACCGAACGAGATCAGGCCGGTATAGCCGACCAGAAGATCGAGCGCGACGGCGGCGACCGCGAACACCATCATGCGGGCGCCGACGTCGAGCAGATATTGCCTGGCCGTGAGCGCCGCGATCGCGGGCAGCAGCGCGAAAACAAGAAAAATCATCGCCGGCAGCACCACATCGCGCCGGGGGAGCAGCGAGAACGTTGGCTTCGGTGCCGCGAGGATGGCGCCGCTCACGTTAGCGGCCTCGCGCCGGAAACAGGCCGGTAGGCCGCACGTAAAGCACGAGCGCCATCAGCACGTAGATCAGCATCGAGGCAATGGCCGGGCCAGCCATGCGGGCGGACGAGGGGCCCATCATCAGCCTCAGGATGTCGACGGAGAACGAGCGGCCAAGGGTGTCGACAAGGCCGATCAAGAGCGCCGCGATGAAGGCGCCGCGGATCGAGCCGATGCCGCCGATGACGATGACCACGAAGGCGAGGATGAGAATGTTGTCGCCCATTCCCGGCTCGACGGAAATGATCGGCGCAATCATGATGCCGGCGAACCCGGCGAGCATCGTGCCGAAGCCGAACACGATCATGAACAGCCGCTCGATATTGACGCCGAGCGCCGAGACCATCCGCGCGTTGGTGGCGCCGGCGCGCACCAGCATGCCGATGCGGGTGTAAGTCACCAGCACGTACAGGCCGGCGGCGATCGCCAAACCGGAAGCGATGATGACAAGACGCCAGACCGGATAAAGGAGGCCGCCCATGAGCACGACCGCGCCGGTGAAAAATTCCGGCACCGGCAGCGTCAACGGCGCGGCGCCCCAGACCACCCGCACGGCGTGATTGAGAAACAGGATGATGCCGAAGGTGGCAATCACCTGATCGAGATGGTCGCGGTCATAGAGGTGGCGGAAGACCAAGAACTCGAGCAAAAGGCCGAAAAGAAGAGCGGCGGCGAGCGCCAGCAGCAATGCAACCAGGAAGTTGCCGACCAAACCATAGAATGCCACGGCGAGATAAGCGCCAAGCATGTATTGCACGCCGTGTGCCAGATTGATGAAATCCATGACGCCGAACACCAGCGTCAGGCCGGCGGCGATCAGGAACAGCAGAACGCCAAGCTGCAATCCGTTGAGAACTTGGACCAGAAAGAGCGTGGTTGACATGTTTCATCCTCCCCCGCTGCGCGGGGGAGGACGGGATCCGTCTTCGCACCGATACATTTTCGGGGAGGTATAGCCGCAGGCAATGAAGGGAAACGGCGCGATCGCCACGCGACCCCTCACTTCATCGTGCAGTCTTTGGCGTAGGAATCCCCGTAGTCGGAGAACACCTTCTTGACGATTTCGGTCTGGTATTTGCCGTCGGGCCGCTTGGCGACCTTGGTCAGATAAAAGTCCTGAATAGGATAGTGGTTGTTGTTGAACTTGAAGGCCCCGCGCAGCGACTTGAAGTCGGCTTTCTTGAGCGCCGCGCGCAATGCGTCCTTGTCGGCGACATTGCCCTTGACCGCCCGGACGGCGCTGTCGATCAGCATGGCCGCGTCGTAGGCTTGAAATGCGTAAGTCGCCGGGACGGCGTTGTATTCCTTTACGTATTCCTCGACGAAAGCCTTGTTTTGCGGGGTGTCGAGATTGGGCGCCCAATCGGACCCGGCGAGCATGCCGAGCGCCGCATCCTGCTGCGCCGGCAGTGTCGATTCGTCGACCGTGAAGGCGGACAGGAAGGTGATCTTGTCGGCGAGGCCGGACTGCCGGAATTGCTTGACGAAGTTCACGCCCATGCCGCCCGGGATGAACGCAAAGATCGCGTCCGGGCTGGCCGCGGCAATGCGCGAGAGCTCCGCCGAGTAGTCGAGCTGGCCGAGCGGGACGTACATTTCGTCGACGATTTCGCCTTTGAATTTATGCTTGAAGCCCGCGGCGGCGTCTTTGCCGGCCTGATAGTTCGGGACGATGATGATGACCTTCTTGAACCCGGAATCCTGGGCGTACTGGCCTAAGACTTCGTGCACCTGATCGTTCTGGTAGGACGTAACGAAAAGATTCGGGTTGCAGTCCTTGCCGGCAAAGGTCGAGGTGCCGGCATTCGGACTGATGAGGAACACATTGGCCTCGGTCACGGGCTTCGTGATGGCGCCGAGAATGTTCGAGAAGATCGGTCCAACGATGAAGTCGACCTTGTCGCGGTCGATGAGCGATTTGACTTTGGTCACGGCGACGTCGGGCTTGAGCTCGTCATCGGCGACGAAGATCTCGGCCTCGCGCCCGCCAAGCTTGCCGCCCAGATCCTTGACCGCTAGCGTGAAGCCGTTGCGCAGTTGCTGGCCGAGCACGGCCGGCGGACCGGACAGGGTGGCGATGATGCCGACCTTGAGATTGTCCGCGGCGTGAGCGGCGGACCCCCATGCTCCGAGCACGGCTACAATGGCAACCAGCGATTTGTATTTGATCATGTCCAATCTCCTGACGGGGCGGGCGGTCATCTTCAATGCCCTTCGGTCCGGTCGGATACTTTAAGGTTAAAATACTAGCCTTGTGAAGCGGTTTGGTGCCCCGCTTGCGAAGTTCGTGATATATAGCCGCACCCTCGACCACGAAGTTCGGAAGCAAAGGGGCACCAGCAACCGTATGAATACCAGTGCCGCTTCCGATTTGAACTTCCTCAACGAGCTTGCCGCAAACGGTGCAGGAGGTTCAAATCGGCGACCCAGGCGAGAATAATAGCGGCAATGTAGGGCGCAAATTTACGCTATTGGCTGATCGGGTGCGCCGGACATTGGCGCTCTACGGGGCGCGTGCTTGAATGCCATCATCCTGAAGGGGAGCAACGGTGCGATGACCTATTCAATGACGCCAGGCATTACCAAAGCGGGGACCGGTATCGACGGCATTTCCTGGAATATTCTCGGCCAGACCTATGTGCCGAAGCAGCTCAGCGATAATTCCTTTTCCTGGCACGCCACGTTTCCGCCCGGCACCTTCGTGCCGCCCCACATCCATGTGACCCAGGACGAATTCATCTATATGCTCGACGGCCGGTTCGACCTCGTGCTCGAGGGGCGCGAATTTGTTGCAACCACCGGCGATCTGATCCGGCTGCCGATGAATATGGCGCATGGCATCTTCAACAAGACCGACCAGACCGTGAAGTGCTTCTTCTGGGTGACGCCGACCCGCAAGCTCTACGACCTGTTCTGGGCGATTCACGGCATGAAGGAGCAAAACCCGCCGGACGTGGTCGCGCTCTCCGCCAAGCACGAGGTCATGTTCCTGCCGCCGCCGGAGTAGTATGAGCCGTCATTCCGGGGCCGAGCGAAGCGAGGAGCCCGGAATCCATAACCACCGTCCGTGGATATGGATTCCGGACTTGCCGCTTTGCGGCAATCCGGAATGACAAGCCTCACGCCGCCTTGTTGACCTGTTCGCGGGCGAATCCGGCCTTCGACGCGTAGCCGCGCACGATCGCCTTGCGCTGTTCGAATGACAGCACATCCTCGATGTTGGAAAAGCCGTCGGGGGCGCGTTCCTCGACCGCGTCGATGACCCCTTCCGGGCCGCCGCGGCGGTTGCTGGAGACAATCTCCGCGGTGGCCGGCAGCCGCGTTTGTTCGTAGAGCCAGAGCGCGTGCACGGGATGCTCGGCATCCTTGAGGCGGTCGGCCAGAAAGCGAGCATCAAGAATGGCCTGCGAGGCGCCGTTCGAGCCGACCGGATACATCGGGTGCGCGGCGTCGCCTAACAGCGTGACCCGCCCATGGCTCCAGCGCGGCAACGGGTCGCGGTCGCACATCGGATATTCCCAGAACTCGTTCGTCGCCTCGATCAGCGCGCGGGCGTCGACGTAAGGAATGCGGAAACGCTGCACATGCGGCATCAAATCCTCAAAGCGGCCGGATCGCGACCAATCCTGCTTCTGCGGCACCGGCATCGACGGATCGCCGACCCGGCCGACCACCGCCCAATTGGTCAGCCGCGTGTCGGGCCGCGAGCCTTCCGCGATCGGATAGATGACGAGCTTGGCGGCAAGCCCGCCGGCGACCACCATCGATCGCCCAGTTAAAAAGGCCGGCCAATCGATGGCGCCGCGCCACAACATGAGACCGTTCCAGCGCGGCGGCCCTTCGTTCGGGAAGAGTTTCTCGCGCACCATCGAGTGGATGCCGTCGGCCCCGATCAGGATGTCGCCGCGGGCGGTGTGGCGATGAGCGCCGCCGCGGTCGAAGAAATAGGCGGTGACGCCGCTCTCGTCCTGGGTAAAGGAGCCGAGCCGGCAATTCAGATGGATGCGCGATTCACCAAGGCGGGCGCGCAGCGCCTGGTAGATGACGCTCTGCAATCGGCCGCGATGAATCGAGAATTGCGGAATGTCGTAACCGGCATCGACCCCGCGCGGCTCGCGCCAGATCTCCTGGCCGAACCGATTGGTGTAGATGAGCTCGTAAGTGCGGATCGCGACCGCGTCGAGGCGGTCGAGGAGGCCGAGGTCGGCCAGTTCCTTGATCGCATGAGGGAGCGTGTTGATGCCGACGCCGAGCTCGCGGATCGCATCGGATTGCTCGAAAATTTCGCAATCGATCCCGCGCGCGTGCAGCATCAGCCCGGTCACCAGGCCGCCGACGCCGCCGCCTGCGATGATCACTTTCATGACACTACCCCCTGCAACGCGTGCTCGTTAACCACCGGCCAGTCTGCCGCGAACAGCAGAAAATGCAATGACTTGCCGTCGGCATGGTTATGAGGGTGTACCTGTCGCCGCCGCCTTCAGCGCGCGCTTGTCGATCTTGCCGACGCCCGAGCGCGGCAGCGCGTCGAGGAAAGCGATGTGTTTCGGCCATTTATACTTGACGAGATTTTGTTTGCAGTAGTCGAGCAGTTGGTCGGCGCCGAGACTGGCGCCGGGCTTGCGCACGACAAAGACCTTCACCGCCTCGCCGCTGAAAGAGTCCGGCACGCCGACTGTGGCGGCTTCGAGGACGGCCGGGTGCTTGAACAGAAGCTCGTCGATCTCGCGCGGATAAACGTTGTAGCCGCCAACGATGATCATTTCCTTCTTGCGGTCGACGAGAAACATGTAGCCGTCCTCGTCGTAATAGCCGATGTCGCCGGTATAGAGCCAGCCGTCGCGAATTTGTCTGGCGGTTTCTTCCGGCCGATTGCGATAGCCTAATGTGAATTGCGGGCCGCGCACGCGGATCTCGCCGCGTTCGCCGGTTGGCATGACCCGCGTGCCGCTCTCCAGATCGACGACCTCGGCCTCATAGCCGGCCGCCGCGATACCGACAGATCCGATCTTGCGCACGCCATGCAGCGGGTTCTGGTGGATGGGCGCGCCCTCCGACATGCCCCAGCCCTCGAGCAGCACCGCGCCGGTCGCGCTCTCCCAGAAGCGGATCAGTTCGACCGGACAGGCCGCGCCGCCGGACAGGCAGACGCGCAAGCTGGAAAAATCGGTCCTGGAGAAATTCTCGTTGGCGCGCAGTCCCATATAAAGCGCCGCCGGGCCGCCGGCGAAGGTGGTGATGCGGCGTTTCTGAAATTCTTCCAGCACGGCCGCCGGCTTGTAGGCGGGGAGCAGATCCATGAAGGCGCGCAGATAGACCGGAAAGATCAGCGTGTAGCAAAAGCCCCAGATGTGGAACAGCGGCGCCACATTGAGAATGCGTTCGGCGTCGAGCGGCAATGGCCACACGGCCGCCACGCCGTAGCAGAAGGCCATCAGATTTGAGTGCCGGTGCTCTGCCCCTTTGGGCAGGCCGGTGGTGCCGCCGGTGAAGAACAGCGCGCAGAGGTCGTCCGGCTCCGGCAAGGGGAGTGGGGCGACGGGTGCGGACAGGAGTTCATCAAGCGTGACGCCTTCCGGTCCGACGACGATGACTTTGGCTCCGCCCACGAGCCCCGCAAGATGTCTTGCGCGCTCGACAAATTCGCCATCGCAAACAATCAGGCGCGGGTCGACGTCGCGCGCCAAGGGCTCGATCTCGCGGTCGGTATAGGTCGGATTGAGCGGCGCCACCTGTGCGCGCGCGGCCATGCCGGCCTGAAGCGCAACTGCCATGGCGAGGCTGTTGCGCATCAGATAAGCGATCCGTTCGCCGGCGATGGCGAATTCGCCAAATTGGCGCGCCAGCGCCGCGACGGCTTGCGCATATTGGCCGTAGCTGAGTTCGCGATCGAGGCAGGCAAAGGCCTCCGCATGCGGGCGGTGCGCGGCGGCATAGGCGAGCGCATGAACGATGGTCGGAAAATCCGGGTAATGGGGATCGCGACTGGGCGGCGTCACGCGCGGCATCTGACTTCTCTGGCTCGATATTGCGCCGTTTGCAATGGCTGACAATTCTGTGCTGAAGCTTTACAGGCTTTGACCGGGAGAAGACTATCATGAGCCGGACCGCGCATCTGCGCATTCCATTTTTTGACGTGCAGCACCGCGCCTTCGCTGATGAATTGGATGCGTGGGCCCGCGAAAAGGTTGTCGACATAGAGCATGGCGGTTCCGCCCATGGCGACGTTGACGGCACCTGCCGCCGCTGGGTCCATGCGCTCGGCGATGCCGGATGGCTTCGCCAATGCGTGCCGGCGGGCTTCGGCGGCGCGCATGAGGCGCTGCAGTCGCGCTATCTGGTGATCGCCCGTGAAACGTTGGCGCGCCATTCCGGTCTGGCTGATTTTGCCTTCATCATGCAGGGTCTCGGCAGCGGCCCGATTTCGCTCGCCGGCTCCGAGGAACTGAAGAAGCGTTATCTGCCCCGCGTGGGCTCTGGCCGCGCCATTGCCGCCTTCGCGCTCACCGAGCCTGAGGCCGGCTCTGACGTGGGCGCGATGGCGATGTCGGCGCGGCGCGTGGGTGATGAGTATGTGCTCGACGGCGAAAAGACGTGGATCTCCAACGGCGGCATTGCCGATTTCTATACGGTGTTCGCGCGCACCGGCGAAGCGCCCGGCGCCCGCGGCATCTCGGCCTTTGTCATCGACGCCGGCACGCCGGGGTTTGAGATCGCCGAGCGATTGGAAGTGACTGCGCCGCATCCGCTGGCGCGCTTGCGATTTCAATCATGCCGCATTCCCGTGTCGCAGCTCGTCGGCACGCCGGGCGAAGGTTTCAAGATCGCCATGCGCAATCTCGACATCTTCCGCGCTTCGGTCGCGGCGGCGGCGCTCGGCTTTGCGCGCCGCGCGCTTGACGAGGCGCTGGCGCGGGTGACGACGCGCAAGATGTTCGGCCAGACGCTTGCGGACTTTCAGCTGACGCAAGCGGCGCTGGCCGACATGGCGACCGAGATCGATGCCGCCGCGCTGCTGACCTATCGGGCCGCCTGGCTGCGCGACGTCGAAGGTGTCTCGACCACGCGGGAAGCCGCGATGGCGAAGATGGCGGCGACGGAAGGCGCCCAGCGCGTGATCGATCGCGCGGTACAGATGTTCGGCGGTCTCGGCGTCGGCGTCGGCTCGGTGGTCGAGCATCTTTACCGCGAGATCCGGCCCTTGCGCATTTACGAAGGCGCAACCGAAGTGCAGAAGCTGATCATCGGCCGCGATCTGCTCAAAGCGCGAAATTAAGGCGCGAACTCGTGAAGGCGCTCGGGCGGACGGCTTACGAGAGTCCGCTTTGCCCCTAAAGCCGACAAGTCATTGCACCCGGCGAAACGATCCGATAGGCCACATGCAGACATCACCTTGGGCGTGTCGATCGGAGGGCGACCACATAGGAAACGGTAGTCACCGTTGCTGACGTAGTAGCCGCTCGTCGACTATTGTGGATAGAGAGGGCACCGACTTTCGCCGTATCGGCTAATGAAGCGGGCCTCATGCGAGCCTGATCGCCCCGAAGTCTCAAGCCGGCAAGAAAATCTCAAAGACCGATCCTCGATTAGAGGCAGAATGTAGGGAGAGCCGCCCATCATGAGCCTCGATGATAGATCGGCAAATCGACAGGCCCATCCCGGTGCCTTCGGATTTTGTCGTAAAGAACGGATGGAAGATGCGGTCCGCGTTTTCTGGATCAATTCCGGACCCGGAATCTTCCACCATGATCAACACGCCATCGGGTTCGCGGATCACCGATTTCACCCGCAGCGTCCGAGCCCGATCGGTAACGGTATCCATCGCTTCAATCGCATTCGCAACCAGATTGGCGACCACTTGCTGCAGTTGGACCCGATCCGCTAGCACCCGCGGAAGTTCCGAAGCTAGCTCCGTCTGGACCGAAATTTCGCGTTTCTGCAACTTGGAATGCAGTAGCGCCATAACTTCGCGGATCACCTCATTGACGTCCAGCAACGCCTTTTCTCGGCTCTCGTTCTTGAACATCGCCCGAATGCCGTCGATCACTTGGCTCGCCCGGTTGCCCTCGCCGACGATGCTCTCGAGCAGGGCGCGCACCTCTTCAAGATCGGGCGTCGGTTTCGAGAGCCAGCGCAAGGCCGCACTGCCCCCTGTTACGATCGCCGCCAAGGGTTGTTTGATCTCATGCGCCATCGAAGCCGCCATCTGCCCCGCCGCGGTTAGGCTGGTGACCCGCGCAAGCTCGGTTTGCGTAGCCAGCAATTTATCCTGCGCACCTTTGCTCTCGGTAATATCGATCATCGTTCCGATAAACGCTTCCGGTCTGGACTCTGGTGCCCGTGCCACCGAACTATGACCCCATATCACCGTGCCGTCCTTGCGACGATATTGTTTCACAACCGCGTAGCGATCGATCTTCCCCTTCTGCAGCTCCGCGAGTTGAGTTTGAGCGATCCCATGCTCATCCTCGATCGTGATGTCCAGAGGTGTGAGTTGCCTCAGCTCCTCGTCCGTGTAACCGAGGATTGCCCGAAATGCCGGATTTGTTGCTAAGTAATGCAGGTCCATATCCATCGTCGAAATGGCTATACTTGATGTCTCAAATATTGACTGCCAACGCGCCTCACTCGCTCGAAGCGCCGCCTCGGAACGCTTCCGCACTAGCGCTTGGGCCATCACTTCACCTACGATCTTTAGCCGCGCAATCAGGTCGTCTGGCCATTCGCGGGTGGAGCGGAACGCGGAAAAGTTGATCAGTCCGACAATGCGACCGCCGACCCGGAGCGGAATTCCGAGGCTGGAGCGGATACCGGACCGGCGATAGTATTCGATTTCTCCGATCGCCTCTGCGGGAAGATCATGGAGCGATCGCACGCGCGTGATGTTTCCAGCATGAAGCTGGCTGTTGTACCAACTCAAGAAAGCTGGCGCCGGGCCAGGCGGATATCGTTCAACCCCGTCTCTGGCTACCGAGCATAGAATATTGGCCCGTGTGTCGGCAGTGAATTCGCCGAAGTTGCTGCGATCAAAGCCGAGAAAATCTAGGAGTTGCTTTAGCGCGCTCTCGATTTCCGTCTCGAGCAGGTCGCTGGAAACGTTGGCAAAGCGGGCGGAGAGGTCGGCAAGCAGACGCTCAAACGTCAGAAGTTCTTCGAGCGATGCGTCACCGGCGCGGCCGGGTGTCGCCGCCTTATCGACGTAAGTCTCATTGGCCACCGGATCACCTTTCCGATCACCCGTGCGTTACCGCCGGCCCTCTTTAAACCCCGACGGGCAAGGGTATGCTAATTCATTCCATCAGCGATAGACCCTGCGGTGGACGTAGACCCCGCCCCTCGCGACGTAAGGATGTCAGACGACCACGGCGCCGCCTGCCCCAACGCGGTCGGCGAGATACACTCCGCGCGCGCAGACAACAGCGCTTGCTTCAGGTGCGCTCAACGCGGCGACGCCGCTTAGCAAGACCAGAGAGATGAGGACCTGCCTCATTGCTATTCTCCTCGGTCGAGCCCACTAATGACAGTTTAGGCGCACGACGCCAAGGCTCGATTGATCCATGTCCATTAGCCGGGTGGTTTTGAGTGGGACGGAAGGAATGAGCTGCGAGTCCTCTTTTGATGTCTGTGATTGTGTTGGCATGTGTCTTAGGCGGGATGGTTCTTGGCATGTTTCTCCGCAACAGGTTGCCAAAGCATCATTTGAGCGGGGATACAAAGGATGTCGTGAAGCTGGGAACGGGTCTGATTGGGACCATCGCCGCTCTCGTGCTAGGATTGCTGATCGCCTCAGCAAATAGCACTTTTCAAACTCAGACTACTCAGGTCCAGCAGCTGACCGCCGATGTCGTTTTGCTCGACCACACTTGACGCAGCTTCCGCTTGCGCGCGGACGAATGGATTGCCCGTTCACGCGCCCGCCAGCATTTTCGCCAGCATGAAGCCCGAACCGGCGCCGGCGCCGGCGCCCGGCCATGTGGACGCGCCGACCATGTACAGCCGCTCGATCGGGGTGCGGTAGCGCGACCAGCCGAAGCCCGGCCGGAAGAAGAAATTCTGGTCGAGATGATGACTGCCGCCGAGGCTGTCGCCGCCGACCAAATTCGGATTGTCGCGCTCGAGATCTGCCGGCGAGAGCACGGCGCGGCCGAGAATGGTGGCGACGAAACCCGGCGCGTAACGCTCGATGATGCGGACGACGCGATCGGCATAGGCTTCTTTCACCGAATCCCAATCCGTGCCGGCAATGGTCTCGGCCGCATCGCCGCGGATGCGCGACGGCAAGACCCGCACTTGCACCCAGAGCACATGCTGTCCCGGCGGCGCGCGCGAAGGGTCGATCGCGGTCGGCTGGCCGACGACGAGGCCCGGCTCGGCCGGCAACAGCCCGTCGAGCGCCTCGGTATAGGTTCTCGCCATCTGCGCGAGGGACGGAGCAAGATGCACATAGGCGAATTTGCGCAAGTCCGCGCCCGCGCTCCAGGCCGGCAATGCGTTGAGCGCCAGATGGATCATCATCGTCGCCGGCCCGGGCCGCAGTTTGGCAAGCCGCTGCGCCGCCGGTGGCGCGTCGCGCACCAGATCGCCGAACAACACGCGCGGATGCAGATTGGCGATCACCGCGCGCGTCGCTTCGATGCGCTCGCCGCTCGCCAGCACCACGGCTCTGGCGGCGCCGTTTTCCATCACGATGCTTTGCACCGGCGCGCCGAGCCGCACTTCGCCGCCGCTCGCTTTGATCGCGCCGATCATGGCGGCGATGATGGTGTCGGCGCCGCCCTGACCGAGCGCCATGCCGAAAATCTGGTCCGCCATTCCTTCCAGATAGGGAAACAGCGCGCCGCCGGCGACGTCTGGAGAGAAATCAAGGTGCATGCCCCAGACCGCCATCATGGCCTTGAGCTTTTCGTTCTCAAAATTCTCGTCCAGCCATTCGCGCGGCGAGGCGGCAAGCAGCCGCGCCGTGTCGGCGACCCAACTGGTCCCCCGCGCCCGCCAGGCGGCGAAGATTGTGCGCAACGCTTGCCAGGACGGCATCGGCGCGCCGAGCAGACCGAAGATATGCGGCGCGTCTTGCGCGAAGGCCGCCGTCATCGCACGCCAGCGTTCGGCATCGGCCGCGCTGAAGGCCGCGATGCGGTTCGCGTTGGCCTCCGGATTTTTTTCGACGCCGAGCCAAGTGCCGTCGGGAAATGCGCTCGCGAAACAGTGCTCCGCGCTGACGAAGGCAAGCCCCTGAGCGAAAAGGCGCTCCTTGTGGGCTGCGAAAAACGGCGAGCCTGCGAACAGGCCCAAATTCATTGCGTAGAGGTCGTGGCGAAAGCCGGGCCGGGTGATCTCGCGGGTTTTGACCGCGCCGCCGGGCATGTCCGCGCGCTCGACCACCGCGACTTTCCAGCCCTTGGCGGCAAGATGCACAGCGGCTGCGAGTCCGTTGACGCCGGCGCCAATCACGACTGCGTCGTAAGGCATTCGCTGGTTCCCATATTCTGCCGCTGGCGCATGAATGTTTCCGGATCGCTTGCCAGCGCAGATATTTCATATCTAAAATGATTGGGCTAGGCTTCCCCTTCATTGCGCCTGACGCAACAACATTCAGGGGCGCCACGGAGAGACCGCATGACCAGTATCCAAGTTCTCAGCGACTTTGCATCGGCGCTCGCGTCCGGCGCCGTCGAGGTGGTGGACCTGACCGCTCCGCTCGGCCCGGAAACGCCATTGATCAAGCTGCCGCCCGAGATCGGCAAGAACACGCCGACGATCGAGGTCCACGCCATTTCGAACTACGATAAGGACGGCCCGTTCTGGGCGTGGAATTGGCTCAAGCTCGGCGAACATTCCGGCACGCATTTTGACGCGCCCGTGCACTGGATCAGCGGCCGCGACTACAAGGACGGCTCCACCGACACCATCCCGGTGAAGAATTTTGTGGCGCCGGTCTGCGTCATCGACTGCTCGGCGGAGACTGCGAAAAATCCCGATTTTCTCCTGACCGTCGACGGCGTCAAAGCCTGGGAGAAGACCCATGGCGATATTCCGGCCGGCTGCTGGGTGGTGATGCGCACCGACTGGTACAAGCGCAACGACAGCGAAGCAAAATTCCTCAACGCCGATGCCAAGGGGCCGCATTCGCCGGGCCCGACCGCGGAGACGATTCACTACCTGATCTCCAAGGGCGTCGTCGGCTGGGGTTCGGAAACCGTCGGCACCGACGCCGGCTCGGCCGGCGGTATGGATCCGCCGTTCCCGGCCCATACCTTCATGCACAAGGCCAACCGTTATGGCCTCGCCAGCCTCTGCCATCTCGACAAGCTGCCGCCGAAGGGAGCGATCCTGATCGCGGCTCCGCTCAAGATCGTCAAAGGCACCGGTAGTCCATTGCGGGTGCTCGCGCTGGTGCCCAAGAAGTAGACCAACCTTTGCTAGGCAAACACCCATGGCGGCCGCCGACTACATCATCGTCGGAAGCGGGATCAATGCGCTTGTGGCGGCGGCCGAATTGGGCCGCAAGGGCCACAAGGTGCTGGTGCTTGAGCGCAACGAACGGATCGGCGGCTGCATCCGCACCGAGGAGATCACGGCACCGGGCTTTATCCACGACGTGATGGCGACGACATTCGTCTTGTTCATCACCTCGCCGGCTTTTGCCGAGCTCGGGCCCGAACTGGAAAAGCGTGGGCTCGCATTCGCGCACTCGCCGGCGCCGACCGCGGTGGTCTTGCCGGATGGCCGGCACGCGATCCTCACCATGGACCGCAAGGCGAATGTCGCCGCCTTCGATCAACTGGCGGCCGGCGACGGCGCGCGCTTTGCCGCCGATGTGGATCGCGTCGGCGCCGACGCGCCGTTTCTGTTCGCTCTTCTTGGCGGCTCGCTCTGGTCGCGCGCGATGCTCAAGATCATCGCGCGCGAAGCCTGGCGGCGGGGGTTGCGCGGGTTGGCGACCTATTTCGGCGAGGCGCTCGGCACCGCGCGCGCGTGGCTCGAAACGCGTTACCAGTCGGAGGTGGTGCGGGCGCTGTTTGCGCCGTGGGTGCTGCATACCGGGCTTGGCCCGGAAAGCGCCTATTCCGGCCAGATGAGCAAAGTGATCGCGTTCGCTCTCGAGGTCGCCGGCGCGCCGATCGTGAAAGGCGGCGCCAAGAATGCGCTCACCGCTTTTGAGCGCCTGATCCGCGATCAGGGCGGCGACGTGGAAGTGAATGCCGATGTGGAGCGGGTACTGGTCGACAGTAACGGCGGCGCCCGCGGCGTCCGCCTCGCCGGCGGCCGCGAGATCGAAGCGGCCGAAGGCGTTATTTGCTCGGTGACGCCGAACCAGCTTTACGGGCGCTTGCTCGCGGACATCGCGCTGCCCGCGGACGTGAAGCAATCGGTAGCGCAATATCGTTACGGCAAAGGAAACTTTCAGGTCCATTATGCGCTCAAAGCTCCGCCGAAATGGAAAGCGCCGGCGCTGGGCACGGTCGCGCTCACGCATCTGACGCCCGGGCTCGACGGCGTGTCGAAAGCGGCGAACGAAGCTGAGCGCGGCATGCTGCCGGCGGTGCCGACGATCTGCGTCGGACAGCCGGTGGCGCTCGATCCCGGCCGCTGCCCGGAGGGCCGATCGATCCTCTGGTTGCAACTGCCGGAAGCGCCGCGCTTCATCAAAGGCGATGCCGCCGGCGAGATTGCCGCGCCGGCGGATGGCAAATGGACCGAAGCGGTGCGGGAGAAATATGCCGATCGGATCGAGGCGATTCTTGCGTCACACATCGACGGTTTCCGCGACAACGTGATTGCGCGCAAGGCGTACTCGCCAGCCGACCTCGAAGTCCTCAATATGAATCTGGTGGGCGGCGATCCTTACGGCGGCTTCTGCGGCATCGATCAGTTCTTTATCTGGCGGCCGTTCCACAGTTCGATCAATCACCGCACGCCGGTGGCGCGGCTTCATCATATCGGCGCCTCGACGCATCCGGGCCCGGGCCTCGGCGGCGGCTCCGGTCATTTGTTGGCGAAGGCGTTGGGTTAAGGGGGCGCGACGCTCAAAGCGCCGCGCTTCGGTCATCCGGGCGTGGCCAGCCACCGAGCTGTCGAATTTTAGCTAGCTGCGACCGATCTACTTTGCCGCTCCGCAACCACGACGAGGAATCTCATCTCTCGCGGCGCAACCGGCCGGGCAGGACAAGGTTGGCTCTCTCGGGGCCGTAGCCACGGAGGAACGCGCCATGTCATCGAAGAAGTTAAGCTTCGCGCTCATCGCAGGCCTTGCCGTCGCGTCGATCATGCTGGCGGCGGAGACAAATTTAGCTTTCGCCCAAGATCGCGCCTACGGCCCCGGGCCTGCAGGTCCCCGTTACGGATTTGGCGGTGTTTACGACGCCGTCGGCGATCCATACGGGCCCGGCGCCATATACGCGCCCGCTTACATCTACGTTCCCGGTCACGGCATATTGGACGCACCATGCGGTCTGCCGACCAGCGCATGTCCGAACAGCGAACGTCCGGCGGACTGACAAGCTCTCGTTTGTTCGTCGCGTCGACCGACGCTGCTACAGTGTGGCGATGGTTTTCAGCGCGCCGTCGAGGGCAATGCCGTTCTCGTCCATGAGCGCTGCGTCGCGCAGCCGGCGCATCCAGTCGGCGCCGTCGGCGCGCGGCGCCAACAGCGGCACCGCCCCGATCACGCGGTCGAATTTTGACTCGCCGCGCGCATGCGTGTCGGAATAGCCCTTTACCAGCCGGCGCGCGTTGAGCACCTCGACGGCGACGTCGTAGTTTTGCGTAACGTGGCCGGTGGCGACCGCGAGCCACTTTTCCATATGCGCCATTTCGCGCTGATGGCGCAGCGTCGTGCGGCGGATCGGTTTGAATGCCGCCAGCACGTATAGCATCAGAAACCAGTGGACGGTGCCCGAGCGCACGCGGCGGCCCTTGCGGAAGGCCCAGCCGAACAAGGCCGGGTTCGCTTCAACAAAGCGTCCAAGCGCGGCCGGCATCGTGCCGGCCACTTCCTCGAGTCGCGGATGCATGTATTCGGTGGTGTAGACGATCTGCCCTTGGCCGACGCTGTTCTCGCGCACGACCCGCTCAAAACGGCTACTGCGGGTTTTCAGATCGGCGACGCGGATGACGTCATCGTAGGCCATGGCCACCGCGACATATTTCGCCGCCGCCGCGGTAAACGCGTGGTTTTTGATGGCGCCGCCGTTTGCCTGATCGAGCTGATAAAGCTTGGCGAGACGGCCCAGATATTCGCCGGCATAGGCCGGATCCTGAAAATCAGTCAGATGTTTCACGCCCGCATAAAGGATCGGATGCAGCGGTTGCGGAAATTCGCGAATGCGCGCGATGAGCTTATCGAGATCCGGGCGCCCGGCTGAAGCGGGCAGGGGCGCCAGGCGTTTGGTCGGGCGCTTGACCGCCGGCCCGGCGGCGGCCGGCGGCTGCGTTGCTTGATCGTGCGCGGCGCGGAACGCTTTGAGGCTTGATTCGACGCCGCGGCCGCCGCCGCCGATGATCGCCTCGAAGGCCTCGGGCACGAACGGCAGGGTGCCGGAAGCAGCCAGAGCGCCGAACAGGCAGGACGAGATCATGCTGTTATTCTTGGTCGCCAGCGTCTCCATGTCGAAGGCGATGACGCGCTTG
The DNA here is from genome assembly GCA_963831135.1 of uncultured Alphaproteobacteria bacterium. Classification (GTDB taxonomy): domain Bacteria; phylum Pseudomonadota; class Alphaproteobacteria; order Rhizobiales; family Xanthobacteraceae; genus BOG-931. Next base: position 114,998 of record CAWHPH010000058.1, read on the forward strand.
GCCGCGACGCCGGCCGCTTCCACGATCACGTTCGGATCGATGGTGGCGTCGCCGGGCTTTTCCTTCTCGGCGACCGCGTACAAACGATGGGTCGAGGCGATCAGCGTCGAGCGGTCGGGGGTGACCAGGCCGCGCAAAATGGAGCGCCCGGCTTCGGCCAATTCGGCGGCGAGCACCACATCGACTTCGCCCGGCGCCGGCATCAGCGAGAGGATCGGCGCGCGGCCGGCTTTCGGCGGCAGCATTTCGACGTAGTAGAGTGTCGAGCCGGTGCGCTGCGCCACCCCGGGCACCGAGGTCGACTGCGCGTGCCAGCCCTGCGACTCGGCAAGCTCCACAATCCAATCGGACAGGACGCCGCCGCCTTGTCCGCCCATGGCGAGCACGGCCACGCAGATCGGCCGTTCGGTCGTGTAGCGCGTCGGTGTTATCGGCGTGCCCGAAAGGTCGTTCATGATCGCGTGATCCGTATCAGTCCGCGAAAGCGATGCGTGTTGCCTCTCGCCGCCGCTGCAGGAAGCCGATCACCGAACGCCGCAGCCCCGCCATGAAGCGGTCGAACCAGGTCGGGTTGTGAATAATGTCGGCCCGATAGAACGAAGGGCAGAGCACGGCGGCTTCGGAAACCTCGCCGCAATTGCCGCAGCCGACGCAGTTGTTGTCGATGGCCGCGACCGGATCGTCCTTGAGCGGGTCGTCGGTGTGCTTGAGCGAGAGCGAGGGACAGCCGGAAAGCCGGATGCAGGCGTGATCGCCGGTGCACACGTCCTCGTCGACGCCGAAGCGCTCGCGCACCATCCGCTGGCCGTCGCGTACCGACTTCTGAAACAGCGGCTTCACGCGGCGTTGCTTGTTGAGCATGCATTCAGACGACGCGACGATAACCTTCGGCCCGCCCTCCTTGGTCGTGAGCGCTTCGCGCAGCGTCGCGCGCACGCGCGCAACATCGTAGGTGCGGTCGATGTGGCGCACCCATTTGACGCCAACGCCTTTCACCGCATCGACGATAGTGTTGTTGGTCGACCGCGCCGGATTGACCGCGCGCGACGACATGATGTCCTGCCCGCCGGTTGCCGCCGAATAGAAATTGTCGACCACCATGATGACGCCGTCCTGCTTGTTGTAGACGGCATTGGCGATGCTGGTGGACAGGCCGTTGTGCCAAAACCCGCCGTCGCCGATCACGGAGATCGGTTTCTTGTCGGCCTTGACGTTGAAGGCCGACGACGACGCCGGGCCCAGTCCGTAGCCCATGGTCGTGCCGCCGATATTGAACGGCGGCAAACTCGCGAACAGATGGCAGCCGATGTCGCCGGCGATCTGGTGCGGGCCGAGTTCCTGCTCCACGAGCTTCATTGCAGCAAAGATCGGCCGCTCGGGGCAGCCGATACAGAAGCTCGGCGGCCGTGGCGGCAAGGTCTTGGCGAGCTCTTTGACTCTCGGATTGGCGAGCACTTCGGAGGCATCCGGCGGCGGCGGCGCGTTGCCGAGCAGGTTCTTCGCGTAAAGCTCGAGAAAGGCCTTGATGCCCTTGGTGACGACCTGCGGTGTGTATTCGCCGGCCATCGGCAATACGTCCTTGCCGCTGATCTTGGTCTGGATGTCGCGCCGGCGCAGGATCGTATTGAGCGCCTGCTCGATGAATTCAGGCTGGCCTTCCTCGACGATGAGGATCGCCTTCTTGTTCATCGCGAAGGCGGCGACCTCGTCATCGATCAGCGGATAGGTGACGTTGAGACAGTAGATCGGCACCGCCGTCTCGCCGTACACGTCGGCAAGACCGAGCTGCTGCAGCGCGCGCATCACCGAATTGTACATGCCGCCTTGCACCACGATGCCGATGTCGGCGGTCTCGGGGCCGAAAAATTCGTTGAGCTTGCGATCCTTGATGAACTTGACCGCCGCCGGCCAGCGCTGCGCGATCTTTTCGCGCTCGTGCAAGTAAGAGGCGGGCGGCAGCACGACGCGTTCGCTATCGCGGCGCGGATTTTCCAGCGCCTCGCGCAAGGTGAAGCTGGGCTTCTTGTTATCCTTGCAGACGAAGCGGCCGTGCACGTGACAGGCGCGGATACGCACTTCCAGCATCACCGGCGTGTTGGAAGCTTCGGAAAGCTCGAAGCCTTCTTCGACGGCCCTGACGATGGTCGGCAGGTTCGGGCGCGGATCGAGCAGCCAGACTTGCGATTTCATGGCGAACGGATGGGAGCGCTCCTGCATGATCGAGGAGCCTTCGCCATAGTCTTCGCCGATGATGATCAGCGCGCCGCCTTTGACCCCGCCGGAGGCGAGATTGGCGATCGCATCGGAGGCCACGTTGATGCCGACGGGAGCCTTGAACGTCACCGCACCGCGGATCGGATACATGACCGAGGCGGCGAGCGTCGCCGCGGCCGCGGCTTCGGAAGCCGAGTTTTCGAAATGCACGCCGAGCTCGTCCAGCACGTCCTTGGCGTCGGCGAGCACATCCATCAGATGGGAAATCGGCGCGCCCTGATACCCGCCGACATAGGAAACGCCGGATTGCAGCAGCGCCTTGGTGATGGCGAGAATCCCTTCGCCGCGGAATTCGTCACCTTCACCGAGTTTGAGATCCTGCACTTCGCGTGCGAACGACCGTTCCGCCATGAGAGCCTCCAGGCCGGCGCTGCTTGATCAGCGCGCCCCGCCATTTCTAATAATACTTAATAAACCTTCCCGAATGTCTTGCAATGGTCCCGCTGGCCGCGGACCGTTAACCGTCGCCGGGCGGAAATCTGCTGCGCTCTCCGGCAGGTAGTGCCTAAAATTGTGCAAAAAAAGCCCAATGCGTCAGCTTGTCCGCCCGTTGCTTTAGGTTTAAAGTATCTCGGTCCAGATGCCGATCAGCTATGCACCAAAGCGTAGAGTCGTGCGCAGGAGTGCCGCCCGCGGCGGTCTAATGGGGGAGTTTCAGAACATGTTCAATCTCACGCGTCGTCAGGCCCTCGCCGCGAGCGGCGGCCTTATCGGCACGCTGCTCGCGCCTCAGCGCTTTGCCAGCGCGGCCGTCGGCAGCACGCTCAACATCGCCTACAACGTTAACCTGCCGTCGTTCGATCCGCAGACTGGGCCGTCGTCGGTCAACCCGACCATCCAGGCGATCTATCGTTCAATCTTCGATCAGTATATCGGGCAAAAGCCGAATCTGGCGTTCGAGCCCGGCCTGCTCACCGGCTGGGGCTGGAACGACGACAAAAGCAAAGTGTGGATGGACGTGCGGGAAGGCGTCGTCTGGCATGACGGCACGCCGTTTACGCCCGAGGATGTTGTCTGGTCGATTCAGCGCGAAGCGAAGCCGGATGGCGGCAACCCCGTGTCGTTCATCTGGGCCGGCATCGACAATTTCAAGGTCGACGGCAAACGCATCACGGCCGATGTCAAGCAATACGACCCGGTCCTCTTCAAGTGGATGGCCTTCCTCACCGGCTACGTGTTGCCGAAAGCCTATTTCGAGAAGGTCGGCCCGGAAGGCTTCGAAAAGAAGCCGGTCGGCACCGGCCCCTATATGGTCGACGCCTACGAGGGCAACGCCTATCTGCGGCTCAAGGCCAATCCGAAATATTGGGGCGGCAAGCCCACCTTCGAGACCGTGGTCTTCAAGTTCGTGCCGGATGCCACCAGCCGCGTCGCCGAAATCGAAAGCGGAAAGTCGGACCTCACGCTGGAAGTGCCGTACGAGGAATACGACCGGCTCAAGGGCAAGGCCGGACTGAAAGGCGTCTGCACGCCGATTTCGGATATCGGCATGATCTTCATCACCAATGGCGGCGTGATGGACGACAAGAACGTTCGTCTCGCGATGACCCATGCCGTGGACAAGGACACGATCATTAAGCGTCTGTTGCGCGGCTATGGGGTGCCGATCGCGACGCTGGAAGCGCCCGAATACGCGGCCTTCGATCCCTCGATCAAAGTGCCCTACGATCCGGCGATGGCGACCAAGCTGCTAGCCGCCAGCGGCTATTCGAAGGAAAAGCCGGTCAAGTTCACCATCCAGACGACGCGCGGCTTCAAGCCGAAGGATTACGAAATGATCCAGGCGATCGTCGGCATGTGGCGCAATGTCGGCATCGACGCCAACATCGAGATCTACGAGATCGCCAAGCATTTCGAGCTGCGCATGTCGCACAAGCTGGCGCCGGCGGCTTTCTATAACTGGGGCAACGCCATCGGCGACCCGACCACCTCGACTGGCTTTGCCATGTGGAGCAAATCGCCGCACTCGGCGTGGCACTCGGAGGACCTGGACGCCAAGATCGGCCCGCTGTGGGGCGAGAAGGACGAGAAAAAGCGCATTCAGGGCTGGAAGGACGTCGACCGTTACATCGCCCAACAGGGCTATGTGCTGCCGCTCCTCCAATATGCTCAGCCGATTCTCTACAAGTCAGATCTCAAGGTAACTCCGAACGTTTCGGGAGCCGTGCAACCGGCGACGCTGGTCACCAAGGCCTAAGTCTAACGTCGAAGCGGTCCGCCGCCGCGCCGGGGCGCGGCGGCCATCGACGCGGTCAGTTAAGGACCGTTGATGTTGCTTTCTGTCGTCGCCAATCGCGTGGCCATGGCGCTCCTGACGCTTGCGGGCGTTGCAGTCGTGGTCTTCGTTCTGCTGCGCGTCGTGCCCGGCGATCCGGTCGCGATGATGATCTCGCCGGGCGCCGGCCCGGCGGACATCGCCGCGCTGAAAGCGCATTACGGGCTCGACGCGCCGCTCTTTGTGCAGTTCTGGATCTGGATCAAGGGCGTGGTCACCGGCGACTTCGGCACCTCGATCACGTTGCATCTCCCGGTGACAGAGGTGCTGGCCTCGCGGCTGCCCGCCACGCTTGAGCTTGCGATCCTGGCGCTTCTGGTCGCGGTTATTTTTGGCGGCAGCGTCGCCGTCGCTGGCACGTTGATGCGGCGCACGATCGGTGAAACCATCATTGACGGATTGAACTCGATCCTGCTCGCCGTGCCGGACTTCATCTGGGCGCTCGCGCTCGTTCTCGTCTTTGCGGTGGCGATTCCGGTTCTGCCGCTCACCGGCCGCATCGATCCCGAGCTCGCCGAAGGCTTCTCGACCCGCTTCTATCTCGCCGAAAGCGTGCTCACCGGCCGCTTCGCGGTGGCGGCCGACATCATAAGCCACATGATCATGCCGACCGTGGCGCTGGCGCTGCCGCTCGCCGCCGTCATCGTGCGCTTGCTCAAGCAGTCATTGAAAGAGGCCATGCTGCAAGATTACGTGCTGCTGGCGCGGATCAAAGGTTTCCGCGAGCTTCGCCTGGTGCTGCAGGAAGCTTTGCGCAATGCGGTCGGCCCCACGCTTGCGCTCACCGGCGTTCAATTCACCTTCCTGATCGGCGGCACGGTGATCGTCGAGCGGATCTTCGCCTATCCCGGCATCGGCAATCTCGCGATCGACGCCGTCATCAATCGCGATTTCCCGCTGATCCAAGGCCTCGTCCTGTTGTTCGGATTGATCTTCATTCTGATCAATATCGGGGTTGATCTCACGGTCGCGGCGCTCAATCCGCGCTTGCGGCACGCCTGAGCCGGCCGGCAGCGACGTGGAACACTGGTCACCAACCTCGATGACTTCGGCGCCGGACGCGGATCCGCGGCCGCCGTCGATTGCGCAGCGCCTGGCGCGCGATCCCAAGGTCGTTTTCGCCGGCGGATTCATCCTGCTGCTGATCGTCATCGCCGTATTCGCGCCGTTCATCGCCCCGCAGGATCCGCTGGCGCAGAATCTGCTCGCGGCCACATTGCCGCCCATGGGCTTTCCCGATGCCGAGCCGGGATTTCTGCTCGGCACCGACGGGCTCGGGCGCGACGTACTTTCGCGCGTGATTTTCGGGGCGCGTATTTCGCTTACCGTTGCCTTTGTCGCCGCCGGGCTTGCTTGTCTGATCGGTTCGCTGCTCGGCTTGCTTGCCGGATTCTTCCGCGGCTGGGTCGAGGCGCTGATTTCGCGGCTGGTCGATATCTGGATGGCGTTTCCGCCGGTGCTGCTGTCGATCCTCTTGGTGGCGGTGCTCGGCGCCGGGCTGCACTCGGTGATCGCCGCCATCGTCGTGATCGACTGGACCCGCTTTTGCCGGGTGGTGCGCACCGAGACCATGGGCCAGGCGCAGATGGATTATGTGGTCGCGGCGCGCACCATCGGCTTCCGGCGCCCGGCCATCCTGTTCCGCGAAATCCTTCCCAATGTCATGCCGGTCCTGATCGCGCTGCTCACGCTGGAGATGGGGATTGCGGTTGTGGTCGAGGCGATCCTGTCCTTCGTCGGCCTTTCGGTCTCGTCGGACACGCCGACCTGGGGCGGCATGATCGCCGAAGGCCGGCAGATCGTGCATGAAGGATGGTGGGTGCTGGCGGTGCCGCTTGCCGCTCTGTTTGCCACGGTGGTTGCGTTCAACCAGCTTGGCGACGGCTTGGCCCGCAGTCTCGATCCGGTGTTGCGCCGATGACCGAACCCCGGCTCGCCATCGAGAGATTGAGCGCGGTTTCGCTGCGCGACGGCAACAAGCCGGTGCTTCGGCGCGTCTCGCTCACCGTCGGCACCGGCGAAGTGCATGGGCTGGTCGGGGAAAGCGGCGCCGGCAAATCGACGATCGCCAAGGCGATCCTCGGCATCATTCCCTCGCAAGTGCGGGTCACCGGCGGGCGCATCGACTTCGAGGGCACCGATCTTCTTTCGCTGTCGCCGCGCGGCCTGCGCGCCGTGCTCGGCCGCGACATCGCGCTTATCCCGCAGGATCCTTTGACGGCGCTCAACCCGGCGCGGCGGATCGATGCGCAAATGACCGACGGCCTGCGATTGAAACGCGGGCTCTCGGCCAAGGAGGCGCGCGTACGCGCGCATGCGCTGCTCGAGGAGGTGCAGATCCGCGATCGGGAGCGCGTCCTCAACAGCTATCCGCATCAATTGTCCGGCGGCATGCGCCAGCGCGTTCTCATCGCCGCCGCTTTCGGGCTTGAGCCTAAGCTCGTCATCGCCGACGAGCCGACCACCGCACTCGACGTCACGGTGCAAAAGCAAATCCTGCGGCTCATCCGCGCGCTGCAGGAGCGTCACGGCACGAGTGTGCTGTTCGTCTCGCACGATCTCGGCGTCGTGGCGAAAATCTGCGACCGCACCACCGTGCTTTATATGGGCAAGGTGGTGGAGCAGGGGACGACGGCGGATGTTCTTACGAACCCGCATCATGCCTACACCAAGGCCTTGCTCGCGGCCAACCCGCGCTACGATCGGCCCGACATCGGCCTCGAGCCGACGCCGCCGGAGGTAATCTCGGCGCTGCGCGCGGAAATCTCGGCCTTTGACGTCAGCCTCCTGGAGTCACGCGATGGCTGACGATCTCCTGGTCGCGAATGGTCTTGTCGTATCTTACGATCGGCCGCGGAGCTTGCTTGGGCGCGGGCCGCAGGCGACGACGATCCTGCATGGCGTCGATATCCGGGTCGGCCGGGGCGAGACCGTCGGCATTGTCGGCGAATCCGGCTCCGGCAAGACCACGCTCGGCCGCGCTTTGCTCGGTCTCGTCACGCCGACGGCCGGCACGGTCCTGTTCGACGGCACTTACATCAATACGCTTGACGAGCGGCACCGGCAGCCGTTCCGGCGGCGTATGCAGATGATCTTTCAGGATCCGATGTCGTCGCTCAATCCGCGGCACACGATCGGGCGTATCCTGATCGAGCCGGCCATTTTGCACGGGCTTGCCAAGACCCGCAGAGACGCACTCGATCTAGTCTATCACGTGCTCGACCGCGTCGGGCTCTCGCGCATAACCGTCGATCGTTACTCCTATGAGCTTTCCGGCGGCCAGCGCCAGCGCGTCGGCATCGCGCGGGCGGTGGTTTTACGGCCGGATTTCGTGCTCGCCGACGAAATTGTCTCGGGGCTCGACGTGTCTACGCAGGCCCAGGTGCTGCGGCTCCTCAAGGAGCTGACCGGCGAAATGCATTTGGCACTCGCGTTCATCAGTCACGATCTCTCCGTGATCCGTTCGATCTGTCAGCGCGTGGTGGTGATGCACGACGGCCGTGTGGTCGAGGAAGGCCCGTGCGAGCGCGTCTTCGCAGCGCCGGCGGCCGAATACACGCGCATGCTGATCGATGCCATTCCGCTGCCGTCGGTCGATCCCGGTTGGTTGACCCGCGGTGCCGGCGCCGAGGCGGCGGCTACCGCCTGAGGAAAGCATGACCCGAAAAGCGAAAACCCGGTTTTCGGAAAAGATCATGCTCAAAAAAGTGTCGCGCTGCCGGTACCGGGCGACCCCGGCGCGATCGTTAAAACCAGTCCCGACAGAGGAGAGAGACGTGTTTGCAAAGACCCACATTATCGCCATCGCCGCGATCGGCGCGGCGATGCTGGCAGGAGCATCCGCAGCCCCCGCCGACGGCATTCCGGGCATGCGCGGCCACGATCATACCGGCATCACCGTGCCCGACATCAAGCAGGCGGCCGATTTCTTCGTCAACGTGCTCGGCTGCAAGGAGGCGATGTCGTTCGGTCCGTTCGCGGACGACAAGGGCACGTTCATGCACGACTTGCTCAACGTGGACCCCAAGGCCGTGATTCATCAGATCACGCTGGTGCGTTGCGGCTACGGCTCCAACATCGAGCTGTTTCAATATAGCTCGCCTGACCAAAAGAACATGACGCCGAAGAACAGCGATATCGGCGGCTATCACATCGCCCTCTACGTGGACGACATCAAGGCGGCGAAGGATTATCTCGACAGCAAGGGCGTGAAGACCTTCTTCGGTCCATTCCCGGTGAAAGAGGGACCTGCGGCCGGTCAGGCCATTACCTATTTCCTGGCGCCTTGGGGCCTGCAGATGGAAATCATCTCTTATCCGAAGGGCATGGCTTACGAAAAGACATCGCCGATCAAGCTGTGGTCGCCGACTGATCCGGCGAAGTAAGGCTGAATTTTCGACGCGATGATGTTTCGGCCGCGGGTCCGACTTGGGCCCGCGGTATTTCAACGAGCGCGACGCGTGCCAACGCGGGCTTATTTCGCATCCGCCCCCGCGAAGCGGGGGAGGGGAACCATGCGAAGCATGGTGGAGGGGGCGCGCGGCGACCCGGTAAATCTTCGACGGTGGAGCTAAGCTTTGCGGCCGTCGCCCCTTCCACCGCTCTGCTGCGCAGAGCGGTCCCCCTTCCCCGCTTCGCGGGGCAGGAGGACAAAGCGCCGGCCGCTTCAACTTAAAACCATGACGCTCTACGCCCGCCCGCGCACGAGCTTGATGATCGCGGAAAAATCCGCACCGCTATGACCTTCCTGTGCGAAGTGCTCGTAGATCTCGGCCGCCTGCGCACCGAGCGCGGTATGTGCGTGGACGGATTGAGCCGCTTCGCGCGCAAGCTTCAAATCCTTCAGCATCAGGGCCGCGGCGAAGCCCGGCTTGTAATCGTTGTTGGCGGGGCTGGCCGGAACCGGGCCGGGGACCGGGCAATAGCTGGTCAGCGACCAGCATTGCCCTGAAGACGCCGAGGCGACGTCGAACAAAGCCTGATGCGAAAGGCCAAGCTTCTCGCCGAGAACGAATGCCTCGCTCACCGCGATCATCGAGATGCCGAGGATCATGTTGTTGCAGATCTTCGCCGCCTGGCCGTTGCCGGCTTCGCCGCAATGCACGACCCGCTTGCCCATGCGTTCGAGGATCGGCTTGCCGCGTTCGAAGGCATGCTTGCTGCCGCCGACCATGAAGGTGAGCGTCGCCGCTTTGGCGCCGCCGACCCCGCCGGAGACCGGTGCATCGAGTGTGGCGATGCCGCGCTCGGCCGCGAGCCCGTGCGCCTGGCGCGCGCTCGCGACGTCGATGGTCGAGCAATCGATGAACAGCGCGCCCTGGTTCGCGGCCGGCAGCACATCCTTCCATACCGACAAGACGTGCTCACCCGCCGGCAGCATGGAGATGACGACATCGGCGTTGTCGACGCAGCTTCTGGCGTTGCCGACGATCTGCACACCGTCGCGGGCGGAGGTTTCGCGCGAGGCCGGCACGACATCGAAACCCAGCACACGCTCGCCGGACTTGACCAGATTGGCCGCCATGGGGCCGCCCATGTTGCCAAGGCCGATGAATTCGATATTTGCCATGAGCGGTAAGCCTCTCTCTCTCTGCTTAATCAGCGAAATTCAATTCCAGATTGCCGACCATTTTGAAATGCCGGTCGACGATGTCGGGTGTCACGCCCTCGATCGTGTCGGGCCGCCAGCGCGGATTGCGATCCTTGTCGACGATCTGCGCGCGAATGCCTTCGATGAAATCGTGGCCGGCGATGCAGGCGAGCGCGATCCGATAGTCCTGCTGGAAGCTTGCCTCGACGCGTTCGAAAGCGGCCGCGTCGCGCACGTTGCGCAGCGTCACCTTGAGCGAGGTCGGCGACATTTTCTGCAGGCTGGCGAGCGCCGCGCGCGCCCCTTCGTCCTTCGTGGCGGCGAGGCGGGCGACAATGCTTTCGACATCGTTCGCGCTGAAGCATTCGTCGACCCACGGCCGTGCCGCGGCCATCTTGCCGCCGGCCGCCGCGCTCGACATGGCGCCGAGCCGGCTCCGCACATCGTCGGCCGAACGGCAATCGGCGAGCGCCTCGGGCAGCGCGGCAAGCGTTGTCGAATCGATATGAACGTCGGCGAGTCCGCAATGGATCGCGTCCGCTGCATTCATCCGATCGCCGGTCAAGGCCATATAGGCGCCGGCAGAACCCGGCGTTCGCGCCAGCAAGTACGAGGCGCCGACATCGGGAAAAAAACCGATGCCGACTTCGGGCATCGCCACCGCCGAACGCTCGGTGACGATGCGGTGCGCGGCGTGGGTCGAGAGCCCGACGCCGCCGCCCATCACCAGGCCATCCATCACCGCTATGAAAGGCTTCGGATAGCGGGCGATCAGCACGTTGAGATGATATTCGGTCGCCCAGAATTTCTCCGGCAGCGTATCGCCCGACTTCGCCGCATCGTAGAGCGCGCGGATATCGCCGCCGGCGCACAGCCCGCGCTCACCGGCCCCGTCGAGCAGCACCGCGCCGACGGCCGGATCAGCCGCCCAGGAGCGTAGCAGCGCGGTCATTTTGACGGCCATGTCGAGGGTAAGCGCGTTAAGCGCTTTCGGCCGGTTCAGCGTGATCCGCCGCAGCGCCTTTTGTTCGCGAACGATAAGATCGCCGACTTGCAGCGCGTCTTGCACGCCGCCTTGCAAACCGTCTTGCAAATTGTCTTGCACGGTCATTGCGCTCATCGCCCGACGAGGCTTCGCGCTACGATGAGGCGCATGATTTCGTTCGTGCCTTCGAGAATCTGATGCACGCGAAGATCGCGCACGATCTTCTCGATGCCGAACTCCGACAGATAGCCATAACCGCCATGCAGTTGCAGCGCCTGATTGGCGACATCGAAACAGGCGTCGGTGACAAAACGCTTGGCCATGGCGCAGAGCGCCGTGGCATTCGCATCCTTGCGGTCGAGCGCCGCCGCCGCACGCCAAAGGAATGTGCGCGACGCTTCCAGCGCAATCGCCATGTCGGCCAGACGGAATTGCAGCGCCTGAAACTCGTCGAGGCGCTTGCCGAAGGCCTTGCGCTCTTTCATGTAGGCCAGCGATTTTTCCAGCGCGGTCTGCGCGCCGCCGAGCGAGCAGGCCGCAATATTGAGCCGCCCGCCGTCCAGTCCGGCCATGGCGATCTTAAAGCCGATGCCTTCCTCGCCCAGCCGGCTTTCCACCGGCACGCGCGCGTCCTGAAAAATCACCGCGCGCGTCGGCTGGGCGTTCCAGCCCATTTTGCGCTCGTTGGCGCCGAGCGAAACGCCCGGTGTGTTGCCCGGAACGATGAGGGTCGAAATCCCGCCCGGGCCTGCGCCGCCGGTCCGCACCATCACGACATAGAGATCGCCGGCGCCGGCTCCGGAAATGAATTGCTTTTGGCCGTTGAGCACATAATGGTCGCCGTCGCGTACGGCGCGGGTGGTAAGCGCCGCGGCGTCGGAGCCTGCGCCCGGCTCGGTCAGGCAATAGCTCGCCAAAAGCTCCATGGTGCAGAGTTTCGGCAGCCACTTCTGGCGCTGCGCCTCCGAACCATAAGCGTCGATCATCCAGGCCGCCATGTTATGGATCGACATATAGGCCGATACGGTCGGGCAGCCGGTGGCGAGCGCCTCGAAGATCAGCGTCGCATCGAGCCGCGACAATGCCGAGCCGCCTACATCCGAAGAGATGTAAACGCCGCCCATGCCGAGTTCCGCGGCCTGGCGCATCTCGGCGACCGGGAAATGCTTGGCCTCGTCCCAGGCGACCGCGTGCGGTGCAAAAACTTCGGCGGCGAAGGAGCGCGCCATCTCGCGAACCGCGATCTGGTCTTCACCGAGGGAAAATTGCGGCGAGCCGCCGACTGGCGAATCGAGCATGGAGCGGGCGTCCATCCTGGTGGCAGTTGCGCGGACTTGCTGACCCAAAGGTCGCGGCAAATTGCCTAAGTTCCGGGCGTGAAATAGCATTGTCGTTTTCGTCCAGCAATGCGAGAATTCGCCTTGCCATTAGGCGAAATAAACCAAGGGCCGATGGCCTTGATGTGGGGGAAAGTGAACGGCTTCCGCGCCGCCTGCGCGGCGGGATGCCGGGCCCCGTCAGGGCTCGGCGGCGTCTTTGGACATAACGTCTTTGGACATAGGCGGTGCGGGCGGCTCCGATTGGGATCCGCGCGGTGCCGCGAAAGACGCCATCCCGCGGAGGCGGGCGGAGGGAACGGGTGCAGTCGCTTGATCCTCGTTTAGATACGCTGCCCAAGCTCCTTATCCATAATGCTGCGGCGCTGGGGTCGCGTGCCGCCATGCGCCACAAGGATTTCGGCATCTGGCAGACGTGGACGTGGGCGCAGATGCTTGAGGAGATCCGCGCCTTCTCGATCGGCCTTGCCGAGCTTGGGCTCAAACGCGGGGACAAGTTCGCGATTATCGGCAGCAATCGCCCGCGGCTCTATTGGGCGATGTGCGCCGGCCAGGCGCTCGGCGCCGTGCCGGTACCGGTCTATGCCGACGCGGTCGCCGACGAAATGGCCTACGTTCTGGCGCATGCCGAAGTGACGCTCGGGGTGGTCGAGGATCAGGAGCAGGTCGATAAAGTCATCGCCATATCCGATCGCGTGCCAAAGCTTCAGCAGGTCATTTACGACGAGCCGCGCGGCCTCAAGGACTACGACCACAGCCGGCTGATTGCTTTCACGGACGTGCAGGCGATCGGCCGCAAGAAGCTCGCGAATGACCCCGATTGTCTGTCGCAATGGGAAGTTGGCGTCGCTGCCGGCAAGGGCGGCGATCTCAGCGTCATCCTTTACACCTCGGGAACGACCGGCCGCTCCAAGGGCGTGATGCTCACCTACGAGAACACGATCATCTCGGCGCGCAACGCCAATGCCTTCGACCGCCTCGACGAGAAAGAGGAAGTGATCGCTTATCTACCGCTCGCTTGGGTCGGCGACTACATTTTCTCCTACGTCCAGGCTTACACCGCCGGCTATTGCGTCAATTGTCCGGAAACGGCGGAAACGGTGCTGCAGGATCGCCGGGAAATCGGCACGACTTATGCGTTCGCACCGCCGCGGGTTTATGAAAACCTGCTGACCTTGACGATGGTGCGTATGGCGGACGCGAGCGCGCTCAAGCGCAAGATGTTCGATTTCTTCGTCGCGTTAGCCGACCGCTGGGGCGAAAAGATTCTCGACGGCGAGAAGGTACCGCTCGGCGTTCGCCTTCTCTACGCCATCGGCGATCTCTTGGTCTACGGCCCGCTGAAAAATCAATTCGGGCTCACGCGCATCCGCATCGGCTACACCGCCGGCGAGGCGATCGGCCCGGAGATTTTCCGCTTCTATCGCGGCATCGGTCTCAACCTGAAGCAGCTCTACGGGCAGACCGAGGCCTCGGTCTATATCACCGCGCAGCCCGACGGCGAGATCCATCCCGAAACCGTCGGCAAGGCCTCGCCCGACGTGGAGATCAAGATATCGGAGACGGGCGAAGTCATGTTTCGCTCGCCGGGCGTATTCTCGGGTTATTACAAAGACCCGGAGCGCACGGCCGAGGTGCTCACGCCCGACGGCTGGGTCCACACCGGTGATGCCGGTTTCTTCGATCCCAAGACCGGGCAGTTGCGGATCATCGATCGCGCCAAGGATGTCGGCCACCTCAAAGACGGCACCGTGTTCGCGCCGAAATACATCGAGAACAAGCTCAAATTCTATCCCAATATCCGCGAGGCGGTGGCGGTCGGGGCCGGCCGCGATTTCGTCTGCGCCATGATCAATATCGATTTGACCGCGGTCGGCAGCTGGGCCGAGCGCAATAACGTGGTCTACGCCTCCTATCAGGAGCTTGCCGGCAATCCGCGCGTCTACGAGATGATCGCGCGCCATATCGACGAGGTGAATCGTTCGCTGTCGGAAGAAGAGATCATGGCGGGCGCACAGATCCGGCGTTTTCTCATCCTGCATAAGGAGCTCGATGCGGACGACGGCGAGCTCACGCGCACACAGAAGCTCCGCCGCGGGCATATCATCGACCGTTATGCGCCGCTGGTGGAGGCGTTCTACAACGGCTCGACCGAAGCGCAGATTGCCACCGAGGTTACCTTCGAGGACGGCCACAAAGGCGTGATCGCGGCGCGGGTCACGATCCGCGACATGAAACCCTATCCGGCCCGCGCGGCCAAAATGGAGCGCGCGGCGTGAGGGCGCCGTCCTCGCGCGAGGCGGGGAGCGGCGAGGTGTTGCTCGCCGTCGAAGACGTTTCGCTCTCGTTTGGCGGCGTGCGTGCGCTGACCGGAGTCTCCTTCGACATCCGCAAGGGGGAAATTCGCGCCATCATCGGCCCCAACGGCGCCGGCAAGACCTCCATGCTCAATGTGGTCAACGGCTTCTACCAGCCAAACTCGGGCCGCATCACGTTCAAGGGCCAGGTGCGTAGGAGCATGCGCCCGCATGCGGCGGCCGCGGGCGGCATTGCGCGCACATTCCAAAACCTGGCGCTGTTTCGCGGCATGACCACGCTCGACAACATTCTGGCCGGCCGCGCGCTCAAGATGCGCCGCGGGTTTTTCTGGCAGCTGTTGCGCTACGGGCCGGCCTTGCAGGAAGAGGTCGAGCACCGGCGCCGGGTCGAGGAGATCATCGATTTTCTCGAGATCGCCGCGATCCGCAAAATTCCGGTCGGCCGGCTGCCCTATGGTCTGCAGAAGCGCGTCGAGCTCGGCCGGGCGCTCGCAATGGAGCCGGAGCTGCTCCTGCTCGACGAGCCGATGGCCGGCATGAATCTCGAAGAGAAAGAAGACATGTCGCGCTTCATCATCGACGTGAACCAGCAATACGGCACGACGATCGCGTTGATCGAGCACGATATGGGCGTGGTCATGGATTTGTCCGACCGCGTGGTCGTGCTCGATTATGGCCGCAAGATCGCCGACGCCACGCCCGACGAAGTCAAGCGCGACAAGAATGTGATCCGCGCTTATCTCGGCGAGCCGCATGGGGTCAGCGTATGAAGCGGCAAGCGGGGTAGGGCGGCATGGATATTCTCTACAAGATATTCATCGATCCCTTCGTGCAGATGGGCACGTCGCCGGATCTTCTGGTGCAGACGCTGTGGGACGGTCTCGTCGCCGGCGTGCTCTACGCCCTGATCGCGCTCGGCTTTGTGCTGATTTTCAAGGCGTCCGGCGTGTTCAATTTCGCGCAAGGCATCATGGTGGTGTTCGCTGCGCTGACGCTCGTGGGGCTGCATGAACACGGAGTGCCCGCCTTTGTGGCACTGGCGCTCACCATCGTGGTGATGTTCGTGCTGGCCTATGGCGTCGAGCGCCTCATGCTGCGGCCGCTGGTCAATCAGTCGGACATTATTTTGTTCATGGCCACGTTCGGCCTCACCTATTTCCTGATCGGGCTCGGCCAGCTCGTGTTCGGCGGCAATCCCAAAGTGATGATCACGTCCGAACTTTACCTTCCGCGCGGCGCACTCGAATTCAAGGCGCTCGGAGGTTTCGTTTCGCTGCAGAAGATCGATATCGCCGCGGTGGTGATCGCGTCCATCATGGTCGCGGTGCTCGCGGTCTTCTTTCAGCGCACCCGCATCGGGCGGGCGCTGCGCGCGGTCGCCGACAGCCACCAGGCCGCGCTCTCGGTCGGCATCTCGCTCGAACAGATTTGGGTGATCGTCTGGTTCGCCGCCGGCGTGGTGGCGCTTGCCACCGGGATCATGTGGGGCGCGCGCTCCGAGGTTTCCTTCTCGCTGCAGATCATCGCGCTCAAGGCGCTGCCGGTGCTTATTCTCGGCGGTCTTACCTCGATCCCGGGCGCCATTGTCGGCGGTCTGATCATCGGCATCGGCGAAAAGCTCGGTGAATTTTATTGGGGACCGCTTTTGGGCGGCGGCATCGAAACCTGGCTCGCTTATGTGATTGCGCTCGGCTTCCTGGTGTTCCGGCCGCAGGGCCTGTTCGGCGAAAAAATCATCGAACGTATCTGATCATGCTTTACCGCGAGGCCGGCCAATACAAGTCCAACTATGCCGCCGATATGGCGGTGTTCCCGATTCTGCAGGACCGGATCGGCGTCGCGGTCATTCTCTTGATCGCCTTCGTAGTCTTTCCGCTTTTGGGCAATAATTTCCTGCTCAATTCGGTGCTGATCCCGTTCCTGATCTTTGCGCTCGCCGCGATCGGGCTCAATCTGCTCACCGGCTATACCGGGCTTCTTTCGCTCGGCACCGGCGGCTTCATGGGCGTGGGCGCCTATGCGTGCTTGAAGCTGACGACCTTCTTCCCGCACGTGAACATCATTATCTGGATTCTCGCCTCGGGCTTCTTCTCGGCCGCGGTCGGCGTGCTGTTCGGGCTGCCGTCGCTGCGCATCAAGGGCTTCTATCTGGCGGTGGCGACGCTCGCGGCGCAGTTCTTTCTGGAATGGTGCTTCATCCGCATTCCCTGGCTCTATAACAACAGCGTCTCGGGTGCGATCGAGGTGCCGTTGCGGACTTTGTTTGGAATTCCGGTGACCGGCCCGACCGCGACGCCCGTCACTCGCTATTTGATCGTGCTTTCCATTGTCGTTTTAATGACCTGGGTTGCCTCCAACCTGGTGCATGGCCGCATCGGGCGGATGTGGATGGCGGTTCGCGACATGGATCTTGCCGCCGAGCTGATCGGCATCAGGCTCCTGCCCACCAAGCTGTTGGCGTTCGCCGTATCCTCCTTCTATTGCGGCGTGGCCGGCGCCATGATGGTCTTCCTGTGGTATGGTGGCGCGGAAGCGGAAGTATTCGCCATCGACCAGAGCTTTTTGGTTCTGTTCATGGTGATCATCGGCGGCCTCGGAACCTTGATCGGCTCGTTTTTCGGCGCTGCGTTGATTTACATTTTGCCGATTGCGCTGCGGGCGGTTCCCGACGCCTTCGGCTTGCCGATCCATCCCGCGGCCGCCGAACAATTAACTTTTGCGATCGTCGGGGCCTTAATCATCGTCTTTCTGGTGCTTGAGCCGAACGGGCTCGCGCGTCTGTGGCAAATTGGCAAACAGAAGCTGAGGGTGTGGCCCTTTCCTTACTGATGGTGCAAACTCCACCCAATTTTCGCTCCGGCAGCAGCCGGGCGGGCCCTGGTACCTTCCCGGGGAGGCGAGGGCCGCAATAGAATGCGCCGCCCAAGCGGCGCAAACAAAGGGAGAAACGGCTATGCGTCTGAAGCATATTGCTCTCGGCTTGGCGGTTGCGACGGCAGTTCCTGCCGCGGTTGCCACCGCGCAGGCGGGGGACGGACTTTACGTCCCATACTTTACCTATCGCACCGGCCCGTTCGCCGGATCGGGTATCCCGATCGCCAACGGCCTGAGCGACTACATGACCATGCTGAACGAGCGCGACGGCGGCATCGGCGGCGTCAAGGTCATCGTCGACGAGTGCGAGACCGGCTACGACACCAAAAAAGGCGTCGAGTGCTACGACTCGGTGAAGAACAAGCACCCCGTCGTCATCACGCCGTTCTCCACCGGCATCACGCTGCAGGTTATTCCCAAAGCGTCGGTCGACAAGCTGCCGGTTTTCTCGATGGCCTACGGGCTCTCGGCTTCCGCCGATGGCAACCAATTCCCGTGGATCTTTAACGCGCCAGCGACCTACTGGGACGGGGCTTCGGCCTTCATCCGTCATGTCGCCGACGTCGAAGGCGGCTTCGACAAGCTTAAGGGCAAGAAGATCGGCCTCGTGCATCTCGACGCGCCCTACGGCAAGGAGCCGATTCCGCTCCTGCAAGCGCTGGCGCAGGACTATGGCTTCCAGCTCAAGCTCTATCCGGTGCCTGCTCCGCAGATGCAGAACCAAAGCTCGCTTTGGCTCGACGTTCGGCGCGACCGGCCCGACTGGATCTACATCCAGGGCTGGGGCGCCATGAATCCGACCGCGATCAAGGAAGCGACCAGGATCGGGTTTCCGATGAACCGGCTGGTCGGCGTCTGGTGGTCGGGCGGCGACGACGACGCGCGTCCGGCCGGCCAGGAGGCGAAGGGCTATAGCTCGCTCGACATCAACGGCGTCGGCACCAACTATCCGGCGATCCAGGACATCGTCAGGCTGGTCGTCGACAAAGGCAAAAGCCAGATCGCCTCGAAGGACAAGGTTGGCGAGAATCTCTACAACCGCGCCGTCCTCAACTCCGCGCTGATCGCCGAGGCGATCCGCACGGCGCAGCAGCTGACCGGGAAGAAACAGGTCAACGGCGAAGACGTGCGCCGCGGCTTTGAGAATCTCAACATTTCCGAGACGCGCTGGAAGGAGATGGGCCTGCCCGGCTTTGCTTCTCCGATCCATCTGAGCTGCGCCGACCATAACGGACACAGCGGCATCTCGCTCGTCGAATGGGACGGCACCAAGTGGAACACCACCGTGCCCTCGATCCAGCCGATCAAGGACAAGGTGCTGCCGCTGATCAACAGCACCGCCGACGAATATGTGAAAGCTAACACCGGCTGGCCGAAGCGGACCGAGCCGTGCGACAAGTCGTCGTAAGCTGAAAAGAAGCGGCATTTCCCGGACGCGGTGCAACGCGTCAGCGTTGCGCCGCCGATCCGGGAACTTCAAACACTCTGAGTCTGTGACGGTCCCGGGTCTGCAGCGCATTATTTCGTGCTGCGCTGGGCCCGGGAAAAGCGGAGAGTGAACAGTTATGGCCGCCGTTTCCGCGATTAAAGCCGTGCCGCAGCCGGCGGCCGACGCCATCCTCACGCTCAACAATATCGAGGTGGTCTACGACCGCGTCATTCTCGTGCTCAAGGGCGTCTCGCTTGCGGTGCCGAGCGGCGGGATCGTCGCGCTGCTCGGGGCGAACGGCGCCGGCAAGACGACCACGCTGAAGGCGATCTCCAATCTGCTTCATTCCGAGCGCGGCGAGGTCACCAAAGGGGCGATCGTATTCGACGGCGCCGAAGTGCAGGCGCTCTCGCCGAACGAAGTGGTGCGGCGCGGCTGCATCCAGGTGATGCAGGGCCGCTACTGCTTCGGCCATCTGACGGTCGAGGAAAATCTCCTCACCGGCGCATTCACCCGGCGCGACGGCGCCGCGGCGATCCGCGCCGATCTGGAAAAAGTCTACACCTATTTTCCGCGGCTGCGCGAACGGCGGCAGTCGCTCGCCGGCTATACGTCAGGCGGCGAGCAGCAGATGTGCGCCATCGGCCGCGCGCTGATGTCTGACCCGAAGATGATCCTGCTCGATGAGCCGTCGATGGGATTGGCGCCGCAGATCGTGGAGGAGATCTTCACCATTATGAAGAGCCTCAACGAGAGCGAAGGCGTGTCGTTTCTGCTGGCGGAGCAGAATGCCAATCTGGCGCTGAAATATTCCGGCCATGGCTATATCCTGGAGAACGGCCGCGTCGTGCTCGATGGTGCGGCGACGACGCTCGCCGAAAACGAGGACGTCAAGGAATTCTATCTCGGCGTTGCCGAGGGCAAGCGCAAATCCTTCCGCGAAGGCAAACACTACAAGAGACGCAAGCGCTGGCTGGCGTGAAGCGGAGATCCGTCAGCGGAACGGCACTTCGAGCGCGACGCCTTTCGGCGCGGCGCTGTCGGCCGGAACGAAGAAGTCCTGCACCAGCTTCTGCGTTGGATCGACGCGATAACGCTCGAAGTCGCTGACGCCGTTCTCGGCCAAGAACGTATCGTCGATCAAAAAATTGCCGGTAAATTCGCGCGCCGGTTTTGCGAACACGGCGTAAGCCGCGTCGGCCATGATTTCCGGCTTGCGCGACGCCCGCATCAAGGCTTCGCCGCCGAGCAGGTTGTTGACCGCCGCGGTGGCGATCACCGTGCGCGGCCATAGCGCATTGACGGCAATGCCCTTGTTGCGCAATTCGCCGGCAAGGCCGAGCACGACCAGGCTCATGCCGAATTTGGCGATCGAATAGGCGGTGTGCGGCGCGAACCATTTCTCCTTCATGTCGAGCGGCGGCGAGATCATCAGGATGTGCGGATTGGCCGCCTTTTGCAGATGCGGGATCGCCCATTTCGAAACGACGAAGCTGCCGCGCGTATTGATCTGCTGCATCAGGTCATAGCGCTTCATGTCGGTGGCGACCGTCGGCGTGAGCGAAATCGCGCTCGCATTGTTGACCACGATGTCGAGGCCGCCGAAGCGCGCCGCCGTCGCGTCGATCGCCTCTTTCACCATCGCTTCGTCGCGTACGTCGACGGCAATCGGCAGCGCCTTGCCGCCGGCGCGCTCGATCTCTTCCGCGGCCGTGTAGATCGTGCCCGGTAATTTCGGATGCGGCTCCGTGGTTTTGGCCGCGATCGCCACATTGGCGCCGTCGCGGGCGGCGCGCAGCCCGATCGCAAGCCCGATGCCGCGCGAAGCGCCGGTGATGAACAGCGTTTTTCCTTTGAGCGACATCGCGGACCTCACTTTCTGCGGGCAAGGAAGGCGGCGAACGCGGCGCGCGCCTCGTCGGATTGCAAAAGCTCACGGAAATGCATGGATTCGGTATCGATTTGTTTGGTTACGTCCTCGCCATGGCCGCGCATGAGGCCGCGCGCCACGGCGAGCGTTTTCGGCGGCAAAGCCGCAATCTCCTGCGCCGCCTTGAGCGCGGTTGCGTCGACCTCGGCGCTGTCCACGACGGTGTTGACGATGCCGGCATCCTTGGCGTCGGCGGCGGTCAACGGCCGGCCCATGACCAAGAGCGCAAAGGCGCGCGCGTAGCCCATGCGCATCGGGGCCAGCAGCGTCGAGGCCGCCTCCGGAATGAGCCCGAGCTTGAGGAATGGCGTGGACAAAGTCGCGCCGGTTCCGGCGACGACGTGATCACAATGAAACAGCATGGTCGTGCCGACGCCTATGGCGACGCCATTGACGGCGGCGACCAGCGGCTTGAGCCTGCGCGCCAATGCGTGCAAAAACTCGTGCGCGCGCGGATCGAGGCCGCCGGCCGATGCGTTGAGAAAATCGGTGATGTCGTTGCCGGCACAAAATGCCCCGGGGACGCCAGCGATCATAGCGCAGCGAATTGCATCGCTTTGATCGGCGTCGTGCAGCGCGCGCGTCATCTCGGCATACATGGCGAGCGTCAGCGCGTTTTTCTTCTCCGGCCTGCTCATCCGGATGATGCGGATGGCGCCCTCATCGGTCACCGTGACGGCTGCGGTCATCTGCGTTCCTTTTCAAGGTGATACGTGTGCCCTCATTCCGCGCTTTTGGCATCATGCCGGATGAGCCGCCCGATCGCACGAAACTCGCTGCCGGCGGCCGCCCGCGCCTGGGACTCGATCGCGCGATAAAGCCCGACCACCCGTTCGCCGACCGGCGTGACCACCGCGCCGCCGCCGCGAACGCCGCCGGTTTCGGCGGTGACTGCGGGCTCGCGCAAGGTTTGATTGATTTCCTCGACCAAGAGCCATGCCCGCCGATACGACATGCCGATCGACCGCGCCGCTGCCGAGATCGACCCGGTCGATTGGATCGCTTCCAGAAGTGCAATCTTGCCCGGGCCGATGCGGCTGCCGGACGGCAAATCGATGCGGATGGAGAGGTGAGTGCCGGCCATGGTTGATCCCTACGCCGCGATCCGATTCAACGGTCTAGTGCCACCGCCGAGCAGGTCACGCGGATCGTCTGCTTTCGTCAAGGGCCTTGTGGTCGGAATATCGAAAGCGCTCGCCGCGCACCAAACAGGTGCGGCGGCCGAAGCCGCCGCACTGATAGCAGGCCGAAGTTGATGCCCTATTGGAAGAGCTTCATCGCATTGGCGATCGTCTGCGCCACGCCCCAGGCGAGCGGAATGCCGACGAAGCCCCAGGCCAGCACCAGATGCCAAGCCGGCGTGCCGTTTTGGTTTACGTTTGTCATCGTGCTTCTCCCTTAGGCGTTGGCCGGCTTGCGCGTGAGGCTCGCAGCCACGTCCCTGCCGGCCGTCGCCGCTGCGGCCAGCGCTGTCTCCGCGTCGGGCGTCATGTGGTATCGCTTGTTGACCGCCTTGATGAACAGATTGCAGAAGAAGCCGATCACCAACAACCCCGCCATGACGTACATGGTGGTGTTGTAGGCCTGCGCCTTCGGCACGCCGTGGTCGATCTGATACTCGCGGATGTAGTTCACCAGCACCGGCCCGAGAATGCCGGCTACCGACCACGCGGTGATCAACAGGCCGTGGATGGCGCCGACATAGCGGGTGCCGAACATGTCCTTCAGATAGGCCGGCACCGTGGCGAAGCCACCGCCATACATGCTCATGATCACCACGAAGCACAGCACGAAGAGAGCGACGCTCCCGATCGAACCCGTCG
This sequence comes from uncultured Alphaproteobacteria bacterium, assembly GCA_963831135.1. Classification (GTDB taxonomy): domain Bacteria; phylum Pseudomonadota; class Alphaproteobacteria; order Rhizobiales; family Xanthobacteraceae; genus BOG-931. The sequence continues at coordinate 137,833 of CAWHPH010000058.1, forward strand.
ACGGCACGAGCGCATAGAGAACCGTGCCGATCACGAAGAAGCAGAAGTAGGTGTTCTTGCGGCCAATATAATCGGACGTCGAAGCCCAGAAGAAACGGCCGAGCATGTTGAACAAGCTGAGCAAGCCGACGAAGCCGGCAGCAGCCACGGCCGTCACCTTGCCCGGAAACATTTCCTGGCTCATCGCCGAGGCTTGCCCGAGCACGCCGATGCCGGCGGTGACGTTGAGGCACAGCACCGCCCAAATGAACCAGAATTGCGGCGTCTTCAATGCATCATAGACGAAGACGTCGCTGGTGGTGATCAGCTTCGACGCCTGTACGGGCGGCGTGTAACCTTCCGGTTTCCAGGTCGGTGCGGGTACCCGCACGATCGCCGCGCCGACCCACATGAAAACGAGATAGATGACACCGAGGCAGATGAAGGTTTCAGCCACTCCGACGTGGCTAGGCGTGGCGAATTTCTGCATCAGCCAAACCGACAGCGGTGAGGCGATGAAAGCGCCGCCACCGAAGCCCATGATGGCCATGCCCGTCGCCATCCCCGGGCGATCGGGGAACCATTTGATCAACGTCGAGACCGGCGAAATATAGCCGAGACCGAGACCGCAGCCTCCGAGCACGCCGTAGCCCAAGTAAATGATCCACAGATGGTGAGCATAGACGCCGGCGGCGGAGATAAGAAAGCCGGCACCCCAACACAGACCCGCGGCAAACATCGCGCGCCGCGGTCCGCCTTCTTCGACCCAGCGGCCGAATACGGCTGCCGAGGCGCCAAGAAAGAAAATCGCGATCGAGAAAATCCAGCCCAGTTCGGTGAGCTTCCAGTCGCCGGGAGCGGATTGCGTAATGCCGATAAGCTTGGTCATCGGCAAATTGAAAACGCTGAAGGCATACGCCTGGCCGATGCACAGGTGAATGCACAGCGCCGCCGGCGGCACCATCCAGCGGCTGAAGCCCGGCTTTGCAATCGTTCGGCTTCGATCAAGAAATCCGAAAAGCCCCCCCGACCTTTGGGTCTCCACCACGGTCATCATCGTTTCCTCCTCGTCCTTTTGTTCTTGACGCAGTTCTCCTGCGATTTAGCGGCGCAATTTACCTGTGCGCTCTTTGTCTTGCGTCAGTTTCTTTAGTTTTTTGTTCGTTAGTTTTGCGTCAGTGTCTTCAGTTTTGCCTCGGCGTCCTTGCCTCCGAGACTTGCCAGCGCTTCACGCACCGCCGGATCAAGTCCCGCACCGCCCTTTTCCAGATGCGCAAGAATAGCGGCGCGCATGCGCGGATCCCAAAATTTTTTGATGTGCTCGGCTGTTCCGGCTACGGCTCTGTCCGGTCCCTGGCTGGCGAAGAACTTGCCGATTTGATTGGCCATGTAGACCAGCTTGGTGTCAAGCGACATTGGTCTCGGTTTCTTTGCCTGTTTCTTTGATGCGCTGCGGCTGTGTGAACAGCTCGAAGCCGTCGCTGCGGGCGATGGCGGCGAGCGTGATTCCGGCAGCCTCGGCGGTGCGAACCGCAAGCGCGGTCGGGGCCGAAACGGCGACGATCAAAGGCGCGCCGATCACGGCGGTCTTTTGCACCATTTCGACCGATACCCGGCTGGTCAGCAGCACCATGCCGCCGCGTATCGGAGCGGCGCTCGTCATCAAGGCACCGGCGAGCTTGTCGAGCGCATTATGCCGGCCGACATCTTCCCGCACTGCAACCAGCCCTGCGCCCGGGCGCCAAAATGCCGCAGCATGCACCGCGCGGGTCTGCCGATTGAGCTCCTGGTGCGGGCTTAACGCCTCGAGCGCCTGCATGATCTCGGCTGGCGCAAAGGTCGCCGCCTCGTCCTCATTGCGCGGCACCACGCGGACGGCTTCCTCGAGACTTTCGATCCCGCACAATCCACAACCGGTCGGCCCGGCGAGATGCCGCCGCCTTTCGCTCAAAGCGGCGGCGCGCGGCTCGACGAGCCACATGCGCAATTCGATGCCGTTGTCGTGCTCGACGATGTCGAGCTGGCGGATGTCGGCGGCGGAAGAGACAAGTCCTTCGGTGAGACTGAAGCCGAGCGCAAAATCCTCGAGATTTTGCGGTGTCGCCATCATGACGGCGTAGGTGCCGCCGTCATAGCTGAAGGCGACGGCGGTCTCCTCGGGCACAAGGCGCTTGCCGACTGTCACGCCTTGTCGACGCCAGATCGCGCTGTCGACGGAGGTCGCCGGCGCGCGCATGCCTTACTCCGCGGCCTCGACCGTCGCGGCTATGCGCCGGCTGTTGCGCGCGAGCTCTTCATATTGCGCCTGCCATGCCGTCGGACCGTTGGACGGCGACACCTGCACGGCGGTCACTTTGTATTCCGGGCAGTTGGTCGCCCAGTCGGAATATTCCGTGGTGACGACGTTGGCTTGCGTGTCGGGATGGTGGAACGTCGTATAGACGACGCCCGGCGCCACCCGCTCGGTGATCAGCGCGCGCAGCGACGTTTCGCCGGCGCGGCTCGCAAGCTTCACCCAATCGCCGTCGCGGATGCCGCGCTGCTCGGCGTCATGCGGATGGATTTCCAGCCGATCCTCGTCGTGCCAGGCAACGTTGGCGGTGCGGCGGGTCTGCGCGCCGACATTGTACTGGCTGAGGATGCGGCCGGTGGTGAGCAGCAGCGGGAAGCGCGGACCGGTCCTTTCGTCAGTCGGGATATATTCGGTGATGACGAACTTGCCCTTGCCGCGCACGAAGCCGCCGATATGCATGACCGGCGTGCCCTCGGGCGCCTTTTGGTTGCATGGCCATTGCACCGAGCCGAGCTTGTCGAGCTTCTCGAACGAGACGCCGGCAAAGGTCGGGGTCAGGTGCGCGATCTCATCCATGATCTCCGACGGATGGCTGTACGCCATATCGAAGCCCATCGCCTTGGCGATCAGCACGGTGATCTCCCAATCCGCGTAACCGTTGCGCGGCGCCATCACCTTGCGCACCAGCTGGATTCGGCGCTCGGCGTTGGTGAACGTGCCGTCCTTTTCCAGGAAGGTCGATCCCGGCAGGAAGACGTGCGCGTAGTTCGCGGTCTCGTTCAGGAACAGATCCTGCACCACGACGCATTCCATTGCGGCAAGACCGGCGGCGACATGATGCGTATCGGGGTCGGACTGCAGAATGTCCTCGCCCTGCACGTAGAGGCCTTTGAACGAGCCGTCGACGGCTGCATCGAGCATGTTGGGGATACGCAGCCCCGGTTCCTTGTCCAGGGTCACGTGCCAGAGCGATTCAAACAATTCCCGCGTCGCGTCGGTGGAGATATGGCGATAGCCGGACAGCTCGTGCGGGAAGGAGCCCATGTCGCAGGAACCCTGCACGTTGTTCTGGCCGCGCAGCGGATTCACGCCGACGCCCGGCCGGCCGATATTGCCGGTCGCCATCGCGAGGTTGGCGATGGCCATGACGGTGGTCGAGCCCTGGCTGTGCTCGGTGACGCCGAGGCCGTAATAGATCGCGCCGTTGCCGCCGGTGGCGTAGAGCCGCGCCGCGCCGCGAATGGCGTCCGCTGGCACGCCGGAAATCTTCGCCACTTCTTCCGGGCTGTTGCGCGGCTCGGCAACGAATGCCGCCCAATCGCTGAACTCGTCCCAGTCGCAGCGCTCGCGCACGAATTTTTCGTTGACCAGTCCCTCGGTGACGATGACATGCGCCAGCGCCGAGAGAATTCCGACATTGGTGCCGGGCCGAAGCGGCAGATGGTAGGCCGCTTCCACATGCGGCGTGCGCACGAGATCGATCCGGCGCGGATCGATCACGATCAGCTTGGCGCCCGCCCGCAGCCGCTTTTTCATGCGCGAGGCGAACACCGGGTGCGCGTCGGTCGGATTGGCGCCGATCAGGATAATGACGTCGCTATGCTCGACCGAATCGAAATCCTGCGTGCCCGCCGACGTGCCGAACGTCGTGCTCAGGCCGTAGCCGGTCGGCGAATGGCAGACGCGCGCGCAGGTATCGACGTTGTTGTTGCCGAACCCGGCGCGCACCAGCTTCTGCACCAGGAATGTTTCTTCGTTGGTGCAGCGCGATGAGGTGATGCCGCCGACCGAGTCCTTGCCGTATGTCGCCTGGATGCGTTTGAATTCCGAGGCGACCCGGCCGATCGCCTCCTCCCAGGAGACCTCGCGCCACGGATCGCTGATCTTCTCGCGGATCATCGGCTTGAGGATGCGCTCGCCGTGATTGGCGTAGCCCCAGGCGAAGCGTCCCTTGACGCAGGAATGGCCGCGGTTCGCCTTGCCGTCCTTGTACGGCAGCATGCGCACGACTTCGTCGCCGCGCATCTCCGCCTTGAACGAGCAGCCGACGCCGCAATAGGCGCAGGTCGTCACCACCGAATGCTCGGGCGTGCCGATCTCGATCACCGATTTCTCATTCAGCGTTGCGGTCGGGCAGGCCTGTATGCAGGCTCCGCAGGAAACGCATTCGGAGCTGAAGAACGATTCCTCCATGCCCGGCGAAACCACCGAGCCGAAGCCGCGGCCGGCGATGGTCAGCGCGAAGGTGCCCTGCACCTCCTCGCAGGCGCGCACGCAGCGCGAACAGACGATGCACTTGGAGGGATCGTAGGTGAAATACGGGTTCGACTCGTCGAGTCCCGGATCGGGATGCTTGGCGCCGCTATAGCCGTAACGCACGTCGCGCAGTCCGACCGCGCCGGCCATGTCCTGCAATTCGCAATCGCCGTTGGCCGAGCAGGTGAGGCAGTCGAGCGGATGGTCGGAGATGTAAAGCTCCATCACCCCTTTGCGCAGCCGCTTGAGCCGGTCGGTCTGCGTGCGCACCATCATGCCGTTGGCCGCCGGCGTCGTGCACGATGCCGGGGTGCCGGGCCGCCCTTCGATCTCCACCAGACAGAGGCGGCAAGAGCCGAACGCGTCAAGCATGTCGGTGGCGCAGAGCTTCGGGATCTTGGTGCCAAGCTCCATGGCTGCGCGCATGATCGAGGTGCCTTCCGGCACGGTGACCGCGGCGCCGTCGATCGTCAGCGTGACGGTCTTCTCCGTTCTCGCGCGGGGTGTGCCATAGTCGATCTCCTGGACGAGCGACATGACGGTCTCCTTTATTCGGCGGCTTGCAGGCGCGGCTGCGCGCCGAAGTCTTCCGGGAAATGGGTGAGCGCGCTCATCACCGGATACGGCGTGAAGCCGCCGAGCGCGCAAAGCGAACCGAACTTCATCGTATTACACAGATCCTCGAGCACTTCGATGTTGGCGGCGCGGTGCTCGTCTTTGATGATGCGATCGACCACCTCGACGCCGCGCGCCGCGCCGATCCGGCAGGGCGTGCACTTGCCGCAGGATTCGAACGCGCAGAACTCGAGCGCGAAGCGCGCCTGCTTCGCCATGTCCACGGTGTCGTCGAACACGACGATGCCGCCATGGCCGATCAGGCCGTCGCGCGCCGCGAAGGCTTCATAGTCGAACGGCGTGTCGAACAGCGCGCGCGGGAAATAAGCGCCGAGCGGCCCGCCGACCTGCACGGCACGCACCGGCCGGCCAGTCCACGTTCCGCCGCCGATCTCGTCGACCAACTCGCCGAGCGTGATGCCGAAGGCGGTTTCGAACAGGCCGCCATATTTGATGTTGCCGGCCAGTTGGATCGGCATCGTGCCGCGTGAGCGGCCCATGCCGAAATCGCGATAGAAAACGGCGCCCTTGTCGAGAATGACCGGCACCGAGGCGAACGACAGCACGTTGTTGATCACGGTCGGGCGGCCGAACAGACCTTTATGCGCCGGCAGCGGCGGTTTCGCCCGCACCTGGCCGCGTTTGCCCTCCAGGCTGTCGAGCAGCGAGGTCTCTTCGCCGCAAACATAGGCGCCGGCGCCGACGCGCACTTCCATGTCGAAGGCAAAGGGCGAGCCCGCGACCCGCGCGCCAAGAACCCCGCCGCGGCGCGCGGCAACGATCGCCGCTTCCATCGCCGCAACCGCATGCGGATATTCGGAACGGATATAGACGAAACCCTCGGTCGCTCCGGTCGCGATGCCGGCGATTGCCATGCCCTCGATCAGCACGAAGGGATCGCCCTCCATGATCATGCGGTCGGCGAAGGTGCCGCTGTCGCCCTCGTCGGCATTGCAGACGATGTATTTCTGCTCACTTTGCGTCTGCGCCACCGTGCGCCACTTGATGCCGGTCGGGAATCCGGCGCCGCCGCGGCCGCGCAGGCCCGATTGCGCGACTTCCTCGACGATCGCGTCGGGGCCGAGCGAGAGCGCCTTTTCGAGGCCCTTGCCGCCGCCATGCGCGCGGTAATCCTCGAGCGAGCGCGGATCGATGATGCCGCAGCGCGCGAACGTGAGCCGGGTCTGCCGCTTGAGCCATGGAATCTCCTCGGTCGGCCCGAGCCGCAGCGTGTGCGCGCCGTCGGCAAGAAGGGCGGTCAGCAGGTCCTCGGCGTCCGCCGGGGTCATCGGTCCGTAAGCGACCCGGCCTGCCGGGGTCTCCACCTCGACCAGTGGCTCAAGCCAGTAAAGCCCGCGTGAGCCGGTGCGGATAATGTCGAGCGTGACCTTCCGCCGGACCGCAGCGGCTTTGATGGCAGCGGCCACGTCATCGGCGCCGACGGCCAAAGCCGCGGCATCAAGGGGAATGGTGATGAGCAGCGTCATCGCTGCGCCTCGGTCAGAAGCGCGTCCAGACGTGCCTGATCCAGCCGGCCGACCACGCGGCCGTCGAGCATGGCCGAGGGGGCGACCGCGCACAGACCGAGGCAATAGACCGGCTCAAGCGTCACGCTGCCATCCGGGGCAGTCGTGCCCATCTGCACACCAAGCCGGGCCTCGGCCCGCGCGGCGAGCGGATCGCCGCCGGCCGCTTGGCAGGCTTCGGCGCGGCACAGCTTGAGCACATGCCGGCCGGCCGGCGCGTGGCGGAAGTCATGATAGAAGGTGACGACGCCATGCACCTCGGCGCGGGTGATATTCAACGCCTCGGCAATCAGCGGCTCGGCCGCTTCATCGATATAGCCGAATTCCTCTTGCAAGGCGTGCAGGATCAGCAAGAGCGGACCGTCGCGATCGAGGCAGTCCCGAATGCGCTCAAGCGCGACCTCTTTATTCCAGGGAACTTGAGCTGTTTTCAAGGACATCGGGGGTATTGTTCATCATCCGCGGCACGCCCGCGTAGCTTCGACCTCAACTATGTATTTTATAGTAATAACAAAAGGCTGTCGCACCAAATTGAATAACGTCGCAGCGGGTTTTCCGCAGTGCGGGATCGCTCCCCAAATTGCATTAGCGCTTCGTTGGTTCAGCGTTGGTGCAGCGTGGATCTATGGGCTTTCGCCCATCGATCAGGCTCCCGAGGGGTGATCGGCTCGGTTGGATGGAGGAAGCCAGGGACGAAGCCAGGGACCTCCGCGTTGACGCAGAAAGGCGCGGTGGCTGAACAGTTCTTGAGCTTGACAGTCTAACCGCCGCACAGGAACAATTTCGTCCCGGGTTGCCCAAAGTGACGATTTCGTGGGCAACGGGACAGGCAGCATGGCAACCGTTATTCGCGACGTGAGCGGCAGCGAATTGCGCCTGTTCGGCGATATCGTCGCGCGCCTGGAACGGCTCGGCCCGGAAACCGACGCACGCTCCGTCATCTTCATGGACGTCATGCGCCTGCTGCGCGGCGATTTCGGCGCTTCCTATGTCTGGAACGCCCGCAAGAACCAATTCGACGAAGCGGTAAGCTTGAACATGGAACCAAGCAATCTCCGCCGCTACGAAGACTGGTATCAGTTCCGCGATCCGATGACCTTCGAGTTACGCGCGCGCCGGCGCGCGACCCTGGTCGATGAAGTGATTCCGCGCGACAAGCTCCAGCGAACCGAGTTCTACAATGACTTTCTGGCGCGCGACGGCCTGCACCACGGCGTCAACATGTTCATCTTCGATGGCGAGCGCGACCTCGGCGACCTTCGAATCTGGCGGGCACGGGGCCGTCCGGAATTTTGTGCGCGTGATCTCGATCTGCTCGATGCGCTCGAGCCGCACTTGCGCCGCGCGCTTTTGCGTTGCGGCTGCGGCGGGCTGACGCCGCGCGAATATGAGGTCGCCGCTTTGGTCGCCCGCGGCTGCACCGACCGCGACATCGCTCGCATCCTCGGCATCGGCTTTGGCACGGTGCGCACCCACATCACCAACGCGATGGGCAAAACCGGCTGCTCGAACCGCGCCGAACTCGCGGCGGCAGTTGCGCGGCGGTCCTAAGGCGATGCCGCCATCCGTGCCGCTCCGCTTCTGGTCCACATTTATGCGGATGCCGCCGTGAGGAAGGGCCGATACACTCGCCGGCTGTGACGGCGGTGGAAAACCACGGCGGCAGCACGATGAGCGGTAGAGCGCAGCCATGCCAAAGCTTCATGAACTTGGCGTAGCCGAGGCGGCCAAGGCGATCCGCACCGGCGACGTAAAAGCCGAGGCGCTGGCGGACGCGCTGCTTGCGCGCGCCGCCGCGCACGCAAGTCTCAACGCATTCATCACGCTCGAGGCCGATAAAGTCCGTGCCGCGGCCCGCGAAGCCGACCGGCGGCGGGCATCCGGCGCGTTGGTCGGGCCCCTGCATGGCGTGCCGCTGGCGCTGAAAGACAATCTCGACACCGCCGAATACCCGACCAGCGGCGGCACGCCCGGCCTTGCCGGCAGTCGGCCCAAGCGCAACGCGGTGATCGTGCAAGCGTTGCTCGACGCCGGCGCCATCGTGCTCGGCAAATGCAATCTGCACGAACTTGCCTACGGCATCACCAACAACAACGCCGCTTTCGGCCCGGCGCGCAATCCGTACGCGCCCGATCGCATTCCAGGTGCGTCAAGCGGGGGCACCGGCGTCGCCGTTGCGGCGCGGATTGCTCCGGGCGGGATCGGATCGGACACCGGCGGATCGGTTCGGGTGCCGGCGGCGCTGTGCGGGATCGTCGGTCTGCGGCCGACCACCGGGCGCTGGTCGCAGGCCGGCATCGTGCCGATCTCGCATACCCGAGATACCGCCGGCCCGATGACCCGCAGCGTCGCCGACTGCGTGCTGCTCGACGGCGTTGTCACCGGCGGGCCGATCGAGACAGCGCCGGCCGCGCTGAAAGGTGTCCGCATTGGCGTGCCGCGCCGACATTTTTGGGAGAATCTCGACGTCGAGCTCGAGCAAATCTGCGAGGGCGCTTTGCAGCGGCTCACCGACGCGGGCGTCACGCTGGTCGACGTCGATATGAGCGAGGAAGCGGCGCTCGACGCCGAAGCGGGCTTCCCGATCGCGCTCTACGAAACGGTCACCGACCTCAATCAATATCTGAAAGAGCACGGGGCCGGCTTTGATTTCGCTGGCCTTGTCGCCAAGGTCGCCAGCCCCGACGTCAAAGGCATCTTGCAGAGCTTGATCGGGGCAGGGGCCATCCCGGAGGAGGCCTACCGGAAATCGCTGGCGCAGCGTTCGGTGCTTCAAGATACCTATCGCCGTCATTTCCGCGAATACAATATTGCCGCCATCATCTTTCCGACCACGCCGGCTCCCGCCGCGAAGATCGGCGAGGACGAGACCTTCATGCTCAACGGCCACGCGATGCCGACCTTCGCGACTTTCATCCGCAACACCGGCCCCGGCAGCGTCGGCGGCATTCCCGGCATCAGCTTACCGGTAGGATTGACCAAATCAGGCTTGCCGGTAGGGATGGAGCTGTCCGGTCCGCCGGCGAGCGACCACGAAGTGCTCGCCATCGCTGCCGCGATCGAGCCCTTGTTGCCCAAGCTGTCCGCGCCGCCGGAGCGCGCTTAGAGCATGATCCCGAAAAGTGGCGCCCGGTTTTCGGAAAAGATCATGCTCAAACAAAAAGCTAGCCTCTTGGTAGTGACTGCGAACACGAGGGAGACGTCCACATGACTATTCGGAAGCAAGGACCCACGCGGCGTACGCTTCTCGGCGCCGCCGCGGCCGGCGCGGCTTTCGGCGCTCTGCCGGGGCTCGTTCGCCCGGCAGCCGCCGCAGGCGATTTCAAGATCGGGCTGTTCATTGCGCTGAGCGGCCCGGCGTCGCTGTTCGGGCCGACGCAAAAAGCCAGCGCCGAGCTTGCCGCGGAGGAAATCAACAAAGCCGGCGGCATTCTCGGGCGTCAGATCAAGCTCATTCCGACCGACGCCGGCGGCCCGCCCGCGGAATCGACCAAATCGGCCATTCGCCTCATGCTCGAGGAGAATGTCGATATGTTCGTCGGCTCGCATGACAGCGCCACCCGCGAGGCCCTGGTCGCCACCATCAAAGGCAAGGTGCCCTACATCTACACGCCGACTTATGAGGGCGGGGAGTGCGCCTTCAATACCTACGTGATCGCCGATACGCCGGAGCAGCAGATCAGGCCGTCGGTGGCCTATATGATGAAAGACCGCGGCGCCAAGTCGGTCTATCTGATCGGCGACGATTATGTCTGGCCGCGCAAGTGCAACGAGCACGCCAAAAGCTACATCGCCGAGAATGGCGGCAAGGTGGTTGCGGAAGAATATGTCCCGTTCGGCGCGCCCAACAAATTCGAGGAGATCGTCACCCGCATCAAGTCGGTTAAGCCCGACATGGTGCTGATCACGCTCGTCGGCGCCGACAACGTCAATTTCAATCGCACCTTCGCCGGCTTCGGCCTCGACAAGGACATCGCGCGATTGTCGCTGCTGCTGGAGGAGAACACGCTGCTCGGCATCGGCGCCGATGCGAGCAGCAATCTGTTCTCCTCGTTGTCCTACTTTGCCAACGCCCCGGGCGAGGCCAACAAGAAGTTCAAGGCGGCTTATTTCGCCAAGTTCGGCGATAAGGCGCCGCAGCTCGGCTTGATCGGCGCCGATTGCTACGGCGGCATCTATTGCGCGCAGGCGCTCGCCACCAAGGCGGGCGGCACCGACGCCAAGAAGTGCATGGCCGCTTCGGAAGGGCTGACCTTCCCGACAGCGGCCGGACAGGTCACGATGCGCGGACGGCATGTCGATAAGACGATGTACCTTGCCACCTGCAAGGGCACCGAGTTCGACATCATCAAGACCTTCGCAGACGTAAAGAGCGGCGACGAGTGCAAGACTTAATGCCGGACTTAGTGCCAGACTTAGTCCAAGAGCTGGTGCAAGACTTGGTACAAGACCTGGTACAAGACTTGGTACAAGATTTGGTGCAAGTCCTGACGGCGCCGCTCGGCGGCTGAGGAGACGTCGCAATGGATCCGCTGATCGTCACCCAGGCGATCAACGTTCTCTACGGCGTCTCCACGCTTGCGGTTCTCGCGCTCGGGCTTGCCGTGATCTTCGGCTTGCTCGGCGTGCTCAATATCGCGCACGGCGAATTCGTCATGATCGGCGCCTATTGCGCCTACGTGGCGCAAGCCGGCGGCTTGCCGTATCTCGCGGCTTTGCCGTTGACGCTTGCGGTGTGCGGCATCCTCGGCGCGGCGGTCGAGTGGATTATGATCCGTCCGCTCTACCGCCGGCCGTTCGACACCTTGGTGGCGACCTGGGGCTTGAGCCTGTTGCTGCGCAAGATCGCCGAAGCCATTTTCGGTCTCGGCTATCGCAGCGTGAACATCCCGCTGCCGGGGACGGTCAAGTTCTTCGGCACCGAATATCCGATCTATCGCCTGTTGCTGATCGCCATCTCGCTCGTGGTCGTCAGCGCTTTGGTGCTCTGGTATGGACGCAGCCGGACCGGCAGCCGCATCCGTGCGATGGTGAGCAATCCGGAACTGGCCCAGGCGCAGGGCATTTCGGTGCGCTGGCTCGCCGCCGGCACGTTCATCGCCGGCACCTGCCTGGCCGGGCTCGGCGGCGTCATGATCGCGCCGCTCGTTCCGGTGCAGCCCTTCATGGGGCTCGACTACGTGCTGCGCGCGTTTTTTGTTCTCATCGTCGGCGGTCTTGGCAGCGTCGCCGGATTGTTGTCGGGAGCGACCGTCATTGGCGGCGTCGACAGCGTGATTTCGGCGGCGACCAACGCCGCCAACGGCTATTTCGCCGTGCTCGTGCTGTCGATCTTGTTCCTTTGGCTGAGGCCGCGAGGGATCGTTGCGCGCGGCTAGTATCGTCGTCCTCATCGCCGTCGCGCTGCCGTTTCTGCTCGGGCAGTTCTGGGCTTACCAGCTCGGCCTCTACGCGCTTTACGCAGTTGCCGCTGTCGGCGTTGGCTTGTGCTGGGGGCAGGCGGGATTTCTGCCGCTCGGTCAGGCACTGTTCTTCGGGCTCGCGGCTTATCTGTCCGGGCTTGCCTTCATTGCCTTCCGGGATAGCCCGGTCATCGCCGTTCTGGCGCTGCCGTTTGCGGCGATCGTGTCCGGCTTGATGGCTTATCTGATCGGCATTGTTATCTTCCGGCGCTCCGGCGAGAGTGGCGCCTATTTCTCGATGATTACGCTTGCGCTCGCTTTGCTCGCGTTCCAGATCGCCACGTCCTGGAATTCGGTGACCGGCGGCTTCAACGGGCTCAAGGGCATTCCCGGTCTGCCCGGCTTGGACGATATTTCCGACGTCTATTATGTCTCGGCCGCCGTGTTGCTTGCCGTGCTGGCCTTCGGCGGCTGGCTTTATAACGCGCCGATCGGTGTCCTCTGGCGCGCGCTGGCGCAGAACGAACGGCGCCTGCGGCTGTTCGGCTTCGATACCGATCAGCTCAAAGCGGTGGCCTTCGGCGTCAGCGGACTGATGGCCGGAATTGGCGGCGCGATCTATGCGCCGCAACAGGGCATCGTCACGCCACAGGTTATCGGATTTGGTCTCTCGGCCGATCTCGTGATCTGGGCGGCGGTCGGCGGCCGCGTGAGTTTGCTTGGACCGGTCATCGGCACGCTGCTCGTCGGCTCGCTCACCGCGCAGTTGCGCGACACCCTGCCGTTCTGGGAAGTGCTGATGGCGCTGTTCTTCATCACCATTGTTTTGGTGTTTCCGCGCGGGATTGCAGGCCTTGCCGAGCCGCTGCTGCAGCGCTTTCCAGCGCGCAAGCGCGCGCGTGCCCCGATCGTCGCGCCCGGCGATCTGGCTGCGCGGCCGCCCGCGAAACTGGCGCTGCGCGGCGTCAGCGTGCAGGTGGGTGAAGTCACCATCCTCGACAAGCTCTCCGTCGATTTCGACCGGGCGGGGATTTTCTGCGTGATCGGCCCGAACGGCGCCGGCAAGACCTCGATGTTCAACGTGGTGAGCGGTGAGCTGGGTGCGGCCTCCGGCGAGATCGGTCTCGGCACGTCCAGCATCGCCGGTCTTGCGCCCAATCGGGTGAGCGGTCTGGGCGTCGGCCGCAAGCTGCAAATTCCAAGCGTATTCCCGGACCTGTCGATTGCCGACAATCTTGCCGTCGCGCTGTGGAGCGGTCGCGCCGGAAAGCTTGCCCTGCTCGATCCGCGGCTTCGCCGCTGGACGAGCCCGATGCTCAACGAACTGCAATCCCGCTATCCCTTTCTCGCCGCCGGCGCGCGCAAAGCGGCCGAACTGTCGCACGGCGAGCAACAAATCCTCGAGCTGGCGATGGCGCTGTTGACCGAGCCGCGCGTATTGCTGCTTGACGAGCCCTGCGCCGGGCTGTCGCCCGAAGAGACCGCGGCGGTGATGGAGATCATCCGTTGGGCCGCGCTTCGGCTCGGCGGCTCGATCATCATCATCGAGCACGACATGAGCCTGGTGAAGGAATTGGCGCAGATCGTTTATGTGCTCCACAACGGCGCCTTGCTCGCTCAGGGCAGCGTGGCCGCGATCCAGGCCGACCCGGCGGTGCGCGCGGTCTATGTCGGGGGCGAGAAATGAGCCCGTCGCGCCTCAAATTCGAAAATCTCGCCGGCGGCTATGGCTCTACCACCATCGTGCGTGATCTCAGCGGCGCTGCGATTGCCGGCGAGGTCCTGTGCATCCTCGGCCGCAACGGCGTCGGCAAGACGACGCTGATGAAACTTCTGACCGGCTATCTGCCTTGCACGCGCGGGCGCGTTCTCCTCGATGACGAGCCGATCACCGCGTTCGATCCGGCCGCACGCCGGCGCGCCGGCATCAGCTATTGTCCGCAAGAGCGGCCGGTCTTCGACGATCTATCCGTGCGCGACAATCTCACGCTGATGCGCGAAAGCCGCAAGCTTGCGCCGTTCCGCCGCTACTTCGATCGCTTTCCGATCCTCGAACGCCGGCTTAACCAGCATGCCGGAACGCTCTCGGGGGGAGAGAAGAAGATGCTCTCCTTCGTCCGCGGCCTTGCCGAGGATCAGCCGATCGTCTTGCTGGATGAGCCGAGCGAAGGCGTGCAATGGGAAAACATCCTGCACATGGAAGCGCTTATCGCCGAGAAGAGGGCCGCCGGCACGGCTTTCATTGTCGTCGAGCAAAATCTCGCCTTCGCCGAGCGCATCGCCGACCGCTACCTGATCATGGATCAGGGCCGTGCCATGCTGGAAGGATCGCGCTCTGAGATCGAGCGCAGCCATGTGCTCGAGCATCTGCATGTGTGACCGTTGCCCGTCATCCTTCGAGGCTCGCTTCGCTCGCGCCTCAGGATGACGGATAACGAAAGGGACACGAGGTCCCGAAGCTCAAGCTGCTCCGGGAGTTTGTATCCGACTATTCCGCAGCATCGCGCGGTCTTCCCGCGGTGACGCGCCGAATGCTTCTTTGTAGCGGCGGCTGAAATGTCCGAAATCGGCAAAACCGCAGGCCAGCGCAATCTGCGCAATGCTGTCGGAAGCGCGCAGCGGGTCGGCCAAATCGCGGCGGCTTTTCTCCAGGCGCCTTTTCCAGATCCAATCGCTGACGGTCGTGCCTTCGGCGTGAAAGAGGTCCTGCAGGTAGCGCGGGGAAATGCCGACAAGGTCGGCGACCTTCTCGGTGTTGAGCGCGTGATCGTGCAGATTGCTTTCGATGACAGCCTTGGCGCGAAAGATGAGCGCGGTGCGCGCCGAAGTGCCGCCTACGCCGATTTCGCCCAGCCGCTCGCCGAGCGCGGCTGTCACCAGCGATAAACAAGTCTCGGAAAGCCGGCTCGCGGTCGCTGGCGCGACATCGGAAACGATCGACGCCGTCCGCTGCACAAACGGCAGAACCAGCGAACCGACGGGGCTCGCGGCCTCGATCCGTCGCGCCGTCCACAGCTCGGTCCGGCCGATCCGCCGCATCATCGCCTCGCGCGGCATGTGCAGCACAAGCTGCTCGAACAATTCATCGAAGTTCAACGTGTAGGGCCGCGTGCTGTCATAGCAGGCGAAATCGCCGGGCTTAAGCCGCGCCTCGCGGCCGTCCTGGGCGACGATGCCTGCGCCGCGCACCTGCAAGCTGATCAGCATGACCTCTTCGCGCGCGCGGTGGATACGCGTGCGCGTCCGCCGAACGATCTGGCTGTCGGCGCGGACGGTCGAGAAATGCAGGCCGTCGCAATCGGCGGTCGTGATCTCGCCGAAAAAGGAAGTTTCTGCGCGCGCTTGGCAATCCAGTTCGACAAAGGTGTCGCAGACCGCGTCTTGCCAGAATTGAAAGCGCTTGCGCTCGGAAATATCGGCCGTCGTCAGTACGGTTTTCATGGCACCGCACCTGTTGTCGCAGGTAGACCGGCGACGGGCACCGTAGCACCAGGACGGGTCCTTGCAAAATCCGCCCGGAACTGATTGCGCCGCCAGACAATATTTATTGCGCGCGCAGCCAAGAGCGCTGCCGTTGGGCTTCGTAGATTGGGCCACATCGACGTCGCTCAAACAGCTTGGCTCCGACCTGGGGAAGGGAACTGCCATGGCCGTCGCGCATCCGAAATACAAAGTCGCCGCCGTGCAAGCCGCACCGGCCTTTCTCGACCTCGAAGCCTCGGTTGAAAAAACAATCCGCTTCATCGACGAGGCGGGAGCCGCCGGTGCCCGCCTCATTGCTTTTCCGGAGACCTGGATACCGGGCTATCCCTGGTGGATCTGGCTCGGCGCGCCGGCCTGGGCGATCATGCGCGGCTTCGTCTCGCGCTATTTCGACAATTCGCTGAGCTACGACAGCCCCGAAGCGGAGCGGCTGCGTGCCGCCGCGAAGCGCAACAAAATGTTCGTCGCGCTCGGGCTCTCGGAGCGCGACGGCGGCAGCCTTTACATCGCGCAATGGATCATCGGCCCGGACGGCGAGACGATCGCCAAGCGCCGCAAGCTTAAGCCGACGCACGCCGAGCGCACGGTGTTCGGCGAAGGCGACGGCTCTCACCTCGCGGTCCACGATCTCGAGGTCGGCCAACTCGGCGCCTTGTGCTGCTGGGAGCACCTGCAGCCGCTCTCCAAATACGCGATGTATGCGCAGAACGAGCAGGTGCATGTTGCCGCCTGGCCGAGCTTTTCGCTTTACGACCCGTTCGCGCATGCGCTCGGCGCCGAGGTCAACAATGCGGCGAGCAAGATCTATGCGGTGGAAGGCTCATGCTTCGTGATCGCGCCCTGCGCGACCGTTTCGCAGGAAATGATCGAGGAGTTGTGCGATACGCCGGAGAAGCATCAGTTCCTGCACGCCGGCGGCGGCTTTGCCGTGATCTATGGCCCCGACGGCGCGCCGCTGGCGCAGCCGCTGCCGCCCGACAAAGAGGGCTTGCTCTACGCCGATATCGATCTCGGCATGATCTCGGTCGCCAAGGCCGCGGCGGATCCGGCCGGGCATTATGCGCGGCCGGATGTGACGCGGCTTCTGTTCAACAATCGTCCCGCCCATCGGGTCGAAACGCTGGCCTCGCCAATCGACGCAGAAGCCAAAGCCGATGCACCGGCGAAGCCGGAAACAAAGGCGCCGAATGTCGCAGCCTTCGCGCCGGTGCAGGCCGCCGAGTGAGGGACGATGGAACCCGCGATCCCGCCGCATCTTCAAGTCGCACGCACCCGCCACCGGCGGGTACCGGACGACTATAAGCCCCCATATCCGGCTTTCGTCGCCCGCCACGGCACGGCGGTCGACCGGGTGGTCATGGCCTATTTCGGCCTGCAGCATGTGGGCGAAGCGCCGCCGCCCGCGCACGCCACGGCGCTTGATTGGATCGCGGCGATGTTCGGCGGCGAAAATGGGCCCAAGCACTGGGACCGTGCCGCGTATCGCGACGAGGCCGGCTACACTAACGTGGTGTCGGTCGCCTATTGGGACGACCAGAAAACATTCGAGGCATGGTTCCCAGCCGCGCGCAACGGCTGGACCGGCGGAAAACAGAATTACGCCGGCCTCGGCACATTCATTGAGGTGCTAAGCCCATCGGTCAACGACTATGAGACGCTCTTTTCCTCGCTCGGCCGGCCCGAAGGCGTGGCCATGCTCGCCGACAGTCTGAGCGGCGAAGTGATGGAGCACGCTTACTGGGGCGGCATGCGCGACCGCATTCCGAATTCGCAGACCAGCGCGATGGCGCCGGCCGGCGCGCCGGCGCTGGTCCGCGACGGCGATTGCCTGCGGGTCAAGCCGCACGACAACATCTGTCTCATCCGCTCCGGCCAGGATTGGAGCGACACCGAATCCGCAGAGCGCAAAATGTATCTCGACGATGTCGAGCCGGTGCTGCGCGAGGGAATGGATTTTCTGCGCGACGACGGCCGGTCGATCGGCTGCTTCGCCAACCGCTACATGACCGTGCTCGATCGCGCCGGCCAGCCGACCGAGAAAAGCTACGGCATGAGCTGGTGGAAGAGCCTTGCCGAGCTCGAACGCTGGTCGGAATCCCATCCGACCCACGTGCGCATCTTCGGTGCGGCGATGAAATATCTGTCGAGCCTCGGCCCGGCCGCCAAGCTGCGGCTTTATCACGAGGTGACGGTGGCGCGCGCGGCGGATCAGTTCTTTGAATACCGGAACTGCCATGACCGCACCGGCATGCTCAACGCGGTGGCCGAAACCGCTGGCGCCACCGCCTGAGGCGGTGGTGCCCCGCGTGGGCTGCGGCCCCCTGCCGCAAACTTGCGGCCACTCGGACCGGACGCGCCCGCCGCCATGGCGGCGCTCCCACGCGAGCCCCGCTATTTTTGCCGATGCCGCCGGCGGGCGGACGGCGCTATAGTGATATAAATTGGTTGCGAGCCCGACGGCCGATCACGGATATGTGGCGCCAAGCTTGAAGAAGCGCCGTATCCAAGGCGGCGGGTCAATCGCTGGTCCGAGGGAGGCCTCTTTGCAGACACTTGCTGTCCGGCCGGGTTCGCCGTCGCCCGCTGAACCGGTATTCGGCGCTTCGCTCGTGCGCGACGCCGAGGCCGCCGCCAAATATTTCGCCGAAATCGAAACGCTCCTGCGAGCCGGCAAGACCGCCGAAACAGCGTCGATCAAGGCACAGGCGCTGAGCGTGAAGGAAAAATTCTTCCGCCATCACGCCGCCGCTCTCTACGACGAAGCGACGGATCGAGGCGCCCGGTTCCTGCGCGTCGGCGAGTTGCTCATGGCCGTCGCGGCCCGCTATCCGGCGCTCCTGCCCACGCGCGAGCAGATCGACGCCGAGCGGGCGCTGAAGCAGCAAAGCGCCAAGCAGGGCCACGAGCTCGACCAGGGCCTGTTCATCGCCCAAGTGCTCGCCGACGAGCGCTGCGGCATGCACCTCATCCATGCCATGCTCAAGCCCAAGCGCGAAGCGTTGGAACGGATTGCCGAATTCCGCCAGAGCGGCTTTGCCGATCTCGGCGAGGCGACGGTCGAGCGCAAGGACAAGGTCGGCCACGTCACCCTGCTCAATGCCAAATTCCTCAACGCCGAAGACGATAAGGCGACGGCGGCGTTGGAGACGGCGATCGATCTTGCGCTGCTCGACGATACGATCGAAGTGGGCGTGCTGCGCGGCGGCACCGTTTCGCATCCCAAATACAGGGATCGCCGCATCTTCAACGCCGGCATCAATCTCACGCATCTGTATTACGGTCAGATTTCGTTCGTACATTTCTTCATCGAGCGCGAGCTTGGCTTGCTGCATAAGATCTATCGCGGCCACTGGCGCTCGGAGTCATACGACGAACAATACGAGGATTATGTCGAGAAGCCGTGGATCGCGGCGGTCGAAGCGTTCGCCATCGGCGGCGGCTGCCAGCTTCTCTGCATCACGGATCGCGTGCTGGCGGAAACCGGCGCCTATTTCAACCTCCCGGCCAGCAAAGAGGGCTTCATTCCCGGCGCCGCCAATCTGCGCTTCCCGCGGCTGGTTGGCGGCAAGCTCGCTCGAGAGGGCATCTTCTTCGAGCGCGTCTTTCATGCGGACACTCCGGAGGGCCGCATGATCTGCGACCAGATCGTTCCGGCCGACGGCATGGATGCGGCAATCGAGGCCAACGCCGCGCAGCTGATCCGCGCCGGCATGACGAGCGCGGTCAGTAACCGCAAAGCGTTGCGCGTCGCCGAAGAGCCTTTGCCGATTTTCCGCCGCTACATGGCGACCTATGCGCGGCAGCAGAGCCGCTGCCTGTATGATCAGAAGTTGATCGAGAATCTGGAGCGCAGCTGGAAGCCGGATACGCGGCGGATGTGATGGATTGACTTCGTGCCGCTCGTCCCCGCGAAGCGGGGGACCCAGCACTGGATTGCCGCTTGCGCGGAAATGAGCGGAAGAAATGCCCACGTTGAGGACACGTATGAGTGCTCCCGAACCTGTCGCCACGACGCAAGAACTCAGCTCGGTCACGCGCGTAACGGTCGAGCCCAAAGACACGGTCGGCGCGCTGGATCCGAGTATGCCGCAAGTCGCGGCGACGCCCTATCTTGTCACCATCGCCGAATTCGCCTGCGCCCGGCTGGTGAAGGACCTGCTCGAGCCGGGACAAATCACGGTCGGGACGCGCGTCGTCATCGATCATCTCGGAGCGAGCAAGGTCGGCGCGGAATTGGTCATCAAGACCGCCTTGTTGAACCGAGACAAAAACCGTTTCCGGTTTTCGGTTGAAATCGCGGACGGCCCGCGCACGGTGGCCAAGGTCGAGCACGAGCGCGCCGCGGTGTCGCTCGAAAAGATCATGAAAGCCTTGAGCTAGATAAATTGGGCTAGATCACAAGGCCTGCCGGGAGAGAACACGCGATGCGGACAATCGCGGAAATGCTGCGTTGGCGCGCACGGCGGCATCCGTCGCTGGAAGCTGTTTGGTTCGAGGGCAAATCCTGCACTTTCGCCGAATTCAATGAATCGACGTCGCAGCTCGCCGCCGGTTTGCTCGACAAGCTCGGCCTGCAGCCGGGCGATCGCGTCGGCATCCTCGACAAGAACAGCGCGGCTTATTTCGAGTTGCTGTTCGCGCTCGACAAGGCCGGCTTGGTCGCGGCGCCGCTGAATTGGCGGCTCACGGCGCGCGAGGTCAAGCAGATCGTCGACGACGCCAAGCCGAAACTGATCGTCACCGGCGAGGAGTTCAAGGCGACCGGCGCGGGGACCGGCGTGCCGGCGATCACCTTCGCCGACCTGCCGCGCGGCGGCGCGGATCCGCGCCGCGACCGCGACGGCGCGGTCTGCGCGCAGTTTTGCACCTCGGGCACGACCGGCCTGCCCAAGGGCGCCATGCTGACCGGCTGGAATTTGCTCAATGTCGGCTTCTGCGGCGCATTTGAAGCGCCGGAAATGCGGGAAGGCGGCCGTTCGCTGGTCTGCCTGCCGCTGTTTCACATCGGCGGCACGATCTGGGCGACCTGGGCGCTGCAGACCGGATCGACCGTGGTCATCGTGCGCGAGCCGCTGCCGGACGTGCTGCTCAAGACCATGGTGGAGCAGCGGATCGAGAGTGCGCTCTTGGTGCCGACGCTCATGTTATTGATGACCGAGCTGCCGGCCGCGCGGACGGCCGATTTCTCTGCGCTCAAAGTCATCAGCTACGGTACCGCGCCGATCTCGCCCGATCTTCTGCGCCGCTCGCTTGACACGTTCAAATGCCGCTTCCTGCAGGTCTATGGCCTGACCGAAACCACCGGACCCTTTACCGCGCTCAAGCACGAAGAGCATACCGGCGAGCGGCTTCTGTCCTGCGGACGTCCGATGCTCGGCGGGCGGGTGCGGATCGTGGATTCGGAGGGCAAGGATCTGCCGCCGTACGCGATCGGCGAAATCCTTTATCAAGGCGAAAACCTCATGGCCGGCTATTGGGCGCGTCAGGACGCGACCGCCCAGGCGATCCGCGACGGCTGGTTTCACACCGGAGATGCCGGTTACGTGGACGACGAGGGCTTCATTTTCCTCAAGGATCGCATCAAGGACATGATCATTTCCGGCGGCGAGAACGTCTATCCGGCGGAGGTCGAAGCCGTTCTGATGGGTCACCCCGAGGTCCTGGAATGCGCGGTCATCGGCGTGCCGGACGCGAAGTGGGGCGAAACGGTCAAGGCGGTCGTGGTCAGGCGGCAAGGGACGCGCTTGAGCGAAGCGGCGCTGATCGAATGGAGCCGCGACAAGCTTGCCGGCTTCAAGCGGCCGAGTTCGGTCGATTTCATCGACGCGCTGCCGCGCAACGCCGCCGGCAAGCTCCTCAAGCGCACCTTGCGCGAGCCTTACTGGGCCGGGCATACCCGTCGGATCAATTAATTTCTGTTGCGCACGACCTCGAGTCAGCTGACCCCCTCTCCATCTCTCCCCCTTTCAGGGGGAGAGAAGCGCAAGCCGCGCGAACCGAGAGTTTAGCCAAGCCAGAGCGAGCGGGGTTTTCTTTTTCCTCCCCCTGAAAGGGGGAGGATCAAGGTGGGGGTCGCGGGCCGCAGGGTAAGATTTCCGGCCATTCGCAAGCGGCGCGGCGTGCCGCACCAACCAGCTATCGGTCTTGCAGCAAATTTCCTTTATAATCGACTTCCAGACCCGATGGGGTGAACTACCAGCCGTCCCACGCAGCGAAGGGATGACGGCAATGCCGGTGACCTACGAGGCTTGGCTCGTCCTGCTTTCGATCGTCATGGCGATCCAAGGCGCCTATGTCGGCTTGAGCCTTGCCGTACAGATTGGCAAAGCCTTCGGCGCACGCAGGCGTCTGCTTCTTGCCGGCGCCACCGTATCGCTGGCGGTCGCCATCTGGACCATGCATTTCGTCGGCATGCTCGCCGTGCGGCTGCCGTTCCAGGTCGATTACCTGGTGCTGCCGACATTGCTGTCGTTTCTGGTGTGCGCGATCGTGGTCGGAGGAGCCGTGTACGCCACGAGCTCCGGACCGCTCACGCTGCTCCGCCTGACGCTGTCGTCCTGCCTGATGGGCGGCGGCATTTTCGCCATGCACTATCTCGGCATGAGCGCGCTCGATGCCAGCGCCTACATGATCCACGATCCGCTTCATGTCGCCGCCAGCATGGCGATCGCTATTGCCGCGTCCGGGTTGGCGCTGTGGCTGGCGACGGGCCGGGGAGGGCGGCCGCCGCTCGCTCTGTCCGCGGCGGCCTTCGGCGTTGCGGTTTCCGGCATGCACTACACGGCGATGACCGGGGTGACGCTTTATCCCTTTGTCACGACGACGTCCGGCGCGCCGGCGCTCTCGACGGATCTTCTCGCCATTGTCGTGGCCGTCGTGGCGTTCTGCATTTCCGGAATTTTCTTGTTGCTGCTCTTGCCCGATTCGGCTCGCGCGGAACCGCAAGCGCTTGTGGTTGTTGGCGGCGCATCCACGGTGCCGGCCGTCGCCGAAATAGCGCCGCCGCTGTTGGCGTCGGCTGCGGCCGCAACGGGCGAAAACATCGAATTGGGGCGTGGCGGCTATTCGCCGCTCGGCGGCGCCGGTACGCCGCCCCGGCGGTTTGCCCGCCATCTACCGATCGAACGCGACGGCGGTACCCATTTCCTGCCCGTGGAGCAGGTGGTCGCCGTGCATGCCAATGCGCATTACACGTATATCTTCGACGGCAGCGACAAGCTTTTTTGTCCGCTCGCCATCGGCGACGTCGAATCACGGCTGGACGACAGCCGCTTTGTCCGGGTTCACCGCAGCCATATCGTCAACATCAATCGGGTCGTCGGCTATAAGCGTTCCGGCGACAACGAATTGGTCGAGATGGCGGCCTCCGTCAGCCACTATCTTGTTCCGGTCAGCCGCAGCCGCATCGGCGCGCTGAAATCGCGCGTCGCCACACTCAACGGGTCCGACCCGGGTGTCGCTGCCCGGCGGCGGCATCGTCTCGCAGCGCAATAGATCTATCGCGATTTCCTTCGTTGCGTCAGAGACACTGACGCAATTCGTGCATCTGCGGCCGTCATTCGTGCAGTGCCGGCGCTATTTGGTGCATTGATGGCCGCTCTGGTGCAGTCGCAATTGCTGCTGCGGCGCACAACTCGCCAAACTTACATTTCTAAAGGTTTTGCGCGCGACGGCCGACGGCCCTGGTGATGACCTTGGCCGCGCGGAGCGCGCCAAGGAGCATGCCTAAGGGAGGATGCCCAAATGATACCAGGCGCTTTCGCCTATCATCGTCCTACGTCCGTCAAGGATGCCGTCGGTCTGCTGATGCAATTCGGCGACGACGGCCGCGCGCTCGCCGGCGGCCACAGCCTCATCCCGATGATGAAGCTTCGTCTCGCCACGCCGGCGAACCTCGTCGACCTCGCCGGCATCGCCGAACTCAAAGGCGCCCGCGCCGACGGTAATGATGTCGTCATCGGCGCGATGACGACCCAGCATGATCTCATCGGCTCGCAGCTTTTGGGCGACAAGATCCCGATCCTGCGGGAAACCTCGGAGCAGATCGCCGATCCGCAGGTGCGCTATGTCGGCACGCTCGGCGGCAACGTCGCCAATGGCGATCCTGGCAACGATATGCCGGCGGTGATGCTGTGCCTCGACGCCACCTATCAGATCGCGGGCAAGACCGGCGAACGCCGGATCGCGGCGCGCGAATTCTACCAAGGCGCCTATTTCACCGCGCTCGAAGCCGGCGACGTGCTCACCGCCGTGCGCATACCGGTGCCGCCGACCGGACACGGCTGGGCTTATGAAAAACTCAAGCGCAAGGTGGGCGATTATGCGACCGCCGCGGCCGCTGTGGTGCTGACCATGAGCGGCGGCAAAGTGGCGACCTGCTCCATCGGTCTGACCAACGTCGGCGAAACACCGTTATGGGCGCAGGACGCGGCGACGATCCTGATCGGCTCCGCGCTCGATGCGGCGACGGTGAAACGGGCTGTTGCCGCCGCCGAGGCGATCACGGCGCCGGCCACTGATGCGCGCGGTCCCGCGCTTTACCGCACCAAGATGGCCGGCGTCATGCTGACACGCGCGCTCGCCCGCGCCAAAGTTCGCGCCCGCGGCTGACGATCAGGAGGCAAGATCATGGCAAAATCGCACGTCTCCATGAAGGTGAACGGCAAGACCATCGAAGCCTTGGTCGAGCCGCGCACGCTTCTCATCCACTTCTTGCGCGATGAGCAAAACATCACCGGGCCGCATATCGGCTGTGAAACCAGCCATTGCGGCGCCTGCACGGTCGATCTCGACGGCAAGTCGGTGAAGTCCTGCACGGTGTTCGCGGTGCAGGCCAATGGCAGCGATATCCGCACCATCGAAGGCATGGCGAATGCCGACGGCACGCTGCACGCGCTGCAAGAAGGCTTCCGCGAAATGCACGGGCTCCAGTGCGGCTTCTGCACGCCGGGCATGATCGTGCGCGCCTATCGCCTGCTGCAGGAAAACAACAATCCGACCGAGGAGGAAATCCGCTACGGCATTTCCGGCAACCTCTGCCGCTGCACCGGCTATCAGAACATCGTCAAGGCCATTCAATTCGCCGCCGCGAAACTCAACGGCGTGCCTTTCCAGGAGGCCGCAGAATGAACGACATGACCCCCACGTCCGCCGAACGCGCTGAAAAGCTCGAAGGCATGGGTTGCCGCAGAAAGCGCGTCGAGGACATCCGCTTCGTCCAGGGCAAGGGCAATTACGTCGACGATCTGAAATTGCCGGGCATGCTCTACGGCGACTTCAACCGCTCGCCGCACGCGCACGCCCGCATCAAGAAGATCGACACCAGCAAGGCCGCCGCCGTGCCCGGCGTCATCGCGGTGCTCACCGCCGAGACGCTGAAAACCGTCAACCTCGCCTGGATGCCGACATTGGCCGGCGACGTGCAGATGGTGCTGGCCGACGGCAAAGTGCTGTTTCAGAATCAGGAAGTGGCCTTCGTGATCGCCGAGGACCGCTACATTGCCGCCGATGCCGCCGATCTCGTCGAGGTCGAATACGAGGCGCTCCCGGTCAACGTCGATCCCCTCAAGGCGATGACGGCGGATGCGCCGATGATCCGCGAGGATCTGAAGGACAAGACCGACGGCGCGCACGGCAAGCGCAAGCATTATAACCACATCTTCTCCTGGCAATCCGGCGACAAGGCCGCGGCCGACGCGGCGTTCGAGAAGGCCGATGTCACCATCAAGGAGATGATCGTCTATCCGCGCGTGCATCCTTGCCCGCTGGAAACGTGCCAATGCGTTGCCTCCTTCGACAAGATCAAAGGCGAACTGACGCTGTGGGGTACGTTCCAGGCGCCGCACGTCATCCGCACGGTCGGCTCGCTGATCTCGAAAATCCCCGAGCACAAGATCCATGTCATTGCGCCCGACATCGGCGGCGGCTTCGGCAACAAGGTCGGCGCTTATCCCGGCTATATTTGTTCGATCGTCGCCTCGATCGTCACCGGCCGGCCGGTGAAATGGACCGAGGATCGCATCGAGAACCTCTCGACCACCGCGTTCGCGCGCGATTTCTACATGGAGACCGAAATCGCCGCCACCCGCGACGGCAAGGTGACCGGCTTGCGCTGCTACACCATCGCCGACCATGGGGCGTTCGATGCCTGCGCCAACGCCACCAAATGGCCGGCGGGCTTGTTCAGCATCATCACCGGCTCGTATGATTTTCCCGCTGCCCATGTGCTGGTCGACGGCGTCTATACCAACAAGGCGCCGGGCGGCGTCGCCTACCGCTGTTCGTTCCGCGTCACCGAAGCGGCCTACGCCATCGAGCGCGCCATGGACATCATGGCGCAAAAGCTCGGCATGGATGCGGCTGAATTCCGTACCAAGAACCTGATCCGGCGCGAGCAATTCCCCTACACGTCGGCGACCGGATGGCAGTACGATTCCGGCGACTATCAGACAGCCATGAGCAAGGCGCTCGAGTCGGTCGGCTATAAGAAGCTGCGCGAGGAGCAGAGAATAAAGCGCGAAGCCTTCAAGCGCGGCGAGACGCGCGATCTGATGGGCATCGGCGTCGCCTTCTTCACCGAGATTGTCGGCGCCGGTCCATCGCGCGCCTGCGACATTCTCGGCATCGCCATGTTCAATTCGGCCGAGATCCGCATCCATCCGACCGGCAGCGGCATTTGCCGGCTCGGCACCAAGTCGCAGGGCCAGGGGCACGAGACCACCTACGCGCAGATCATCGCCAGCGAGCTCGGGCTGCCCGCCGACAACTTCATGGTGGAGGAGGGCAATACCGACACGGCGCCCTATGGTCTCGGCACCTATGGCTCGCGTTCGACCCCGGTCTCCGGCGCCGCCACCGCGATGGCCTGCCGCAAGATCAAGGCCAAGGCGCAGATGATCGCCGCCTACATGCTCGAAGTGCACGACGACGATCTCGAATGGGACGTCGACCGCTTCCGGGTGCGCGGCAATCCGGAACGCTTCAAGACCATGACCGAACTCGCCTGGGCGGCCTATCACGAAGTCCCGCCCGGGATGGAGCCGGGCCTCGAAGCGATCAACTATTACGATCCGCCGAACTTCACCTATCCGTTCGGGGCATATATCTGCGTCCTCGATGTCGACGTCGATACCGGGGCGACCAAGGTGCGCCGGTTCTACGCGCTCGATGATTGCGGCACGCGCATCAATCCGATGATCATCGAGGGTCAGATCCATGGCGGGCTGACCGAAGCCTTCGGCATCGCCATGGGCCAGGAAATCCACTACGACGAGCAGGGCAACGTCACCACCGCTTCGTTCATGGACTATTTCCTGCCGACGGCGGTCGAAACGCCGCACTGGGAGACCGACTGGACCACGACGCCGTCGCCGCACCATCCGATCGGCGCCAAGGGCGTCGGCGAGAGCCCCAATGTCGGCGGCGTACCGTGCTTCTCGAACGCGGTTAACGACGCCTTCGCCTTCCTCGGCTCGACCCATATCCAGATGCCGCACGACCATTGGCGCACTTGGACAGCCGCGGAAAAGCTCGGCCTGCATGGGTGAGCTGCCGTCATTCCGGGGCGCGGGCCAACGGGTCCGGCCCGAAGTGGCCGGCCCGATGACAAGCTCCGCCCGCGAGCCTGCAATCCATAACCACCGCCGCCGCCCGGTGGCGCCGGCGGCGCGAAGTTCTTATTTCCGTGACTATGGATTCCCGGCTCGCCACTGCGCGGCGCCCGGGAATGACAAACCACAATGACCATCGAGCGCAGAGACATATCGGACAAGCTTGCCGCCGTCGGCTATGTCGCCGACCGCGACATCGCTACCGCATTGTGGCTGATGGAATTTCTCAAACGCCCGCTCTTGCTGGAAGGCGAGGCCGGCGTCGGCAAGACCGAAGTGGCCAAGGCGCTCGCCGCAATACACGCGGCCGAGCTCATCCGCCTGCAATGCTACGAGGGACTTGATCAGAACGCCGCCCTTTATGAATGGAACTATCAGCGCCAGCTCCTTGCGATCAAGACGCGCGAAGGAATTGGCGAGAATGCCGACAACATCGAGGAGCATATCTTTTCTGAAAAATATCTGCTGGAACGGCCGCTCCTTGCCGCCATCCGCCGCGACAAGCCGCCCGTGCTGCTGATCGACGAAGTCGACCGCGCCGACGAGGAATTCGAAGCCTTTCTGCTGGAGCTCTTGTCCGACTTTCAGGTCAGCATTCCGGAGCTTGGCACGATCAAGGCGACCGCGATCCCGCGCGTCGTCCTCACCTCGAACGGCACGCGGGAATTGTCCGACGCACTCCGGCGGCGCTGTCTTTATCACTATATCGATTTTCCTGATGTTGACCGCGAGGCCCGGATTATCCTCACGCGCACGCCGGGCATCGAGACGTCACTGGCATTGCAGATCGCGCGCATGGTTGCGGCCGTGCGCAAGGAGGATTTGCGCAAGGTGCCGGGCGTGGCGGAGACGCTCGATTGGGCGGCGACGCTCGCCGGCCTCGAAGTCCATGACCTGCGGCAAGAGCCGGAAGCCGTCTATGAGACGATGATGTGTTTGCTCAAGACGCATGAGGATCGCGCGCGGCTCACGCGCGAAGTGAGTGAGCGGCTCCTCGGCAAGGTGGCGTGATGGGCGCAGACCGCCAACACACCGCTCATTCTCGCGCAAGCGGGAATCCAGCATTGGGTCCCCCGTCGATCGGACCGCCGATGCGCCGCCGCCTCGCTGGCTTTGCCCGGACGCTTCGCTCCAACGGCTTCCGCGTCGGCCTTGCGGAAACCAGCGATGCGCTTGCTGTGCTCGCGTCCCCTGCGGCGCTGCAGCCGGCCTCGTTGAAACCGGCCTTGCGCGCGCTGTTCTGCGCGACGCACTCCGACTGGGAGCGGTTCGACGAGATTTTTGATGCTTATTGGCGCGGCGAGGGCATGCGCCAGCGCCAGGTATTGTCAGGCGCCCCCGGCGCAAACCGGGCGCCGGCGCGCCGCCTTGCCGAAGCGCACGTCCCGCAAGAAGTGCTCGGCCTGCCCGATCGCGTCGAGCGCCGCACCGACGGTGACGGTGAAAGCCCCGCCGAAGGGCGCGGCCGCCGCGAGGGCGCTTCGCGCGCCGAGGCGTTGTCGGCGACGGACCTCCGCCACATCGTCGATCCCGACGAGATCGCAGCGACCCACGCGCTGGCGGCGCGGCTTGCCCGGACCATGCGTGCGCGGCTTGTTCGCCGCGAGCAGGTGCGGCGACGGGGCCGCCGGCTCGACCTCCGCCGCACCATCCATCGCAACGTGTCCCATGGCGGAACGCTGATCGACCTCGCTTGGCGCCGCCGCAAGATCAAGCCGCTGCGGCTGGTCGTGCTGCTCGACGCCTCCGGCTCGATGAGCCTCTACACCGCGTTCTTCGTTCGCTTTTTGCATGGCGTGGTCGACAGCTTCCGCGAAGCCGAGGCTTTCGTCTTCCACACGCGTCTGGCGCACGTCTCGCCATCGCTGCGCGACCGCGACGTGACGCGTGCTGTCGATAAGTTGGCCCTGATGGCGCAAGGCATCGGCGGCGGCACCCGCATCGGCGAGAGCCTCGCCACCTTCAATCGCTGGCATGCGCGCCGCGTCATCAACTCGCGCACCGCGGTGATGATCGTCTCCGACGGCTACGATACCGGTGAGCCCTCGCAACTCGGCGAAGAAATGCGGCGGCTGCGCCGGCGGTGCCGCAGGATCATCTGGCTCAATCCGCTGATCGGCTGGCGCGACTATTCTCCGCAGGCGCGCGGCATGCAGGCGGCTTTGCCCTATGTCGATCTGTTCGCGCCGGCGCACAATCTTGAAAGCCTGGCGGCGCTCGAACCGTATCTGGCGAGGATCTGAATCGTGGAGCGCGCGCCCGACATCCTCGACATCATCTCGACGCGCAAGGCGGCCGGCGAACCATTCGCGCTGGCGACCGTCGTGCGCACAGTTGCGGCGACCGCGGCGAAGGCCGGCGCCAAAGCCGTGATCCTGCCGGACGGCACGATCTCCGAAGGCTGGATCGGCGGCGGCTGTGCGCGCGCGGCGGTCCTCAAAGCCGCCAAGGACGCGCTCGCCGATGGCCGCTCGCGGCTTGTGTCGGTGCAGCCGCCGGACCTGCTCGCCGATCAGGGTGTGCAGGCCGGCGACGAGCAGGACGGCGTGCGCTTCGCCAAGAACATGTGTCCCAGCCAAGGCACAATGGACATTTTCGTGGAGCCGGTGTTGCCGCAGCCGCAAGTCATCATTTGCGGATCGAGTCCGGTCGCCGTGGCGGTCGCCGATCTGGCCAGGAGGAGCGGCTTTGCCGTGACGGTCTGCGCGCCGGCCGCCGATCAATCGGCTTTCGCTCAGGCCGAGCGCCGCATCGAAGGCTATGCACTGCCGGTCGGGGAGGCGGGCGCACGCTATGTCGTCGTTTCGACCCAGGGACGCGGCGACGAAGCCGCTCTGCTGGCGGCGCTTGCCGTCGACGTCGACTATGTCGCCTTTGTCGGCAGCCGCAAGAAAGCCGATGCGCTGAAGGCGGCGTTGTCGCAGCGCGGGGTTCCCGCCGCGCGGCTGGCCAAGCTCAAGGCGCCGGCTGGCCTCGATCTCGGCGCCATCACGCCGGACGAAATCGCGATCTCGATCCTGGCGGAGATCGTTGCCGTGCGGCGCAGTGCGCATTCGCGGGGCGCGGCGCGGTCGTCGTAAGCCGGCTGAGCCGGCCGCCGCCGGTGCATGCTGGTCATGCCGCGTACGGGGTGACTGGCCACGGCTGCCTCTATCCTACGAGCGCGCGTTGACGAAATAGCGGAGCCTGTCAGAATTAGGACAATCTCCGTTTGTAATTGAGACAGGCGCCAATTTCAGCAGAACGACAAAAGGTTCGTTATGAGCCGAATATTCTACGGTCTATTGGCGGGCAGTTTCCTGCTGGCCGGTCCCGCTTTTGCCGGCGCGCCGATGCTCGAGGACGGGAAGGGCCGCCCGCTGGTTTTTGATACAACGGCCAAACTGCAAAGGGAGTGGAACGATTATGTCAAAGCCCATGGCATAAAGAGGGGCGGCTACATCTACACGCCGTACAGCACCAAATTCCGCCGCGGTGGAATCCATTGCGATGACACGGGTACGAATATTTCGCCGGCCTGTGACGTCGACGACACCACTGTCTTCGGCGGCAGTTAGAGCGTGATCCGGTGAGGTTGAAGCGCGCCTTGCGGCGCTCTCCGCATTTGACTGGCCGCAGAATATTCCGCCTTTCTGTCGTGCTTTCTGTAAAAAATTTTATTTTGTTACCTTTCTTTCTTGACTTTAATGGAAGATTATACTCCGTAGCGGCTGGCTGAGGCGGTGATTGAAATCCCTTTGAGCCGCCGCGTTTTTCAATCGGGAGATCGCGCTCATGTCTTCGTCATCGAAACATCCGGAAACGATTGCTCTTCACGCCGGCTGGCGTGCCGATCCGGCCACCGGCGCGGTGGCCGTGCCCATCTATCAAACAACGTCCTATCAGTTCCGCGACACCGAGCATGCGGCGAACCTGTTCGCGCTCAAGGAGCTTGGCAACATCTACACGCGCATCATGAATCCGACCAACGACGTGCTTGAGAAGCGCATTGCGGCCTTGGAAGGCGGCGTCGGCGCGCTGGCGCTGGCCTCGGGCCAAGCGGCTTCGGCCTTTGCGATTCAAAACGTCGCCCGCGCCGGCGACAACGTCGTCAGCTCGACTGATCTTTATGGAGGCACTTGGAATCTGTTCGCCAATACGCTCAAGGACCAGGGCATCGAAGTCCGCTTTGTCGATCCGGTCGATCCGAATAATTTCCGCCACGCCACTGACGACCGCACCCGCGCTTATTATGCGGAAACGCTGCCCAATCCGAAGCTCACCGTTTTCCCGATCGCCGAAGTGGCCGAGATTGGCCGCAATTTCGGCGTTCCGCTGATTGTCGACAACACCGCGGCGCCGATCCTGACCCGTCCCTTCGAGCACGGCGCTGCAATCATCGTCTATTCCTCGACCAAATATATCGGCGGCCACGGCAACTCGATCGGCGGCCTGATCGTCGACAGCGGCACATTCGATTGGGCCGCGCACCCGACCCGCCAGCCGACGCTCAACACGCCCGATCCGAGCTATCACGGCGCGGTGTGGACCGAGGCGGTGAAGCCGCTCGGGCCGATCGCTTACATCATCAAGGCGCGGGTCACGCTCCTGCGCGATCTCGGCTCGCCGATGGCGCCGTTCAATGCCTTCCTGACGCTGCAAGGTCTGGAGACGCTGGCGCTGCGCATCGCCAAGCATTGCGAGAACACGCAGCTGGTGACGGATTTCCTCAAGAAGCGGCCGGAAATCACGCGGGTCATTCATCCGTCGGTGCAGACCGGCGTACACCGCCAGCGCGCCGAGAAATATCTCAAGGGCGGCTTGGGCGGCCTCGTCGGCTTTGAACTCGCCGGCGGCAAGGAAGCCGGCCGCCGCTTCATCGATTCGCTGGAAATGTTCTACCACGTCGCCAATATCGGCGACGCCCGCAGCTTGGCGATCCATCCGGCGACGACCACGCATTCTCAGCTCTCGCCGCAGGAGCAGGAAGCCACCGGCGTGACCGACGGCTATGTGCGCTTGTCCGTCGGCATCGAGCATATCGACGACATCCTCGCCGATATCGAGCGCGGCCTTTCGGCGGCGGGAAAGATCGCCAAGGCGGCGTAGCCTGCACTATCCGCTGTACCTTTCCGCGATTCAGCGGACCCCCACTCTATCTCTCCCCCTTGCAGGGGGAGAGAAGCGCAAGCGGCTGACGCGGAAAATCTGTCGAGCGTAGAAGTCGCCGTTGCTTTCCTCCCCCTGAAAGGGGGAGGATTAAGGTGGGGGTCGCGGGCCGCACGCTCCGCGTGTTTGGAAGCTTTCTCAAAACGCCCCGGCGGAAAAATTCAGCCGCTGGGTGACATCGTAGCTCTGCTTGGCGACCGGATAGGCGTAGTCGACCCGCAGCGCGCCGAACGGCGAATCCCAGATCAGGCTGCCGCCGACCGAGGCGCGGATCGCCTGCGAATTGGCGATCTGCTGCGCTGGCGACATCGATGCGCTCGATGTATTCGTCGCCCACAGGCTGCCGGCGTCGGAAAACAAAGCCACTTTCAGACCAGCGTCCGCAGTAACGAACGGCACCGGCGCTTGCAGCTCCGCCGTCGTCGTCCAATAGACGTTGCCGCCGATATTGTCCTGGCTCACGCCCGGCGTGACGACGCGCGGTCCGAAGCCGTTGGGCGCAAAGCCGCGCACCAGCTGCGGGCCGCCGAAGAAGCCGTTGAGCAGCGGCAATTGCTGGCCGCCCCAGGGCGTGACATAGCCGCCTTGCCCGCGCACCATGCCGGTTACATCGCCGAAGATCTCATGATAGTAGCGCGCGTCCTCGGTGGTGCGGGCGAATTTCGCTGCGCCGCCGAGCCCGGCGAATTCGTTGTTGGTTTGCACGCGGACGCCGTTGGTCGGGCTCTTGGGATTGTCGAGCGTCGAATAGGTCATGCCGGTGCCGACCGACGACACCCACATCGGGCCGGCGGCGGCCGCTTGTTGGACCGGCAGCGAAGCGGTGGCGCCCGACGGAAGCGTGAGGTTCTGATTGTAGATCGAGTAGCTCCAGCTCATGCCGAGCTGCTCGTTCAAGGGCGCGGCGGCGATGACCTTGGCGCCGTAGAACGTCGAGTTATACGACTGATAGCTGCTGGCGAAGGTTTCCTTGCCGAACAAATCGCCGCCGAGCGAAAAGTGCGGACCGAGCGCGTAAGGATCGGTGAGCGAAAGGTCGAAGCCCCTGGTGTATTGGCCGATGGTGGCGGACGCTTTGGCGACATCGCCGGTACCGAGGAAATTCGCATCGCCGATCGTGACCGTGGCCGATACGCCGTCGGTGCCGGAATAACCGCCCATGACCGAGAAGATGCCGGTCTTGTCCTCCTCGACCGCGACATCGACGACCACGCGGTCTGGCGCCGAGCCCGGCTGCGCGGCGATCTTCACGGTCTTGAAATAGCCGAGCTGCTTCAGCCGCCGCTCGCCGCGGTCGATGAGCGCGCGGTTGTAGGCGTCGCCCTCGACAAAATCGAACTCGCGCCGGATCACCTCGTCGCGGGTTTTGACGTTGCCGTGAATGTCGATGCGCTCAATGTAGAGCCGCTTGTCCTCATCGATCGTGTAAACGAGGTTGATCAAGCGGCGCTCGGGCAGCCGCTCGCTGCGCGGCCGAGCCGCAGCAAACGGCGCACCGCTTTTGGCAAGCGCCATGGCGATATCTTCGATTGTTTTGTCGACGGCGCCGGCATCGTACATCTCGCCGGATTGGGTGTGCAGATGCGAATGCAACGCCGCCGGGTCGACCGATTTCACGTTCGAAACAATATCCACCTGCCCGAAATGGTATTGCGGGCCTTCCTCGATCGTGAACCTCACCACGACGCCTTTCTTGTCGGCCTCGTAGCTTGCCGCCGAGCGCACGCGCACGTCGGCATAGCCATGCGCGAGGTAGAAGCGGCGGATGAGATCGCGATCGGAGTCGATGCGCTCGGCGTCATAGGCGTCGTTGTTGAGCAAAAAGCTCAACAGGTTCGTCTCGCCGGTCTTGACCACGCCTTTGAGCTTGTTGGCCGGATAGGCGTCGTTGCCGGCGAACTGCACCTGCCGCACGGCGAGCTTGTCGCCTTCCTGGATTTCGAAGACGAGGTTCACGCGCTCGTTTTTGGCGCCGATCGTTTTCGGATCGACATGAACGTCGAAGAAGCCGTGCGCCCGGTAGAGCTCGATGATGTGCACGACGTCGTCGTGCACAAAGGCGCGGTTAAGCGGCCCGCCGGCTTGCGATCGCACGGCTTTCTTGAGGTCTTCGTCCTTGATCTTTTTGTTGCCATCGAAGGCCAGCCGCTCGATGATCGGATTTTCCACGACGGTCACGAGAATGCGCTCGCCGTCGCGCGCGATCTTTATGTCCGCGAACAGGCCGCTGCCGTAAAGGCTCTTTAACGCGGCATCGAGCGTGGCGGCACCGATGGTGCCATCGGCAGAGGCGTGGAAATGCGCGCGGATCACGTCGGCGTCGGTGTGCCGGTTGCCGGCGACCGCGATCGGCGATTCCGCCGGCGCAGCCGCATGTGCCTGCTGCCAAGCTGCCGAGACCAGACATCCACAAAGCGACAGGCAGAAGATTGCAGCCGCCACCCGACGACGCATCGACGCGGCTCCCCGACGGAACGCGCCGAACTAAACGCGATTGCCGGGGCGGAACCGTGTCGGATTGTGTCGGAAAAAGCGGAATTGTTGCGTCGGCTTTCGACACAATGGTTTACGCGCGGGCTTACAGGAGCTTGGCTTTACCGGGCCAGCTACGGCTTGGTGTCGCCGTATTGAAGGACCTGAACCTTCTCGATCGTCACCAGCCCGCCGCCGGACATCATCCCGTCGAGCACCGGCAGAAAAGCGTCGATCTTTTCCTTCGCGTCGACGATCTCCACCACTACCGGCAGGTCCTGCGACAGCCGCAATATCTTGGTGGTGTGAATGTGGCTTGAGTGGCCAAAGCCGATATGCCCGCGCAGCACGGTGGCGCCGCCGAGGTGCAGTTCGCGGGCTTTCAGCACGATGGCCTCATGGAGCGGAAGATGTTGAAATTTGTCATCCTCCCCGAAGAAAATTCGGAGCAGGACGGCGTCCCGGGGTATCTGCATGTTCGGTTCCATTTCTATTTCATCGCGTTGATCAGGCTGGCGAGCGCGACGCCGATCCACACCGCGATCAGACAGAGCGCCACAGAGAGGCCGACATTTGCGCCGGCGCGAAACCACTCCCCGTCATTAACTAAGTTCAAGGTCTGCAGGCTGAATGACGAAAACGTCGTGTACCCGCCGCACATGCCGATCATCACGAACTGACGCGCGGTCGAGCCGACAAACAACCTTCCGTCCGGGCCCGTGAGCGCGCCGAAAAACCCGATAACGAAGGAGCCGGTAATGTTGATGACCAGCGTGCCCCACGGAAACGTCTCGCCGACGGAGCGCGCCACCACGCCGGACAGCCAATAGCGCGCGGTCGTCCCGAGCGCGCCGCCGATAGCAACCCAAATATAGGTTAGCATTGAGTTCCTGATCCCCACAAAAGACGGCAGAACCCCATCTCATGATCGCTCCCTCCCGCGAATCGGCACTACGCTAATCGCCGTATTGCCAAACTTTGCGTTCGGTCTGTAGCCGTTATTTCACCACCAGCACCGGACACTGCGCAAGTTGAACCATGCGATCGGCCCGGCTGCCGATCAGTCGCTCATAAAGCGCCGAATGGCCGGTGGCGCCGATCACCAGCAAATCCGCCTTGATGTCGGCGGCCAGCTTGACGACGTCCCGCACCGGGTGCCCAGTGAGAATGTGAGGATGCAGCTTGACGTGAGTCTTCTCCGCCAGTTCATGCGCGCGTCGCAGAACGCCCTGGAAGCGTCTGGCGGCTCGGCCGGTCTCTTCGCGAATGTCTTCGACGAACTCCGGCAGGTAATCGACTTCCATGACCGAAACCATATGCAGCGCGGATTGGTTCTGTTTCGCCAGCGCCAGCGCGAGCTCCAGCGCCTTGAACGCGGGCGCCGAGCCGTCGTTTGCGTGCAAAATGGTTTTGAACATCGACGACTCCAGATCTTAGTCGGATGTGGCCGAAGCCTTCGGCAATGCGGCGGTGGCGTGCGCGGGGAGCGCTGTCGCGGAATCGGCGCGCGGAAGCAGATGGCGCGGCAAAAAGAATGCATTGGCGATCACAGTCGGAACGACGGCGCTCGCAATGACCGTTGCCACCAGCGCCGAGTACTGTGCCTGGTTAATAATGCCATGTGACAGGCCAAACAAAGAGGAAATCGTTCCGAACGTCAGCCCGGTCGACATCAGGAGAGTCGTGTACATACCCTCCTGACGTGGCGATCCGAAAAACTTCGTGATCGGATAGACGCCAACGATCTTGGTGACGATCTTGACGACAAGGAAGAAGACGAAAGCGCTTGGCGCAGCGATGAGGGCCGGTATGGAAACGAACGATCCAGCGCGAATGAAATAGAACGGCGTCAGCAGGCCAAATGTCAGGGTGCGTAACCGCCTGATCAGCGCATGATCCTTGCCGACCGTGCCCGCCAGCACCATGCCGATCAAGTAGGCCGGAAGCACCGCTTCGCTATCGGCCCAGGCAGCGAGCGCGCCCATGCCCAATAGGCAAAGCAGCAAAAACTTTGTCTCCAGCTCCGAAGGGCGATTGCCGTAGAGGCGGAAAAACCGCGGCGTCAGCCAGGGCAATACCGCAAAGACAACGATGCCAACGGCGATGAATATCAGCGTCTTCATCGTAAACGGCGCAAAGATGAGCCCCAGCGCCACGACCGTGCCGAGATCCGTGACGAAGCAGGCGGCAAGAACGGTTTTGCCGTATTCGGTCGTGTTGAAGCCGAACTCGATCATCACCGCATAGACCACGGCGACGGACGTGGTGGACATGGCCACGCCTGCGAGCCAGCTCGGCATGACTTCCCAGCCAAGCAGATAGTGAGCGGCTGCCGCGCATCCCAGGAATGGGAACAGGAAGCTGATCAGGCCGATCGTCGCGGCTTCCTTCCACTTCAGCCTGAAGACGACCGGATCGAGTTCGGCTCCGGCCAGAAAGGTGAGGACGATGGCGCCGATACCCGACAAAAACTTGATCCAGGATTCGTCGGTGCCCAGCACGGCCGATCCGACTGCGGCGCCGATGATCAGCTGCGCAATCGTTCCAACGACGATCTCCGACAGCGCCGACGAGATGCGCAACCAGATCGCCAGCAGGCTCGCAATCAGCGCAAGCCCCAGCCAGAGCGAAGCGAGCGCCAAAACGGCCGTCATACTGCCCTCCTGCAATCCACAAGCTTCGACGCAAGGCACGACGCCCCGGCATTCGAGCGGTCACGCAATGGTCTTGGAGGCAGCGGGAGCCCAAAATTAAACTCCTGCCGACGCCAAGCGCCCGGCAGGAGTCATCAGCCTCATCGGCGGTTACGGGGGGACTCCATCCCAGAAGTGCCGTTTATTCTAGCTTGGAATTCAAAGATGACAAGCCGAAATGGTTCCGAGGCCAGCTCACACGCTCACATGGCGACGCGCTCAGATTGGCGTGCGGTGTTGGCGAACAGCAGATCCGATTCGACCGCTACTGCGGCGCGGTCTGATGCAGCCCAATGCAGCGCGCCGCATGAAAACACCGTGGCGCCGCCCACG
Source organism: uncultured Alphaproteobacteria bacterium (assembly GCA_963831135.1). GTDB lineage: Bacteria > Pseudomonadota > Alphaproteobacteria > Rhizobiales > Xanthobacteraceae > BOG-931. The sequence continues at coordinate 175,642 of CAWHPH010000058.1, forward strand.
GGCGCCCGATAGGTCCGCCCCTGGCCGTTATGGCAAATTTTGTTCTACCACGCGCCGGCGTCATTATCGTGGGGGATCAACTGATTCGCGGCAAGCGAAACCGGAATTGCACAGGTGAGCAAGCATTCGCCGCCAACCGCACACGGTCGACGTATCCAAGAACTCGACCGATCGTTGGAGCGGGACCCTGATGCCCTCGACGCGCGCTTTGAGCGCGCCGGCCTGCTCAGGGAGCAGGGCTTGTTCGAGGAGGCCAAGCGCGACTATCTGCAACTTCTTCGCCGCGCGCCGACCGATTTCGGCGTATTGAACGATTTCGGCTCGCTCGTTCTCACCGCCGGCTACAAGGACGCCGCCCGCTCGCTGTTCAGCGAAGCCGTGCGTCATCATCCCAATAATCCGAACGGGCATGTCAATCTGGCGAACTTACTGTTCCTCAGCGGCGATCAGGAAACGGCGCGTTCTCATTTCGAAGCGGCGCTTCGGATTGATCCGGACCACGCTCACGCTCACCGCGGCATGGCAAACCTCCTAGCCGAGCTCGGCGATGCGGTCGGCGCCAGACGGCACCGGGATAAAGGGTACAAGAATCATTTCCAGACGACATTGCCTTATCGCGGCGACGGTCCGCCGATCTGCGTCCTGCTGTTGATCTCGGCCGCCGGCGGCAATATCCCGACAGCAACCCTGCTCGATGATCGGCAATTCCGGATTACGGTTCTGGCGGCGGAATATGCTGATCCGAATATGCCGCTGCCGCCCCACGATCTGGTCTTTAATAGTATCGGCGATGCCGATCTGTGCAGGGAGGGATTGCACGCTGCGTGCGCGGTGCTCACCCGCACCGATCGGCCGGTGATCAATCATCCGCGCGCCGTGCTCAAAACCGGGCGGGCTTTGAATGTCGAGCGCCTGCGCGGCGTCCCCAATTTGATCGTGCCACGCGTGGTCAGCGTACCGCGCCGGCTGCTCGCAGGCGGCGAAGCGGAAGCGATCATTGCAGAGAACGGCTTTTCGTTTCCATTCCTGGTGCGAACGCCCGGCTTTCACACCGGCCGCTATTTCGTTCGCGTGGAGAATCTGCCGGGATTGATGGCGGCGGCGGCGGAGTTTCCCGGCGACGATATCTGCCTGATCGATCAGCTCGACGCGCGCGACGGCGACGGATTCTTTCGCAAGCTGCGCGTCATGATCATCGACCGCAAAATGTATCCGCTGCATCTGGCGATCTCGCGCAACTGGAAAATCCACTATTTCAAAGCCGATATGGCGGATCGTCCTGAAAATCGCCGCGTGGACGAAGCATTCCTCAATGATATGCCGAGCTTCATCGGGCCGCGCGGCATGGCCGCGCTGGAGCGGATCAACGCGGCGCTCGACCTCGATTATGGCGGCATCGATTTCGCCGTGAATGCCGACGGCGACATTCTGTTCTTCGAGGCCAACGCCACCATGGTGATGGTGCCGCTGTCGAACGATCCGAAATGGGATTATCGGCGGCCGGCGTTCGATGCGGTCTTTGCCGCGGTGCGCACGATGTTGATGGAACGAACGGCAGGTGCAGCCCGGTGGACCGCCGCCGAAGCTTAGCGACTGGTGGTGGTCTTGCCGGAAATACAGCTTTTGATCCTGAGAAGGATGGGTCCGTCAGCGATATCGGACCCTCGCCACTATCGGCAGGGAATCGCGTCGAAACGCCGTCCGAATCTGCTCATTCCGAGTGCATAGACAATGGCATGACGGCTGCTCATTTTTTAATCAGCGGGACGGCGCGCCGCCGCGGCGGCAATGGAACCTGCAACCGGACGATGTAAATTTCCAAAGCAAATCAAGTAGTCAGCATATCTCCCCTGCGGCGAACTTGCTGGCATGGCCCTTGCGACGTGCCGGTCCGTCAATCCGGGAATGCCCATCGTCCTGATGGTCAGCCAGCAGCGGCGCCCATGGCGCTCGCATGCGTACAGGGAGCAAGCAATGACCTTCGACAAGCTTTCGCGCCGCCACCTCCTGCAGGGAACGGCGGCCTTGACCCTTGGCACCGCCTTGCCGCTGCGCGGGGCTTTTGCCGCCGACACGACGGTCGGCTTCATCTATGTCGGCTCGCGCGACGACTATGGTTACAACCAGGCGCATGCGGCCGGCGCTGCGGCGCTCAAGAAAATGCCCGGCATCAAGGTGGTCGAGGAAGAAAAAGTCCCCGAGACCGACGCCGTGGAAAAGACCATGGAGTCGATGATCAATCTCGACGGGGCGACGCTGCTCTTCCCGACCTCGTTCGGCTACTACAATCCGCACATGCTCAAGATGGCGACTAAGTTTCCGAAGCTCCGCTTCGAGCATTGCGGCGGCCTGTGGTCCGAAAAAGATCCGAAGAATGCCGGCAGCTATTTCGGCTATATCGACGAAGCGCAGCATGTCAGCGGCATCGTCGCCGGCACCATGTCCAAATCCGGCAAGCTCGGCTTCGTCGCCGCCAAGCCCATTCCGCAGGTGCTGCGCAACATCAACGCGTTCACGCTCGGCGCCAAGCTCGCCAACCCGAAAGTCACGACGCAGGTGATCTTCACCGGCGACTGGTCGATGCCGGTGAAGGAGGCGGAAGCCACCAACAGCCTGATTGACCAAGGCGTCGACGTTCTCACCTGCCATGTCGACGGCCCGAAGACCGTGGTCGAGAATGCCGCCCGCCGCGGGGCGATGGTTTGCGGCTATCACGTCAACCAGTCGGTGCTCGCGCCGCAGGCCTATCTCACCGGCGCCGAGTGGAATTGGGAAGTGCTCTATCCGCGTTTCGTGAAGATGTTCACCTCCGGCCAGACGATCCCGAACTTCTATCGCGGCGGCCTGAAGGAAGAGCTCGTGAAGGTGTCGCCGTACGGGCCGATGGTCAGCGAAGCGGCGAAGAAGAAAGCCGATGAGGTCAAGGCGGCGCTCATGTCCGGAAGCTATGTGATCTTCAAGGGCCCGATCGTCGACAACAAGGGCGCCACGGTCATCGCCGCCGGTGTCTCTCGCGGCCAGACCGATCCCGAGCTGGAAAAGATGAGCTATCTGGTCGAGGGCGTCATCGGAGCGACTTCGTGAAGGCTGATGTCGGCGCACCTGTTGTGAAATCGGGGCTGGGCGAATTGCTTCGCCTGCCCCCTTTCGGCCGCAGGCTCGGCGGCGTGGCGGAATACGTCGTCATCCCCGCGCTCGCCTTGCTGGCTTCACTGGTGCTGTTCGGCATCTTCGTCGCGGCCTTCGGGAAGAACCCGCTCGATCTTTATTTCTATATGTATCAGGGCGCGTTCGGCACCTGGTTCTCCTGGCAGAACACGCTGACCCGCGCCGCGCCGCTCATTCTCACCGCGCTGTGCACGGCGTTGCCGGCGCAGCTCGGCATGGTCATCATCGGCGGCGAGGGCGCGCTGTTGATCGGCGCGCTCTGCGCCACGAGCGCCGCGCTTGCGCTGCCGGCCGCGCCGCCGCTTGTTGTCGATCTCGCCATGGCGCTCGCCGGCATGGCCGGCGGCGGCTTATGGATCATGCTGTCCGGCGCGTTGCGCCAGTTCCGCGGCGTCAACGAGACGATTTCGAGCCTGCTGCTCGTCTATATCGCGCTCGCCATTCTCAATTTTCTGGTCGAAGGCCCAATGCGCGACCCGACCAGCCTCAACAAGCCGTCCACGCGTGAGATCGGTGCCGCCAACATGATCGGCAGCATTCCCGGCACCGAGGTGCATTGGGGCTTGGCGTTCGGCATCATCGCCGCGGTGCTCTCCTATATTTTGATCTATCACACGGTGTTCGGCTTTGCCGCCCGCGTCGCCGGCGGCAATATCCGGGCCGCCAAGGTGGTCGGCCTGAGCGTCGGCAAGCTCATTCTCATCATTTGCTTTCTGGCCGGGGCTGCGGCCGGGCTCGCCGGCATGATGGAAGTCGCCGCCGTCGAGGGGCGCACCAATGCCAACCTGGCGGCCGGTTATGGCTTCGCCGGAATTCTTGTGGCGTTCCTTGCCCGCCAAAATCCGCTCGCCATCATTCCGGTCGCCGTTCTGCTCGGCGGCATCGGCGCGAGCGGCGGTCTGCTGCAGCGGCGGCTCGGATTGCCGGATGCCTCGGTCCTGGTGCTGGAGGGCATGATCTTCGTCGTGGTGCTGGCCAGCGACTCGCTATACGGGCGGTTGCCCTTCCTGAAAGGAAAGTCCTGAACGTGGCCGCCCCCGGTGACATCGGCCTGTGGACGGTGCCGCTCGCGGTGCTGGGCGGCGCCGTGCGCGTCTCGACGCCGTTTTTGTTCGTGAGTCTCGGCGAATGCGTCACCGAGCGGAGCGGCCGCATCAATCTCGGCCTCGAAGGCACGCTGGTGATGGGCGCCATGGCCGGTTATGGCGTGTCCTACCTGACCGGCTCGCCCTGGCTCGGCGTGCTCGCCGCCGGCATCGCCGGGGCCGGAATGGGCGCGCTGCATGCGGGGATCTGCGGATTGCCGCGCGTCAACGACATCGCCGTCGGCATCGCCTTGATGCTGTTCGGGGTCGGCCTTGCTTTCTATCTCGGCAAGCCCCTGATCGAGCCGACGGCGCCACATTTGCCGTCGATCGATTTCGGCTGGTGGAGCGACATTCCGCAGGTGCGCGCCGCGTTGCGCATCAACGTGCTGTTTCTGTTCGGCGTCGCGCTTGCGCCGATCCTGGTCTGGGCGCTGCGCACCACCCGCTGGGGTCTGATCATCCGCACCGCCGGCGAGAGCGCCGACGCGGCCCTCGCCATGGGCTATTCGGTCAACATGATCCGCCTGCGCGCCACCATGTTCGGCGGTTTTCTCGCCGGCATCGGCGGCTCGTTTTTGTCGCTGTTCTATCCCGGCAGCTGGAACGAAGGCTTGTCGAGCGGGCAGGGCATCACCGCGGTGGCGCTGGTGATCTTCGCGCGCTGGAATCCGATGCTGTGTCTGTGGGCGTCGCTGCTGTTCGGCGGCGCCGCCGCGCTCGGTCCGGCGTTGCAGTCGGTCGGTTTCAGTTACGGCTATCATCTGTTCAATGCCGCGCCGTACATTCTGACTTTGCTGATCATGATCGTGACCTGTTCGCCCAAGCGCACGCTGATCGGCGCGCCGGCCGAGCTGTCGATCACGCGGTGAGCCGTTGACGAGGTGAAACCATGCATCAAATGGCGCCCAACGAAACCAGTATGGCGGCGCGTTACGTCGCCGCCGATCCGTATCCCTGGCCGTATAACGGCGATCTGCGTCCGCAGAACACGGCGCTGATCGTCATCGACATGCAGACCGACTTTTGCGGGGTCGGCGGCTATGTCGACAAGATGGGTTACGACCTGTCGCTGACCCGCGCGCCGATCGAGCCGATCAAGCGCACGCTCGCTGCCGCGCGCGCCAAGGGCTTCCACGTCATCCACACCCGCGAGGGCCACCGCCCCGATCTCGCCGATCTGCCCGCCAACAAACGCTGGCGCTCGCGCCAGATCGGCGCCGGCATCGGCGATCCGGGACCGTGCGGCCGCATCTTAGTGCGCGGCGAGCCCGGCTGGGAGATTATCGACGAGCTTGCGCCGCTCGAGGGTGAATCGATTATCGACAAGCCCGGCAAAGGCTCGTTCTGTGCCACCGATCTCGAGCTCATGCTCCGCCTTGCCGGCATCGATAATATCGTGCTCACCGGCATCACCACCGACGTGTGCGTGCACACCACCATGCGCGAGGCCAACGATCGCGGCTTCGAATGCGTGCTGCTGGAGGATTGCTGCGGCGCCACCGACAAAGGCAATCACGACCACGCCATCAAGATGGTCAAGATGCAGGGCGGCGTGTTCGGCGCCGTTTCGGATTCGGCGGCATTCATCAAGGCGATCGCATGAGCGAGATGGCGACACTCATCCCGCCCGGCGGGCTGCCATCGCCGACCGCGTCCAAAAAGACTTTTGGCGTCGAAGCGCTCAACATGACCAAGCGCTTCGGCGAGTTCGCGGCGCTCGACCAGGTGTCGCTGAAGGTGCGGCCCGGCACGTTCCATGCGCTTCTCGGCGAGAACGGCGCCGGCAAGTCGACGCTCGTCAAGTGCATCATGGGCTATTACCAGGCCGATGCCGGCGAGCTGATTGTCGACGAACGCCAGGAGGTGATCGGTAATCCGCGCGCGGCGCACGCACTCGGACTCGGCATGGTCTATCAGCATTTCACGTCGGTGCCGGCCATGACGGTGGCGGAGAATTTCGTGCTGGCGCGCGATCATGTGCCCGCTGTCGTCGATTGGGCGCGCGAGCGTAAGGCGCTGGAGGAATTTCTTTCGCGCATGCCGTTCCGCGTCCCGCTCAACGCCAAGGTCTCGGCCATTTCCGCCGGCGAGCGGCAGAAATGCGAGATCCTCAAGCAGCTTTATCTGCGGCGCCGCTTCCTCATCCTCGACGAGCCGACGTCCGTGCTGACGCCGGGCGAGGCCGACGAGGTGCTCGGCATGCTGCGCGGAATGGTCGCCGGCGGCACGCTCACCATTCTGATGATCACCCACAAATTCCGCGAGGTCATGGCGTTCGCCGATGAAGTGACCATCCTGCGGCGCGGCAAGCTCGCCGGGCAAGGGCACGTCAAGGATCTGAGTCCCGACGCCATGGCGCGCACCATGATCGGCGCCGAAGAGCTCACCGTGCAACCGCCGCGCACGGGTGAATATGGCGCGCCGCGGCTCGACATCGAGAAGCTCAACGCGCTCGATGACGGCGGCCAGCCCGCGGTGCGCGACGTATCGCTCTCGATCCGCGGCGGCGAGATCGTCGGCGTCGCCGGCGTCTCGGGCAATGGGCAGCGGCAGCTCATCGAAGTGCTCGCCGGCCAGCGCGAAGCCGAAAGCGGCAAAATCTATTTGCAGGGCGAGGAATATCACGCCACCCGCCAGGAGATGCGCCACAATCACCTGTCGGTGCTTCCCGAGGAGCCGCTGAAGAATGCCTGCGTGGCGCGCATGAGCGTCGCCGACAATCTCGCCTTCCGCGAATTCGACCGCGCGCCGTTCGCGTCCGGCGGCTGGTGGCTCAACCGCGCGCAATTTCATCAGGACGCGCTGCGCAAGATCGAGCGCTACAAGATCAAGACGCGCTCGGACGATACCCCAATCGGCGAGCTCTCCGGCGGCAACGTGCAGCGCACCGTGCTGGCACGTGAGCTGGCCGGCGAAGTCGATATCCTGGTTGCCGCCAATCCCTGCTTCGGGCTCGACTTTGCGGCGGTGGCGCAGATCCACGCCGAGATCATGGCGGCGCGCAACCGCGGCGCCGCCGTGCTGCTGGTGAGCGAAGACCTCGACGAATTGCTGGAGCTCGCCGACCGGCTGGTCGTGATGTTCCACGGGCAGATCGTCTATGAGACGCGCGCCAGCGATGCCGATCTCACCGTGATCGGCCGCCACATGGCCGGGCATTAGCTCTGCTGCCCTAGGCTTTCCCGCTCCCGCCGAACCGGCTCGCTTGTATGCGCCGCGCCCGGTGGAATCCGCCAAACTGGGCGAAGAGATGCGAAGCGTAAAACGCTCGCAATTGCCCTGCCGGTTGCGGCGGCCGCGGCCGCCCGCGGTTGCCCGGCGATGCCGTGATGGCGGCTAAGACGCGGCATGTTGTGGCGGCCCCGCGCGGTTCATAGATATCTCAAAAGGCCCGGTTGCCCGTCGGTTAAGCGGGCACGGATTCTTGCTCCGAAGATTGGCCGGAGGCATGCATATGGGAAGCCATAAGCTCAAGGCGTTCGCGCAACAGCATACCAACAAAGAAATTGAACGCCGATTGGATCAAGAGCTGGAACAAACGTTTCCGGCGAGCGACGCGTTGCAGATCACGCGCGATCCTCCGCCGATGCCGAAGGACCAGCACCGGCGGACAAAGACCCAATCCGAAAACTGACGCGCTGACCTTTAGTGGAGTATGATCTTTTCGGAAGACCGGATTCCACCCCGGATCAAGTCCGGGGCAGGCTTTTTTCCGGATCATGCTCATCCTTCTTTCAGCGCAACAGCGGGTGCCCGTTCCAGCGCCGTGTTGTGGCCGAGCGCGAGCACGATTGCCATGGCGACGATCGCAAGGCCTGCGATCAGCAGGAGGCCGCCGCTGAAGCTGCCGGTCGCGTCCTTGATCCAGCCCATGGCATAAGGCCCGAAGAAGCCGGCGAGATTGCCGATCGAGTTGATCACGGCGATGCCGGCTGCCGCCGCGGTACCCGACAACACGGCGGTCGGCAGCGTCCAGAATACCGGCAGTCCTCCGAACACGCCGCAGGCGCCGATGGTGAAGGCGACGATGGTCCAAGCGGGATTGCCGGTCAGCGTCGAAGCGGCGATGCCTATTGCGGTGATCAACAGCGCCGCGGCGGTGTGCCCCTTGCGTTCGGGCCCGGCGTCGGAATGGCGGCCGTACCACACCATGAAGGCCGCGCCGATCGCATAAGGAATGGCGGTCACCCAGCCGGTCGCGGCATTCGACAGGCCGAAGGCCTTGATGATTTGCGGCAGCCAAAAGCCGACACCGTAGACGCAAGCCACGAAGCCGAAATAGACGATTGCCAGCGCCCAGACGCGCGGATTGCGCATCACCTCCCAAACCGAAAGATTGTGCGCCGCTTCGCGCTGCCGCCGCTCGGCCTCCAGACGTCCAGTGAGCCAGGCGCGCTCGTCCGGCTCGAGCCAGTGCGCGTCGGCCGGCCGATCGGTGAGATAGAAATAGGTGACAAAGGCGAGCAGCACTGCGGGCGCGGCTTCGATGATGAACAGCCACTGCCAGCCCTCCAGACCCGCGACCCCGTTCATCCCGAGGATCATGCCGGAAATCGGCGCGCCGATCACCGAGGACAGCGGAATGGCGGCCATGAAAAACCCGACGATCCGGCCGCGATAGGCGGATGGAAACCAGAGCGTCAGATAAAAAATGATGCCGGGAAAGAAACCGGCTTCGGCGGCGCCGAGCAGCAGTCGCACCACGTAGAAGGTGGTCTCGTTGCCAAAGCCCGTTCCGCGCGCGATCGCCGGAATGAACGCCATCAGGCCGGAAAGAATGCCCCAGCTGATCATGATGCGCGCAATCCAGCGGCGGGCGCCGAACCGGTCGAGCGCCAGATTGGACGGCACCTCAAACAAAAAATAGGTGAGGAAGAAGATGCCGGAGCCGAAACCGAACATGGTCGCGGTCAAGCCGAGCGCCTTGTTCATGGTGAGCGCGGCGAAGCCGACATTCACCCGATCCAGATATGCGATGAAATAGCAGATCATCAGGAATGGGATCAGCCTCGCCGAAACCTTCCTGATTGTCCGGGCTTCCAGATTCTCCATGTGCTCCTCCGCGTCCGGGCCGGCCAGCCTGTTTTTATGCGCGGCTGGCTTCTTCGTCCCCGCCCGTGACGGATACCTTATAGCACACAACGCGGCGCGTGCCGGTTGGTGCTCGGTCGATCTCGCACGACATTCGGCGCGTCGTTGCAGTGCGGAATAAGCCGGCCTCGCTCGGCTTGTTCGCTGCCGCGCGTGGTTCTAGTTTAAAGCGCCATGCAGCCATGCCGAATGAGCGCCGCCGCGCTGCTGAACGCTTATCGCAGCCGCGCGCTGTCGCCGGTCGAGGCGATGCAGGATGTGCTGGCCCGCATCGCGGCGTTCGAGCCGCATATTCACGCCACCTATCTGCTTGCGCCGGAGCGCGCGCTCAGGGAGGCGCGCGCCTCGGAAGAACGCTGGCGGCGCGGCGAGCCGGTCGGGCCGCTGGATGGCGTGCCGGCAACCGTCAAAGACAATATCGCCACCAAGGGCGAGCCGATGCCGCTTGGCACGGCGGCGAGCGCTCTGACGCCGGCGCCGGTGGACGCGCCGCCCGCCGCGCGGTTGCGCGAAGCCGGCGCTATCCTGTTCGCGAAAACGACCATGCCCGATTACGGCATGCTGTCGTCCGGCCTCTCCAGCTTCCATAAACTGACGCGCAATCCGTGGGACTTGACGCGCAATCCGGGCGGCTCGTCGGCGGGCGCCGCCGCCGCCGCGGCGGCTTGCTACGGCCCGCTCCATCTCGGCACCGACATCGGCGGCTCGGTGCGGCTGCCGGCCGGCTGGTGCGGATTGGTCGGACTTAAGCCGAGCGCCGGGCGGGTGCCGATCGATCCGCCCTATATCGGGCGCGTCGCGGGCCCGCTCACGCGCAGCGTCGCCGATGCGGCGCTGATGATGGCGACGCTCGTGCAACCCGACACCCGCGATTTCACGAGCTTGCCGCCGCAAAGCCTCGACTGGCGCATCGAACCGGCGAAGCTTGCCGGGCTGCGCATCGGGTTTCTTTTGGAAGTGGGCTGCGGCTATCCGACCTCGGGGCCGACACGCGCGGCGGTCGAACATGCGGCGCGCGAGTTCGCCGCCGCCGGCGCCATCGTCGAGCCGCTCGCGCCGTTTCTCACGCAGGAAATGCTGGATGGGCTTGATCGCTTCTGGCGCATGCGCGCGTTCATCGACTTTCGCGCGACGCCGCCGGAGCGGCGCCAAAAAATTCTACCTTTCATCCGCGCCTGGGGCGAATCCGCCGCCGGCTTTGACGGCGAAACGGTCTTCCACGGCTTCAGCCAGATGCTGGCGATGCGCCAGGCGGCAGTGGCCGCAACGCTGCCCTACGACTTCGTCATCTCGCCGACCGCGCCGATCATCGCCTTCGCCGCGGAGCTTGCTTCGCCAAGCGAGGATCCGCTCGATCCGTTTCCGCATATCGGCTTCACGGTCGCCTTCAACATGTCGGAGCAGCCGGCGGCATCGATCAATTGCGGCTATAGCGACGAGGGCTTGCCGATCGGCCTGCAGATCATCGGCCGCCGTTTCGACGATCTCGGCGTGCTTGCCGTCGCCGCGGCTTTCGAGGCGATGCGTGCCAGCGCGGCGCGGCCGTGGCCCGAACCGCCGCCGGTCACCGAACAACGATAACAATCCGCACGAGGAACGCTTATGGACGATTATTCCCGGATGTTCGATCTCACCGGCCGGCGCGCCTTGGTGATCGGCGGCGCGAGCGGTATCGGCCGCGCCAGTTGCTTCGGGCTTTCGAGCTTTGGCGCGCAGGTCATTTGCGGCGACCTCGCCATCGATCAGGCCAGGGAAACGGCGCAGGCGATCGCCGCCGGCGGCCGGTCCGCCGAGGCGTTGCCGATCGACCTCTGCGACGGCGCGAGCGTTGCGGCGGCCGCCGCAGCGGTCGGCGCGCCCGACGTGCTCGTGATTTCGCCCTCGATCAACGTGCGCAAGCCGGTTCTGGATTACACCGAAGACGAATTCGATCGCGTCGTGGGCCTCAATCTGAAAGGCATCTTCCGCGCGCTCAAGGCCTTCGCACCCGGCATGGTGAAACGGGGCAAGGGCAGCATCATTGTTTTCTCGAGCATCCGCGCGCAGGTCGTCGAGCCGGGGCAAGGCGTGTACGCCGCCACCAAGGCCGGCACGCTGCAGATGATCCGGGCGTTGGCCGCCGAGGTCGGTCCATCGGGCGTTCGCGCAAATGCTCTTGCGCCCGGCATCGTCGAGACGCCGCTCACCCAACAGATCAAGCAGAACGAGGCCTGGTATCGCGCCTATGCCGACAAGTCGGTTATGCACCGCTGGGCACAGCCTTCGGAGCTTGTAGGCGCGGTCGTCTATCTCGCCTCGGATGCCAGCTCTTATGTCACCGGCTCTTATCTTCTGGTCGACGGCGGCTGGACGGCGGCGGACGGCCGCTTCACCCCACCTCTGCCGGCGGCGAGCCACGCATCAGTGTCTTAAATCGTATGGTCTGCCGGGCGCCGCGGCACCATGGCGCTGGCCACGACCTCCTGCACGACTTCGCCGTTCTGATTCAACGTTTGCGTGCGCATTTTCAAAAGTCCCCGATCGGGGCGCGACTTGGACGGCCGTGCCTCCAGCACCTCGCTAACGATGCGAAGCTCGTCGCCAGGCAGCACCGGGATCGGCCAGCGCAGGTTCTCGAAGCCAAGCCCGATGGTGCCGCCGGCCGCCCGATAATCGCTGCGGGCGATGAGGCTCATGGTCAAGGCGGCGGTGTGCCAGCCGCTGGCGACCAGCCGGCCGAAAATCGACTGGCGCGCGGCTTCCTCGTCGAGATGAAAGGGCTGTGGATCGAACTTCTGCGCAAAGGCGATAATGTCCGCTTTCTCCACGCCAACGCGGACGCTCGGCTTGAACACCTCCCCGACCGTGAAATCCTCGAAATACCGTTCCGTCATGCGCTGCTCTCCTGCCAAGGCTTTCGCGCGCATGTTGGCACAGTCATCCCCGTGCGCGGAAATTCCCAGCCGCGTCTTTCCTTTTTCGCACCGCCGCGGTTATCATCGCCCGTCGCAGCGGAGCGAGACATGACCAAAAGCCGGATCGCCTTGGCGTTGACTGTGCTGCTTCTCGCTGCCACGGCCTCGCCGGCAATGGCCTATGAATGGCTGCGCTACCCGCATAGTCCGCAGTGGCACGTCGTGCATCGCGGCATCTACGAGCTCAACAACAGGATCGCCTTTTTGGAGGCCAACCCGGATATCGACGAAGGCTACAAAGGCCCGATCATCAGGCGGTCACGCGCCGATATCTTGAGGCTGCGCGCGGCGCTGTATCCGGCGGATTGGCGCTGGGCGACGCCGTGCTGCTACGGCCGGCGGCCCATTCATATTCGCTGAGCCAAACCTCATTCGGCAGGCTGCGGTCCCGCCTGCCGCGGGCCCCGGCGCAGCATCCGCCGCCGCATGTGGAGCGACCAGCCGCTCAGCCGGTCCAGATAAAGATAGAGCACCGGGGTGGTGTAAAGCGTCAGCAATTGGCTGATGATCAGCCCGCCCACGATCGCGATCCCGAGCGGGCGGCGAATTTCCCCGCCATTGCCGAAGCTCAGCGCCAGCGGAATGGCGCCGAGGATGGCCGCCGACGTGGTCATCAGGATCGGGCGCAAGCGCAGCAGGCTTGCCTCGAATATCGCCTCATAGGAGTTCAAATTGCCCGCGCGTTTCGCCTCGATGGCGAAATCGACCATCATGATCGCATTCTTTTTGACGATGCCGATCAGGAGAATGACGGCGATCAGCCCGATGATGTCGAACTCGACGTGAAACAGCATGAGCGCGAGCAGCGCGCCGACGCCTGCCGACGGCAGCGTCGAAAGAATGGTGATCGGGTGGATGTAGCTCTCATAGAGGACGCCAAGCAGGATATAGACGGCGGCAATCGCGGTGAGGATCAGGATCGGCTCTTTGGAGAGCGATTGCTGAAATAGCTGTGCGGTGCCGGCGAGCGTGCCGGAAATCGCCGACGGCATATTGATGCGGGCAATGGCGGCGTTGATCTCCTCGGCCGCCTGGCCGAGCGATTTCCCCGGCTTCAGATTGAAGGAAATGGTCGAGGCCACGAACAATCCCTGATGATTGACCGACAGTGCCGTATGCCCGGGCCGGTGGTGGCTGACCGCGGCGAGCGGGATCATCGTTTCCTTTGTCGTGCTGACCGCCGCGCCGGCCGATGTCGGCCCGTGGCCGGTATTGGCGAGCGCATTGGTGAAGGCGTTGCGCGCCGCGCTGTTGCTGATCGCCTGTGCGGTCGCCGCGCTTGAAGCGGAGGACGTCAGCCCTGTGCCGGTGCCGATGGCGGCCGCTGAAGCGATCGGCGTAGCCGCGGTTACCGGCGTTCCGACCGACGTCGCCGCAGTGACGGTGCCGCCCGGCGCATTGGTCGTCGCCGTTCCGGGCGCGGTTCCGCCGGACGTGGCGACATACACGTCGCGCAGCGACTCGGGAAATTGCGTATAGCGCGGATCGATCTCCATCACGACGTGGTACTGGTTGATCGCGCTGTAGATGACAGAGACCTGACGCTGGCCGAAAGCGTCGTAGAGCGTATTGTCGATTTGTTGCGGGGTGATGCTCAGCCGCGCGATGGTGTCGCGGTCGATGGTGAGATAGGTTTCCAGCCCGCGCTGCTGCTGATCGGAGCTCACATCCGTCAGCACCGGATTGTGTTCGAGCGCGTCGACCAGCTTCGGCGTCCAGGTATAAAGGTCCTGCACGTTTTCCGATTGCAGCGTGTATTGATATTGCGCGTTGCTCTGCCTGCCGCCGGCGCGCAGGTCCTGGATGGCGGCAAGATAGAGCCGCCCGCCGGGCACCCGCGCGAGCTTCGGCCGCAACCGCGCAATCACCTCGTCGACCGACACCCGCTGCGACAGCGGCTTGAGCGAGACGAAGACGTTGCCGGTATTGATCTGCGCGTAACCGCCGCCGGAGCCGACGCCGGTATAGCCGACGACATTCTCCACCGCCGGATCGGCGCGCACGATGTCCATCATCTGCCTGAGCTTGCCGCTCATCGCCTGGAACGAGATGCTTTGGTCGGCCTGCAGCGAGCCGACCATGCGTCCGGTGTCCTGCTGCGGAAAGAACCCCTTCGGCACGACGACGAACAAATACATGTTGAGGCCAATCGTGGCGATGAAGATCAACAGCACCAGCAAACTGTGACGCAGCGCCCAGGTCAGCGTGTGGCCGTAACCGATCCGCACCCGTTCGAACAAGCTCGGCCGGCCCTCCGGGCCGCGCGCCGGCTGGGTCTTGAGGAACAGCGCGCACAGCATCGGTGTGGTGGTGAGTGAAATCACCAGCGATACCAGGATCGCGATCGATAGTGTGACCGTGAACTCGCGGAACAGCCGGCCCAAAATGCCGCCCATCAGCAGAATCGGAAGGAATACCGCGATCAGCGACAGGCTGATCGAGAGCACGGTGAAACCGACCTCGCGCGCGCCGCGGAAGGCCGCTTGCATGCGCGGCATGCCCTCTTCCATGTGGCGGGAGATGTTTTCCAGCACCACGATGGCGTCGTCGACCACGAATCCGGTGGCGATGGTCAGCGCCATCAGCGAGAGAATGTCCAGGCTGTAGCCAAGCAGATACATCACGCCGAAGGTACCGAAGATGGAGATTGGCACGGCGATGCTTGGGATCATCGTGGCGCTGACATTGCGCAGAAAAAGAAAGACCACGAGGGTGACCAGCAGCACCGCCAGAATGAGCGTCAATTCGGTATCATGCAGCGATGCGCGGATTGTGGTACTGCGGTCGATGGCGACCGTGACGTTCATGTCCGCCGGCATGGCCGCTTCCAGATGCGGAAGTTCCGCCTTCACATTGTCGACGGTCTCGATGATGTTGGCGTTCGGCTGGCGATAGAGGATGACCAACACCGAGGGCTGCCCGTTCGACAAGCCGAGATTGCGCAGATCCTGAACGGAATCGGTTACCTGGGCGACGTCGGAGAGCTGTACCGCCGCGCCGTTGCGATAGGCGATCACCAGCGGCGTGTAGTCGGCCGCGACATTCGCCTGATCGTTGGTATAGATCTGGAAACGCCGGTCGCCGTCGTCGATCGTGCCCTTTGGACTGTTGGCGTTGGCCGACGCCAAGGCCGCGCGCACGTCCTCGAGCCCGATGCCATAGTTGTAAAGCGCCTGCGGATTGAGATCGACGCGCACCGCCGGCAGCGTCGAGCCGCCGATGATGACGTTGCCGATGCCGCTTAGCTGCGACAGCCGCTGCGCCAGAATATTGCTGGCGGCGTCATACATCTGGCCTTGCGTCATGGTCTTGGACGTCAGCGCCAGGATCAGGATCGGCGCATCGGCCGGGTTGACCTTCCGGTAGGTCGGGTTGCTCGGCAGGTTGGTCGGCAAGTCAGCGCGCGCGGCGTTGATCGCCGCTTGGACGTCGCGCGCGGCGCCGTCGATGTCGCGGCTGACGTCGAATTGCAGCGTGATGCGTGCCTGTCCGATGCCGCTTTGCGAGGTCATTTCGCTGACATCGGCGATCTGGCCGAGATGGCGCTCCAGCGGCTCGGCGACGCTGGTGGCGACCGTTTCGGGACTGGCGCCCGGAAGCGTCGCCGTGACCGAGATGGTCGGGAAATCCACCTGCGGCAGCGGCGACACCGGCAATCTGGAAAATCCGAGCAGTCCGGCGAGCGCGATCGCTATCGTCAGTAGCGTCGTCGCTACCGGCCGCGCGATGAATGGCGCGGAGATGTTCATTCGGCTGGCTCGCCGGTTGCCAGCGGGTTGGCCGGCCGGCGTCCGGTCAGGCGTGCCGCCAGCCGATCGAAATAGAGGTAGATCACCGGCGTCGTGAACAATGTCAGCAGCTGGCTTAAAGTCAGGCCGCCGATGATGGCGATACCGAGCGGCTGGCGCAATTCGGAGCCGGTGCCGGTCCCCAGCATCAGCGGCAGCGCGCCGAGAATCGCCGCCATGGTGGTCATCAGGATCGGCCGGAAGCGGAGCAGACAGGCTTGATAGATCGCTTCACGCGGCGGCAGTCCCTCGGTCCGCTCGGCGTCCAGGGCAAAGTCGATCATCATGATCGCGTTTTTCTTCACGATGCCGATCAAGAGAACGATGCCGATAATGGCAATGATGTCGAGGTCGTAATGCAGCAGCATCAGCGACAGCAGAGCGCCGACGCCCGCCGACGGCAGCGTCGAGAGGATCGTGATCGGGTGGATGAAGCTCTCGTAGAGGACGCCGAGCACGATATACATCGCCGCGATCGCGGCGATGATCAGGAACACCTCGTTGGCGAGCGAAGACTGGAAGGCGGCGGCGGTGCCCTGAAAGGCGGTGGTGAAGCTGATCGGCAGCCCGACTTCCTTCTCCGCCTGCTGAATGGCGTCGACCGCTTCGCCGAGCGAAACGCCCGGCGCGGTGTTGAAGGAAATTGTGGTCGCGGGCAATTGCCCGAAATGGGTGATCAGCAATGGCCCGGTATGCTGCTCGACATGCACGAAGGCCGACAGCGGCACCTGGCCGTTGGTCGTGGATGACGACGATGGCAAGTAGATTTTCGACAGCGTGTCGAGCGAGCGCTGCAGCGTCGGGTCCACCTCCATGATCACGCGATACTGGTTCGACTGGGTATAGAT
Source organism: uncultured Alphaproteobacteria bacterium (assembly GCA_963831135.1). Classification (GTDB taxonomy): domain Bacteria; phylum Pseudomonadota; class Alphaproteobacteria; order Rhizobiales; family Xanthobacteraceae; genus BOG-931. The sequence goes on from CAWHPH010000058.1 coordinate 192,579, forward strand.
GGTGGAAATGATGCGCTGCCCGAACGCATCGTAGAGCGCGTTGTCGACCGTCGCAGGCGTTATGCCGAAGCGGGCGGCGGTGGCGCGGTCGATGACGATATTGAGCGTCAAGCCTTGCTGCTGCAGGTCGCTGGCCACATCGGTGAGCTGCGGCAATGTGCTGAGCTTCTCCACCACGCGCGGCACCCAGGTGTTGAACTCGCTCGGGTTGGCGTCTTCGAGCACGAAGTGATAGGGCGCGCGGCTGATCGTGGCGTCGATGGTCAGGTCCTGCACCGGCTGCATGTAGAGGGTCGTGCCGACGACGCTCGACACTTCCGTCTGGATGCGGCGCATGATCTGCGTCGCCGTGAGCTTGCGCTCGTCGTGCGGCTTGAGGTTGATCAGAAACCGGCCGGTGTTCTGCGTCTGATTGGTGCCGTCGACGCCGATGAAGGAGCTTAGGCTCTCGACGTCGGGATCCTGCAGGATCGCCTCGGCGAGCTGGTTCTGCAGCTTCGCCATCGCGTCATAGGAGATGCTTTGCGAGGCTTCCGAGATCGCCTGGATCATGCCGGTGTCCTGCACCGGGAAGAAGCCCTTCGGGATCAGGATGTAGAGAACAAGCGTCACCCCGAGCGTCAGGATCGCCACGGCAAGCGTCAGCGGCTGGCGGTCGAGCACCCAGGTCAGCGCCTTGCCGTAAAGCGCGATCGTGGCGTTGAGGACGCGTTCGGCGGCGAGATCGAAACGCGAGCGCTCGGCGTTCGGATGATGGCGGATGAGCTTGGCGCACATCATCGGCACCAGCGTCAGCGACACCACCGCCGAGATGACGATCGTGACCGCGAGCGTAATGGCGAATTCGTGGAACAGGCGGCCGACGACTTCGCCCATGAACAGCAGCGGGATCAGCACGGCGAGCAGCGAAATGGTGAGCGAGATGATCGTGAAGCCGATCTGATGGGAGCCGCGCAACGCCGCTTCCAGCGGATTCATCCCGCTTTCGACATAGCGCGCGACGTTCTCGATCATCACGATCGCGTCGTCGACCACGAAGCCGGTGGCGATGGTCAAGGCCATCAGCGACAGATTGTCGAGACTGAAGCCGAGCAGATACATCACGCCGAGCGTGCCGACCAGCGAGAGCGGCACCGACAGGCTCGGAATGACGGTGCCGGGAATCGTGCGCAGGAAAACGAAAATCACCACGACCACGAGCACGATCGCGAGCGCCAGCTCGAATTCCACATCGGCGACCGAGGCGCGGATGGTGACGGTGCGGTCGCTGAGCACGCCGACATTGACCGCGGTCGGCAGCGTCGACACGATGCGCGGCAACAGCGCTTCGATGCGGTTGACCACCTCGATGATGTTGGCGCCCGGCTGGCGCTGGACATTGAGGATGATCGCCGGCGTGGTATTCGCCCAGGCTCCGAGCTTGGTGTTCTCGGCGCCGCCGACCACATTGGCCACGTCCGAGAGCCGGACCGGATTGCCGTTGCGGTAGGCGATGATCGTGTTGGCGTATTGCGCCGCGGTTTCGATCTGGTCGTTAGCGTTGATGGTGGTGGCCTGCGCCGGCCCGTCGAAATTGCCTTTCGGCGTATTGACGTTGAAGTTGCCGATCGTGGTGCGCAGGTCGTCGATATTGAGGCCATAGGCGGCGAGCGCCTGCGGATTGAACTGGATGCGGACCGCCGGCCGGTGGCCGCCACTGATGTTGACGAGCCCGACGCCGGTCAGTTGCGAGATCTTCTGCGCCAGCCGGGTTTCGCTGACGTCTTCCAGATCGGTGAGCGACATGCTCTTCGACGTGACCGCGAGCGTGAGGATCGGCGCGTCGGCCGGATTGATCTTGGCGTAGACCGGCGGGACGGGCAGGTCGCTCGGCAGAAGATTGTTCGCGGCATTGATCGCCGCCTGCACCTCCTGCTCGGCGACGTCGAGGGTCAGATCGAGGCTGAATTGCAGGGTGATGATGGAGGCGCCGGCCGAGCTCGCCGACGTCATCTGATTGAGCCCGGGCATCTGGCCGAGCTGCCGCTCCAAGGGAGCGGTCACCGACGAGGTCATCACTTCCGGGCTGGCGCCGGGATAGAATGTCTGCACCTGGATCGTCGGATAATCGACCTGCGGCAGGGTCGACAGCGGCAGGAAAGTGTAGGCGACGAGGCCGGACAGGAGGATCGCCGCCATGAACAGCGTCGTGCCGACCGGACGCAGAATAAAAGGCTCGGAGACGTTCATCGTTTCACTTCACCGCTGCGCGCTTGCGCAGGTGGTTTCACGCGACCTGCCAGCGCGTGATCCTGAAAAACCGCGGCCCGCTTTGCCGGCGCATGACGCTATTTACCGCCGCTATTGGGCCGATTTTGCGAATGGCCGGGCGGCTGCGGCTGCGCGTTCGGCGCGCGATTCCCCGCCGCTGCGGGCGCCGGACCACGCGCACCCGGTATGATCACGCGCGCGCCGTCGCGCAGGCGGTCGGTGCCGTCGACCACCACCCGCTCGCCGACCGACAAGCCGGAATTGACCGCCGCCAACGGGCCGTCGGTCGGGCCGATACTGATCGGCCGCACCGACACGGTGTTGTCCGCATTGATGACGTAGACATAGGTGCCCGGCGCACCGCGCTGGATCGCCGCGGTTGGCACGGTGACGGTGTTGTGCAGCGTCTTCACCAGAAGCTGCGCGTTGACGAACTGGTTCGGAAACAGCGCGTTGTCGGCATTGTCGAACTGCGCGCGCACTTTCACCGTGCCGGTGGTGGTGTCGATCTGACTGTCGAGCGCCGACACGCGGCCGGTCGCCAGCATTTTGATGTTGGCGCGGTCGTAGGCGGACACTTCGAGCGGCGTGCCGGCGTTGAGCTGCGGCAGGATGTCGGGCAGATCGTCCTCCGGAATCGGGAAGATCACCGTAATCGGCTGCAACTGGGTGACGACCGCGAGGCCGGTGGTATTGGTGGTCTGCACATAGTTTCCCGGATCGACCAGGCGGAGCCCGATGCGGCCGGTGACCGGGGAGACGATGCGGCAGTAGATGATGTTGAGCTTCTGTTGATCGATCTGCGCCTGATCGATCTTCACCGTGCCCTGATCCTGCTGCACGATGTAGACCTGATCCTCGTATTGCTGGCGTGCGATCGAATTCTGCTCGGCCAATTTCTGGTAGCGCACCAGATCGACTTGCGCCTGCGCCAGGATGCCTTGATCGCGGGCAAGCTGGCCCTCGAACTGGGCTTGCTGAAGCTGGTAGGGCCGCGGGTCGATTTGCGCCAGGAAGTCGCCCTTCTTGACGATCTGGCCTTCGGTGAAGCCGACTTCCAGCAACTGACCGTCGATCTGGGTTTGCACCGTGACGGTGGCGATCGGCGTGACGGTGCCGAGCGCATTCACGATGACGCGGATATCGCCCTGGCCGATCGTGGCGGCGCCGACCGATTGCGGCGCGGTTTGCGGATTGCGCGTGGCCGTGGCGGCTGGCTGCGTCGCATATTGCGTGCGATAAATCAGATAGCCACCGGCCGCGAGCCCGATCAGAACGATCAGGCCGACGATCAGCTTCGTTCTTCGCGGCCGGCTCTTTACAACAGGCGTAGCCGGGAGCGTCGGGCGAAGGCCCGGCGTCGTTTCGTCATCCGTGCGGCGCGTTCGTTCGTCCATCGTCGTTCTATATCTCGCAGGTATATAGCGGGTGCCAACCGGCGGGGCCTAATGAAAATTCGCTAATGAAAGGGCCAGCACCGCGCGTGCTGCATGGCTCGCGCTAGGATAAAAGACAAATGACTTCAACGGGTTGGCAGAAAGCCAGACGGATCCAGTCGAACGCCGGCGCCGTTCGGCGGAAGCTGCGGGAATAAGGAGATGTCCTTCTCCAGTTCCTTCCTCGTGGGCAGGAGATTGGCGTCCCAGCCGCCGCCGAGTGCCTGAATCAGGGAAACGCTCGCCAAGAACAGATTTTGGCGGCTGGTCAGTAGGTTCTCCTCGTCGGTCAGCAGCAATATTTCACCCTGAACCACCGTGGTATACGCCACCGTGCCGGCCCTGAACTGATTGATAAAAACATCGACCGCCCGGCGCTGGTCCTTTACCGCTTTTTCCTGCAGAACGATCTGCTGCTTGAGCAGACGAACGGCCACGAGCTGATCCTCAACCTGCTGAAACGCGGTGAGCACCGTCTGCCGATAATTGGCGACGCTTTGCCAATAGACCGCGCGGGCGGAGTCCACTTGCGCGCCGCGCAAGCCCCCTTCGAACAGCACCTGCGTGCCGGCTGCACCGAGCGACCACACGATGTTGGCGACGTTGAAAGGCGCCGGCTGGCCGCCGGTCCACTGCAGCACGGCGGACAGGCTGATATCGGGGAAATAGCCGGCGACCGCGACGCCGATCAGCGCGTTTTGCTCCTGCATGGTGCGTTCGGCGGCGGCGATATCGGGACGCCGCTCCAGCAAGGCCGAGGGTATCGTGACCGGAATTCTCGGAATGTTGTAGCCGAGCAGATGCGGCCCGATCGACAGTTCCGCCGGCGGGCGGCCGATCAGCATGGCGATGGCATGTTCGAATTGCGCGCGCTGCACCAGGGCATTGATCGCTTGCGCTTCGGTGGTGAAGACCTGCGCCTCGGCCGTAGCCACATCGCCCTCGGTGACGGAGAAGCCGGCTTTGAATTGATTGCGCACGATCTCGAGCGTCTTCTTGTATTCCACCGTGTAGCGAACGAGCAGGTCGTGCAGCGAATCCGCCGCGAGCATATTGAAATAAGCGGTGGCGAGCTGCCCTTGCGCGGCGAGCTTGGCATTGTCGAGATCGGCGGCGCTGGCCTGCGCGGCCGACGCATTGCTTTCAATCTGTCGCCGCACCTTGCCCCAAACGTCCAGATCCCAGGCCCCGGTGAATCCGGGAACGAAGGTCGTCGTGTACGTGCCGACCCGTCCGGAGGACGACGCTATCGCGCCGGCGGCGCCGGATCCCGGGCCGTTATAAGCGCGCGTCCCGTTGTAGGTCGCCGATATGGTCGGGAATAATGCGGCTTGCGCCTCGCGGATGATCGCACGCGCCTGTTCGTAAGAGGCGGCCTGCGCCGCGACCGTCTGGTTGGAGATTTCGACCTGTTTGAGAAGGAAAGCGAGCTTGGGATCGCGATAGACCGCCCACCATTCGCCGCGATCGAGCGCGTCGCTCGGCGTCGCGACTTTCCAGCCTTTAAGCTCCTTGAAGGTCTGCGGAACCGGCGCCGGCTCGGGGATGTAGTCCGGCCCAACTGCGCAGCCGGTAAGAGCCGCGAGAATCAACAATGCGGCTGCGCACGCTGGCGTGCGCAAATGCGCCGCCGGTCGCGCCCAACCGTTTGCACCAAAGCCACCCTTGGCCAACGCAACCACTACCGCAACCCGTCGCTGTGTACGCCCAAAATCCAACGTCGCCGCGCCAAGCTCCGCCGCAGCGTGTACGCAACGTCGTCTCAGCTACCGCAGGCTTTACGCAACGACCCACCCCCCAAGCGATCGCGTTAACTATGACCATGCCCGAGGCTTTTGCGGATTTCAACAGCGGGACCAGCAGGCTGCCTCATTGCTATCGTTTCTGTGTGCATATGTTCTGGAGGCCACATTGCGCGGCCGCGCGAATGCCGGGCGCGGTTCGGGCGGCAGCGCGCTCGGAATGTCATGCACGCGCGATCCGAGCGGCCTATGATGATCAAAGTTCGATGAGCGCGCGCTGCTTGCGACATCGCTCGTGACCGCACCGGCCTAGTCGAGGGAGACATCCCATGCCTTATACTTACACATTGAGCGCCACGATCCCGGCCAGCCCCGCGGAAATCTACCAGGCCTGGCTCGACAGCATCGCCCACTCGGAGATGACCGGCGGCGAGGCGACCATGTCCGATGAGGTGGGCGCCGAGGTGTCTGCCTGGGACGGCTACATTACCGGCCGCAATCTCGAGCTCGTTCCGGGTGAGCGCATCGTGCAGTCCTGGCGCACGACGGAGTTCGCCGACGAGCACGAGGATTCGATCATCACCATCGTGCTGCAGGAGAGCGAAGACGGCACCCTTTTGACGATCGAACACAGCAACGTGCCGGACGAGCACAAGAGCTACGAAGAAGGCGGCTGGCAGTCCCATTACTTCGAGCCGATGGTCGCCTATTTCAGCGAGCCGGAAGAAAATCTCGCGGAGCCGGAACCGGAGCAAACGCCGGCAAAAAGCCCAACGAAAGCTCCGGCAAAAAAGGCTGCCGGCACCAGCGCGGATAAGGCGAGCGCCGGCAAGCGAAGTGCAGGCAAGCTGAGCGCGCGGGGAACCAAGCAGGCGGCGGGAGCGAAGAAGTCGAAGGCGGCGGCGCCGAGCAAGAAAATCGCCAAAAAAGCGGCAAGCGTCAAGAAAGCCGCAAGCGTAGCGTCGAAGAAGGCTGCCAAGAAATCCGCCAAGAAATCCGCTCAACAAGCCGCGGCAAAAAAGGGCAAGGCAAAAGCGGCTAAGACGAAAACGTCGTCGCGCTCGACATCGTCGCGTGCGCGCAAGCCTGCGCGCGCCAAGCGCCGGTAATGAAGCGTAGTCGCGTTCGCCTCAGGCGGGGAAGAGGCTTGATCCGAAGGTAGAAACCGGCCTTCCGAGAAGAGCAGGCGCCGGCAAAAACAAGAGCGCCAACCGCTGCGGTCGGAAGCGATTGGCGCTCTCGATTATCCGTTTGATCGAGATCTTATTCGAAAACTTGTGTCCGCCCCGGATCAAGTCCGGGGCGGGCTTTCTCGCGATCTCGAAGCAAGCCGCCAATTCGCCCCGCGGCGATTGCGCTCTATTGAAAGCGCCAGGATTGACGGCCTTGCGCGGCGCGCCGGCGCGGCTGTGGCTGCTGGTCGCCGAAGCCTCCGAAGAGCCGCGAGAAGAAATTGCCGCCGTTCTGATAGCCGCCCTGATAGTAGCCGCCCGGCATCGCCATCGCGGCGGGGCGACCAGAGCCTTCGCGGCGATCGACGGGACTTTCAGCGATCTTGCGTTCGTCGCCCCGCAGGATTGCGATCAGCACCCGGTCGCGGTCGTAAATGTCGTCGCGGAATTCCAGACGGCCGTCGTCGTCGACGAACGCCGTCTGATAGGTCAGATGCACCGGCAGGTAGCGCGGGAACTGAATGTCCTGCTCGCCCTGGCTGCTGATCATCTTGCGAATGCGGTCCTGCGTGTAGCCGTCGCCCGGCCGCAAGATGCTGAGCAACACCTCGGCGTATTTCACCGGATCCTGCACGCGCATGCAGCCGTGGCTGAACGCGCGCTTGTCGAGCGCGAACAGGTTCTTGTCCGGCGTGTCGTGCTGGTAGACCAGGAATTTGTTGGGGAAGTTGAAGCGCAGCCGGCCGAGCGCGTTGTGGTCGCCCGGCGGCTGCGAGATGTGAATGCTGCCGTCCGGATTGTAGGAGACTCGCAGCCCCATGCGCGCGAGCACGGTCGGGTCTTGCGCCAGCGCCGGCATGTATTCGCGGGCGACGATGGAGGGCGGCACGTTCCAGGTCGGATTGACGGTGATGTACTTCATCTCCGCGGTCATGATCGGCGTCGCCATGGCCGGCTTGCCGGCGACGATCCTGGTCATCCAGGCCTGCTTGCCGTCGTGGAAGACGCGCAGCGTGTAGTCGGGCAGATTGACGATCACATAATCCTTGCCGAGGTCGTGCGGCATCCAACGCCAGCGCTCGAGATTGGCGAGGATCGTGTCGATCGGCCGGTCGGGCGAGCGGCCATTGAGCGCGTCGATGGTCTGCGGCGTGAGCAGGCCGGTGGCTTTAATCTCGCGCTCCTGCTGGAACTTCTTCACCGCTTCGGCGAGGGCTTTGTCATAGGTGGTGCCGTCGCCGGTGAGCCCAAACCGCTCGCGCAGTTGCGGCACGCGGTCGTCCTCGGCGCCGAGCCTCGGCGCCGGCCCGTTCGCGATCGGCGCCTTGCCGGCCTCGGCTTTGCCCGCGCGCAAATCAGCAAGCTTGGCCTTGAGCGCGATATAGTTCGGCGCCTGCGGCTCATAGCCTGCGAGCGTTGCGGCCACATCCTTGCCGTCGGCCATGGCGGCAAGAACGTCGGCGGGCGCCGGCGGCTTTACCTCATAGAGAATGGAGCTGCTGACGCGCGACCAGTGCACGCGCCCGGTCGAAGCATGATGTGCGTAGGTCACGACCGAGGCGGAGAGGCGAATTTCAGCTTCCGCCAGCGCGGCCGGATCGCTGACGGACGCAGAGATGTTCGGCACCGGATAGTCGGCCGGATCGAGGCCGTCGGCATCGACCTCGCCCAGATAGGCGATCGCGGCTTTCGCGCGCGCGTTCAATTGGCCGTCGCTGATCCAGAGCGGCGCGTAACCGTGAGCGGCATAATAGGCGTCGAAGGCCGGCCGTTCTTTCTTGCCGCCGACGATGCGGTCGAACTTGCCGTTGGCGAGTTCGCGCAACTGCTCGGCGACCGGCGTATTGGCATCGGCGACCGCGCTGGGCGCCGGCGTGGCCGGTGGCGTCGGCGCATTTTCCGCGGGTGCGGGTGCGGTCGCGCCGACCGTCGGAACGTCGTCGCTGCCGGTCGCGGTGACCGGTGCCGCTGCCGGCGCCTCGGTGACCGTGGGCGCCGTGGGGTCTGGGGCCGGCTCCGCTGGAGCCGCCGCGGCTGCCGGTGCTTCGGCCGGCGGCGCTTCAGCCGGCTGGGAAGGCGTCGCGGTCGCCGCCGGCTGGTCGGCCGGTTCGGCCGGTGCTTCGGCCGGCTGCGCTTCAGCCGGCTGGGAAGGCGTCGCGGTCGCCGCCGGCTGGTCGGCCGGTTCGGCCGGTGCCTCCGCAGGAGGCGAGGCGGCCGGCTGCTCGGTCTTTTCCTCGGGTGTTTCGCGTGCCGGAGCAGTCGCCTGCTCGTTCATATCGTCAGGCCTGACGATCGCCACGACCGTCTCGGCGGCCGATTGCCCAGCGGAGGCCTGCGGCTTTGCGGCGGGACTGGGGGCTGGCGCCGCGTTCGAGGGCTCGGCCGGCTTTGCGGACGGGTTCGATTCGCTCGCCGACGGAGCGCTTGCCGCTGCCGGCGCCGCTTCGGTGGTCGATCCGAACTTCGGCTCTGCTGAAGCGATGCCGGCCGTGCCGGCGAGCAGGAGTACAATGGCAGTCGAAGCGAGAAATCGGTCAATTCGGACGCCCGGCATTGCAAATTTCTCCTTTGGCTCCGGCGACGGGTCGCAAAACACTCACGCGGTTGGGGACTAAGGGTTCCCAACCTCGTCGTTTTTACGAAGGCAAAGCCTAATTTTGAGCTTACCCTACGCGACCGGGCCTGATTTGTCCCGGTGCTAGGCCGAGAAGGAGCCTGGCCTTTACGCGATTTTCCGTGGCTGTCGCTCTGGTGCAACGCCCTCGGGGGCCGCCTCGCCCTCGCCGACCTGAAAACCGAGCGTTTCCAGCTTCCGATAGAGGGTCGAGCGGCCGATCTGCAACCGGCGGGCCACTTCCGACATCTGCCCCCGATAATGGGCGATCGCATACCGAATCAGCTCGGCCTCGACCTCATCGAGCGGCCGGACGTCGCCGGCGGCATCAAGCAGCGGTAATGTGTTGGCGAGCGGCGCCGCCGCCGTCGCCGGTGGGGTGGGGGCGGCGACCGGTATGGCCGCCTCGGGCTGATATTCCGCGAGCGCCCGTTCTACCTCCGCGGGCAGCGGGTTGCCGACGGCTGACAGCTGGGCGGCGATTTGCGGAAATTCGTCGACCCCGAGGCTGTCGCCTTCGGCAAGCACGACCGCTCGGAAGACCGCGTTTTCGAGCTGCCGGATGTTGCCGGGCCAATGATAGGCCGTCAGGAGCCGTAGCGCCTCCGGTGTCAGCAGCCGGATGCGCTTTCCTTCCTCGGCGGCGAAGAGCGCCAGGAAATGCCGGGCGAGCGCCGGAATATCCGCCGGCCGCTCGCGCAGCGGCGGCACCGTGATCGGAAATACATGCAGCCGATAGAACAGGTCCTCGCGAAAGCGGCCCTGCTTCACGTCGGCGATCAGGTCGCGATTGGTGGCGGAGACGATCCGCACATCCACTTTCACCGGCTTGCGCGCGCCCACCGGCTCGACTTCGCCTTCCTGGATGGCGCGCAAGAGCTTGACCTGGGCCGCCGGCGGCAGTTCGCCGACCTCATCGAGGAAGAGCGTACCGCCCGAGGCTTCGACGAACTTGCCGGTATGCCGTTCGGTCGCGCCGGTGAACGATCCCTTCTCGTGACCGAAGAGAATGGACTCGATCAGATTTTCCGGCATGGCGCCGCAATTGACCGCCACGAAGGGTCTGGCCCGCCGTTCGCCCGAGCCGTGGATCGCGCGCGCCACCAATTCCTTGCCGACGCCGGATTCGCCGGCGATCAAAACCGGAATGGTCGAGGCGGCCGCTTTCTCGGCCATGCGCAGCACGCCGAGCATGGCCGGGCTCTTGGTGATGATGTCTTTGAAGCCAAGTGTGCCGGAGCGGCTGTGCTTGATACGGTTGAGCTCGTCTTCGAGCGCGCTGGTATTGAGCGCGTTGCGCAAGCTGACTTGCAGGCGCTCGGCGCCGATCGGCTTGACGACGAAGTCGAAGGCGCCCGCGCGCATGGCGGAGACGACATTGTCGATGCCGCCATGGGCGGTCTGCACGATCACCGGCACGGTGATCGCTGTCTGCCGCATTCTCGCCAGCACGCCGAGCCCATCGAGATTGGGCATCACCAGATCGAGGATCACGCAATCGATGCGCGCGCCTTCCGCGGCGTTGAGCAGCGCCAACGCCGCGTCGCCATTGTCGCGGGTGACGGTCTCGTAGCCGAATTTTTGCAGCATGCCCTCGAGCAGGCGGCACTGTACGGGATCGTCGTCGACAATGAGGATGGCCATCATGCCCCCGGCATTCAACGCAACGGCAGGGTGTGCCGTTTCGGGGCACTCTCGGCGACCGGTCTTAACGGGGTGTTAAGCGGAAGCAATAGCTTCGTTCAGCGATTGCCGTCGGATTTCCCGCCGAGCGTGCGGGCAAGCGGATCTTCGCCGAAACGGTTGAGTCCTTTGCTGCCGGGAAGAATGCCCAGAACGAAAAGAACGATGCAGTAAGCCAGCACGAGCAATTCGTCGAAAGCGCCCAGCGCGGCCACGGCCGTGATTGCCGGCAGAACCAACAGCCACCACGCTGAAAGATTAAGATCGTGCAGCCGCTTCGCATAAATGGCGACGACCGGCCACGCCAGCATCAACGAGATGAATTCCGGCCAACCGAACGAGAATGGCGCGCTCCGCCAGGGCTCATCGCCCGGGTCGTCGCCGGGCACGTAAAAGATCACGCCGCTCGGATGCGGCAGCGCATGCACGAGCAAAAGCGCGACAACGACGATGCCACAATAGCCGAGCCAGAACTCTTGCCGGCTGATGCGGCCGCGCAGAGACAAAAAGAACCAGGCGAACGCGTTCATCGTCGATCTCTCGCCCCTTGCGAGGATGCTTTTGCTAACGAAGCGACGTTAGACAGAGCAGCCGGATTTGTTGCAAGCGCGTTGTGTGATTGTGTTTGGCTGGATGGCGCGGGCAGCCGCATCATAGCAAAAGGTGAGCGATGGCCACGAGCGAGATCGGCGTCATCCGTACGTTGTTGAGCTCCAAGCCGCGGCCGCAGGGTTGGGCGGAGCGGCGTGCGCGGCTCGATGAAGTCGGCTCGATCTGGCCGGTTGCCCCCGACGTGGAGCTTGCCGCCGTGGATCTCGGCGGATTGTCCGGCGAGTGGTCTAGCGTGCCCGGAAGCGATGGAACGCGCGTGCTCATGTATTTCCATGGCGGCGGCTATTGCTCAGGCTCCATTCGCAGTCATCGCCGGCTGGTGAGCGAGGCGGGCAGGGCGGCCGGCATCCGCGCGCTCGCGGTCGACTATCGGCTGGCGCCCGAGCATCCGTTTCCGGCTGCGCTTGACGACGCGCTGACGGCTTGGCGCTTTCTGCGAGAACAAGGCATCGCGCCCATGCATATCGCGGTCGGCGGTGACAGCGCCGGCGGCGGGTTGACGGCGGCGTTGATCAATCATCTGCGCGCGGCCGGCGAGGAGCAGCCGGCATGCGCGTGGCTGGTGTCGCCCTGGACCGATCTGACCATGTCGGGGGCGAGCCTGGCGAGCAAGGACGCGGTCGATCCGCTCATCCATAAAGGATATCTGGAGGAGTTGGCGCATGCCTATTTGCCCGCCGGATTCGAAAGCGAGGATCCGCGGGTGTCGCCGCTCTATTCCAGCTTGCGCGGATTTCCGCCGACGCTCATTCAGGTCGGCTCCGACGAGACGCTGCTCGACGATGCGGTGCGGTTCGCGGCGGCCGCGGGCTCAGCCGACGTTGCCGTGACGCTCGAAATCTGGCCGCACATGATTCACGCCTGGCCGTTGTGGAATGCGCATCTGGAGGCCGGCCGCCGCGCCTTGGCGAGCGCCGGCGCGTTCATGCGCGGCTGTTTCGCGAGCCCAGGCGCAAGGAACCGCTAGCGGCTCCCCGACGTTTCCCTTCCACGGCGCTCCGGCGATCCTCACGTTGCGCGGCCTTGCCATGGACGCGATCGCGCGCAAACCGCTTCTCCGAAAAGATCGTGCTCCGCAAAAAGATTGGGGCGCCGATCGATCACGCCCCGATTGACGGGCGCGTTGCATCGGCTTCCGCAACCAGGTCTTATCGGCAGCCCGGCAGCTGGCCGTCGGCGTTGCGCCACGCCGCGAGACAGGCGCTGTTCGCCGGCATGACCAGCGGCAATGTCCACCACGGCTCCTGGCCGCCGATCAGCTGTCCCTGGTTGATCCAGGTGCCGACCCAGGGTGCCACCACATCCGCTTCGACGCGCTGTCCAGGCAACGCCGCGCGCGGCGCCGTTGCGATCACCGGATCGGGGCCGAGCAGAAACGCGGCCGGCTTGAGATCTTGCTGCCAGCCGGCGGCCGCTACCCAGAACTGCCCCAGCGCCGCGGCCGCCCAGGGCGCGAAGGGGGTGCCCGGCGGGTAGGGCTTGTTGAACAGTTTCGGATCGGTCTCCAGCATCGTGCCTGCCCAGCGACCTGAGGGCGCGGCAACGATATCGGCGCGTTCGGCGGAATACATGCCAAACACCTCCGGCACGGCAAGTTCCTCGCTGATCACCAAGGCGATGCGGCCCAGCGGCGTCGGCACAACGACGAATTGATCGCCCGGCGTTGCCCAAGCCTGGTCCGGTGCGAGATGGGTGGCGCGGTAGCGCGCCACGATCTCGCCATCGGGGGCGGCCAGAGCGACGGTATGAAACACCGCGTTGCCGTCACGCTCCGGATAGCTGCCGACGACATAGCCGCCGCCCTCCTGAGCCAAGCTGCCGAGTTCGGCTTCGGAGGGGCCGCCGTGCGGCTCGGCGAAGCGTTGATAGTCGGCGCCGGGGAGGTCTGGGCCGTATCGGAACAGAGCTGGCAGCACGGCAAGGCCGCCCGGTGGCGGCGCGTGCCAGGTCGTCACGTTTGCCGGCTTGGCGAGATCGCCGCCCTCGACCATCAGCTTGACGAGGCGCGGTGTGGCGGTGGCAGCGGCATCCGTTGGCGCACGATGCAAGGCCAATAAGCCATACATTTCCGGCCGCCGGCGCGCGAGCAGCGCGGCGCGGACCTTCGCCGACTCCGCGGGTACGATATCGGCGATCACCACGCCATGGACGCCGGACGGCAGCACCTCCGGGGGAGCCACGGGCAATTGCCCGATGCGCTTGCTTTCGGGACTCCAGATGCTCGAGCCGCCGTTGTAGTATAATTGCTGCTTGGTGATCGGGTTTTCTTCAATGCCGTTGCGAGTTGATGCCACCACCCAGGCACCGCTGATCGCCGAAAGGTATTGCACATTCGCGACCGTGGAGTGGTCGCCCTTGGCCTGTGCCGCCGGCGTGCCCGGCATCACCCGATCCGACACGCTCGACCATGCGATGATATCGACATCGTGCAGCGCAGCCAGGCGAGCGTATTGCCAATAGGTGTCATCGTAGCAGATCAGCAGTGAGATACGGCCAAGCTCGGTATCGAATACCGGAAAGCCGAGATTGCCCACACTTGCCCAAAACTGATCCTGCGCATTCAACCCGTGTTTGCGATATTTTCCGATATAGCCGTTCGGACCGATCAGCGCGGCGGAGTTGAACGCCAAGCCGCTTGCCGGATCGATTTCAGCGATACCGACCGCCACGTACATCTGATAAGCGCGCGCCACTTTCTCGATCGCCGCTGTAGCCTTGCCCGGCACGGTGTCGAGATACGGCTTCACCATCGCGAAACTGTCGAAGATGTAGCCGGAGGTCGCCGTTTCCGGCAGTACCGCAAGCCGCACGCCCTGCTTGGCGACATCCTCGATGCCGGCGACCATGCGTGCGATATTGCCGTCGACATCGCCCCAGGCTGGGTCAAATGCGACTGCGGCGACCTTGACGCTCGTCGTTGGCGCAGCGGCGACGGCCCCGCCAACGCAAGCTGTAGCCAAGAGAACGAGCATCAGCGCGAGCCGGATGCCCAGGTGCCGCATCATCGAGGCTGCCGCCCTTGCGCCGCCGGCGATGGTGGTGGCGGCCAGCGATCGATAGTGTGATGCGGATGCCATGAACAGCCTGTTGCTTTCAGATCGACGTGAACCGAAACGTTAGCAAACTAAGAGCTAATCACACCTTAGCGTATTCCATGCGAATGCGATTGGTGCTTGGGCGCAGTTCTTGGCTGGGATTTTCAGATCAATGGCGTTGCGCGCGCTGCCAGGGCGCGGTCGAACACCCGTTCGGCACGATCAGGCAGTGGATGAACCAAGAGGCGTTTCTGGTGCGTGGCCTGGAGAAGCTGCGCGCCGAATTCTCTTTGACCGCGCTCGCCTTTAAATCTCCGGAGAGCGTTTTTCCCTGAAAGCCGCTTTACGGCTCAGCCGCCGACTTGTGATGTCCCGCTCACGGTCGCTCCGCCAGGACCTTTGCAAACGTCTTGGCAAAGGTATGCACGTCGCCGGGCCAGCGCGCCGACACATAATTGCCGTCGCGCACCACAAAGGCCGGGCGATCGTCCTCGTAAGTGTCGCGCGTCAGTCCATCGGTCTTGCGCTTGTAGTCGGGCGCGTCCGGCGGCACGTCGAGAAAATCTTGCGGCCGCGCCAGCGCGCGGGTGACTTCTTGCTGAACCGACATATAGCCGTAAGGCTGTCCCGGCGCGTCCGGGTATGTCCGATAGTAATCGGGATCCCAGAAGCGGACGACGCGCCCCACCATCTCGGCTTTGCGCTCGAACGCCCAGGTGAGGGCGGTGGTGCGGCGGCCGTACAAGACCGAGCGTCCGTCCGGCGCGCGGCTTCGCGCGGCCAGCAGCACGCCATGGCAGATGGCCGCGACCGGCAAGCCTGCTGCGAAAAATTCCGCTACCAATTTCTGCAAATTCTCGCTTTCCAGATATTCACGCATGCCGCGCGCCCGATGCCCGCCCGGGAGAAGAAGGCCATCGAAATCTTCGCGCCGGACTTGCCGCCACGAGAGCGGCGCCTGGAAGGCGGGATCCTGCGCCATCGCGGCATAGTCGCGCCGCGCATCGGCGTTGGCGCGCATCAGCGCCCCGACGGCGACGAGGTGCCGCAGTCCCGGCAGAAAGCCCCACGGATCAAGGCCCTCGCCGGTGAGCATCAGATCGTCCGCCCGGCCGGGCTTTCCGTCGGGCGTGGCAAACGCGACGCTGTGGTCAAGCCGTTTTAACACGCTCCAGCTCACTGCGGCTTCGCTCGGATCGAAGTCCCGGTGCGGAATCGGAATAAGAACCTTCGCCATCGTCATCCCGGCTGGTTTTGCTTCGGCTGCCGCGGCCTTGCGTCCGCCTTAGTGCTGCGCCACATGAATGGCCGCCCACCCAAGATTCCATGTGCGCCGAAGTTTTCCATGCCGTCCAAAACTTCCACCCAGCTCAAGCCAATGTCAAAACGAACGACCGTCAAACAGCAGGCCAAAAACGGCCCAGCCGCCCGCAAGGCCGGCCGTGCGAAAACCCCGGTTTCAAAAATCGCGCCCACCCTGGGCAAGTTGCCGGAATGGAATCTGGCCGATCTCTATTCCGGGCTCGACGATCCCGCCATCAAGCGCGACCTCGATCGCATCGACGCCGAATGCCGGCGCTTTGAGGAAGCCTACAAGGGCAAGCTTGCGGAACTGGCGCAATCGCCGGAGGCCGGCAGCGCGCTCGCCGAGGCGGTGCGCGGCTATGAGGCGATCGACGATCTCATGGGCCGGATCGGCTCCTATGCCGGGCTCCTGCATGCCGGCGACACCGTCGATCCGGCCCGCACCAAATTTTTCGGCGACGTGCAGGAACGCCTGACCGCGGCCTCGACCCACCTTCTGTTCTTCACGCTCGAGCTCAACCGCATCGACGACAAGCTCTTGGAAGCGGCGATGGGCGATCCGGCGCTTGGCCACTATCGCCCCTGGCTGGAAGACGTCCGCCGCTACCGTCCCTATCAGCTGGAAGATCGCGTCGAGCAGCTTTTCCACGAAAAGGCGATGACGTCGTCGGCGGCCTGGAACCGGCATTTCGACGCCACCATCGCCAATCTCCGGTTCAAGGTGGGAGGCAAGTCGCTCGCCATCGAGCCGACGCTTAACCTGCTGCAGGACCGTTCCGGCGAAAAGCGCAAAGCCGCCGCGGAAGCGTTGGCGCGCACGTTCACGGAGAACGTGCAGGCCTTCACGCTGATCACCAACACGCTCGCTAAGGACAAGGAGATTTCCGATCGCTGGCGCGGCTTTGCCGATATCGCCGACGATCGTCACTTGTCGAACCGGGTCGAGCGCGAAGTGGTCGACGCGCTGGTCGCCGCCGTGCGCGCGGCCTATCCGCGGCTGTCGCACCGTTACTATGCGCTCAAGGCGCGCTGGTTCGGCAAGAAAAGGTTGCCGCACTGGGACCGCAACGCGCCGCTGCCACAAGTGCCGACCCGCACGGTCGGCTGGATCGAGGCGCGCAACACGGTGCTGACGGCCTACGGCGCCTTCTCGCCGAAAATGGCCGCCATCGCCGAGCGTTTTTTTGATGAGCGCTGGATCGATGCGCCGGTGCGCCCCGGCAAGGCGCCGGGCGCCTTCGCGCATCCGACGACGCCGTCGGCGCATCCTTACGTGCTGCTCAACTATCAGGGCAAGCCGCGCGACGTGATGACGCTCGCGCACGAATTGGGGCACGGCGTGCATCAGGTGCTGGCCGCGCCCAACGGCGCGCTCATGGCGCCGACGCCGCTGACGCTGGCGGAAACGGCGAGTGTCTTCGGCGAGATGCTGACTTTCAGAAAGCTTCTGGCCGCCACGCGCGACAAGAAAGAGCGCAAGGCGATGCTCGCCGCCAAGGTCGAGGACATGATCAATACCGTGGTGCGGCAGATCGCATTTTACACTTTCGAGCGCGCCGTCCATACCGAACGCAGGAACGGCGAGCTGACCGCCCACCGCATCGGCGAGCTATGGCTCGATGTGCAGCGCGAAAGCCTCGGCCCGGCGATCGAGCTCAAGCCCGGCTATGAGACATTCTGGGCCTACATCCCGCATTTCATCCATTCGCCGTTCTATGTGTATGCCTATGCCTTCGGCGATTGCCTGGTGAACTCGCTTTACGCGGTCTACGAACACGCCGCCGAAGGCTTTGCCGAGCGCTATCTCGCCATGCTCTCGGCCGGCGGCACCAAGCATCATTCCGAGCTGCTCGCGCCCTTCGGCCTTAACGCGCGCGATCCGTCCTTCTGGCAGGGCGGGCTCGGCGTGATCGAGCGGATGATCGACGAGCTGGAAAGCCTGGAGGGGTAGGGCGCCCGGGGGTCACGCAATCTCTGATTGCACAGCTATTGGCTTCACCGTAAGCTTGCTCGCGATTGGGGAAAGCATGCCATGGCCGACGATGCCGTGCGCGAGCTTGTGGAGCCGCCGCCGGACGATGATTTCGGCCGGCTATATGCTTTTGATGAGGTCTTTCAGCAAGAGATCGATCTGATCAACCTGCGGCGTAAGGACGATCCCCGCGGCACGATCGAACTGGAAGTGGAAGATCCGCAAAGCCCGTCCGGCGAGCGGATTCGCAGGCCTTGTGAAAACGCGGGCGTTGTCGGCCTCGCGTTGTCGGGTGGCGGCATTCGTTCCGCCGCATTTTGCCTCGGCGCTCTGCAGGCATTGGACGCGGCAGGAGTGCTCAAACACGTCGACTACATGTCAACCGTATCGGGCGGCGGCTATATCGGCTGCTCGCTCACGGCGTCGCTGGAACAACTGGGCAGCCGGCCGCAAAGCCCGCGCTGGGAATTTCCCTATCGCAGCCAGCTCCGGGAGGATGAACCGCCCGCGCTGCAGCACATTCGCGAT
This sequence comes from uncultured Alphaproteobacteria bacterium, assembly GCA_963831135.1. Classification (GTDB taxonomy): domain Bacteria; phylum Pseudomonadota; class Alphaproteobacteria; order Rhizobiales; family Xanthobacteraceae; genus BOG-931. The sequence continues at coordinate 210,928 of CAWHPH010000058.1, forward strand.
TATTCAAATTATTTGTTCCCGCAAAGCGGCGCTTTCGTTCGCAACGCGTCGATCTACGCACGCGGTCTCGCGGTCAACGTCCTTTTGATCGCACCGTTCTTGCTGATCGCGTCGGCGGTCACGCTGCTGCTTTATTGGTTGCGGCCAACGAATCCGCATTCCCCCTTGAGCCGCCTTATTAATCCGTTCGCTCTGCCGCACTTCTACTTTACGGTCGATCTGGCGATCTTTCTGGTTCTGGTCGGCATTGCGTGGGGCCTCTATCGCTCGACAAAACAGCGACAGAACGAGCCGGAAATTCCCGGTGGATGGATCGGCCACGCAGTGGGTTCTTTGGCGGTCTTCTTGCTCATCGCGGCGTTCTGCGACGCCCAACCGCTTGTGCTCGGCTTCATGGTGAAAAAGAATACGGCAAATCTGCTTTTCGCCGTGCCGGGCTCGATCAAAAATGTCATCGTGGTGCTCACTCCCGTGGCAACGGCCGTTACATTTTTGGCCGGCAAGGTCGGAGAGTTTGTCAAGAGTACGAATGTCTCCACCAAGCCGCACGTTTACTTCGCCGGCATGCTCATGCGCGCCCTCATCTACGTCGCGGCCCTGATCGTTCCCCTTGGCGTGTGGATGGCTTATCTCGGCATCACGTATTGGGGTTTGTGCTTTAACGGCATCCTCGCCGCGTGCGGCGGCGAACCGACGCCTTGGCAGCCGGCGACCTTGGGCTATGTGGTCGTCGCCGCCGCTTGTCTGACCGTCGCCTTGCTGATGCAGCCGAACGCGAACTCGCTTCACCCGTTGTACCGCGATCGGCTGGCAATGGCCTTTCTCTTCAAGTTGCCTCCGACGCCACCAGATGTTCAGCTCAAGTCGTGGCGCCCCAAGCTTAGTGAAATCTCGGCGCTGTTCGGACCTTATCATTTGATCAATGCGGCGCTGAACGTAGAGGCTTCGAAAACGGTAAACAGGCGAGGACGTAACGCCGACTTTTTTATGTTCAGTCCAAAATTCGTCGGTAGCAAATCCACGGGCTACGTTGAAACTGCCAACGCTGAAGACGTGGCGATTGGCCTCGATCTCGCGACCGCGATGGCCGTTTCGGGTGCTGCGGTGTCGTCGAATATGGGGGCGCAGAACATCAAGCCGCTGACGCCGAGCATGGCCTTGCTCAACGTCCGGCTCGGCTATTGGATGCGCAATCCCAACAAATTGCGGCTCGCCAAGCCGCCCGGACCGCATAATCGGTTGACGGTTCTTGCTGATTTCAATCGCAAGCGAAATCCGTTCGCGAATTACTATTTCCTCGCGGAGATGTTCGGGTGGCTCAGCGAGAAGTTCAAATCAGTGTATCTCACCGACGGCGGCCATATCGAAAATCTCGGCATCTACGAACTGCTGCGGCGCCGCTGCCAGGTCATCATCGCGGTCGACGCCGAAGCCGACTCGCAGATGGCCTTCGGCTCGTTCAACACACTTGAGCGTTACGCGCTGATCGATATGGGCATTCGGATCGATTTGCCGTGGCAAAAGATCGCCGATGAAAGCCTGGCGACAAGCAAAGCCATCGATGACAAAGGCGACACGCCCAAGCACAATGGCCCCCATTGCGCGATCGGAGAGATCACCTATCCCAACGATCGCAAGGGCATTCTCGTTTATATCAAAGCGTCGCTGACCGGTGACGAGAACGACTATATTTTCGACTACAAGCGAAGGCACGGCGACTTCCCGCACGAGACGACGCTCGATCAGTGGTTCACCGAGGAGCAATTCGAGGCGTATCGCGCGCTCGGCTTCCACGCCGCATATGGATTTTTCTCCGGCAGCGACAAATATGCATTTCTCGACCTTGATGAAGATCGCGACTGCCTGCCGAACATCGCGGTTCTGAACGGGCTCTTTAGCGGCGTCGCGATTAGTCCGCCGGCCGCGGTTGATGCGGACTATGCGCTACAGGAAGTGCTGGCTTAGGGCTGCTGCGCCGCCAAGGCGCGCATACGATCTATCGGCCGACCCCTTGCGTAAATCGCCATATCAGCCGGTCGAACATGCGGTCCGACGAGGATTTTGCGCAGCAACAAAATCGTGCGCGCGCCGCCGCCGGTGGCATAGCGGGTCTTCGGCCGGCTTGCGCGCACCGCGCGCACGATGGTCTTGGCGACGACCTCTGGCGGCGAGGCGAGGTTGGAGGTCTCGGCGGTCGCAAGCATCCGCGCATGGCGCTTGGCCTGTTCGGCGTAGGCCGTGCTGCCCGACATTTGCAGCAGGCCCTCGCGCGCAATCCCGGCCCATTCGGTGCGGATCGCGCCCGGCTCGATGACGACGACGTCGACGCCGAAGCGCGCGACCTCGACGCGCAGACAGTCGCTCAATCCTTCCACCGCGAATTTGGTGGCATGGTACCAGCTGCCCAGCGGCTCCCAGATCTTTCCGCCGATCGAGGTGACGTTGACGATCTTGCCGGATTTCTGCGCGCGCATGATCGGTAAAGCGAGCTGGCAGAGCCGCGCCAGCCCGAACACATTGACCTCGAACTGCCGCCGCGCCTCCTCAAGCGGGACGTCTTCCAGTGCGCCATAGGATCCGTAACCGGCATTATTGACCAAGACGTCGATGCGGCCTGTGCTGCCTTTGATCGCTTCGACGGCGGCAACGATCGAGGCATCGTCGGTCAGGTCGAGCTTGAGCAGGGTCGCGCCGGCGGCGGCGAGGCCGGCCATGCGGTCGAGGCGGCGGGCGCCGGCGAAGACCTGGTAACCGGCGGCGAGCAGCGCGCGGGCCGTGGCTTCGCCGATCCCGGCGGATGCGCCCGTGACCAAAGCTGTCTTGTTCATGCACCACTCCAAAAGCGAACAGGCATGCGTTATAACCGTGGACCAAAGTCCATGGTCAAGGCTTTGCCGGAGGGGTCATGCTGATATCCGAGTTTGCCCGCGCCACCGGGCTTTCCCGCGACACCATCCGCTTTTATGTCCGGCGCGGCCTCCTGAGGCCGCTCGCCGGCAACAAGGGCGGCTCCAATCCGTATCAGGTCTTCACCAACGAACATGTGCAGATGGCGCGCACCATCCGCATGGCGCAGTCGCTCGGCTTTTCGCTGCGCGAGATCGCGGCATTGAACGCCGAATATCAAGCCAAGCGCATCACGGCCTCGCGTGGAGCCGAGATCCTGCGCTGGCAGCTTGTGCGGCTCGAGGAAAAGGCGGCGCATGTCAACGCCATGATGCGCTATATCCGCGCCAAGCTCGCTTGGCTCGAAGCCGGCAGCAAGGGGCCGGAGCCGAATTTCACCGATTATGAGAATGGGTCGCTGGCCGCCGCGCGGAAGCCGCCTGCCCATGAACGTAAGCATGAACGCAAAACCGACGGCAAAGCGAGGCCGATCGCGCGGCGATCGTCTCGGAATCATGCCGATGCCTCCAGAGCATGATCCGGAAAAGTGGAAGCCGGTTTTCCGAAAAGATCATGCTCCACCAGAAAGTTAGAGCGCAATCGATTCAGTCTGAAACGATCGCGCTCCAAGGCGCTTGCCAAATAGTCCAGCCGAAGCGCGCAAATTTGTGCAGTTTGTATTGTTTTTTTACCGCCGGTTGATGCAAGGAGCCCCGCCGCGGGTCGAGAGCGTTTACTCCATGCATTGCAGCGTATTCTCGCGCGGTGATTCGTCGTTGCGCCGGCAGCGATAGGCTTTGCGGTAAGTCGCTCGCTTCCCTTGGCGAGGTCGCCCGAAAAAGCGAGTTCGCGCGGCGTCCCGCGCGAAGGCTTGGCTGGCACCACAATCAAGTTAAAGCGGGTGAAGATGATTTGCTTGTCGCCGAGCGGACCCATGCAGCCCCAGCGCCAGACGCCAGCGAATGCGTCGCCGGCGCCGCAGACGGCAGCAAAGGCAGCGCAGATACCCGCCATAATTGCGTGTTTCATTGCGCCCCCCATCCTGCCAATGTGTTTCTTGTAACAAAAGGGATCGACTGCACTCATGGCTGACCGCGAAAAGAACCGCTTCTCCGCCCGCGCCGCGCGCTATGCGCGTGTCGGCGCCAATGTCGGCGGAGTGGCGGCGCGCTATGCCGGGCGGCGGATTCTGGGCGGCGAGCCCAATCGCGCGAGTGAGGCCTCGGCGCTCGCCACGGCGCTCGGCAATCTCAAAGGCCCGCTGATGAAGGTCGCCCAGCTGATGGCGACCGTCCCCGATCTGTTGCCGCCGGAATACGCCGCCGAGCTCGCCAAGCTGCAAAGCGAGGCGCCGCCGATGGGCTGGGCTTTCGTCAAGCGCCGCATGCAGGCGGAACTGGGGCCGGATTGGCAGCAGAAATTCGCAAGCTTCGAGCATCATCCGGCCGCCGCGGCTTCGCTCGGCCAGGTGCATCGCGCCCGCTCGCTCGACGGCGCCGAATTGGCCTGCAAGCTGCAATATCCCGATATGCAGTCGGCGGTCGAAGCCGATCTGCAGCAATTGCAGTGGCTGCTCGCGATCCGCCGGCGCCTCGATGCCGCCATCGACACCAGCGAGATCGGCAAGGAGATCGGCGCGCGCGTGCGCGAAGAGCTCGACTATCGCCGCGAGGCCAAGCATGCCGCGCTCTACCGCACGATGCTCGACGGCATCAATATCGTGCGTGTGCCGCGCGCCTGGCCCGAATTATCGACCGGCCGCCTGCTCACCCTCGACTGGCTCGACGGCACGCGCATGCTTGCGCACAAGAACGATCCGCTTGCCGTGCGCAATGCGCTCGCGACCGCGATGTTCACCGCCTGGTGGTATCCGTTCAGCCGGTTCGGCGTCATCCATGGCGACCCGCATCTCGGCAACTACACGGTGTTCGACGCACGCGCCGAAGGCCGCCCGCGCAAGAACGTGTCGGAGCCGGCCGGCATCAACCTCCTCGACTATGGCTGCATCCGCATCTTCCCGCCGCAATTCGTGCGCGGCGTGGTCGATCTCTATCACGGGCTCCTGCATGACGACGACGAACTGGTCGTGCGCGCTTACGAGACCTGGGGCTTCCGCCGCCTGTCCCGCGAGCTCATCGACACGCTCAACATCTGGGCGCGCTTCATCTACGCGCCGCTGCTCGACGATCGCGTGCGCACCATCGCCGACGGCGTGGCGCCGGCGGAGTACGGCCGGCGCGAGGCGTTCCGCGTGCATCAGGCGCTCAAGAAGAAAGGCCCGGTGACGGTGCCGCGGGAATTCGTGTTCATGGATCGCGCGGCGATCGGGCTCGGCGCCGTGTTTCTGCACTTGCGCGCGGAGGTCAATTTCTATCGGCTGTTCAACGAGGCGATCGAGCATTTCTCGATGGACCGCGTGGCCGAGCGTCAACAAGCGGCGCTGGCCGCGGCCGGCTTGTAGGGGGCATCATGGCGAATATCTGGGTGCGTAAACCGCTTTCGGTATTGCTGGCGGAGGCCGAAGAACCCGAGGTGCAGGCGCTGACCACGCATGACGGCGTGCCGCTCAAGCGCACCTTGTCGGCGCTCAATCTGGTGGCGCTCGGCATCGGCGCGATCATCGGTGCCGGCATTTTCGTGCTCACCGGAAATGCAGCGGCGGCCCATGCCGGGCCGGCGATTACCCTGTCTTTCGTGCTTGGCGCATTCGCCTGCGTCTTCGCCGGGCTGTGCTATGCGGAGATGGCTTCGACCGTGCCGATCGCGGGCAGCGCCTATACTTATGCCTATGCGACATTAGGCGAATTCATCGCCTGGATCATCGGCTGGGATCTGATCCTCGAATACGCGCTCGGCGCCGTCACCGTCGCCATCGGCTGGTCGGGCTACGTCACGAGCTTTCTGAAAAATGTCGGCATCGTGGTGCCGGCGGAGTTTTCCGGCTCGCCGTTTTCCTACGATGCGGTCGAACGCGTGTGGCATTCGACCGGCGCCTTTATCAATGTTCCGGCGATGCTGGTGGTCGCGGGGATTTCGGCGCTGCTCGTCGTCGGCATCCACGAATCCGCCCGCGTCAACAACGTGATCGTGGGGATCAAGCTCGTGATCATCGTGGTCTTCATTGTCGCCGCCGCGCCGTTCGTGAGCACGGCGCATTGGGTGACGGCGAGCAACCCGGACGGTGCCTTCATTCCGCCGAATGCCGGCCCCGGACAATTCGGCTTGAGCGGCGTGCTGCGCGGCGCCGCGGTCGTGTTCTTCGCCTATATCGGCTTCGACGCGGTTTCGACGGCGGCGCAGGAAGCGAAGAATCCGAAGCGCGACATGCCGATCGGCATCCTCGGGTCGCTTGCCATCTGTACCTTGCTCTATGTGGCCGTGGGCTTCGTGCTCACCGGGATCGTGTCTTACGACAAGCTCAATGTCCCCGATCCGATCGCCATCGGCATCGACGCGATCGGCCTTACGTGGCTCTCGCCTATTCTCAAATTCGGCATCATTCTCGGCCTGACCTCGGTCATTCTGGTCATGCTGCTCGGCCAGTCGCGCGTCTTCTACTCGATGGCGCGCGATCGGCTGTTGCCGCGCGCCGCCGCCAAGGTGCACAACCGCTTTCGCACGCCCTATGTCACCACGATAACAACCGGGACCTTCGTGATGGTGCTCGCGGGCCTGCTCCCGATCGGTCTCGTCGGCGAGCTGGTCAGCATCGGCACCTTGTTCGCCTTTGCCATCGTCAGCATCGGGGTATTGGTCCTGCGCATCAGGGAGCCGGCGCAGCCGCGGCCGTTTCGCGCGCCGGCCGTCTATATCGTTGCGCCGCTGGGCGCGGCCTCGTCGGCTTTTCTGATGCTCGGGCTGCCGTTCGACACCTGGCTGCGGTTCGGCATCTGGCTGGTGATCGGGCTTTTGCTCTATGGCTTCTACGGAACGCGGCACGCGCGCAGCGCGCTGCAGACTTCAACATAAGCGACGCAAATCAGGACATTCGATGCAATCGATCTTCAATACCGGCGCCACCGCGGCGGCGATCCCGATCTGGTTCGTCACCGCGGCGACCTACAAAGATGTGCGCGAGCGGCTGAGCGCCGGCGCTCGCGCCTTTGCCGATGCGGCAGGGTTCGAGCCGAAGCCCGGCCAGTATCTCGCTCTGCCCGGCGAGGGTGGGCTGAGCGGCATCCTGTTCGGCCTTGAAAGCGAAAGCGATGCGAAGGATTTGTTCCTGCCCGGCCGGCTGCCGCAGCAACTGCCGGGCGGCGTCTACCGCTTTGCCAACGATCCGCACGATGCGCGGCTGGCGGCGCTCGCTTTCGCTCTCGGCGCCTATCGCTTCACGCGCTACCACAAATCCGAGGCACGCAAGATCAAGCTCGATCTGCCGCAAAGCCTCGACCGCGAGGATCTCGAGCGCGTGGTCGAGGCGGTCAAGCTGGTGCGCGATCTTGTCAACACCCCGGCGAACGACATGGGACCGGCCGAGCTCGAGGCGGCGGCGCGCGCGCTTGCCGCCAAGCACGGCGCCGGCGTCAAGGCGACGGTCGGCGACGATCTGCTGAAGGAGAACTTTCCGCTCATTCACGCTGTGGGGCGCGCCGCCGCACGGCCGCCGCGGTTGATCGATCTCACCTGGGGCGACACGGCGCATCCGCGCGTGACGCTGGTCGGCAAGGGCGTCTGCTTCGATTCCGGCGGCCTCGACATCAAGCCCGAAGCCTCCATGCTCAATATGAAGAAGGACATGGGCGGCGCGGCGACCGCGCTGGCGCTCGCGTACATGATCATGTCGCGCAAGCTGAAAGTCCGGCTGCGCGTCTTGATTCCGGCCGTCGAGAACTCGATTTCCGGCGGCGCCTTCCGTCCGCGCGACGTTTACACCTCCCGCAAGGGCATCACCGTGGAGATCGGCAATACCGATGCCGAAGGCCGTCTCATCCTCGCCGATGCGCTTACCCTCGCCGACGAGGACGAGCCGGCGCTGATTTTCGATTTCGCCACGCTGACCGGAGCCGCGCGCGTTGCGCTCGGTCCCGACGTGCCGCCATTCTTCACCGACGACGACGACTTGGCGGACGAGCTGATGGCGCATGCCGCGGCGGAGAACGATCCGCTGTGGCGGCTGCCGCTCTGGCGGCCCTACGACGAGATGCTGGAATCGAAAGTGGCCGACATCAACAATGTCGGCAGCGGCGGGCAGGCCGGCGCCATCACCGCCGCGCTGTTCATGCGGCGGTTCGTGACGGCGAAGTCATGGATGCATTTCGACGTGTTCGCCTGGAGCCCGCGCAGCCGGCCCGGACGGCCCGAAGGCGGCGAATGCCAAGCCGCGCGCGCGCTTTATGCGCTGCTGGCCGAGCGCTACGGCTGAACGCACACCATGCGCGCCCTCGATCCGCGCCTGACGCCCGCCCGCGCCGACCTCGCCGCCAAGGAGCTTGAAGGAAAAGTCGCGGCGGCGCGGTTTGTGGAGGGGCGCACCTACGAGGTGATCGAGCCGCAGGCGGCTTTGCGCGGCACGCCGGCGCCCGACGCGCCGCTCTTTACCGAGGCGCTCAAGGGCGAGCGGGTCACGATTTACGACATGAATGCCGAAGGCTGGGCCTGGGGGCAGCTCGCGGCCGACGGTTATGTCGGGTGGCTTGCGGCGAACGCGCTGGCGCCGGCCGGCGCGCCGCCGACCCACAAAGTAACGGCGCTGCGCACCTTCGCCTTCCCGGGTCCGTCGATCAAGCTGCCGCCGCTTGAGGCGCTGCCGCTCGGCGCTCGCCTTGCCGTGGTCCGCATCGAGGATCGCCTGGCGGTCACCCGGTCGGGCGCCTATGTGCCGTCGCCGCATCTCGCGCCGCTTGATTTTACCGAACCGGATTTTGTTGCCGTCGCCGAGCGCTTTCTCGGCGTGCCGTATCTGTGGGGCGGCAAGACGGCGCTCGGTCTCGATTGCTCGGGGCTTGTCCAGGTGGCGCTGACGGCGGCAGGCCTTTCCTGCCCGCGCGACAGCGATATGCAGGAAGCGGCGCTGGGCGCGCCGGCCGCGCCGGCCGCGCCGGTTCTTGCCGCGCTGCAACGCGGCGACCTCGTCTTCTGGAAAGGCCATGTCGCCGTCGTGCGCGACCGCTTAACGCTCATTCACGCCAACGCCTTCCACATGGCGGTTGCGATCGAGCCGATCGTAGAGGCTATCGCCCGCATCCGCGAAGCTGGAAGTGAAATGACGAGCGTGCGGCGGATCGCGCCCCGGCCAGGAAGGGGAGGCGCCGGATCGTAGCGACACATCCGCAATGCGATCTGATTTCGCGGCCGCGGGTCGCACAGGCCGTTCACCAGCCGTGCGCATGAGGCCGAAGGAAATGCCCGTAGGAGAGTCATCGTGGTCGAGACCGGTCCGAACGAGGAGGTCTATCCGATCGTCAAGCTTGCGACCGTCGTAGCCGCTCTCGCCGCGGACGGCGTCTCGCCCGCCGAGGCGCTCGCCCGCACTCAATTGTCCGCCAGCGCGCTTACCTCGCCCACGGCGCGAGTTTCACTCAATCAGATTGTCGAATGCTATCGCAACGCCATCAAATTGTCGCCCGACCGGTTCTTTGCCTACCGCACGGGCCTGCGATTTCACGTCTCGACCTACGGCATGTACGGTTTTGCCATCCTCAGCAGTACGACGTTCCGTCAAACCATGCAGTTCGCGGTGAAGTACCACCAGCTCGCGACCCCGCTGGCCGAGATTGCGTTCCACGAGAAAGACGGTCGCGGTATCTGGTCAATCAACCCGATGCCGCACCCCGCGGTCGACGCTTCGCTGTACAGATTTTTGACCGAGATGCAGTTCGGCATTCACGTATCGCTGCATCGCGACGTCATGGGCCCGTCATTCGTGCCCCAGGAGCTTCACCTGACGTACCGCCCGCCGTTCGACCCGCGAGACTATCGCCACGAGTTCGGATGCCCGGTGTTCTTTGAGCAACCTGAAAACAAGCTGGTCTTCGATGGGGCTTCGTTGGATGCCGTGCCGCAGCTTGGAAACGAGATCACCTACGCGACAGTTTTAAGGCTGTGCGACGAAATGATGGACGAGTTGCAGTTTCGCACCGGCGTCGCCGGGAAGGTGCGCGAGGCGCTTCTGGTCAATCTCGCACGGCCGACGAATTTCGATGCGGTTGCCCGTTACCTGAAGGTGTCGCCGCGCACGTTGCGGCGAAAACTGGAGGACGAGAAAACTTCTTTTCGCGTGTTGCTCGATGAATTGAGAATGCATGTTGCGATCAAATATCTGCGCGACACGGATTTGACGATAGAAGCCATTGCCGCCGCTCTGGGGTTCAGCGACGCCGCCAATTTCAGGCATGCATTTCGCCGTTGGACCAAGGGCTCGCCGCAGGAATTCAGGCGCGACCCGCCGAGGTGAATTCCGCCGTTTATTTTGACCGAAACTAACCGGGCGCTGGCCGGATCGAACCTTTAGCCAAACCGTCAAAAGAACCAAAACACGGCGGTGACGTTTGCGGATCCATAAAGGAGAGACCGACATGGGCCAGCGCATCGATCAATTTTGCGAAAGTCTTCGTCTCAAGCTTACGAATGTCGATAGCAATATGCATGCCCTTAAGGCCAAGATCGACGGCAAGGCGCAAGGCGCCGAGCAGGACGTGCAAAACCACCTGAACGCGGTCAAGGCGCGCATCGAGCAGCAGCGCGCCAAGGTGGCGGCCGCGCAAGTCGACATGAAGAATTGGGCGGAGGAGCGAAAAGCCGCCACCACGGAAAAGGTCGCCGAATGGAAGGCGAAGCTGGAAAAAGCTAAGTTGCAGAGCCGAGCCGACCGGGCCGAAAGCTACGCCGCGGCCGCGATCGATGTCGCGATGGCGGCGGTCGATGAGGCCGAGCAAGCGTCGCTCGAAGCGTGGCTGGCGCGGCGGGATGCCGACTTCGCGTAGTCATGTAGTATTGGTAAGCGGCAGCCGGCTGGGCCGCTGCGGCTCAGCCGGCGTAGCGTCGATGTGGGTAATTTTTATTCATTCCAAGGAGGCGAGACATGCTGATGGGCAACATTCAGAGCCTGGACATCCAAATTCCCCACGAAATCGTCCAATACTGGGGCTGGTTTCTAGCGTTTGGAATCGCATTGGTGGTGTTGGGCGTCGCCGCTGTGGTGCGCTCCGTCACCGCCACCATCCTGTCGATGCTGTTCTTCGGCTGGCTTTTGGTGCTGTCGTCGGGCATCGAAATCGCGCAAGCGGTCATGGTGGGGCATTGGGCTGGGTTCTTTCAACACCTGGTCGCTGCCATTCTGTTCGGCGTCGTCGGCGTGATCATCGTGACCCGGCCGCTGATCAGCGCGGAAGTCATGACGGTGTTCATGGCGACGTTCTTCCTGATCGGCGGGCTGTTTCAACTCATCGCTTCGCTGGCGGTGGCGGCGCCGGGCTGGGGCTGGCACGCCGCTGACGGAATCATCACCGCGATTTTGGGCGTCTTGGTTCTCGCGCAATGGCCGGCCTCCGGGCTCTGGGTTATCGGCCTGTTTGTCGGTATCGACCTGATTTTCTACGGCGGCGCGTGGATCGCGCTGGCGCTGGGCTTGCGCGGCAGCTGAAGCAACGCTGCTGCGCAATCGCGACCAAAGGCGCGCGCAGGCGATTGATTTCGGCTGCGCGCGTCTGCCCATTCTGGCTTTTAAGCCGCTCACCCGGCAATATGGAAGGCCTGCTGCATTGACGATGCAAGTCGGCCGCAAAGCGGAGCTGAGGCGATGACCGATCAACACCCGCACGCCGCATCCGGTGTTCCCCATGTAACGGCGCCGAGTGAACCGCGGTCAAGCCGCACGAGCTTCTGGATCCGGGAACTGCCTTTCACCATCGTGTTGATCCTCACCATTGCCGGCGTCGCCTATACGAGTTTCTCCAAAAAGCCGATTGTCGTTTACTGGGAAATTCTCGCTCCGATCATTGGGCTGGTTTGCATCGGCGCAGGCTGGCAGGAGGCCGGCGACAAGGCCGGGCGCTTGCGGCTGGTCGTGACGCAGGCGTTGCACTGGGGCGCCTTCCTGTTGGTGATGAACATCCTGTTGCTCTCGAGCGTGCAGCGGATATTCACGGCGCAGACCACGGCGCTGGCGATTTTCACGTTGCTGGCGCTCGGCACTTTTACCGCCGGCATACAGGTGCTGTCGTGGCAGGTCTGTCTGCTCGGCCTCATTATGGCATTGGGCATTCCGGCCATCGCCTGGATTGAAAATTCCGCTTTGCTTGTGGTGCTGATCGTCGCGGCTGTGGTCGGCATCGCGGCCGTGCTGTGGTGGCATTGGCGCCAGCCGCGCGCACACACAATCTGACCCACCGCAACTCCGCGCGTCCGCGATGGGACGACGTGGAACGACATGGGATGACTTGGGACGACTTGGGACGACATGGGTAAGGCGCGGCATTTCTAAAAAGGTGGGCAATAGCCACGCTCGTATCGTCTTGCCATCCGACGGCGCCCGTATAACCTGCGCTATGCACAAGGCGTCGCACGGCGGGTCACATCGCCTGCGCCACGACAACAACGAAAGTGCAAGAGGGGAAACATCATGCGAGCTTCAGCCACCATCGCCATTGTCGCCGCAGCCGCCGTGGGCGCGGCGCTAACTTTCTTGCCGCGCGCGCAGGCCGAATCACAGACCGACCGCGGCAAGTATCTGGTCGTGCTTGCCGGCTGCAATGATTGCCATACGCCCGGGTTCTTCTTGGGTAAGCCGGACATGGCCCGCTATCTCGGCGGATCGGATGTCGGCTTCGAAATTCCGGGCCTCGGCGTATTTAACGGCAGGAACATCACGCCGGACAAGGAAACCGGCATCGGCGGCTGGACCGACGAACAAATCGCGGCGGCGATTACCACCGGAAAGCGCCCGGATGGCCGCCAATTGGCACCGATCATGAACTACGCCTCGTTCACCTACATGACGAAAGAGGATGTGGCGGCGATCGTCGCCTATCTTCGCAGCATACCCGCGGTGAAGAACGAGGTGCCAGGGCCGTTCAAGCCGGGCGAGAAAGTATCGATCTTCACGTTCCGCGTCTTGCCGCCCGGCGAAATGGCCGCCCAAGCGCCGAAGTAGCCGGTTGGAGCATGATCCGGAAAAAGCCTGCCCCGGACTTGATCCGGGCTGGAAATCGGTTTTCCGAAAAGATCACGCTCCACTAGAAAGTTAGAGCGCCAATCGATTCAATCTGAAGCGATTGCGCTCGAGCGCGAGCCGCAACACACTGCCCCGGCTCGTCTCGGCGAAACATTGTTTCAGCAAACAGCCTTGCCGCACGTTGCGACCGCGCTGACGAGCGCCTGCAGCGCGCGCGGGCCGGGATAACCCAATATTGCAAGGTTTCCGACGATGAAGGACGGCGTCGCCTCCAAGCCGAGCGTCGTCCCCAGACTCACGAGATTCTTCATGGTGTCCGTGATCTGATCGCTGTCGGCAAGCGCCAGCAGGTTTTGCGCATTCAGACCGAGACCGCGGGCGATTTCCAGCGCCCGCGGCCCATCGGTTGTGCCTCGCTGCGCATAGACCTTGCGGTGAAAGGCGTAGAATTGCTCGGGCGTGCCCAATTTCGCCACCGCGAGTTCGACGCGCGCGGCGCTGATGGACGGAATACCCAGCACCGGAAACGGCACGAGCACCAGCCGAAGCTGGGAATCGTGTTTGAGCATATCGCCAATGTCGGAGGCGGCCAGCCGGCAGAAGGGACAATTGAGATCGTAGAATTCGATCAGCGTTTCTTTTCCCTTGGGATTGCCGGCCACGACCACGCCGGGAAGCCGGTCGATCGGCCCCAGCAGCTTGACCGTGTGGTTCGGCAGCCGCTGGCCTTCATCGCCGACCAGGGGATATTCGGCCTCGCTCGCCGCATGGCGCCCTTGCGCCAGGACAACTCCAGGCGAAGAGAGCGCAATCACGAGCGTCAACGCCGCGAATGCCGCAATTTTTCGGCGCGCCGGCCGGTGGCGACGCTGCTTCATTGCGCCACCACCCCGGTCGGCGCGGTTTCCAGATTGAATGCGGCGGCGAATAACGCGCGCGTGTAGTCGGTCTTCGGGTTCTTGAAGAGCTCGGCGGCATCGCCTGCTTCCACGACCTTGCCTTGACGCATCACCAACAGGCGGCTCGCGAGCGCGGCGACCACGCGCAAGTCGTGCGAGATGAAAAGATAAGTGAGGTCGCGGCGCTTCTGCAGATCGCGCAATAGATCGACCATCTGCGATTGGATCAGCATGTCGAGCGCGCTCGTCGGCTCGTCCAGCACGACAAAGGTCGGCTCCAGCACGATGGCGCGCGCCACCGCGATGCGCTGGCGCTGGCCGCCGGAGAATTCATGCGGAAAGCGAAAACGCCACGCCGGATTGAGGCCGACATCGGCGAGCGCGCGCACGACGCGCTCGTCGCGTTCACGCTCGCTCATGGCCGGGTGATGGACCTGCAGGCCCTCCTGGACGATGTCGGCGATCGACAGCCGCGGTGACAGCGAGCCGTAAGGGTCCTGAAAGACCATCTGCATGTCGCGCCGGAATGGCCGCATCTGTTTGAAGCGCAGCCCCTGCAGCTGGTTGCCCATGAAGACGATCGGGCCGTCCGAGGAGATCAGCCGCAGCAGCGCGAGCCCGAGCGTGGTCTTGCCGGAACCGGACTCGCCGACCACGCCGAGGGTCTCGCCCTTGCGCAGATCGACGCTGACGCCGTCGACCGCCTTGATGTGGCCGACCACCTTGCGCAGAACGCCGCGCTTGATCGGAAACCAGACCTTGAGATCGGTCGCCTGCAAGATCATCGGCGCGTTCGGCTGCGGCGGCGCCGGGTCCGGCTTCGGCTCGGCCGCGAGCAGCGCGCGCGTGTAGGGATGCGCCGGCGCGGCAAATACCTGCGCGACCTCGCCCTGTTCGACGATCTCGCCTTCCTTCATCACGCAGACCTTCTGCGCGATCTTGCGCACGATGCCAAGGTCGTGGGTGATGAAGAGAAGCGACATGCCGAGCCGCTTCTGGATGTCCTGCAACAGCGTCAGAATTTGCGCCTGCACGGTGACGTCGAGCGCGGTGGTCGGCTCGTCGGCGATGAGCAGGTCGGGCTCGTTGGCGAGCGCCATGGCGATCATGACGCGCTGGCGCTGGCCGCCGGAAAGCTGGTGCGGGTAGCTGCCGAGCCGCGTCTCCGGTTCGGGAATGCCGACCTGGGTCAGCACCTCCAGAATCCGCCGGCGGGCTGCGGCGCCGGTGAGCCCGCGATGCAGCAATAAAATCTCGCCAATCTGCTTTTCGATGGTGTGCAGCGGATTGAGCGAGGTCATCGGCTCCTGAAACACGATGGTGATATCGTCGCCGCGCACGCGCCGGATCTCGCGCTCGGAGAGCGGGAGGAGATCGCGGCCTTTGAAGATGATGGCACCCGAGGGATGATGCGCCGATGGATATGGCAGGAGCTTGAGAATCGACAGCGCGGTCACCGATTTGCCGGAGCCGGATTCGCCGACCAGCGCCACGGTCTCGCTCTTGCCGATGTCGAACGATACCCGATCGACGGCCAGCGTCTGCCACTCGCCGGCGCCGAAGGCGACCGAAAGATCGCGGACGGAGAGGAGGGGTTCGGCGCTCACGCGAGCACCCGCAATAAATTCTGAATTCCCTGCTCGTCCGGCTTTACCTGTTTGATACTGGAAGGTAACTTTTTGAAATCGGCATCTCCGGTCACCAAAAATCTACACTTGCTGAAAATTGCCGACATCAAATGAATTGCATCGGGCAATTTAAGCGGCGTCGTTTTTCTAAGGTCTGCCGTACGAATCAAAATATCCCGCGTGACGGGAACAAGAGTTACCGCCCCGCTCCAAATGAGTAAATCGAGGTAGGCGCGACGCTTGGCCGCCAACGGCCATGCTCCTCGTCGTTTCGACGGGGCTAAGACCTCCGCAAGCGCAATCTCACTTGTGAACATCAGTCCTCGGTGAGCACGTAAAAATCTAATGAGTTCTCTTGCTGGGCCGGCAGTCGCCGGAACGCCTTCGACCGCGTATATCAAGATGTTGCTGTCCACGTATACGCGCTTGCCGGCGGGATCAGTCATCCCACTCGTCTCGTTGGCGGCGAATATCCGCGTCGATCTCTTCTTTAGTCCTTCTAGCGAAGCCGCTCTGTGAGAAAATTTCGTCCAAAGTCATTACCCGTTCCGGCCTCTCTTCCGTCTCGATCGTCACCGTGACCCGTGCGTCGGGATCGTCGTTGGGCCGCAAATCCTTTGGTAATTTTGAAGCCGGATAGTGTTCCCGGACAATCTTGTTCATCGCAGTTCTCCTGGCGACCAAACATAGCATCTTTTTATCTGAACGTCTTCCGCGGATCGAAGGCGTTGCGCACCGCTTCGCCGACGAAGATCAAGAGCGACAGCATCAGCGCAACGGCGAAGAAGCCGGTCAGGCCGAGCCAGGGCGCCTGCACGTTGGCCTTGCCCTGCGACAGCAGCTCGCCGAGCGAAGGCGAGCCCGGCGGCAGGCCGAAACCGAGGAAGTCGAGCGCGGTCAGCGTCATCACCGACGACGACATGATGAAAGGCAGGAAGGTCAGCGTGGCGACCATCGCGTTCGGCAACAGATGCCGGAACATGATGACGGCGTTCGACACGCCGAGCGCGCGCGCCGCCAGGATATATTCGAAATTGCGCCCGCGCAGGAACTCGGCGCGGACCAGTCCGACCAGCCGCACCCACGAGAACAGCAACAGAATGCCGAGCAGCACGAAGAAGCCGGGCACCAGCACCGAGGAGATGATCAAGAGCAGATAAAGCTCCGGCACCGATGTCCAGATCTCGATGAAGCGCTGGAACAGGAGATCGGTCCAGCCGCCGAAATAGCCCTGCACGGCGCCGGCGGCGACGCCGATGATCGACGAGAAGATGGTCAGGATAAGCCCGAACAGCACCGAGATACGGAAACCATAGATCAGCCGCGCCAGCACGTCGCGGCCCTGGTCGTCGGTGCCGAGCCAATTGTATTCCAGATCGCTGCAGCTTTTCAGGCCTTTGTGCTCGACCACGGATTTGCATTGGGCTTCGGTGAGCAGCCAGGTCGGCGGAGATGGGGCCGGCGTCGGCAGATCGAGATTGTGGGTCGAGTAGGAATAGCGGATGAGCGGCCAGATCATGCGGCCGCCCTTGTCGGCGATCAGCTTCTGCAAATAGGGGTCGCGATAGTCCGCCGCGGTTTCGAAGTCGCCGCCGAATGTGGTTTCCGGATAGGTGAAGATCACCGGGAAATACGACTTGCCGTCGTAGCTGATGTAGAGCGGCTTATCGTTGGCGATGAACTCCGCGAACAGCGTGACAAAGAACAGCACCAGGAAGATCCACAACGACCAGTAGCCGCGCCGGTTGGTCTTGAAATTCTGCCAGCGCCTCTTGTTGAGCGGCGACAATGCGAAGCGGCTGGGCGGAGGCTCGATGCCGACCGGGCCGGTCGGCTCGGCATCCGGTCTGAGCTGTTCCAGCGGCTGTACGCCTGGTCGGGCTTCGCCTATCGCCCCGGTGCGGGTCTTGACGTCCAACTCACACCTCCCGCGTTTCGAAATCGATGCGCGGGTCGATCCAGGTGTAGGTCAGGTCGGAGATCAAATTCACGATGAGCCCGACCAGCGCGAAAATATAGAGATTGGCGAACACCACCGGATAATCGCGGTTGAGCACGCTCTCAAAGCTCAATAGCCCGAGCCCGTCGAGCGAGAAGATCGTTTCGATCAGGAGCGAGCCGGCGAAGAAGGCGCTCACGAATGCGCTGGGAAATCCGGCAATGACCAACAGCATCGCGTTGCGGAAAATATGGCCGTACAGCACCTGCCGCTCCGAACAGCCCTTGGCGCGCGCGGTCAGAACGTATTGCTTGCGCAGCTCTTCCAGGAAGGAGTTTTTGGTCAACAGCGTCATGGTGGCGAAGGCGGCGAGCGCCATCGAGATGATCGGCAGCGTCAGGTGCCAGAAATAGTCGAGGATCTTCTCCCACCAGGGAAATTGCGCCCAGCCGTCGGACGTCAGTCCGCGCAGCGGAAAGATATTGAGGAACGAGCCGCCGGCGAACAGGATGATGAGCAGAATAGCGAACAGGAATCCGGGAATGGCGTAGCCGATGATGATGACGCCGGACGTCCACATGTCGAATTGCGAGCCGTCGCGCACGGCCTTGCGGATGCCGAGCGGAATCGAGATCAGATAGCTCAACAGCGTCATCCAAAGCCCGAGCGAGATCGAGACCGGCAGCTTCTCCTTGATCAGCTGCAGCACGCTCACGTCGCGGAAATAGCTCTTGCCGAAATCGAAGCGCAGATAGTTCCACAACATGATGAAAAAGCGCTGGTAGGCCGGCTTGTCGAAACCGAACTGCTTTTCCAGGCTCTTGATGAATGCGGGGTCGAGTCCCTGCGCGCCGCGGTATTTGGAATTGATGTCCATCTGCGCGCCGCTCTGCAAGGCGCCGCGCGTTCCGAAATCGCCGCCGGCCGAACCGGAGATGCGCGAGGTGGCGCCGGTATCGTTACCGGAAAGTTGCGCGATCACCCGTTCCACCGGTCCGCCGGGCGCGAACTGCACCACGACGAACGATACCAGCATGATCCCGAAGATGGTCGGGATCATGAACAAGATGCGGCGGATGATATAGGCGCTCATGTGCCTCCGTTAGTTTCCCCTCCCCCTTGTGGGGAGGGGTAGGGGTGGGGGTCGCGAGGCGCAGTCGCGAGCGTCGTCGCCCGCGTCTCACCTCGCCACCCCCCCTCCCCACCCTCCCCCACAAGGGGGGAGGGAAAAGATAATTCTACCCCGCTCGCTCGCTTTTCGCTGCTTTTGCGGGGTCATACCACCACGTTTCCGGGATGCCGCGGAAATACCGCGGCTGTTCCGGCGGCCGGCCGAACACGTCCCAATAGGCGATCCAGTGGGTCGGCTTGTACCAATGCGGGATCCAATAGTGGCCGGCGCGAATGACGCGGTCGAGCGCGCGGCAGGCGGTCACCAGCGCCGGCCGCGACGGCGCGGCGATGATCGCGTCGATCAAGGCGTCGATCGCGGGATCGGCCATGCCGGCGAGATTGTTGGAGCCCTTCAGCGCCGCGGCCTGCGAAGAGAAAAACGAACGCAGCGAATCGCCGGGCGTCTCCGACAGATTGAAGCGGTCCACCGTCAGGTCGAAATCGAAGCCGTCGCGGCGCGCGCGGTATTGCACCGGATCGACAAGACGCAGCGATGCGTCGATGCCCAGCACGCCCAGATTCTTGATGAACGGCATGTGATGCGGCTCGAATGTCGGTTCATCGAGCAGAAATTCGATCACCATCGGCTCGCCGCCCGGCAGCATGCGCTTGCCGTCCTTGATCGCGCAGCCGGCTTCTTTGAGAAGTTGCGTGGCCTTGCGCAGCAGCGCGCGGTCCTGCCCCGACCCGTCGGAGACCGGCGGCATATAGGGCTCGCCGAACACCGCGTCGGGCAGGCGCCCGCGGAACGGCTCGAGCAACGCGAGTTCCTCGGCGCCGGGTTTTCCTTGCGCCATCATCTCTGAGTTCTGAAACACCGAAACGGTGCGGTCGTAGGAATCCCACATCAGTGTCTTGTTCGTCCATTCGAAATCGAAGGCGTCGCACAACGCCTCGCGCACGCGCGGATCGGCGAACTTCTTTCGCCGCGTGTTGATGAACCAGCCCTGCGCGCCGGACGGCGTCTTGTCCGGCAGGATGTCTTTCTTGACCCGCCCCTCCTTGAAGGCCGGAAAGTCGTAGCGTGTCGCCCAGGTCCGTGACGTGAATTCCTCGCGGAACAGATAGCTGCCCGCGGTGAAGCCTTCGAACCCGACTTCGCGGTCGCGGTAATATTCAAAGCGCAGGATGTCGAAATTGTTCTGGCCGCGCGAAACCGGCAGCTCGGCGCCCCACCAATCCTTCACGCGCTCATATTCGATGAAGCGGCCGGCCTCAAAGCGGCCGACCCGGTACGGGCCGCAGCCGAGCGGAATGTCGAGCGTCGATTCCTCGAACGGCTTCTTGGTGTAGTAAGCGCGCGAGAAGATCGGCAGGCCGGCGATGAATAACGGCACGTCGCGCGCGCGGTTGGGCGCGAAGGTGGCGACGACGCTTTCGTCGTCGTCGGCTTTGGCGCCGGTGAAATCCCGCAGCAGCTGGGTGATGAGCGGGTGACCCTTCTCTTTGAGGATATTGAGCGAAAAGGCGACGTCGCGCGCGGTGAGCTGCGTTCCGTCGTGGAATTTGGCTTGCGGCCGGATGAAGAAGCGATAGCTGAGGCCATCGGCCGAGTGCCGCACTTTTGAGGCGGCAAATCCGTACATCGCATCCGGCTCGTCGCCGGAGCGCGCCATCAGCGTGGCGAAAGTCAACTCCATCCCCTGCGCCGCATCGCCCCGAAGGATATAGCTGTTGAGCGAATTGAAGGTGAGGAAGTTCTGATTGTATTGCCGCGACGGCCCGATCTGCGAAAAGGTCCCGCCCTTCGGCGCATTGGGATCGACGTAGCTGAAATGGGCGAAGTCGGCCGGATAGGCCAGATCGCCGAAGGCCGACATGCCGTGCGCTTCGATCTCGTCCTCCGCCTGCGCGCCTTTGGCGCCCGAGAGGACGGCGGCAGCCGCGACCCCGGCGGTGAGCGAGAGAACGCGGCGGCGGGTCAGCTTGGTCATACGCTGTCGCTGGAGAGAGCAAAGAATGATCCCTCCCCCCTTGTGGGGGAGGGGTGGGAGGGGGGTCGGGAGGCTGGGCACGCACGCGGACGGGTGCGCCCGTCTTCCTCGACAATCAATCTCTCGACCCCCACCCCCACCCCTCCCCACAAGGGGGAGGGGAAACGACAATATTTTACAAACACGCTCACTACCGGCTTCCCGTCTTGGCCGCCTTTTCCGCATCCCACCACCACACCGTCACAAAAGCCGGCGAGGCGTATTTCGGCAGCTCGGCCGGATGGCTGAAGCGGTCCCAGCGGGCGGTGCGGCTTTTGCCGTAGGTCCATTGCGGCACCACATAGTGGTTCCACAACAGCACGCGGTCGAGCGCGTGGGTGGCGGCGACGAGGTCCTCACGGCTCTTGGCGAAGATCACCTCGTCGATCATCGCATCCACCGCCGGATTTTTGATGCCGATCACGTTGTTGGAGCCGGGCTGATCGGCGGCCTGCGAGCCCCAATAGCCGCGCTGCTCGTTGCCCGGCGAGAGCGATTCGGTCCAGGACTGGGTGATGATATCGAAGTCCCAGTTGCGCAGCCGGTTCTCATACTGCGCCTCATCCACGGTGCGCACCGTCACCGTTATCCCGATCCGGTCGAGCGAAGGCTTGTAGAACAAAAACACCCGTTCGAAGCTCGGATCATTGGCCAGGAACTCGACGCTGAACGGCTCGCCGGTCTTGGCATCAACGAGCTTGCCGTTGCGCACCTCATAGCCCGCTTCCTTGAACAGCCGTACCGCTTCGCGCAGGTTGTCGCGCACGGCCTGCGGATTGCCGCCGACCGGATTGGAATAAGGCTTGGTGAAAAGCTCAGGCGGGACTTTGTCGCGCACAGTTTCGAGGATTTCGAGCTCGCGCCCGGCCGGCACGCCGCTGGAAGCCAGCTCCGTGCCCTGGAAGTAGCTGGCGATGCGCGTATATTGCCCGAAGAAAATCTGCTTGTTCATCTCCTCGAAATCGAACGCGTAGTTGAATGCAAGTCGCACCCGCGGGTCCTGGAATTTCGGCCGGCGGATGTTGAAGGCGAACGCCTGCATGATGCCGAAGCTGTTGATCGGAAACTCTTCCAGGATCACCCGCTTCTCGGCGACCGCTGGGAAGTCGTAGGCCGTCGCCCAGTTCTTGGCGCTGTTCTCGGTGCGCCAATCGACCGTGTCGGCCTTGAACGCTTCCAGCGCGACGGTGGTGTCGCGGAAATATTCGAAGCGCAGCTCCTCGAAATTGTTGGTGCCGATCGCGATGTTGAGGTCCTTGGCCCAATAATCCTTCACGCGCTCGAACACGATGTTGCGGCCGGGCGAGAATTCCTTGATGCGATAAGGGCCGGAGCCGAGCGGCGGCTCGAGCGTGGTCGCGCTGATGTCGCGCTTGTTGCCGTTCTTGTCGGTGCCCTCCCACCAATGCTTCGGCAGGACGTGGAGCTGGCCGACGATCTGCGGCAATTCGCGATTGCCGGGTCCGTCGAAGGTGAAGGTGAGCTCGTGCTCGCCGCTTTTCTCGATCTTGACGACGTGGCGGTAATAAGCCGCGTAGCGCGGATTGTGTTTCTTGAACACGTCGAAGGAGTAGATCACGTCCTCCGCCGTCACCGGCTTGCCGTCATGCCAACGCGCCTCGGCGCGCAGCCGGTAAGTGGCCGAGGAAAAGTCTTCCGGATGGCTGACTGCTTCGGCGAGCAGGCCGTATCCGGTCGAGACCTCATCGAGCGCAGAAATCAGAAGCGTATCGTAGATCAATTCGACGCCGGCTGCTTCCACGCCTTTGACGCCGCTGACGACGCTGTTGAAACTGTCGAACGTGCCAATCACCGCCTCGCGCACTACTCCGCCTTTCGGCGCAGCCGGATCGACATAGGCGAAGTGGGGAAAGCCCGGCGCATATTTCAGATCGCCGAACAGCGACAGGCCGTGGCGCCAAGTTCCGGTTGCAGTTCCGGTTGCAGTTCCGGTTGCGGTCTTGTCCTGCGCCAGCGCGGCTGCGACAAAAGCGGGAAGGGGCAGCCGCCCGGCGCCAAGCGCACAGAGGGCGGAGGTGAGCAGGGTCCGGCGATTCAATGGGTGCTCCAATAAATTTCGCGCCCCCAAATCAACAGGGCGGCCAATGGCGCTGATCCAATGGCGCTGATTATGTGCTTTTTGGGAGCGGCGCTAGTGTCCAGATCCCGAGGTTCGCAAGAGTTTGCCGCACACGCTTTATGCGCACTTCGAAATCAAAGGGATACTAGCAAACCTATGATTTTAGTGCGGGTTTCGGATTTGAAGGTCCTATCCGGGTTTGCCGCTTGATGTTAGGAACTTCAAATCCGCCGCACGAGGCACCGCTCCGCGCCGCGACGAAATGCGCTTCACATCCGCGTGCGGCGGGTCCTCGATCGCCGTAGCGTTAACGCTGACGCGGCAATGGGTCGCCGAACGGGACGTTCGGCGCGGCCACCGCTATTTCTCCGGCGCGCCTTCCTTCTGCGCCGTCGGCAGCGGCTCCGGATTCTTCGACAGCGAATTGAGGTAGGCGATCACGTCGGCCCGCTGCTTTCCGTTCGCCAGGCCGGCGAAGGTCATGGCCGTGCCGGGCACGTCGGCCCGCGGATCAAGCAGCCACTTGTTCAAGGCGTCGAACGTCCAGGTGCCGCCCATCGCCTTCAACGCCGCCGAGTAGTTGAACCCCGGCTTCGATGCGACCTGGCGTCCGACCACCCCGTAAAGGTCGGGACCGACCTTGGGGCCCTGGCCCTCCTGGAAGTTGTGGCAGGTGCCGCATTGCTTGGCGACCTGCGCGCCATGCTCGACCGAGGCGCTCGCCAAAAGCGTTTCGATCGGCTGCTCGGCGGGCTTGGCGGCCTCTCCTTGGCCGGGCTTCTCTTCCTTGACGGCGATCTCGTAGCCGGGCTTGGCCGGCGCCGGTGTGGAGAAAATCGCGCCGCTCGCGAGGTGAACGGCCATAAGGACCAGGCAGGTTCCCAGCAACGCGCCAAGAATCTTGTTGATTTCGAACGAATTCATCGGGCAATGGCTCCGCAACGGCGAAGAAGGGGCGGCGCAGAGATAGCCATTTTGCCGCGCGTCTTGCAACCCGTATAAGCGCACGCCGCACAAGCGGTTTGGGGCAGCGCCAAAGCGATGGCCGACACGCTCATTCTCATTCCCGCCCGCATGGCCGCGACCCGTCTGCCGGGCAAGCCGCTCGCCGACATCGCCGGAGCGCCGATGATCGTGCACGTGCTGCGCCGGGCGCAAGCCGCCGCCGTCGGGCCGGTGGTGGTCGCAACCGATTCGCCCGAAATCGAAGCCGCCGTCCGCCAGGCGGGCGGGCGCGCCGTCATCACCCGCGCCGACCATGCTTCGGGCTCAGATCGCGTCTTCGAGGCGCTCGGCACAATCGATCCGGACGGCCGGGCCGCAATGGTCATCAATGTGCAGGGCGATCTGCCGACGCTCGCGCCCGGCGACATCAGGGCGGCGCTGGCGCTTCTGGCCGACCAGGCCGTGGATATCGGCACGGTGGCCGCCGAGATCACCCGCGTTGAGGAGCGTGACGATCCGAGCGTGGTCAAGGTCGTCGGCAGTCCGGTTGGGCCGTCGCGCTTGCGCGCCCTCTACTTCACCCGCGCCACCGCCCCGTACGGCGAGGGGCCCCTCTACCACCATATCGGCCTCTACGCCTTTCGCCGGCCGGCGCTCGAGCGTTTCGTCAAGCTGCCGCCGTCGCCGCTGGAAAAGCGCGAGAAGCTCGAGCAATTGCGCGCGCTCGAAGCCGGCCTGCGGATCGACGTCGCCATCGTCGATACGGCCCCGCTCGGCGTCGACACGCCGGAGGATTTGGCGCGCGCGCGCGCCATGCTATCGGAACGGTCATGAAACGACGCAAGAAAATCTCATTTCAGGGCGAGGCGGGCGCCAATTCGCATATCGCCTGCATCCAGGCCTATCCAACCTACGAGCCGCTGCCGTGCCCGACCTTCGAGGACGCGTTCGCGGCGGTGCGCACCGGCCGCGCCGCTCTGGCGATGATCCCGATCGACAATTCGGTGGCTGGGCGGGTGGCGGACATCCACCACCTCATGCCGACCTCCGGGCTGCACATCGTTGCGGAATGGTTTCTGCCGCTCCAGCACCAGCTCATGGCGCCGCGGCGCGCGAGCCTGAAGACGATCAAGACGGTCGAGAGCCACGTGCACGCGCTCGGGCAGTGCCGCAATGTCATCCGCTCGCTTCGGATCAAGGCGGTGGTCGCCGCCGACACCGCCGGGGCGGCGCGCGAGGTGGCGGAGGCGGGCGATATCGCGCGGGCGGCGCTCGCGACCAAGCTTGCGGCCAAGATCTACGGCCTCAAGATCCTCAAGAAGGACGTGGCTGATGCCGAGCACAACACCACCCGCTTCGTGGTGCTGGCGCGCCAGCCGAAATGGGCCAGCCGCAGGGAGCCCTTGGTGATGACCACCTTCATCTTCCAGGTGCGCAATATCCCGGCCGCGCTCTACAAGGCGCTCGGCGGCTTCGCCACCAACGGCATCAACATGACCAAGCTCGAAAGCTACATGGTCGACGGCAATTTCGCCGCCACCCAGTTCTATGCCGATGTGCAGGGCCATCCGAAGGACCGGGCGCTCGAACTGGCGCTGGAGGAGCTCGCCTTTGTCTCGCAGCCGAAGTCGCTCAAGATCCTGGGCGTCTATCCCGGCCATCGATTCCGTGAGACATTTAAGTAGGGCCCGATTCCGGGGGGAGGAGGGCCGAACCGGCTTTCGAGACGATCACGGAAAGGTAGTTTTGTGATGCATGGCGGCGGCGCCAGGATGGTGCCGGCTGCGATCAAGGAATGCACGCGATGGGCGACGAAGAACCGAAGGTTTGGCGGACGTTGCATTTGAAATTCACGCTTCCGCGAGCGGATACCGAGCAGCTCCTGTCGATGATGCGGGCGGCGGTGCCGTTCTATCAGCTCTTCGGCAACGCGCACTTTCGCTTGCTGCGCAATGCCGACGATCCCACCAAATTCATCCAGGTGATCGAATACGAAACGCCGGAATCCTTCGAGCTCAACCGGCAATCGATGGCCAGCGACGCGCGCTTTCAAACTTACCTGCAGATGTGGCGCGCGATGCTGCCCGGCGCGCTCGAAGTGGACGTTTATCAGGAGGTGTAGCGAGAGACGTAGGGTGGGTAAAATCGCCGGCTCATCGCAGCAGTGTGGGCACCGCGCAGTCGCGATCTTGCCCACGCGGAAACCGAGACCGGCGCGATGCCCATCCCGCGACTGACCGATCAAATCGTCTGATTATACTCGCCGACTTCCTTGTGGGTGCGCAGCACGGCGTCGACCGATTTGAACATCTCGCGCATGCGCGCTTCCGAAACCGGGCTTTCGACCACCACCACCAGCTCCGGCTTGTTCGAGGAGGCGCGGACGAGCCCCCAGGTGCCGTCCTCGACC
Organism: uncultured Alphaproteobacteria bacterium; assembly: GCA_963831135.1. Taxonomy (GTDB): domain Bacteria; phylum Pseudomonadota; class Alphaproteobacteria; order Rhizobiales; family Xanthobacteraceae; genus BOG-931. The sequence goes on from CAWHPH010000058.1 coordinate 236,975, forward strand.
GTTACGCGCACGCCGTTCACCGTGACCAGATCGCGGATCGCCTGGCCGGCGACCTTGCCGCCTTTGTTCTGCTCCGCCTCGAAATGTTTCACCACCGCGTCGACCACGCCGTATTTCTCCTCGTCGGCGCAGTGTGGCGACATGGTCGGCGACGACCAGGTTTTCGGCAGCGCGTTTTTCAGGTCCGCCATGCTCTTTCCCGGATTGCGGTCGAGCATGTCGCAGACGGCGAGCGCGAAGATCAGTCCGTCGTCATAGCCGCGGCCGAACGGCTTGTTGAAAAAGAAGTGGCCGGACTTTTCGAAGCCCGCCATGGCGCCGATCTCGTTGACCCGGCGCTTCATGTAGGAATGGCCGGTCTTCCAGTAATCGGTCTTGGCGCCGTTCTTCAGCAGCACCGGATCGGTCGCAAACAGGCCGGTCGACTTCACGTCGGCGACGAACAGCGCATTCTTGTGCTGGCTCGACATGTCGCGCGCCAGCATGACGCCGACCTTGTCGGCGAAAATCTCCTCGCCCTCGTTGTCGACCACGCCGCAGCGGTCGCCGTCGCCGTCGAAGCCGAGCGCAACGTCGGCCTTGTTCGCCAGCACGGCGTCGCGCATGGCGTGCAGCATCTTCATGTCTTCGGTATTCGGATTGTAGTTCGGAAAGGTGTGGTCGAGCTCGCAATCGAGCGGCACCACCTCGCAGCCGACGGCTTGCAGCACGGCCGGCGCGAACGCGCCGGCGGTGCCGTTGCCGCAGGCGCAGATCACTTTCAGGTGGCGCTTGAGCTTCGGCCGGTTGGTCAGGTCGGCGATATAGCGCGCCGGAAAATTCTCCACGAACGCGTAGGACCCGCCGTCTTTCATTTTGTAGCGGCCGTTGAGCACGATATCCTTGAGCCGCGTCATCTCGTCGGGCCCGAACGTAAGCGGGCGGTTGGCGCCCATCTTCACGCCGGTCCAGCCGTTGTCGTTGTGCGAGGCCGTGACCATGGCGACGCACGGCACGTCAAGATCGAACTGGGCGAAATAGGCCATCGGCGTGACCGCAAGGCCGATGTCGTGCACCTTGCAGCCGGAGGCGACCAGGCCGTTGATCAGCGCCATTTTGATCGCGGCCGAATAGGAGCGGAAATCGTGCCCGGTGACGATTTCCGGTTTCGCGCCCAGCTCATGGATCAGCGTGCCGAGGCCCAAGCCCAGCGCTTCGACCCCCATCAGGTTGATCTCGCTGCCGAACAGCCAGCGCGCGTCATATTCGCGAAAGCCGGTGGGTTTCACCATCGGCTCGGATTCATAGGCGTAGGTGTTGGGCTTTAACTGGGGCTTTGGCTTGGGAAACATTGAGATTCGATCCGACTCGAGGGGGCGCGCAGCAATAGCCTAAACGGCGCGCCGCCGGAATGGTTGCGTGCATCGTCGTTTGTCATCGTGGCACCTTTCACGATGCCGACGATCCTTGATGACCGAGGTCCCGCCGGTTGCCTTTGACGTGTCGCGGCCGTCTGACATGTCGTCGCGTCTGATATGTCGCCGTGTCCGACCTGTCGCGGCTGTCAAAACTGCAACTTGGCGCTGGCGGTTGATGACGGAAACCACCACATACGTAGTCACCCCCCAAACATAGGAGTGCCGAATGGCGTCTCGCCCAATCAAAATGCCTGCAAAGGATGAGTTGGAAAAAGAGGTCGTGGAGGTGTTCTCGCAACGCAAGCGCCCGGAGGCCGGCCGCTATTGGCTGCAAGTGGACCGACAGACCAAGGGGTCTTACGCGACACTGGAAGCTGCTCAAGCGGCGGCGCTGGCCATCAAGATGGGACACGCGATCGTTCAGGTGTCTGTTTATGACCGTGTCGAGAGCACGCACACGATCGTGGAGCTTCCGGCGGCGACATCCTGATGAAACTCCGCAATTCACCATCTTGAATTTTACTCGATTCAAATGCTGGCCAATCGCGCAATACTCCTCTATCAGCGAACCCAGGGGACGGGGAGAAAGTAACCGGCAAAAGGACCTTGTCTGATGGGTTCCAGATCATGGTTATTTTCTGACGGCGGATTGTTCGCCGCCGCCCTTCTATCGCCGCATTGTTTGCTCAAACGGCCCCATGCCGGAGACGGGCATCTTTACCATCTGCGGCTGCCGCACTCCGGAATAGGCTTGGGAGGGGTTGCCCGAATGGTCGGAGGGTTACCCAAATGAGTAAAGACAATGCCGTCCGGATCACCATGTCCGGGAGCCGCGCGGGCGATGCGAACGCCCGCAAACCTGCCTAGAGGGGCGGGTTTCCAGCTCGACCGACCGCTTAATCGCTGAATTCGCCGAATTGAACGCGGTATCACCGGCGGCCTGCCATGGCCGCTTCGACTGAGGGGATTTTTCTACGCATGTCGTTGCGCGTATCTCAAACGCTTATTTGCTGCCTGGCGCGATGCACCTGATCTGCACGCTGGCGTTCCGCAATTTGTTTCATGACCGGGTTCGGCTGATCGCGACAGTCGTTGGGATCGTCTTCTCGATCGTGCTCGTCACCGTTCAGCTCGGAGTGTTCCTAAGCTTCGAGCGCATGGTCACGACGATGATCGACCATGCGCAGGCCGACTTCTGGATCGTGCCGTCCGAAACAAGGAGCTTCGAGGAATCCTCGCTGCTCTCGGGGCGCCAGCGCCTGCAAGCTTTGTCGGTGGACGGCGTCACGGCGGTCACGCCGCTGGTCGTCGGTTACGGGTCCTGGCGAAAGCCGAACGGCGGCGCTTCGACACCGGTGCTCGTCGTCGGCGCGCCCACCAACGCCGCCGCTTTGCAGCCCTGGAATGTGGTCGAGGGCTCGGTCGACGACCTTTCGACGCCCGACGGCGTGGCGATCGACCGCTCCTATTTCGAGCAGCTTGGCATCGCGCAAATTCGCCAACGCGCCGAGATCAACAATCAGAAGGCGCGGGTCGTTACGGTCACGAACGGCATCCGCTCGTTCACGACGACGCCGCATGTGTTCGCTTCGCTCGAACGGGCGCGGACTTATCTCGGCGTGCCGCCGAACCGCGCCAATTATTATGTCGTGCGAATCTCGGCGAATGCGAATGCCGCCGTGGTTCGCAGCCTGCTTGCCGGGAGCCTGTCCGACGCCGAGGTGCTGACGCCCGAAGAGTTCCGCCATCGCACGCGCATCTTCTGGCTGTTCGATACCGGCGCCGGCGCCGCGCTCCTGGGCAGCGCCATCCTCGGCATCATCGTCGGCACGATCATTGTCGCGCAGACGCTCTATTCGAGCACCAAAGACCATCTGAAAGAGTTTGCGACGCTGCGCGCCATCGGCTCTTCGCGCAAATACATCCTCAAGGTCATCCTGGCGCAGGCGCTGATCAGCGCGGTCGTGGGCTTCTCCATCGCCGTGTCGATCGACCTGTCGCTCGTGACAATGACCCGCGACGCGGCCTTGCCCATTGTCATGACGCCGGAGCTCAGCGTCTTTCTGTTCGCGCTCACGATCGCGATGTGTGCGATCGCGGCGGTCGCCGCCATCCGGGTCGTGACCCGCATCGACCCCGTCCTGGTATTCGCGCAATGACGCAAACGATGATCGAAGCGGCTGACATCCGCATGGCGCTGGGCGAGGGGGCCGGGCGCATCGATGCGCTCAAGGGAATCGATCTGTCGCTCGCCGGCGGCGAATTGACCCTGTTGATGGGTCCCTCCGGCAGCGGCAAGACGACGCTTCTGTCCGTGCTCGGCTGCATGCTGTCGCCGACGAGCGGCGGCGTGAATATTCGCGGCCGCTCGACCACCGGGCTCGACGCCGAGCAGCTGGCGCAGGTGCGCCGGGAGAATGTGGGCTTCGTCTTTCAGTCCTATCATCTGTTTCCGACCTTGACCGCCGCCGAGAATGTCCGTTTGGCGCTCGACGTGCGCGGCGATCATTCGCCGGCGGCGCGCGCGAAGGCGGATAAGGCGCTGGCCACGGTCGGATTGGCGCACAAGGCGAACGCGTTTCCGCGTGCGCTGAGCGGCGGCGAACAGCAACGCGTCGCCGTCGCCCGCGCGATCGTCGGCGACCCGTCGGTCGTTCTGGCGGACGAGCCGACCGCGGCGCTCGACAGCGAAAATGGTCAGGCGGTTATGACGGTGCTGGCCGAGATCGCCAAGGATTCGTCCCGCGCGATGTTCATCGTCACCCACGATCCGCGCATCATGCCGTTCGCGGATCGGATTCTGCGCATCGAAGACGGCCGGATCGTCAGCGATGAACGCGGCGGCGCCAATGTCCGCGCCCTTCGTCCTTTGAAATACGCGAGCTAATCGGGGAGTAAGCATGCTCACAAGAAACAAGAATTTGGTGGTGCTGGCGGTCCTGACCTCGGGCATTGCCCTGACGGCGGCGGATTCCGCGCCGCGATCTCGTGCCGATGAATTGCATCCTGCCGCGGCGCAAGCGCCGGCGACGCAAGGCTCGACGGCACAAGGCTCGACGGCACAAGGCTCGACGGCACAAGGCTCGGCGGCTCAAGGCGCGGCCGCGCAAGGTTCTTCGACACAAGGCTCTTGGGATGCGGTCACTCTGGGGAGAATCGAGCCGCGCGCAGGCGAGATCAAGATCACGGCGCCGCTGCCGGGCGGGCGCATCGCCGAGGTGCTGGTCAAGCCGAACGAGGAAGTGTTCGCCGGCGAATTGCTGGTTCGCCTCGATGGCGAGGAAGCGCTCGCCCGCGTGGCCGAGGCCGATGCTCAGGTCGCTCTCCACAAGCGCGCACGCAACGATCAGTCGGCGCCGGCGGCTTCGGCGGATCGGCGCAAGGCCGAGGATGCGGCCGCCGACGCCGAGCGCAATGTCGCCGACGCACGCTCGGCGCTCGACAAGACGACCGCCGACTGGCGGGCCGGCCGCGTCGCCAGGGCCGATCTTGATACTTCGCGCTCGGCTTTGACGCGCGCGGAGGATCGTCTGCGCGAACGGCGTGAGGCGCTTGCCAAGCTCAAGGCGTCCGCCGACACGCCGCTGCCGACCCGATTGGAAGGCGAGCTTAATGTCGCGCAAGCCGAATGGCGCGTGGCGCAGGCGGCGTTGGAAAAGACGCAGGTCCGCGCGCCGGCCGACGGTGTCGTCCTGCGGGTCGACGCCAAGAACGGCGAATTGTCGGTGCCGGCAGCCGGCCCGCCGATCCTGGCCATTGGCGATGTGTCGGCGCTGCGCGTGCGCGCCGAGGTGAACGAGCAGGATCTGGGCAGGATCCGGGTCGGGCAAAATGTGCTGGTGCGCGCCGGCGCCTTTCACGGCCGCGAGTTCGAAGGCAAGGTTTCGTCGGTCGCCCGCGTGGTCGGGCCGAGCCGGATCAATTCGGGCGATCCGCGCAAGTTCAGCGATGTCGATGTGCTCGAGGTCCTGGTCGATCTGCCCAGTCCGGGGCCGCTTGTGGTCGGCGAGCAGGTCGACGTCTATTTCAAGTCTGACCGCTCCGATCAGGTCGAGACTCAGTGAGGACGAATTGCGCCATCACCCGCCGAAGAAATTCAGCGGCATGATGAAGACGTCGAACGTCTTCCACTGCTTGTACTTTTCCGGCGGGAGCATGGTGAAGGGTTGGCATCGTTCCAGCGCTTCGGTCGCGCTTTGCAGCAGCGCTTTCTGCTTCGATGATGCGTTCGGCTCGAGCAATCGCGGCGGTGACGCCAGGGTGCCGTCGCGGTTGAAGGAAATCCGCAGCTTGACGCTGACCTTGTCGTTGGGGTCGATGCCGGCCGGCAGCGCCGAGCAGGAACTGACGCGTTCACGGAACGCGGTGGTGTAGTCGTACCCGGCCTGGGCGGCGTTGACGGGTGGCGCGGCGAAACCGCCGCCGAGCCGTCCGCCAAGCATCGCAAGTTGTGCCAACGTCTCGGCGGCGCCCGGCTGATCCGATGCCTCCTCCGCGTGCGGCTGGGATGCGTCGGGCTGCGGCTCGGACACTTGATCTTGATTCTGTGCTTCGGGCTGAGCCGTCTCGGCATGGACCATCTCGGCTTGGGCCGCTTCCGGTTGCGCCGATTGAGGCCGTGCTGGAGCCTCCTTGGTGTCGCGCTGCGGGTTTGAACGCTGCTGCGCTTGTTGCGGCGACTGCGTCGCCGATTTGCGCGGCGGCGGTTGTGCGGCGGCGCTCGCGCTATTGGCTGGGGAGGACGACTGCGATCCCGACGACCGCAATTCTGAAGGGGTGCCCGAGAACCGCGGAATTTCGCTCGGCGGCACGATGTCGACCACCATCGCATCGGGCGGCGGCGGCGGCTCGGGCCGGCTTGCAGCGAAAAGTGGCAGGCCCAGCAGCAGCGCCGCCACGTGGGCGCCGACCGAAACAACCAGGCCAGGGCGAATGAACCGCTTCAATCCGATCATATTGGGATGTGTCGACACCGCCCCCCGGCGAACCGGCATCATATCGGCTACCCCAAAAGATTGTCACTTTATTGGCGGGCAGGCGCGATATTGGCGGCCGGCTGCGCGGCCGCTCCCGGAAAAGCGCAAAAGCGGACATCGCAGTGTCAATTCGCGGTGTCCGCTGCTTTTCTTCCGCAAGCGGGACGTCGGCCGGCATCAGGGCTGATGAGATCCGGCGACCCACGTGTCCAGAACTTCGATCGTGGTTCCGTCGAACGCCACCATATCGGCCCGGAATCCAGCCGCGAGTTTGCCAAGCCTCGTGCCGATGCCGAGCATGTCCGCCGGATGGGCTGAAGCAAAGCGCAGGGCGTCGGTCAGCGGCACGCCGAGCAGTCTCACGCAATTGCCGACTGCGCCGGCCATGGTGAGGTAAGCGCCGGCCAATCTGCCGTCACTTCTCACGCATCGGTCGCCGCGGACGAAAATGGTTTCGCCCGCAAGCCGAAAGGATGAATGCGTTCCGCCGACCGGCGGCATGGCGTCGGTGACCAGAATTGGCGTGGCGCGGCCGCGCAGCGCCAGACCTACCATGGCCGGGGCGACGTGCACGCCGTCGACGATAACACCGTACCACGCGTGCTCGGACTCAAGCGCCGCCGCGATCGGGCCGGGCTCGCGGCTGTCGAGCGGCCGCATGGCATTGAACAGATGCGTAAAGCCGGTCAGGCCCGCCGCCATCGCTGCTTTGGTTTGCGCGTAAGTGGCCATCGAGTGACCAAGAGAAACGCGCACGCCCGAAGCCGCCAGCGCCGCGATGAATTCCAGCGGGACCCGTTCGGGCGCCAGCGTCACGAGCATCGCGCCTTTACGCTTCGCAATCAGAAGCGCGAGGTCGTCCGGCCTCGGTTGGCGGAGCGCCCGCGGGTCGTGGACGCCGGGTTTTTCCGGCGACAGAAACGGCCCTTCGAGGTGGATGCCGAGGATGCTGGGCTCGACGCCGACGAGACTTTCCACCGCCTTGCAGGCTGCCGCCATTTTTTCCGGGCTGTCGCTGATGAGGGTCGGGAGCAGCGAGGTCGTGCCGAATTTTCGATGGGCGGCGGCGATCGAACGAATAGCTTCCGGCGTCGGCTCATCGTTGAACAACACATCGCCGCCGCCATTGACCTGGATGTCGATAAAGCCCGGAGCGAGCCAGACGTTTGCAGGCAAGTCCAAGATCGGGATTGCGTTGGAGAGTTCGGCACGTGGACCGACGGCGGCGATCTCACCGCCATCGATAACCACGGCGCTGTCTTCGCGGAGCGCCACGCCGTCGAAAATTCGGCGGGCGGCGACAGCGTGGACTTTTTCGCTCATCGCGTCCGCGTCACCTTTTGCAGATGACGAGGCTTGTCGACATTGCTGCCGCGCGCCTCGGCGAGGCGGAGCAGAAACGCATAGAAACTCTGGATCAGGCAAATGGCATCGGCGTCCGCCTGGTCGGGCGGCAGCGTCGGCAGCCCGTCCGGTCCCGCGCCGTTTGCACCTGCAACGAGCACCCGGGCCCCGGCGCGGCGCAGATCGTCGGCAAGATCGAAAAATCCCATGGCCGATGCGTCGGTCGGGGTGAGCATGAGGATAGGCAGAGCGCTCGAGACGAGGGCAATAGGACCATGACGAAATTCGGCGCTGGAGAAAGCCTCGGCGTGCAGCGTACAGGTCTCCTTGAGTTTGAGAGCCGCCTCGCGTGCGATGGCAAGCGTCGGACCGCGGCCGATCGCGACCAGCGTCGTCGCGCTCGTCAAAGGAGCGAGCGCCTCGCTCCAATCGAGTTGCGCCGCCTCAACCAGCCGGGCCGGCAGCCGGTCGCAGGCCGAGCTCATTTCTTCTTCGCCTGTCCATTGGGCAATCAACCGCAGCAAAGCGGCGAGTGAGGCGATGAAAGTCTTGGTCGCCGCGACGCTCAGTTCAGGTCCTGCCGCCATGGGCAGGACGAGTTCGCAAGCGTTTGCCAATGGGCTGTTGGTGTCGTTGACCACGGCTGCGGTAACGGCGCCGGCGGCGCGCGCCGCCGCCGCCGTTTCAATCAGGTCGTCGCTTGATCCGGATTGCGAGATCGCGAGGAACAACTGATCCCTGAGCGCGAGCCGGCGATGATAAACGCTGGCGATATTGGGCGCCGCCGCCGCGACCGGAATGCCAAGATTTCGCTCGATCAAGTGTTTGGCGAAGGTCGCCGCGTGCGCGGAGCTGCCCCGCGCGCAGGTGACGACAACGTCCGGCGGCCGGCGGACGAGCCGGGCAACGAGCGCGGCAAGCGGCGCGGCAAGCGCCTGCGCCTGTGCCAGCACGGCCGCCGGCGCTTCGCCGAGTTCGTTGGCCATTCCCCCGCCCGGCGGCTTCATCGTCGTCCACCAACTTGATCCAGATGCGCGATCACGCGACTTCTGCCAGCGGCTGCGCAAGCGAACGCGCGAGATAGAGAGCACCCGACAAGGCGTCGCCGGCAGGCTCGACCAGATACGACTTGGTCCGTTCACTGAGAGAAGAAGCCAGGAAGGGCGCACAACCTCCGACCAGCGCAAGTCGCGTCGCGCCGATGGCGATGAGCCGATCGGCGAGTATGTCGATATGACCGGCGGCCAGCGCAACCAATTCGCACGCAATCGGATCGTCCCGCGTGGCGTGCGCAAAAATGTCCGGAGCAAGCGATCCGAAGTCACCCGGCGATGCCGACTGCGCCCAGGTGACGATGGCGTGCGGATCGTTGCCGAACTTCTCGCCCAGGGCGTGCAACAATCCGGTCCAGGCAAGCCGGCCGTCGAGAGCCCAGAGCAGGCGACGGACCGCCTCGCAGCCGAGCCAGGCGCCGCTGCCCTCATCGGAAATCGGCATTCCCCAGCCCCCGACCCGGTGCGTTTGTCCGCCGAGCACTGCCCAGCCGACCGTGCCGGTACCGGCCACGATCACTCCGCCGTCATTCTCACCGTGCGCACCGAGACACGCCGCGTGCGCATCGGTGGTGATAATCGCCCGGCGGAATGGATGCGGATACGACCGCGCGGCCGCCAGATGGCTCGGCTCGCTGGCGCCGGCCAACGCCAGACAGGCAACGACTTTTCCGAGATGTGAACGCGGCAATCCGGCTTGGTTCAGACATTGCGTGGCCGCACGCAGGATCTCGGAAAAGCTCTGCTCCGGACCGAGGCGGAGATTAGCCGGTCCCGTCGTCGCTTCGCCAAGCTTCTGCCCGGAAAAAGCGCAGAGCCGCGCGCGGCAGCTCGTGCCGCCGCCGTCAACGCCAAGCAGCAAGACCTTCGTGTTCACCTTATGCCGCCAAAGTCTCCTGACCGGATTTCTTCTTGCGCCGATCGGCCATAACAACCAATTAGGTTGAGATAGTTTGCTTCTTCGCGGCGTAAAGGGTTCTTGCTGGGCATTAACCATGGATACCGAGCGGGCAAGTCCTCGTTACGCCGATATCGATCTGTGGGAGCCCACGGACATCCTCCACGCGATGATTGAGGGCCAAATGGCGGCCGTAGCCGCTGTGCGCGCCTCGCTCGCCGCGATCGAACAAGCGGCTCGCGCAGCCGAAGCCCGTCTCAAGGAGGGCGGGCGGCTGATCTATGTCGGCGCCGGGACTTCGGGCCGTCTCGCCGTCCAGGACGGCGCCGAACTCATCCCGACCTTCAACTGGCCCAAGGAGCGCCTGTTGCTGCTGATGGCGGGTGGCAAGGACGCGCTGCTGCGGTCGGCAGAAAACGCCGAAGATGAGCCCGGCCAGGCAATCCAGGCGATCCAACAACATGCGATCAACGCGCCGGACGTCGTGATTGCGGTCGCTGCGAGCGGCACGACCCCGTTCACGCTTGCCTGTCTGCGCGAGGCGAAACGCCGCGGTGCGCTCACGATCGGAATTGCCAACAATCGCGGCACGCCGATTTTGGACGAAGCCGATTGTTCAATTTGGCTTGATACCGGGCCGGAGCCGATTGCCGGGTCAACGCGAATGAAGGCCGGGACTGCGCAGCGTGCGGCGCTCAACTTGCTTTCCTCGTTGGTCATGATCCGTCTCGGGCGCGTACACGAAGGCCTCATGGTCGATCTGCAAGCGATCAACGCAAAGCTGCAGCGTCGGAGCGAGAACATTCTGATTCGGTTGACCGGCCGCACAGCGCAGGAGGTTCGCAGCGCGCTTGAGCGGGCGAATGGCAGTGTAAAGCTCGCCGTGCTGCTGTTGCATGGCTGCAGCTTTGACGATGCGACCGACGCGCTCGATCGCGCCGGGGGCCGGTTGCGAACGGCGCTCAAACATCTCGGCAGCCACGCCGGCGCACCTGACGTTCTGACCATCGACGAGGAACTCTCACCCGATGTGCAAGACCGCGGCTGACGGGAGATAGCGCGCGTCAGTCAGTGGCAGGCCGGAGGTGATGTTGCTCCCAAATCAATCATGCCTTCTGGCTCTTGAATCATGCCTTCCGGCTTTTGGCGAAATGCTCTGCGATCTCATCGCTCGTGGTCAGCCATACATCGGAGCGCCTCGCGATGTATTCCAATGCCTTTTCAAGGTACTTGTGGCGGAAAGGCTGATTGATGATGAATGGATGCAGGCATAGCGACATGACCCGTCCGGACTTCTCGCTGTCTTTGTACAATTGGTCAAACTGATCGACGACCATTTGGTAGAACGCTTCGCCCGAAAGACTCTTGCCGAGGAACAACGATACGTCATTGAGTTCGATCGAGTAGGGTACGGATATCATTCCTGGCACGGTTAAATGAAACGGCTGGTCATCCGCGCACCAGTCGAGCACGTAGCTCAGGCCAAGTTCCCTCAACAGGCGAGGCGTCTCGAAGGTTTCGGTAAGTGCCGGTCCAAGCCAACCCTTGACCTTGTGACCGGTCGCGGAAGACAGAGTTTGGACGACGTCGGTGAGATACTTTCGTTCGGCGTCGACATTCATCCCCGTCTGCAAAATGGAGTTGCTCTTGCCGTGTGCAAGCCACACCCAGTTTCGCTTTTTGCCCGCTTCGATAATTTGCGGGTAATGCTCGCAGCAATCCGAATTTAGCAGCACCGATGCCCGCATCTTGCAGTTGTCGAGGGTATCGAGCATGCGCCAGATGCCGACGCGCACGCCGTAGTCGCGCCAGCCGAAGTTGAGCGGATCGGGAACCAGCGCCGCCGTGCCGCCAAAGATGCTCGTGGAAGGCTTGTCGACGTAATAGTGCTCGATGTTCAAGCCGACGTAAAATGCAATACGGGCGCCATTGGGCCAGGTAAGCTTCGGGCGATCGACGATTGGCGAGTATTTGTAAAGCGCATTGTCCATGTCTTTTCCCATGTGTTGAAACGTCTTTTCCCATGTGTTGAAACTCTACGCGCGTTTGGGCGGTTTTCATTCTCCACGTATTCGCCGAGAAGCTGTGGCGGCCGCGCCCCGTTCCAAGGCAGCCTTTTGCTCGAAGGACTTCTAGCCTGGTCACCTAGCCGGTATATACGGGATGAAAAGAACCTCGACCGTCAGAACCTCAGACGTGAGTTTCGGACATGTTCACGAAGAGAACTCTATCGACAGCGATGATGATCGTTGTGGCCATTGTGGCCGCCCTAGCCTGGGTAGCCTGGAACGATGGCAATATCGGATGGGCGCACATCATCGGGTTAGGCGCCAGTGTTCTGCTCCTCGTCCTGATCTGGTTTTGGCCAGGAAATTGGCAGCCGCGCCAACCCCCGCCTTGAAATCTTTAGGATGATGGTCGCCAAAGAGCGGGGTTCAGAACGGACGAAAGTCGGCTTCGCGGCCCGCTCTGGAGCGCCGTCGCATTGGCTCCCTAAGCTCGAACAAGGGTTGTAGCAGGGGTCTAGCTTGTCAGGCCGCGATACGCCTTCAGGGTGAAGTCGGCAGCGCGGGCGTAGACTTTTTCCTTCCAGTCGTCGGTATCGACGTAGAGCGCGTCGCGCACCTTCGTTTTGATGTCGCGGGCAAGTGCCGAGTCCATGCTGAGCCCCGACTTGAGGCCGCGGGCATAGAGCCAGTTGTCGCCCCGGAGCGCATCCAGCACCGCAAACAGTTCGACGGTGCCGTATTCGAGGCCGATCGAGGTAACCTCGGCGCCGGGCAGGCTCTGCTCGATGCTGCCGATGAGCGGACCGGTGACTGGAGGCGACTTCGAGGTGCCGTCGGTCAGCGAGGTGACCTCCCGGCCCCACCAGGCGCGGGCGCGCTCGAAGCTGGGCGTGTCGGGCGCAACGATGGAGATCGGCTCGCCGTAGCCCGTCGGTCCGAGGCCGCTGTGGACATCGATCAGACCGACGCGCTTCGCCGCGGCGCCATGCTTCTTGACGATTGCGCGGAAAGTCTGGCTCGACCATGTGGCCCGCTGTCCGCCGAAGAACATGCCGTCGGGGAACTTGTACTGGCCGCCCGCGACCACTGCCTGGAAGGCAGACATGCCGCCGTTATCGTCGCGCCAGGCCTGCAGCGCGGCCTCTGCCTTGGCGCGGCCGGGGCCATCCCAGTCGGACGGAACCAGCAGATCATGGATTTCGGAGTAGCGCGGGTTCTCAGGCAGCGGCTTGGCAAAATCCTGGAAATTCCGGTTGAGATCCACATTGTCCTCGGTCACCCGGCGGAGGTGGGAAAATCCGTAGGGATTAATAGCATGCACCAGCAGCACAGCCACCGATTGGGGCCGGGCATTGATGATGCCCTCCTTGATCAAACCAATTTGGCAACCGGAGCCGCAGAAGCCCTCATTGCCGTGCGTGCCGGCGCAGGTGATGAAAAGGTTCTCCGCATCCAGGTCGCCGAAACGGGCCACATCGGTAGCAAGCTCTTCGCCATTCATTCCCTGGGCATTGGGATTGACGTGGCTCTCGATGGCGGCACCCCCAGCGCGGGCGGCCTCGAGAAACTTCCGGCGTGCTTCCGCATAGCTCGCCGAAAAATACTGCGGAATTCCCATGGAGCACCTCGAAAAATATCCGACTATGGCGTGATGGTTTCTTAATGACCCTCTTGCAAGGGCACCGATGTGTGCGCACTGAACATCAGACTTTGGACTTGCGACTTTTTCAACAGAATCGGCCAATAGGAGACATTTATCGCGCTGTTCGGTCACATCGTCGGACCGTGCCAACAGCGTCGCCGGCACCGTCACACTGAGCGCCTTGTCGCAGTTGTGTTGGGACCTTGCGAACACGCCTGTTCCGCTCAAATTCTTCAGGTTAGAAGAGCGGGAACTGAACCCATCCCCCACGACGCATGTCCATGAAAAAGATCGGCTTCCTGTCATTTGGCCATTGGACTCCTTCGCCCCAGTCGCAGACGCGATCGGCTTCCGACGCCCTCGTGCAATCGATCGACTTGGCCGTCGCTGCCGAGGAACTCGGCGCGGACGGAGCTTACTTCCGCGTGCATCACTTCGCCCGCCAGCTCGGCTCCCCCTTCCCGCTGCTGGCTGCTGTCGGCGCGAAGACCCAGCGAATTGAGATTGGCACGGCGGTCATCGATATGCGGTATGAGAACCCTCTGTACATGGCAGAGGACGCTGGTGCGGCGGACATCATCGCCGGCGGACGCCTGCAACTGGGCATCAGTCGCGGTTCACCCGAGCAGGTGATCGACGGATGGCGCTACTTCGGTTACGCGCCGCCTGAGGGGATGACCGATGCCGACATGGCCAGACGCCACACGGAGGTGTTGCTCGAGGTGCTGGGTGGCGAGGGCTTCGCGCGCCCAAACCCGCGACCGATGTTTCCGAACCCTCCTGGCCTCCTGCGCGTCGAGCCGTACTCGGAGGGCCTGCGCGATCGAATTGGTGGGGCGCCGGGTCGAATGCCACTGCAGGCTGGGCGGCCAAGCTCGGGATGAATCTGCAGAGTTCAACACTCAAAAATGACGAGAGCGGACGTCCGTTCCACCTACAGCAGGCGGAGCAGATCCAGATATTCCGTGAGGCGTGGAAGGCGGCCGGTCATGCGCGCGAGCCGCGGGTGTCGGTCAGCCGCAGCATTTTTGCACTCGTGGACGATCGCGACCGTGCCTATTTCGGGCGCGGCAACGAGAACGAGGACGCTATCGGCTTTCTCGGCGACAACACACGAGCCATTTTTGGCCGCAGCTACGCCGCCGAGCCGGACATCCTCGTCGAGCAACTCGCGAAAGACGAAGCCATCGCAGAGGCTGACACGCTGCTCTTGACCGTCCCTAATCAGCTCGGTGTCGACTATAATGCCCACGTCATTGAGGCGATCCTTAAACATGTCGCCCCTGGCCTCGGCTGGCGCTGAGGCTTGCCAGCTCCAGGGAACGTCACGGCGAGTGCTGAGCCACGGCTGCAACAGATGATTCACGCCTCAGTTTGCGTAACCCTCGCTCGCCGGGGTCCGATTCGGCCAACAGCCGACATTCGCTCTGCCTTGGCGGCATTCAAGGCGAGTGCCACGAGCGTATGGCGTCGCTCAGCGCGACTGCCACGTCAGCTTTGGGGCCAATAGGAAATATCGATGGGGCAAGCGGAACACGGCCGGTCGGTCATGTTGGGGCACAGGCTTTTGGCTCCCCGATACCTGTCGCCGCTGCAAGATTACTCGACGACCACGCGCGTTCCGACGCTGACCCGGCCGTAGAGGTCTGTGATGTCGTCGTTGAACATGCGGATGCAACCATAGGAAACGAAATGGCCGATGGAGCTTGGCTGGTTGGTGCCATGAATGGCGTACTCGCCGCCGGCGAGCGTCATGGCGGCTACGCCCATCGGGTTGCCCGGCGAACCGCCCGCGATCACCTGCGGTAGGTAGGGTTTGTCACGCCGCACTTCGGCCGGTGGCGACCAAGCCGGGTGGCTGTATTTGCCGGTGATGTAGGACGTTCCCGCCCATTGTTTGCCGGCCCGCCCGACCCCGACCGGGTAGCTGATCGCTTGCCCTGCTCCGGTCACGTAATAAAGCCGCCGTTCTTTTGTTCGAACAATGATGGTGCCCGGCGTGACGCTCTGCTTCATCGTCACCACGTCGCCCTGCGCATGCGCCGTGCTGGCTGTCGCCAAACCGGTTGCGCCGACGCTCGACACGAGGAGTGCAAACAGAATCTTTTTCACGGCCTCACCCTGAACTGTCGCAAACAAGAACGCTCGGTGAATGTAGCCGTCCAGAAACGTGCGCAAAGAAGAACCTGGCTGCACAGTGAATTGTCGGCAAAATCTTCATATAAATTGTTGAAGAGAATACACGCCTTTATCCTTAATCGGGCACGTTCGCCCGAAGCGGGATTTAAGTCGCGCCAACAGCACGGCGGCGGACGCGTCGTCACGTCCACACTGCGGCGGCCGCAACCGCGGCAGCGCCGCCTTGGCCGTTCTTTAACTCTTCGATTATTCTTTAACTCTTCGGTTATACGAACGCGGCAGCGCTTCGCTTGGCGGGAGAGGCGGATGGAATTTTATCTCAGCTTCCAGCAACTGCTCGGCCGGGGCGGAAACAGCCTGGCGCTGGTCTTTCTGCCGTTGTTCCTGATCATGACCGTGCTCGCACCTATCCGGGGGCCGTCTACAAACGGTTGATGCGGAGTGCGCTCTGGCTGCAAGCGGTACGCCCAGCAACATGATGCTGGCATGCCCGCTTTTCATCTCCAACGCTCGGAAGCGACGGTCGTGGAGCTGAGGGAGGGGAAGCGCGAAAAGGTTATAGCGGCGCTTTCCGGCCACTGGCCTCGCGCTTTGCCCCGCTCAGCTCAGCAATGGAGAAGAGGCCCCGATCTTCCGGTTGGCGCATGGCATTGAGTGCCTGACAAAGAGCCACCCGCTTGCACGGAAGTGACGCCAGCCTGACCTCTGTTCGAGCCGGGGTCGCGGCGGCCAATGCCCGCACGGCTTTGACCGTCTGCTCATGCAGCGATTGGTCGATTTGTACCAGGAAGTGCTGCTCGGCGATGTTGACGGTCTCGATCGTGGGCCCTTGGACAGGGGCGCCACCGGCGCCGGGCGCATGACCCACCAGTTGACCGCCGCCGAGATTGCCGATGCCTGGCATCCACATCATCGGCTTGGTGTTGTGGTAGCAAAGAGCCTTCTTCACGTTCGCGCCGATCGGCTTCATCTGCCATCTCGGCGACGGGTCATAGTTAACCATCAGATCGATCTGCGGCTTTGATGGCATGTTCGCCAGCCAGGTCGCGCGCGAGCCGCCACCGCTGTAACCGACGACAACGATCTTGGCTTTGCCTTGATTGGCAAGGATCGCCTTGTAGGCTTCTCCCCACTTGTCCCAGGTATAGCTCGTGACCGTGGTGTCGGGCAGGGTGCGCAGCATGTTCGTGAGCCGGAACATGCCGGCGCTGGTCAGCGACCCATCCGAACCCACGAGGCCGCCGAGCAAGACATAAACCTGTACGGATTTGACGGTCTGCAGATCGCGGTCCGTCTTATCTGTGAAGGAGCGCTCGAAGCCGCCGCCGCGCGCTGCCATTTGCGCTTTGACCATGTCTGCGACCAAGGCGTGCTCGTCGCGCAGGCGCTGCATGATTTCCAGGGAGGCCGGGGTCCCTATGCCCGGAGCCTGTTCGATCGCTCGGCACGATTGGCCACTCAACAACACGCCACCGAGGATACTAACGAACATCCCGCCGGCCAGGATGATCCGAGCGGGCATCGACATACGCCACAACATTGATGACTTGGACTTCCCTGTTGCACGCCCTGTTGAAATTAAAGCGGGCGTTTTGGGCGCCGACGTGCCGGGAACAAGGAGACCTTATGGATTCTTGCGCAGTTTGCGCCACTTTTCGCCACAAGCGTTTCTTTCACGCAAAGGAAGCGCGCGTGAATGGCTGCATCGAGTCTGAATGGCTGCCTCGAGTCAAAGACAAACGTCACGCCTGTCATTGGTGTTGTCTGTCCTCGCCGAGCAAGCGGACGTTCACAACCGCTAAAGCCCGCGCCAAAATGGGCCGTGCTTACCCCGAACCCGCTGCCCTCCACGAGCCCCAAATCAAAGAAGTCATAATCACTGTGCAGCGATACTAGCTTGTCAGGCCGCGATACGCCTTCAGGGTGAAGTCGGCAGCGCGGGCGTAGACTTTTTCCTTCCAGTCGTCGGTATCGACGTAGAGCGCGTCGCGCACCTTCGTTTTGATGTCGCGGGCAAGTGCCGAGTCCATGCTGAGCCCCGACTTGAGGCCGCGGGCATAGAGCCAGTTGTCGCCCCGGAGCGCATCCAGCACCGCAAACAGTTCGACGGTGCCGTATTCGAGGCCGATCGAGGTAACCTCGGCGCCGGGCAGGCTCTGCTCGATGCTGCCGATGAGCGGACCGGTGACTGGAGGCGACTTCGAGGTGCCGTCGGTCAGCGAGGTGACCTCGCGGCCCCACCAGGCGCGGGCGCGCTCGAAGCTGGGCGTGTCGGGCGCAACGATGGAGATCGGCTCGCCGTAGCCCGTCGGCCCGAGGCCGCTGTGGACATCGATCAGACCGACGCGCTTCGCCGCGGCGCCATGCTTCTTGACGATTGCGCGGAAAGTCTGGCTCGACCATGTGGCCCGCTGCCCGCCGAAGAACATGCCGTCGGGGAACTTGTACTGGCCGCCGGCGACCACGGCCTGGAAGGCAGACATGCCGCCGTTATCGTCGCGCCAGGCCTGCAGCGCGGCGTCTGCCTTGGCGCGGCCGGGGCCATCCCAGTCGGACGGAACCAGCAGATCATGGATTTCGGAGTAGCGCGGGTTCTCAGGCAGCGGCTTGGCGAAATCCTGGAAATTGCGGTTGAGATCCACATTGTCCTCGGTCACGCGGCGGAGGTGGGAAAAGCCGTAGGGATTAATAGCATGCACCAGCAGCACAGCCACCGATTGGGGCCGGGCATTGATGATGCCCTCCTTGATCAAACCAATTTGGCAACCGGAGCCGCAGAAGCCCTCATTGCCGTGCGTGCCGGCGCAGGTGATGAAAAGGTTCTCCGCATCCAGGTCGCCGAAACGGGCCACATCGGTAGCAAGCTCTTCGCCATTCATTCCCTGGGCATTGGGATTGACGTGGCTCTCGATGGCGGCACCCCCAGCGCGGGCGGCCTCGAGAAACTTCCGGCGTGCTTCCGCATAGCTCGCCGAAAAATACTGCGGAATTCCCATGGAGCACCTCGAAAAATATCCGACTATGGCGTGATGGTTTCTTAATGACCCTCTTGCAAGGGCACCGATGTGTGCGCACTGAACATCAGACTTTGGACTTGCGACTTTTTCAACAGAATCGGCCAATAGGAGACATTTATCGCGCTGTTCGGTCACATCGTCGGACCGTGCCAACAGCGTCGCCGGCACCGTCACACTGAGCGCCTTGTCGCAGTTGTGTTGGGACCTCGCGAACACGCCTGTTCCGC
Organism: uncultured Alphaproteobacteria bacterium; assembly: GCA_963831135.1. Classification (GTDB taxonomy): domain Bacteria; phylum Pseudomonadota; class Alphaproteobacteria; order Rhizobiales; family Xanthobacteraceae; genus BOG-931. The sequence goes on from CAWHPH010000058.1 coordinate 255,676, forward strand.
TCAAATTCTTCAGGTTAGAAGAGCGGGAACTGAACCCATCCCCCACGACGCATGTCCATGAAAAAGATCGGCTTCCTGTCATTTGGCCATTGGACTCCTTCGCCCCAGTCGCAGACGCGATCGGCTTCCGACGCCCTCGTGCAATCGATCGACTTGGCCGTCGCTGCCGAGGAACTCGGCGCGGACGGGGCTTACTTCCGCGTGCATCACTTCGCCCGCCAGCTCGGCTCCCCCTTCCCGCTGCTGGCTGCTGTCGGCGCGAAGACCCAGCGAATTGAGATTGGCACGGCGGTCATCGATATGCGGTATGAGAACCCTCTGTACATGGCAGAGGACGCTGGTGCGGCGGACATCATCGCCGGCGGACGCCTGCAACTGGGCATCAGTCGCGGTTCACCCGAGCAGGTGATCGACGGATGGCGCTACTTCGGTTACGCGCCGCCTGAGGGGATGACCGATGCCGACATGGCCAGACGCCACACGGAGGTGTTGCTCGAGGTGCTGGGTGGCGAGGGCTTCGCGCGCCCAAACCCGCGACCGATGTTTCCGAACCCTCCTGGCCTCCTGCGCGTCGAGCCGTACTCGGAGGGCCTGCGCGATCGAATCTGGTGGGGCGCCGGGTCGAATGCCACTGCAGGCTGGGCGGCCAAGCTCGGGATGAATCTGCAGAGTTCAACACTCAAAAATGACGAGAGCGGACGTCCGTTCCACCTACAGCAGGCGGAGCAGATCCAGATATTCCGTGAGGCGTGGAAGGCGGCCGGTCATGCGCGCGAGCCGCGGGTGTCGGTCAGCCGCAGCATTTTTGCACTCGTGGACGATCGCGACCGTGCCTATTTCGGGCGCGGGAACGAGAACGAGGACGCTATCGGCTTTCTCGGCGACAACACACGAGCCATTTTTGGCCGCAGCTACGCCGCCGAGCCGGACATCCTCGTCGAGCAACTCGCGAAAGACGAAGCCATCGCAGAGGCTGACACGCTGCTCTTGACCGTCCCTAATCAGCTCGGTGTCGACTATAACGCCCACGTCATTGAGGCGATCCTTAAACATGTCGCCCCTGGCCTCGGCTGGCGCTGACGCTTGCCAGCTCCAGGAACGTCACGGCGAGTGCTGAGCCACGGCCGCAACAGATGATTCACGCCTCAGTTTGCGTAACCCTCGCTCGCCGGGGTCCGATTCGGCCAACAGCCGACATTCGCTCTGCCTTGGCGGCATTCAAGGCGAGTGCCACGAGCGTATGGCGTCGCCGGCGCGACTGCCACGTCAGCTTTGGGGCCAATAGGAAATATCGATGGGGCAAGCGGAACACGGCCGGTCGGCCATGTTGGGGCACAGGCTTTTGGCTCCCCGATACCTGTCGCCGCTGCAAGATTACTCGACGACCACGCGCGTTCCGACGCTGACCCGGCCGTAGAGGTCTGTGATGTCGTCGTTGAACATGCGGATGCAACCATAGGAAACGAAATGGCCGATGGAGCTTGGCTGGTTGGTGCCATGAATGGCGTACTCGCCGCCGGCGAGCGTCATGGCGGCTACGCCCATCGGGTTGCCCGGCGAACCGCCCGCGATCACCTGCGGTAGGTAGGGTTTGTCACGCCGCACTTCGGCCGGTGGCGACCAAGCCGGGTGGCTGTATTTGCCGGTGATGTAGGACGTTCCCGCCCATTGTTTGCCGGCCCGCCCGACCCCGACCGGGTAGCTGATCGCTTGCCCTGCTCCGGTCACGTAATAAAGCCGCCGTTCTTTTGTTCGAACAATGATGGTGCCCGGCGTGACGCTCTGCTTCATCGTCACCACGTCGCCCTGCGCATGCGCCGTGCTGGCTGTCGCCAAACCGGTTGCGCCGACGCTCGACACGAGGAGTGCAAACAGAATCTTTTTCACGGCCTCACCCTGAACTGTCGCAAACAAGAACGCTCGGTAAATGTAGCCGTCCAGAAACGTGCGCAAAGAAGAACCTGGCTGCACAGTGAATTGTCGGCAAAATCTTCATATAAATTGTTGAAGAGAATACGCGCCTTTATCCTTAATCGGGCACGTTCGCCCGCAGCGGGATTTAAGTCGCGCCAACAGCACGGCGGCGGACGCGTGGTCACGTGCACACGGCGGCGGCCGCAACCGCGGCAGCGCCGCCTTGGCCGTTCTTTAACTCTTCGATTATTCTTTAACTCTTCGGTTATACGAACGCGGCAGCGCTTCGCTTGGCGGGAGAGGCGGATGGAATTTTATCTCAGCTTCCAGCAACTGCTCGGCCGGGGCGGAAACAGCCTGGCGCTGGTCTTTCTGCCGTTGTTCCTGATCATGACCGTGCTCGCACCTATCCGGGGGCCGTCTACAAACGGTTGATGCGGAGTGCGCTCTGGCTGCAAGCGGTACGCCCAGCAACATGATGCTGGCATGCCCGCTTTTCATCTCCAACGCTCGGAAGCGACGGTCGTGGAGCTGAGGGAGGGGAAGCGCGAAAAGGTTATAGCGGCGCTTTCCGGCCACTGGCCTCGCGCTTTGCCCCGCTCAGCTCAGCAATGGAGAAGAGGCCCCGATCTTCCGGTTGGCGCATGGCATTGAGTGCCTGACAAAGAGCCACCCGCTTGCACGGAAGTGACGCCAGCCTGACCTCTGTTCGAGCCGGGGTCGCGGCGGCCAATGCCCGCACGGCTTTGACCGTCTGCTCATGCAGCGATTGGTCGATTTGTACCAGGAAGTGCTGCTCGGCGATGTTGACGGTCTCGATCGTGGGCCCTTGGACAGGGGCGCCACCGGCGCCGGGCGCATGACCCACCAGTTGACCGCCGCCGAGATTGCCGATGCCTGGCATCCACATCATCGGCTTGGTGTTGTGGTAGCAAAGAGCCTTCTTCACGTTCGCGCCGATCGGCTTCATCTGCCATCTCGGCGACGGGTCATAGTTAACCATCAGATCGATCTGCGGCTTTGATGGCATGTTCGCCAGCCAGGTCGCGCGCGAGCCGCCACCGCTGTAACCGACGACAACGATCTTGGCTTTGCCTTGATTGGCAAGGATCGCCTTGTAGGCTTCTCCCCACTTGTCCCAGGTATAGCTCGTGACCGTGGTGTCGGGCAGGGTGCGCAGCATGTTCGTGAGCCGGAACATGCCGGCGCTGGTCAGCGACCCATCCGAACCCACGAGGCCGCCGAGCAAGACATAAACCTGTACGGATTTGACGGTCTGCAGATCGCGGTCCGTCTTATGTGTGAAGGAGCGCTCGAAGCCGCCGCGGCGCGCGGCCATTTGCGCCTTGACCATGTCCGCGACCAAGGCGTGCTCGTCGCGCAGGCGCTGCATGATTTCCAGGGAGGCCGGGGTCCCTATGCCCGGAGCCTGTTCGATCGCTCGGCACGCTTGGCCACTCAACAACACGCCACCGAGGATACTAACGAACATCCCGCCGGCCAGGATGATCCGAGCCCGCACCGACATACGCCACAACATTGATGACTTGGACTTCCCTGTTGCACGCCCTGTTGAGCTTAAAGCGGGCGTTTTGGGCGCCGACGTGCCGGGAACAAGGAGACCTTATGGATTCTTGCGCAGTTTGCGCCACTTTTCGCCACAAGCGTTTCTTTCACGCAAAGGAAGCGCGCGTGAATGGCTGCATCGAGTTCTGAATGGCTGCCTCGAGTCAAAGACAAACGTCACGCCTGTCATTGGTGTTGTCTGTCCTCGCCGAGCAAGCGGACGTTGATAAGTCCTTTTGGATTTCGGCTTCGGGCCAATCTGAAATTCTCGCCGTCACATAAGAAGATGTCGGCGGCGGCCGAGCGCGAAGCGCAGCTTATCCGTTGGCGGTCCCCTCGCCTGGAGGCGCGGTGTCCGGCGCCAGAACCAGCTCCGCGTCGTCGACGACGTAACGGACATAACGGTAGTCGTGAATGAAGCTGATCCGGCCGTCCGCCCACCGAAGCTGTAGGCCAATCGGTGGACCGGCACGACCTCGCGGAATGCTCCGCGCGCCACGCGGCCGTTGACGCCTTTGATGAGATAGAGCCCACCAGGATGCACCTCGGTTTTTACCTCGGTGCCCATCCAGCTCAGGATCTTTTCCGGATCGGTCAGGAAGGCGAAGACGGTGGCGGGCGGGGCTGCGATTTGGGTCTCACGCCGGACCACGAGCGGTTCAGTCATCGGAAGCTCCTTGATTGCGGCTGCGCGGGAAGAGGCGCCAGAGCCAAGTCCTCGCACCATGATCGCGAATGTCGGCCCGCTTTTATTCCCAGCTGTCGAGCTTGATATCGTTTGGATGGGGAGCACCTTTACCAGTTTCGAGCAGCGACTTTAAGCTCAGCAGAAAGACCGCCCACTTGGTGCTGCAATGGTGCATGAACTCCACCGGCTCCTTCCAGCCTTGGTGTTTGAAGAGGACGATGGTCCAGTCGCCTTCCTGCTTGAGATCAAAACTTATTTTCGTGTCGATCCATTCTTCGGGCCCGTCGACCACTTGCCACAGCACGCGCTTGGCGGGTTCAAGCTCGAGAACCTTCATGTCGAAACCGCCGGCGCCAAAGCGGAATTGGAGCACGCCGCCGACCTTGCTTTCCCCTTGCGTGTTGGTCGTCCACCAGGCGGAAAGATCTTCGATCCTGGTCAATGCCTTATAGGTATCCTTTAGCGACGACGATTTGATTCCGACCTTGTGTAAAATATCGACCATGTCCGATACCTCCTTCGCTCATCGGCCTCATGAAGCCAGGACGTTCGGGACCGCGGAAAAGAGTCACCGTCTGCGCGTTCATGTGCATGCGACCGCGCAAGAATCGAGAGCAAATCCCGATTCAAACAGATCGGGCTGTGCTCTAGCCGGTTCGCGGCTTTGCGCGCCGTGTCGGCGGCGCGCTCATCGGATCGTCCGGCCACGGATGCTTCGGATAGCGCCCGCGCATTTCGGCGCGCACGGCCGCATAGCTGCCGCGCCAGAAGCCGGGCAGGTCGCGCGTGGTCTGCACCGGCCGATGCGCGGGCGAAAGAAGCTCGATCACCAGCGGGATTTTTCCGCCGGCAATCGCCGGATGGCGGTCGAGCCCGAATAACTCCTGCACGCGGATCGCGATCTTCGGTCCGCCTTCCGCCTCGTAGTCGATCGGCGCCTGCGTGCCGGTCGGCGCCGCGAAATGCGTCGGCGCTTCGGCATCGAGCCGCCGCTGCAGCGGGTAGGGGAGCCGCGCCGTCAGCGCCGACGCGAACTCCTCAGACGTTAGCTCCGCGAGCGACGTCTTGCCGTAGAAGACCGAAGCAAGCCAATCGGTATCGGCAGCGAGCGCCGTGTCGGACAGATCCGGCCATTCGTCACCTTCGGCGGCACGCAGGAACATGACGCGGTCGCGCCATTGCCGCAGCGATTTGGTCCACGGCATGCGCTCGATGCCGAGCCGGGCGATCCCTTGCGCGAGCAGGCGTGCGGCGTGTTCGTTGGCTGCAACCGGCATCGGCTGTTCGGCAAGCGCGATGGCGTCAAGCCGCCGCAGCCGGCGCATGCGCAGGCTCGCGCTGGCCGGATCGAACGTCACCTCGTCGCACGTGACGATGCGGTCGGCAAAGCGCGCTTCGATCTCGGCGAATGTCATCGGCGCGGCGAGCAGGATGCGGCCGGCCGCCGCGCTGCCGGTCAGTTCGGCGACCGCAAGATAGGGCTCGCGGGACAGCGGCGAGGCGGCGTCGAGCTGCGCGCCGCGGCCATTGGCAAGCAAAAACGCACCCGCCGCGCCGCCGCGATTTTTCGCGATCCGTTCGGGATAGGCGAGGGCGAGGATCGCGCCGATGCTCATTTCTCTATCGCTACTTGCTGGCGAATCGGTTCCTTTTGCTTGAGGTGAGGAATCCGATTTTGCGATTACCGCCCATCGTGCTGCCATCGCACGCGCGTCGCGCGCGCGCGGCGAGCGGTCGCGGCGCAAATTCTCCAGCCGGTGGGTGAGATCGACGTCGTCGCCGCCGAGCCCGCGTTCGCCGATCAGTACGGCGATCTCGGCCGCGTCGAGCGCGGCACCGAGCGCGGCGGCATCGACCACCATGCGCGCGAGCCGCGGCGGCAGCGGCAGCAGCCGCAATTTTTGCCCTTCGCCGGTGATGCGGCCGTCGCCGTCGATGGCGCCGAGTTCGGCGAGCAGGGCTTTCGCTTCCGTCAGCGCCGGGCGCGGCGGCGGGTCGAGGAAAGCGAGCTGCTCCGGCGCGCTGCCCCAGGCCGCAAGATCGAGCGCGAAGGACGACAGGTCGGCTGATAAAATTTCCGGCCGCGCATACGGCTCGAGCGAAGCGGTCTGCGGCTCGTCCCACAGCCGGTAGCAAATGCCGGGCTCGGTGCGGCCGGCGCGGCCGCGCCGCTGATCGGCCGCCGCGCGCGATACGCGCACCGTCTCCAGCCGCGTCACGCCGACATCGGGCTCGTAGCGCGGCACGCGCGCCAAGCCGGAATCGACCACGATGCGCACGCCCTCGATGGTGATCGAGGTCTCGGCAATGGATGTCGCCAGCACGATCTTGCGCCGGCCCGGCGGGGCTGGCGCAATGGCGCGGTCCTGCTCGTCGCCCGCGAGCGCGCCATAGAGCGCGACGACGTCGATATTCGCATCAAGCCTGCCTTCCAGTTGCGCGGCGGTGCGGCGGATCTCCGCCGCGCCGGGAAGAAACGCCAGCACTGAGCCCGCATCCGCGCGCACCGCCCGCGCGATCGCATCCGCCATTTGCGGCTCGATCGGCCGCGCGTCGCGGCCCAGATAGCGCGTCTCCACCGGGAAGGCGCGGCCTTCGGAGGCGACCACGGGCGCATCGCCCAGAAGCTTTGCCACGCGCGCGCCGTCGATCGTCGCCGACATCACGAGGAGCCGCAAATCCTCGCGCAGGCCCTGCTGCACATCGCGGGCGAGCGCGAGCCCAAGATCGGCGTCGAGCGAGCGCTCGTGGAATTCGTCGAACAGCACGGCGGCGACGCCCTCGAGCATCGGATCGTCGAGCACGCGCCGGGTGAATACGCCCTCGGTGATGATCTCGATCCGTGTGCGGGCCGAGACTTTCGAGCCGAACCGCACGCGCAGACCCACGGTCTCGCCGACCTTTTCGCCCAGCGTCTTGGCCATGCGCTCGGCGGCCGCCCGCGCCGCCAGCCGCCGCGGTTCGAGCACCAGGATGCGGCGGGGCTTATTCCCGGAGTCTTGATCGAAAGTCTCTTGCGCCCAAGGTTCTTGCGCCCAAGGTGCTTGCGCCCAAGGTGTTTGCGCCCAAGGTTCTTGCGCCAGAACCAGCGGCACGCGCGTCGTCTTGCCGGCTCCCGGCGGGGCGACCAGCACGGCGGTGTTGCGCGTGCGCAGCGCAGCGGTGAGTTCCGGCAAGGCTGCATCGATCGGCAGCGGGGAGGCAAATTCCATAGCGCCTTGTAATTCCATGACGCCTTGTATCGTCATTCCGGGGCGCGGACGAAAGTCCGCGAGCAGCGAACCAATTTGCGTCATTGCGGAAGCCGCGTAAGCGGCTGTCCGCAATCCATATCCACAGTCGGTGCAGAACCGGCGCGAGAGACTAGGGCCGTGTACTCATAAATTAGGATGGTGCGCTACCTGCCCCATGTCCGCTTTCCCCCGAAGCGACCGTGCAGCAGACATGCCCCACAGGTCCGAGTTGGGGCAGTTGCCACCGTTTGCGGCGCAGCAAAAGTCGTCTTCGATGACCTCATGATGCGCGTCATACGCTTTGCGGTCGAACAAGCCAACGCCTCATTGAGCCACCCGCCGCCTCGCATAGCGTCGGCTTGCCTCTCCACCTTCGGTGAAAAAGTCGGTATGTTGGTGGAGCGATGCGATTCAATCTTGGAGAAGTCTGGAAATCGGTCGAGGCGGGCGGCGGCGCGCCGCGCCGCGCGGTGGTCGTCGCGATTGAAGATGACGGCCGCCGGGGCACGTTGTTTTTCGACAACGGCGACGAGCAGTCGTTTCTTTGGGCCGAATTGACGCAATCGGGCAAATGGCAGATCGATACCTCGCCGAAGCCGACGCGAAACGCGGATGACTTGAAGGAGCTGATCTTACAGAAAATCCAGCGTCATCCGGTTTGCCCGGCGGGCATGGGCGTCGAAGTCAGGCACACCAGCGGCGAAGATTGGGAAGCGCTTGCGGTCCCACCGCCGGGAGCACATCGCCTACGCCGATTGCGCGACTACATCACAATAGTCGCAAGGGCGCATGCGGCGCTTTATGGCGTCGGTTGACGCGCAGGACCGACAGGCGCAGCAAACGATTTGCATCGCCTTTGCCGCACGACCATCGCCGCTGGAATTGGTTGCGACTTGCCGAGGCCATTGCTAGCGCAAAATTGCTGGACTTCGCGCAAGCCTGAGCCAATCCACTCGGAAGGCCGGGGAAATTCCGCGCAAGATCAACGCCGCTATCGTCGAGGGACTGAACGAAACGGCAGCTCATCGTCGATTGCAGCATCAAATTCTGTCTATTCGCGGCAGGCTTCGAACTGCTGCACGCTATCGGTGTCGATTCGATTACGGCTGTTGTTGCTGCGCTTATGAATGTGAACCTGTCGAAGAATGACGGCTCGAAAAAGTAAAGTCCGATCGACAATGCTAGCGCGTTTGTCAGTTCGGGCCTCGCGCGATGGCGCCGAAGAAACCGGCAGCCTCGTCGCATAACCCGAAATCCAGATGGACGTAACACCATTTGAGCTTCGGCTTGGCGGGCGCGCCAGAAGCGCCGTAGAGCTCATTGACATAAGCCGGGTCATCGAGCTTGGGATCGATCTCGCGGATTATTTTGACGTGACGCTGCGCCGTGCGGACGACCGCCACCGGCTGGCTCGACAGCGTGACGCCAAGATTGGCATAGCCGCCGACCATCAATTGCCCCGGCAGCGCACCGGTCGCTTCGCGCGCCTGGTAGGCCTGCCAAAGCCTCACGCGCTCGGGCGTCATCGTGCCATCGTCCTCATGCTCGAAGGCAGCGTGATCGAACAGGCCGATGATCTCCAGCTCATCGCGCGTCACTGAGGCGAACAGCACTTCATTCGTCCGCGCGATTTGGCCGGCGGCCTCCATGGTTAGGCCGAGATGGAAGTGGTGAAGACCCATGACGTTCAGGAGAAAGTCCTTGTCGACCCAGGTGTCGGCGCCGCGCGTCGTGGGATCGGCCGCCGGGGTGTAGCCTCGGGTGTGCGGATCGAGCGACAGATACGGCGTCAGGTCGTTGCCCGCCTCGACCGCCGCAATGAACGCGTCGATATTGGGCTTGAGGACCGCAGCGAGGATCGACGGCCAGCTTTTCGCGGCCCGTCACCTTTCGAGGCCGCTGCGCCACATAGCGAATGCGCCAGCCGATAAAGGTGATCAGTAAGTCTGTCAGGTCTTTCGCCTGCATAGCCTGCAGCGAAGTCTTGTCGTTCGGGAATCGCGGCACCGTGGCGATCAGTTCGCGCCGCAGCGCCTTTACGCGCTTCCAGTCCTCGATATTGGACGGCATTCTTATTCCTAGCACGAGATACCGATCAATCACAGGCTCAACGATCATTGGCACCCCAGGCGGAGCGCCTATCGCAACAGCCGCGTTGCACGACCTACCTTGTCCCACTCGAAGGCTGAAGCGTGCCGCGGGCTAAGTTGCGTCGCAGCAAATCCAACGGAATACCTGTCGCGTTAGGGTCATCAGCGACGTTCGCAACCGTCCGGGCGAAGTCTGCTTTGCCGCCAACAGCCGACATTGGATGGCCGGATTTATGAGCTAGCCTGTCAAAGACCGAGGTGATGGAATCCGGGCTCGCGACCAACCAAGTCGGCTGTTGCCGGCTTGGCATCTTGTGTGCCGAACTCGGGAACACCCGAGTTCGGTCGCGCCCCGGAATGACAGTTCGGCTGTTGCGTCATTCCGGCGGCTTCGCTCGCAATGACGGGGGATAACCCGAGCCTGGTTGGCTTCCGGAATGACGCGAAAATCATATATTAAGTCCGATCATGCCCGCCGCCCATAAATCCAAGCCTGCCGCCGCCAAGGCGGCCGCCCCGGCCGCTGCCAAGCCGCTCAAGAAAGGCGATCACGTCTTTCTGGTGGACGGTTCCGGCTACATTTTCCGCGCCTATCACGCATTGCCGCCGATCAACCGGAAATCCGACGGGCTGCAGCTCAACGCCGTGTTCGGCTTCTGCAACATGCTGTGGAAGCTGCTGCGCGACTTGAAGCCGGAGGAACGGCCCACTCATCTCGCGGTGGTTTTCGACAAGTCGGAGAAGACCTTCCGCACCGAGATGTATCCCGACTACAAGGCGCACCGGCCGGATCCGCCCGACGATCTCAAGCCGCAGTTCAAATACGTGCGCGAAGCGGTGCACGCCTTCGATCTGCCCTGCCTCGAGCAGGACGGTTTCGAGGCCGACGACCTGATCGCGACCTATGTGCGCGAGGCCTGCGAAGCGGGCGCCACCGCCACCATCGTCTCCTCGGACAAGGACCTGATGCAGCTCGTCACCGGCGGCGTCATCATGTTCGACACGATGAAGGACAAGAAGATCGGCCGCGCCGAGGTCATTGAAAAATTCGGCGTGCCGCCGGAAAAGGTCATCGACGTGCAGGCGCTGATCGGCGATTCCACCGACAATGTGCCGGGTGTCCCGGGCATCGGCGTCAAGACCGCCGCGCAGTTGATCGGTGAGTATGGCGATCTCGAAACGCTGCTGTTCCGCGCGCCCGAAATCAAGCAGGAAAAGCGCCGGCAATCGCTGATCGAGCATGCGGAAGAGGCGCGCCTCTCGAAAAAGCTGGTCACGCTCGACGATCGCGTGAAGCTCGATGTGCCGATCGGCGATCTCGCGGTGCACGATCCCGACTACAAGCGGCTGGTCGCCTTCCTCAAGGCGATGGAATTCAATTCGCTGATGCGGCGCGTGGCGGAATTCGCCAGCGTCGACGCCGGCGCGGTCGAGCCGGAAGCGCGCTTCGCCGGTCACGGCGGCGGCGGCGTGCAATCAAGCTTCGAGACAGAATTGCCTCCCGCCTCTGGCAAGCCGGCCGGCAAAGCCGGCCGGGAGGGGGCTGAGGCGTCACCGCAATTGCCGCTCTCGCCATCGCTCCCCCTGACCGGGGGCGGCATGACCCTGCGCACATCGCCGGCCGGCGACCGCACCGGCAATTTCTCGGCCACGCCGCAGATGCTGGCGGCGGCGCGCACCGAGGCCGCGCGCAACGCCAAGTTCGACCGCAGCAAATACGAAGCAGTGCGCAGCCTCGATCGGCTCAATACCTGGATCGAGCGCGCCCGCGAGGCCGGCGTCGTTGCGCTCGATACCGCGACGGCCTCCGGCGATCCGATGCAGGCGGAGCTGTGCGGCTTTTCGCTTGCGGTCGGGCCCAATGAGGCCTGCTATGTGCCGCTGTCGCACCGGCAGGGTGGCGAGAGCGAAGGCGGCGGCTTGTTCCGCGGCGAGGTCCTCGCCGACCAGATTCCCGAGCGCGCCGCGCTCGATGCGCTCGCGCCGCTGTTCACCGATCCGGGCGTGCTCAAGATCGGGTACGATCTGAAATTCGCCTGGCAGATTTTCGCCCTGCGCGGCATCGAGATCGCGTCCTACGACGACGTCATGTTGATGTCCTATGCGCTCGATGCCGGGCGCAACAGCCACGCGCTCGGCCCGCTCGCCGAGCACACCTTCAATCACGCCGCCGCCGACCTCAACGCGCTGATCAAGGCCGGCAAGAGCAAGATCACCTTCGACGCGGTCGCCATCGAGCGCGCCACCGAATATGCCGCCGAGAAGGCCGACATCGTCTTCCGGCTCTGGCTCGCGCTCAAGCCGCGGCTGGTCGCCGAGCGCGTGCTCACCGTGTACGAGACGCTGGAGCGGCCGCTCATTGCCGTGCTGGCGCGTATGGAGCGGCGCGGCATCTCGATTGACCGCGACGTGCTCTCGCGGCTGTCCGGCGAGTTCGCGCAGGAGGCGGCGAGCCTCGAAGCCGAGATCAACGAGCTCGCCGGCGAGACGGTCAATCCCGGCAGCCCGAAACAGCTCGGCGATATTCTCTTCGGCAAGCTCGGCTTGCCGGGCGGCACCAAGACCAAGACCGGGCAATGGGCGACCGGTGCGCGTGCGCTGGAAGAGCTGGCCGAGCAGGGCCACACGCTGCCGCAGAAGATCCTCGACTGGCGGCAAGTGTCGAAGCTGAAATCGACCTACACCGACGCGCTGCCGGGCTTCGTCAATCCGGTGACGCATCGCGTCCATACCAATTACGCGCTCGCCTCGACCACGACCGGGCGGCTGTCGTCGTCCGACCCCAACCTGCAGAACATCCCGGTGCGCACCGAGGACGGCCGCAAGATCCGCCGCGCCTTTGTCGCCGCGCCGGGAACGAAGCTCGTCTCCGCCGACTATTCGCAGATCGAGCTGCGGCTTCTCGCCGAGATCGCCGGCATCGAGCCCTTGCAGAAAGCTTTCCGCGAAGGGCTCGACATTCATGCGATGACGGCGTCGGAAATGTTCGGCGTGCCGATCAAGGGCATGCCGCCCGAAGTGCGCCGCCGCGCCAAGGCGATCAATTTCGGCATCGTCTACGGCATCTCGGCCTTCGGCCTTGCCAACCAGCTCGGCATTCCGCGCGAAGAAGCCGGCGCCTACATCAAAAAGTATTTCGAGCGCTTCCCGGGCATCCGCGACTATATCGAGGAGTCCAAGGCCTACGCCAAGCAGCACGGCTTCGTGTACACGCTGTTCGGCCGCAAATGTCATTACCCCGAAATCCGCGCCTCGAATGCTTCGATCCGCTCGTTCAACGAACGCGCCGCCGTCAATGCGCGGCTCCAAGGCACCGCCGCCGACATCATCCGCCGCGCCATGATCCGCATGGACGCGGCGCTGGCGAGTAAAAAGCTCAATGCGCAGATGCTGTTGCAGGTGCACGATGAACTCGTCTTCGAAGTGCCTGAGACCGAAGTCGAGAAAACGCTGCCGGTCGTGAAGAAAGTCATGGAAGAGGCGCCGCTGCCGGCGCTTTCGCTGTCGGTGCCGCTGCAAGTCGAGGCCCACGCCGCCGACAATTGGGATGATGCGCATTAGGGAGTTAAGGTCTTCCGTCGCCGCGGAGCGGGGAGGATCAAAAAAACGCCTCAGGAGGAACCCCATGCACGCCCCCGCAACCGATGCCGTCGACAATCGCTCGCCGGAGGAACGTTTGCGTGCGCTCGGCATCGAGCTGCCGCCGGCGGCGGCGGCCGTCGGCGACTATGCGCCGACCGTCATCACGGGAAATCTGCTCATGACCTCCGGGCAATTGCCCTGGATCGCCGGCGACCTGAAGTTCAAGGGCAAGATCGGGCGGGACTTGTCGATCGAGCAAGGCTATCAGGCGTTCCGGCTGAGCGCGCTCAACGCCATTGCGCAGATCAAGGCGGCGCTCGGCAGTCTCGATCGCGTCCGGCAGATCGTGCGGCTCGAAGGCACGCTCGGCTGCGCGCCGGGCTTCACCGAGCAGCCGGCCGTGCTCAACGGCGCCTCGCATATCGTCAACCAGGTGTTCGGTCCGCGCGGGCGGCATACCCGCATGGTCTATTCCAACAACGAAATGCCGATGGATTGCGCCACCCTGGTCGTGCTCTTTGCCGAAGTTGCCGCCCACGGCGGGCAGGCGCCGCATCGCGACAGGAATACGCGCTTCAGTGCGGCGCTCTGGTCGTGACCGTCGTGATCGACGCTCAAAGTCCGGCTGTCACGTTGTTTCGTCATGCCCGGCATTCCTGCCGGGCATCCACGTCTTAGTTGCTGAAAGTCGTGGATGGCCGGAAGGAAGTCCGGCCATGACAAGGAGGGGGCGACGGAAAAATGCAAGCCCTGCTGACGGTCATTGGTATCGCTTTACTGATCGCGGGTATCGTCTTCATGGGGCAGGGCTCGGGATATTTCCCTTTTCCCGCCTCGAGTTTCATGATCGGCCAGATCCGCTGGGTCTATTACGGCGCCGGCATTGCGGCGGTCGGGCTGCTCATTGTGATCTACGCCCGGCGGTAGAGACCGGCCGGCCTGGATACCCGATCCGGGCCCGTCAATGAGGTCGATGCGCCAATGACTGGATCACGTCATCGGTCGTGGCGGTCTCGCCCAGCCGGGGAAAAATCGTCTCGACGCTGTGACGATGCGCGTCGGCGGAGAGGTCGGTCATCGCGTCCACGACCAGCGTGACGTTATAACCATGATCGTAGGCGTTGCGCGCCGTCGCCTCGACGCCGCTGCTGGTGGCGACTCCGGCCAGAACGACCTGGGTCACGCCGCGCCGGCGCAGGATTTGTTCGAGCGCCGTGCCGTAGAAAGCGCCGATTTGCTGCTTGGTCACAGTGTAGTCGCTTGGCTGGCGATCGAGTTCGGGAACGAACTCCGTCCAATCGGCCGGCGGTGTGAAATTGAGCTGGATTTCGGTTCGTCCGGGTGCGCGACCGGCCACGTTGACCAGAACGACCGGTAGGTCGCGCTCGCGGAATGCGCGCGCGAGCCGGGCGGCGCGGCTGACGATCTCGCCGACCGGATGTGCGCTCGGCAGACCGACAATGCCTTTTTGCAGATCGATCACGACCAAGGCGGAGGTGTCGTCGAGTTCTTGCGAGCGGCATGGTTTTTTCCTTCGATTGGAGGGCAGGGGCGCCGCCGCTTGCGGCGACGGCTGTCGAGACCGCGCGGGGAATCGTGCGATCGAACAGGGTGACGATGAAGAGGACGGCGCCGAACGCACCCATCACGGCGGCCAGGCTGTGCAGGCCATGATCGCTCGCGCGTTGCCCGTAGATCGCGGCGAGCAGACTGGCGGCGGCGATGGCGCCGATATATTGCGCCGTTCGTTGCAGCCCGGCGGCGCTGCCGATCTCTTCCGCCGGAGCCTGAATGTAGACGGCGGCCTGTGTCGCGGTGCTGAACGCTCCGAGCGGCACGCCGAAGAACGTGAATGCCACGGCGACGATCCAGACCGGCGTTTCGCTGTCCACGAGCAGCAAACCGGCGCAGCCGGCGAGCGCCGCGCCAATGCTGACGAGGAAAGGCGCGCGCAGCCCCTTGGTGCGCACGCCTGTCAACGACGAGCCCGCGGCCACCACCGACATGGGCAGCGTCACCAGTCCCGCCGCGGCACTGGAAAGACCGGCGGCGCTTTGCAGCCATTGGGCAAAGCCATAATAGACGCTGAACACGATCATCGAGATCGCGCCGGCCCGCAGATAGGTCATGGTGAGAGGCCGGTTGCGCGCCAGCATCCGCACGTCGATGAAGGGCTGCTGCCGCCGCCGCGAATGCACGACCAAAGCCGCGCCAAAAATGACGGCACCCGCGAGAGCGAGCCACAGCGGCCGGGTCTTGAGGTTCATCAGGAACGCCATCAGGCTCAGGAGGAAGAGCGCGAACAGCGCGATGCCGGTAAGATCGACGTCTTCCATCAGCCGCGGCAAAGCGCCCGCCGGCATGCGATCCCGGGGAGTCCACACCAGGACCAGCAGCGCCGCGACGAGCGCGAGCGGCACATTGACGGTGAAGATTGATTGCCAGCCGAAGGCGCTGGTCAGAACGCCGCCGATCACCGGGCCGACCGCCGTCGTGGATACGGCGGCCAGCGTGAGAATGCCCATGGCGACGCGTGGCGGCTTGGAGCCGGTCGCGTCAGCGCGCTCGCGGAAGATCCGCATCGCCGCCGGATACGCGCCGGAAGTCCCGACGCCGAGCAAGACGCGCACGGCCACGAGGCCGGTGAGCGACGACGCCAGCCGGCCGCAGAGGCCCGCCGCGGCGACGAGAATGAGGGACGCGAGATAAATGCGGCGGGGTCCCAACAGATCGACCAGGCGGCCCATCGTCGGCTGCGCCACGGCCGTCGTCAGATAGAGCGCGGCGATCAGCCATCCGGTGTCGGCGATGTCCACATGCAGGCTCTGCGCGATCGGCACCAATGCCGTCGACAGCATGGTTGAATTGATCGGATTGAGCGTCGCGCCGAGCGCCAGCGGCGCGATGAATGTGAAGCCGAAGGGTGAGCGGCTGCATCCATACCCTTCATCGTGCCTCACTTATCCACCAGGCGTTTGATGATCTCGCCGGCCGCGAACAGCGTCTCGCGGTCCCCTTCGTCGAGCTGGGCGACGGCTTGCGCGAGCCACGTCGTCTTCGCGTCCTTGGCGCTCTTGCGCACCGCGGCGCCCTTGGCGGTCAGCGCGATGTTCATCTGGCGGCCATCGGTCGGATGCGGCTTGCGCTCGACCAGACCCATCTCCTCGAGCGCCGCGATGGTGGCGCCCATCGATTGCGGCTTCACGCTTTCCGCGCGTGCCAGATCGGCGATCGTGGCGGGGCCTTCCCTGGCGAGGCGCCCCATGACGACGGCCTCGCTCCATGACAGCTCGTGCGAGGCGGCGGCTGCGCGCACGCGGCGCACCAAGAGCCCGATGGCCTGGACCAGGTCGGCAATGTCGGCGTCGAGGGTCTTTCGCGACATGACGATCGCACCATAAAGAATAACAGGAAAACTTGCAAGTTTTCTTGCAAGTCGTCCTTGCAAGTCGTCCTTGCAAGTCTTCCTTGCAAGTTTAGCTGACCGCCGGGATGCCCGGGCGCTGCGATCGCCGTGTGTGGACAACGCGCTTGCCGGCGCTGCCGGGTGCTGTCACACCAGCTTCATCCAAAGTGACAAGTTTGGATTCTTTCCATCTCCGCGCAGATTTGGCCCATGAACTTCGTCCAACGCTTCACGTTCCTGTTCTCCGCGCCGAGCTTCGAGGCCGAAGACCTCGAAGGCATGCGCGTTGCCGAAATCATCACCGCCATCCAGCGGATGGGCTTTCAGGTCATCCGCGCCCGGCGCATCGAAGACGCCGAGATGGCCGTGCAGACCGACGCCGCCATCGGCTGCCTCGTGGTCGATTGGGGCAAGAAGGGGCTGGAAGGCAAGGCCGCCTCGCTCATCAATGTCATGCGCCGGCGCGGGCTGGAAATGCCGATCGTTCTCTTGGTGCGGCGCCGGCGGTTCGAGGACGTGCCGGTCGAGGTGCTCGACTTCATCGACGGCTATGTGTTCCTCGCCGAGGAGACGCCGGAATTCATCGCGCGCAATCTGGTCAGCCGCCTCACCCAATATGCCGAGACATTGAAGACGCCGTTCTTCGGCGCGCTCGTCGACTATGCCGAGCAGGGCAATCAATTGTGGACCTGCCCGGGGCACAACGGCGGCATCTTCTATAGCCGCAGCCCGATCGGCCGCATCTTCATGGAGCATCTGGGCGAGGCGATCTTTCGCGACGACCTCGACAACTCGATCACCGAGCTCGGCGACCTGCTCACCCATGAAGGCCCGGCGCTGGCCGCGCAGAAGGAGGCGGCGGCGATCTTCGGCGCCGAGAAGACCTATTTCGTTCTCAACGGCACGTCCGCCTCCAACAAGATCGCCTTGTCGGCGCTCATCGCCGACGGCGACCTCGTGCTGTTCGACCGCAACAATCACAAGGCGGCGCATCACGGCGCGCTGTTGTTGACCGGCGGTATTCCGATCTATCTGCCGACCGATCGCAATGCCCATGGCCTGATCGGCCCGATCGAGGCCGCTTCGCTTGACGAGAAAAAGATCCGCGAGGCGATCCGCTTAAATCCGCTGGTGACGGACAAGGAGGCATGGCAGCGCGAGCGGCCGTTCCGCGCCGCCGTCATCGAGCAATGCACCTACGACGGCACGATCTACAGCGCGCAGGAGATTCTCGCGCGCATCGGCGGGCTGTGCGACTATATTTTGTTCGACGAGGCCTGGGCCGGCTTCATGAAATTCCATCCGATCTATGCCGGCCGCTTCGCCATGGGGCTGCGCAACCTCGACGAAAGCGCGCCGGGCATCATCGCCACCCAATCGACCCACAAGCAGCTGGCGAGCTTCTCGCAGGCCTCGCAGATCCACGTGAAGGACAGCCATATCCGCGGCCAGCGGCGGCGGGTCGAGCACCGCCGCTTCAACGAAAGCTTTTTGCAGCACGCCTCGACCTCGCCGTTCTATCCGCTGTTCGCGTCGCTCGACGTCGGCGCGCAGATGATGAAAGGCCGTTCCGGCGAAGTCTTGTGGGACGACACCGTCCGGCTCGGCATCGAGCTGCGCAAGAAATTGCGGGCGGTCCGTCAGGAGTTCGAGAGGAGAGAGCAGGACCCGGCGCGGCGCTGGTTTTTCGATCCGTTCGTGCCGGATGTCGTGCGCTTGCCGGACGCCGCCGACGGCGGCGGCGTGCACGAGGTGCCATGGGAGAGCGTCGCCACCGATGCGCTCGCGAGCCACGCCCATTTCTGGGAATTGTCGCCGGGCGCGGCCTGGCACGGCTTTAAGAGCGTTTCGCCCGGCTTCGCCATCACCGATCCGAACAAATTGACGTTGCTCACCCCGGGCTTCGACCGCGTCACCGGCGAATACGAAGCGTACGGCATCCCGGCGCCGGTGGTGGCGCAATATCTGCGCGAGAACCGCGTCGTGGCGGAGAAGTTCGATCTCAATTCGCTGTTGTTTCTGCTCACGCCGGGCGTGGAGTCGAGCAAGGCCGGCACGCTGGTGAGTTCGCTGGTCGCCTTCAAGCGGTTGCACGACGACAATGCGCTCCTCGACACTGCCATCCCGCGCTTTGTCGCCGCGCAGCCCAAACGCTATCGCGGCTTGCGGCTGCGCGATCTTTGCCAGGAGATGCACGCCTTCTTCCGGGCGGCGAATGTCAGCGCGTTGCAGAAGGCGCAGTTCACCGCCGCCCACCTGCCGGAACCGGCCATGAACCCGCACGAAGCGGCGCGCAATCTCGTGCGCAACAACGTCGATTATCTGCCGATCGACGAGATCGACGGGCGCATCGCCGCCACGCTTTTCGTCGTCTATCCTCCCGGCATCGCCACCATCGTGCCGGGCGAACGCCTGAGCGAGCGCACGCGTCCGATGATCGACTACCTCAAGCTGTTTGAGCGGAGCAGCAACGTTTTCCCCGGTTTTGAAACCGAAGTGCAGGGACTCTATCGCGAGCGTGATGCCTCCGGCGCCGTAAGGTTCTATACTTATGTCGTGCGTGAGTGACCGATGATGTCGAGTTCAGTCGCTTCCGATACCATTGCTTCCGATTCCATGGCTTCCGATTCCATGGCTTCCGATTCCACCACCGCTCCTTCGCGCGCGGCTGACGCCGCGCCGGTGACCGTCCGCGCTTCGCGCGACGACGACGTCGACGCCATGCTTGACATCTATCGCCGCCACATCGCGCGCGGCGTCGAGCCTGCCTTTGCCCATGATCCGGAGGCTTTGCAGCCGGACGACATCAAGCGGCGGCGGCGGAATATGCGCAAGCATCGCTTGCCGCATCTGGTGGCCGAGCGCGGCGGCGTGGTGGTGGGCTATGCCTACGCGGTGCTGTTCCGCAAAAGGCCGGCCTATCGCTTTACGCTCAAGCACTCGATCTATGTCCATCCCGACCATCTGCATGCCGGCATCGGCCGCGTCCTGCTGCCGGCTTTGATCGACGCCTGCGCGGCCGCCGGTTACCGGCAGATGATCGGCTATATCGATGCCGCCAACGCGCCGTCGATCGGGCTGCATGCGGCGTGCGGCTTCCGCCAGGTCGGTTTGCTGCCTTCGGTCGCCTACAAGTTCGGCCAATGGACCGACATGGTCATGGTGCAGCGCTCGCTCGGCAGCGGCGGCACGACCGCGCCGGATGTCTGGCCGGCGGTCGCGGCCGATGACAATGGCGAGTGAAGCCTAGGCAGTACGGCCGGGCCCGGTCCGTGTCGGGGAAATTCCGCAAAAAAGAGCGTTGCAACCGATATCGCGAAGGTCGCTTCAGCCGTGTCCCGATTCGCGGCCGTGATCTTCTCGGGGCCTCTCAGAAACGCCAGCGCAAATTGCCTTGCACCGAGTTGTCCTGCACATGTCCGGCTAGCTCGCCGAAATAGTACAGCCCGAGGGTCATGCGCGTGTTGAAGTGCAGATCGAATCCGGCCTGGACGAGCGCCGCGTCGGTCGCCAGCGGCACGCCGGAAACGGTGAACGGCGCGCCGTTGGCCTCGAAGGCGAGCGCCGCCGTCGGCGTGATGGGGCCGAAAGCATGCTGCCATGCGGCCGAGGCGCGTGGAGTGAGCACCATGCCGTTCGCCAGCAGCCAATCCGTTGCGGCGCGGGCGCCGAGCGTGGAATAGCCGACATCGTTCGTCCCCGCCGAGCCGCTGAGCGCCGCCGCGCTGGTGCTGCTGGCTTCGCTGAAGCCGGTGGTATGCAGACTAACGAACGCAAGCCCGGCGAAAGGTTCGGTGGCGATCGGACCGAACGCGATTCCGTAGCCGACTTCGCCGAAGACTTGTGCGGTGGTCGCGTCATAGCTGGAGCCGGCACTGTCGGCAAAGCCGGGAAAGACGATGCTGCGGCTCGCGTCGAGGAGGCTGAAGCTTCCCGCTGCCGCGGCGCGCAGGTTCCAGGGGCCGAAGCTCGCGCCAACATAACCGGCGAGATAGTCGGTATTGATATCGGCTGAGCTCGATGGGTTGCCGATGCTGAGGAACGAATTGGTATAGCCCGCGGCGAGACCCGCGATCCAGTTGGGCGCAAAGCGGCGGTCGACGCCGGCGAAGCCGCCCGCGAGGTTTCTGCTCACGTTGGCCGCGTTGCCGTCGCCATCGAGCCGTCCCCAGGCGCCTATTCCCTGGACCCAGTACACCGTGTCCGGTGGCAG
>CAWHPH010000059.1:0-89930 GCA_963831135.1 uncultured Alphaproteobacteria bacterium
GAAAGTGAACTCGATCGGGCAAAGTGACGGCGCATGGCGTTCGACTACAACTCACCGGCCGAGTTGTTTATGCCCAAGCGCAAGGGTGTAGCTGGCGGGCGCTCACCGATAGCTTATCGTCGCTTCGCCACGGCCGCAGAAGCCATCCGCTTCGCTGTCGAGGAATTTCCTGCCGGCCGAACACTCGGCGCGTGGATGCAGATCGGAGAGGAACGCTTCGATAGCGATGAGATCCACCAGCTATATGAGAGTACCGATTTTCCGCTACGGCGCGACGTGTCCGGTCAAGACGGATAGGCAGTGTTGGACTTAATTTGCGGCGAACATCGCCAAGCTGCCGGAGCTGTTAAATGTGACGACTGCTGCGCTCTGGATCATAAAGAATCGAAGCGCCCGCAATGACGGCACCGCTCATGGCTATGAGCGCGATGACGCCCAGCCAGCAGTCCAAGCATTGCGGCCTCCCGTGGTTTCTTTCTCAACAATAGTCCGACGTAAATGCTGCATGCTGCGTAGATGCGACGCCGCAACTGAGGCGGACAGGGTGTCCATTTCTAAGCAACATCTTGGAACGAAATTGAGACAATCGGCTCCCCCATCTCATCTTTAACTCGTAGTCGCGAATGAGAGGCATCGGGTTAGCGTCCGCTCGATTTGAATTCTCTGATAAGCAGATGACCGTACCATAGCGCCGCTTCCTCGTCAGGCAGATGTGTTGGGACCATATTCATGATCGCCGCGTATGACGACGAACTGATATATCGGCATCGTTGAAAGCACCCCCTTTCGCTTCATTTCGTCAGGAGGCTACGCGACGCTTGATAAGTCCGGGTGTGACGCTCGGCATAGTACGCGCATTGGTGGGACTCCTCCGCTTCGGTGCGGTCTGCCAAAATGGTGACCAGCTTTTGGCAAAAGCCATTGTCGAGAGGGGAATTAGACCGGCTCCAAAAACTAGCCGAAGCGGGTCATCGCGGCATTGTAAGACCTCCAACGCGACGATCGGGCTTCTCACGTCCCGTGGCCGCTCGCTTAGTGACAGTTCGTCCGGCAGGGGTAGCGGCTTTTACGTACGTGATTACAGACCACAGCCGACGGGCACTTGCAGAAGCGATTGAGTGACGGTGCGCATCCTGTCATCATGAAAGGCCCGAGCGTCGGGGAATTCACGTCAAGTGACGTGACAGGAATCGGGGGAATCCAAATGATCTTTGTCTTGATAAACGTGCTCGTCATCATCGTTGTCGGCGCGATCCTGTTCTATTTGATCGACAGGTTCGTGCGCGACGGACGACTGGCAAATCTGCTCAAAATTCTTGTGGTTCTGATTTGTCTTGCGGCAATCCTGCAGCGATTGTTGCCGGCGCTCGGCGTGTCATTGTTTTAGCCAGCCTTGCGCACAAAAAATAGGGGCCGGGGCCAAGGCTATCTTCATCCCACCGGCGCGCGGAGTTCTTCGCGCCAGCGTTTGAGCCGGCTCAGTCGGTGGGCCCCGCTTCCCGGCTAGCCACCGCTCAAGCGCCTCTGCCCGCTCCGCCATGTCCCGGCCAGCGCCGCGCCATTTCGACATAGGACCTCCGCGCGATGGCGCAACCGCGCCCGCCTGTTTATCCGAGGTCGGGATCGCGGTCGCCGAACCGATCGGCGTGGGCATAGCGACCGGCTTAAAGTCCTGGCAGCTGGGACACGCTGCCAGGACTTCCGAAAGGGCAAGCGCGACTGGCTGATCGCGCTCTATCGAAGTCTCAGCCACCATCACGACGACCGCGCGACGATCCGCTGTCAGATTGGTAACCAATTCCGGGCAGCGCATCGCGTCCAACATCGCCAAGCTGCCGAAGCTATTCGGGCGAAAGCACGAATCCTTCACTCCTTCGGAGCGTATTCCCAATTGAGCATCTTTTCCCGGGATGTGAACGTTAGGCCATCGCCATCTGCGGCCGGGACCTTCCCGAATCGACTTTTAAAATTGGGCTGCTGATCCCAGCTTCGCCGGGCTGCACTCTCCGATCCGGCGGGCATGCTGCACTTCTGTCATTGTCATATTTTTTGCGCCCATCACCATCGCGACACGACCGGTGAATGCGTTGGCTGAAAGCTCGTAGATGGCGTGGCCTCGAGCGGCTCCACGTTCAGGGCAAACAATGTCGTATTCGAGCTTCAGGCCATCAGCCCTGAGATTTGTCGCCGTGCATTTCGCGAATGGATTGTTTGCACTCAGCACGGGAACTGGAATCTCGTCACCCCCTTGGGAGCTTGGCAGACAGATGATCGTAGTTTTGTCCACGCCCCAGCGTTCGAGATGTGGCAATTCAAGCCGAGCGGTGACTTCATAGGAACCGCCCGGAGGCGAACGCGGTTCGGCCTGCAAAGGATGCAGTTGCGCGACCATTGCCAAAAGAACTGCAGCTGAAAGCGTTCGAGATGACGTCATTGCACCGTCCCTCTAAGTCGTCTTCGGATAGCAAAAGGCTGCATCTTAATGCCAGCTTACCCCAACAGGAGTGCGGCTGTCGGCCCGTTTTCTGCCTTTAAGCAAGCCCGCATGCTGCCGCGCCGGGCCCCGGCGCTTGTTGGCAGAACGAGCCCCGTGCACTCCACCGTGATCAGCCGGACACCCATGCGCCAAAAAAACACCCCAAGCAGTCTAACGTGCTTGGGGGTTCTGCAGTTGACGCCTCAGCTTAGGCTTCTGGCTTGGCGGACGGGGGGGCGGGGGGATGGGGCCGCCAAGCCGGCCTAATAAATACAGCGTAGCCTGCACTTCTTCTTTCGAATGTGACTGCCAGCACAACTAATGATGAAGCGTGGCGGCGAAGGAGCTGAGCGGGAGGCCCCAGCGCAGCGCGGGTACGCAACGCTCGCGCATTCCCCTTAATGCCCATGACGAGCGCGGCAGAGGCAGCCGTCACAATCCTTGCGGCGGCTTGTTAAGGCGCTCGCGCAGTCCCTTGCCAACCCTGAAGCGCGGTAGGTTCTTCTGATCGATCAGGACGGCGACACCATTTTTAGGATTGCGCCCCATCCGCGCCGAGACTTGTTTCACGGTGAACGCGCCGAAGCCGCGCAACTCGATACGATCGCCTCGGGCCATCGCTGCAACGATTTCTCCGAGCATGGCGTCGATGACGCCTTCGGCCTGGCGCTGATATAGGTGCGGGTTCTGTGCTAAAAGGCGTTGAGCAAGTTCAGGTTTGAGCATGGCTCTCAGTCACATTCTTGCCGATCAGGGGGACTCGATGCCCCTTATTGGCAACGACACAACTCAGTCACGCGGCATTCGGGCCATCATCGGTCTTAGTCCCAAGACCTCTCAGGTCTCGTTTCATCTGTGCGATCGCCTGCGTAATGGCGTCAGCATCATTGCGCCGTGCGGGCTGCAAATATCCAGCCCTAACGAGTTTGGCGATCATCTCACGGGAAGCTACCCGGAAGAGGGACTGAACGACGTTATTCATGGCTCAAAGTTCAAGTGAAACCGGCCGGCTGAGGACCGTGCAGAGCAATTAAGCGACGAAGCAATGCCCCGCAGCGTGCTGCCAATCTAACTTTGGTTGGAGCGTTATCATTCGCGGGAATGATGTAAGGGATATCAGTTGTGTCGGGCTCGCTCTTCTTGGCATCGCCTTCCCCGAAATCGTCCTGTTTGGAGCTCAGATAAATAGGATCGGCACGTGTCCATCGCTGGACCCCTCACACTACCGACCCCGCCATATGTTCCTATGAAGCCTGAAATCTTGGCAAGATGAATTGTTAGGCAACGGGCCATGAAACGACCAGCTGCGGCGTACCATTAGGGTTTACCCGAGCGAGTCGGATCGATGAGACAACAATATTGTCTCAATAGGGTTGACTTTCATATTTCAAGACGGCAACGTGTCATGGTATAGAACCTATCGAGACAAACGAGGGGGAACAACCATGACCGTCATCGGCTATGCGCGTGTCAGCACCACCGATCAGGACCTTTCGATCCAAGAGGACGCGCTGCGGGCCGCAGGCTGCAACGTGATCCGCGCGGAGAAGCAGAGTGGCACCAGCACCCAAGGGCGGGCGGAGCTGCGCACGGTGCTCGACTTTATCGGTAAGGGTGACGTGTTGTTGGTCACCCGCGTCGACCGCCTGGCGCGCTCGATCGGCGATTTGCAGGACATCGTCCGCACGCTCAAAGCCAAGGGCGCGAGCCTCCGAGCAACCGAGCAGCCGATCGACACCAGCACCGCGGCCGGTAAGTGTTTCCTTGATATGCTCGGTGTCTTCGCCGAGTTCGAGACCAACCTGCGGCGCGAGCGTCAACTTGAGGGCATCGCCAAGGCCAAGGCGGCAGGCGTCTACAGGGGTCGGAAGCCTTCGATCGATCAGACACAGGTGGAAAAACTCAAGGCTGAGGGGCTCGGCGCCACCGAGATCGCGAAGCGGCTGAACATTGGCCGCGCCTCTGTCTATCGGGTGTTGGCTCCATCAGGGTGAAGGTGTTGACGCCCTGAAATCTGTCTTGGCGCGGATGTTGCAAGAAAATTACTGCTAGCTTGGCCTCATGGTTCGTTTCCTCCCTGCGGGCCGAAGTTGGCGCGTTGCGGTTCCACCCTTCAACTAGGCCCCGGTCTTAAAGCCGGGGCTTTTCTTATCGGTTGGGCAAAACAGTGGAGGCCCATGCTGGGCATAAGATCGCGTTACTCAAATCTTTCGTCGCTATCCTTGTCGAGTTTAGTCTCCCAATCGAGTTCTGCACGCGCTTCCTTTTTGAGCCTTTCATTTTCCGTATAGACAGAGGGGAATGCGGAACTAGCCGCGTTCATAGCGACAGGTCGCTTCGAGGACTCCAGGTGTTGGTCTGCTATCGTCATTTGGGCCGAAGCCTTCTATCAGCTATTTCTTAGAGATTTTGCGGCATCATGGGCACACATAATAAAAGGGTGGCAAATGATACCGAAACCAGAACAAACAAGCCGTTGGGCTTCACAAGAAGCGGCGATCAAGGCTGAAATCAATGAGGCAAAGAATACTCTTGATCTGATGCGCATGGCCACTGCCATCGCACGGCTGGACGCACTCCATGCGGAAATGGAAGCGGCCTCAAAGCCCGAAGACGACCACCAAGCCTGAGTTACCGCTTTGCTTTAACGCAGAGGCAGTGACAGCACGGTTCAACGCTGTTTCTTTGGTGCCCGCCACCCAATCACCGTAGCTTCGATGGATCGGCTGGTTTTCGCGTTCTGCCACATACCTTCGCGCCATCGGCACAAGAACGGAATCAGGTACGTTCCATTATGATCCTCGCAGAGGACTTGAAGTGGTTGATCGGTCGGCGGCATTCCCTCGTGAATGAAATCGTCAATACGCTCTTGGCGGGTTACCAATTTTGTACTCTCCCTGATAGGCGGATACCGTGGGCTGAAAACAAATAAGCCTCATCAACTCCCAGGCACAACCTGGGTACGATGTTATAATTTAGGGTAACACTTTGCCAACGAGACACCTCGCATGCCTGAACGCTCTTGCCGCTTGCCACGATCCAAGGCAAAGCTGCTATGCACGCCTATTGATCGCTGAAAGCGAGCGGCGATGGCAGTGTGCGGCGTGCTTTTGACAACTTACTTCCCTAAAGACCAAGCCCCGGCTCGTCGTCGCTGGGGCTTTTTTCGTACTCCGTCTATTCAGCGACTATTATGCGACTGTCATTTTGGACGATACGGCAGCGAGCACGTTGTAAGCCGCCAGAGGACGCGGTCGCTAGAGGATTGCGAGGAAGGCGCTATTGTCCAAGTTTAGCAAGCGCCGTCTCGACCCGCGCGAGTGTTGGGGTTTGCCCGAATTGCGAGAATATCCGTCGTGCCTCGGTGAGATGCTGAATCGCGAGCGCTCGCCTTTTTTTGGTCTTGTACAAGAGGCCAAGGATCATTTGCGCACGGCCTATGTGTTGACCGGCGCGATCGAAAAGCGGATTCTCGATGATCCGATCCGTCAAGGCGCGAATGCGTGACGGTCCAGTGACCAACACCTTCAAAATAACTGGAAGGTTCTTCAACATAATCAGAAATGGCAGTTTTTCATCTCCCGCAATAATTTGTAAATACACTTCGCACAGGAACCCGCCGTACCAGTCTGCTGCGGCTCGATAGCCCTCCTCCTTGCGTCTCAAAATTGCCACTTCAATTTCTTCGATGCCGCCGCTTATGTTTCCTTGCAATACCTTGCATACACCACAAGCTGGGTCACTGCCTATCAACGGATAGTGAAAGCCATTAGCAAGACAGCGGCGACGAAGCTCTTGGAGGTGTGGTGAAGCCTCCTCTGTTCGTCGAAGCATAACTAGTGCAATCGCTCTGCCTGCAAGAGCAGCGAGCCGATCATACTGCGTAACTACTACCGCGAACGCTTGTTCGCTATACTCCAGCGCTTCAGTGTAGGAGTTCGACACAATAGCAATTGAACCTAAAAGCCATAGGCCGAGTCCTGTTGATCTGGGGTCTTCCACAAGCCGACCAATCTGCATAAGTTCCCGAGCCAAATCGCGAGCCTTGTCTATGCGTCCTCTCGATATCTCTTCCCAGCCGATGATCCACCTGATCCACATTTTAAGATAAGCATCCGTCGTATCGGAAGCAGCCGTAATTGCTTGTCTTTTGATTGCTTCGAACTCACGTAGCGGCTTCGGCGCAAGCACAGTCGAAGTCATCATCTCACCAGCCAACGCATAGGCCTTCGATCTGCTGTCCCCGAGACGATTCGCCATCGGTGACGTTTCCCGCTGCGTAGCGGCCGCTTCCCGATAGCGTGCGTTGCTATACAGGGCGAATACATACTGTTCTCTGATCAGTACTACTCGTTGATCATCTCCCAGTCGGTCAATGCGCGGCAAATAGCGCTCAAGCACCTCAATCAGCACATTAAATTGTGCGCTCATGTACAACTGGGACGAATAAGACACGAAGAAGTCAGCGACCTGACTATCCACGGCGCAATCCGTGTTCTTGTCGAGCAGCGCGAGAGCCGCGGTAAAATAAGTCGCCGCTTCATCGAGCGAATACACGTTAAGGCTTTTGCTGCCTGCCATGGAGAGGTAGGTAAAGGCTTTGTTTGCTCGGTCGGTTTGGCCGTAGTGATAAGCGAGAACTTCGGCCACTTCGATCAAGCGGTTACCGCTACGGCGTTCAATTTCCTGGGCGATCTTTGAATGCAGAGCCATTCGCGCATCGCTCAGCAGGCTGTCGTACAGCGCATCCCGTACCAGCGCGTCATGACACTGTCACCGCGAGTAGCCTTGTCATTCGCTCACTGCTCACGCTGCCACCTTCGCCCTTCATATTTGGTAGGCGCGTTGCAATTCAGGCGACGGACACCCAGGCAACTTGCCCATTGGCCGGGTGTGGCGCACGCCGCATAGCGTCGCCTCTCTCGGCAGACGAGGCAGCTTCGGCCTTTGGCGTACTCAGTCACGAGACGCCTCGGCGGTGCGACGAAGGAATTCTGGAATGCTGAGGTCATCCGTCGGCTTCGATGAACGGGAGGAAGCGAGCGGCATTTCATTGCCCCGGCTCAGACCGGCTGCCGACGTGTCGATTTTATCCACGAAAGTGTGCTCGATCCTCGAAGATGCGCTACTTTCCGGGGTGGCACCTTCGGCCGGGGAGGACGTCTTCCGGGTGCCTTCGCCCGCCGCGTTGATCTCCGTGGTCAAGCCAAGGGCCCACTCGCAAGCGGCCACCGGCGAGCCTACGGACGTGTTGGGGATGCCCCCGTCACCACGAAGAGTGCCAACCGGATACGAAGAGTGCCATGTACTTTTGATGGCAGTCTTCGGCTTTGCTTGGCATTCTTCGGGACGGGCGAGGCGCCAAGTCCATCCCTCCTTCATATCGAGTTTCTCAGCAATCACCCCTAGCTTTTTGCGGGCGCGCATAAGTGTCCGGCGTGAGATACCGATTGCGGTGGCGTGCTCTTCGCCGTCTTTGGCGGCGATAGGACCGTCGCCCAACTTCTCCAGCAAGAACTGCTCCGCTTCGGCCATAGCCGACCGATCATCGCTGCTGCCCTTAGGGCCCCCAGATACGGCCGCCAGCGCTGCGTTCGCGCTAATATCCAGGGTCCCGTCTTCCCAAACGGCGTATGATCCAACGATGGTCCGTCCGTCGCGATGATCCTCACCAATGGCTACTTGTGCCAGCCGATAAGCGAGCGTCGGCAATTTCGGTCCGAGGCTGCTCCGCACCATCGCCATAAGAAATCGTCCGGTCGGCTTGCCCTCCTCGTCCATTTCCTCGGTTGTCAGGTACGCCATCCGCGACGCGGCTACGAACGCCTGCGACCCGATGAACGCATTCATCGCCGACGTGGTTGTTTTCGGCGGATGGGTGACGGTGTGAATCGCAACGTTTCGCCGCTCGGCGAGATCGCTCAATGGCGCCAACGTTCCGCGAATGTCAGTGACGCTGTTACTGTTGATTTTTCCCGCGCCGAGGAATCCGGTGATCGGATCAATAGTAACCAAGAGGGCATTAGGCAAAGCGCTCAGATGGCGTTCGAGTTCATCGAGATCCTCAGTCAGCAGAAAGGCGCGTTTGGTCTGGGCGTCAGTCCGAATGATTGGCAACGCATGGACTCGCTCCAAGTTGGCGCCGGCAGCAAGCAGCCGCGGAACGACCGTCTTCGCGTAGCTGTCCTCACAGGTCAGCATAATCGTATCGCCGCATGGACATGGTGAGCCATCAGGCCACTGCGTCCCCGTCGATGCGCGAGCGACGATGTAACATTGCTGTTGCGACTTGCCGACACCAGGCCACCCAGTGCTGATGGTTTGTGCACCACGATGGTGCCAGAGCCAGTCAGTAGCTTCCGGTTTGATGGTGGCGAGAGACAGAAGCTCACTGGTTTTGCCCACCGCGGTCTCTAATGTCACGACAGCCGCCTCAGTCGCTGGCGACCACAGCGGGGCACGATCTATGCGCGCCTGCAGTTGCTCAGCAGTCCCGCCTTTCGCAATGAAGTAAGAGACATCTTCCTTCGGTGGCAGCTCGGGGAAATGGATGATGCGAATGGAGGCGGCACCGGCCTCATGCGCGATGCTAGCCTTCTTCTCCGCGTGCTCGCGGCCGGGCTTGTCATTGTCGGCAGGAATGACAAGCCGGCGATCCTTCAAATAGTGGCCGATGCCGTCAGGTAGGCCATCGCCGACGCCGCCGAATGTGAAGGCGGGCAGATTTAAGCTGCTGAGGGTATCGACGTCCTTTTCGCCTTCCGGCCATAGAACTTCATCGGCCCTTAATTCCGAATCGAAGGGATCGAGTGCCGCGGTGAGGTAGGGGATCGCGACAAAATCGTCAGGCTTCTTTGCCCGCCATCCGATCGGAATGCCATTGCTGAAAACGCGATACCAAGTCACCCAGCTATCCTTGGGCCCACTCTTCCTCTTGATCTTAGCCTTCCGTTTTGGAAAACCGTCTCTGGGATAATAGTGACGACGTATTTCAGCATCCTTTCGCGGTGGTCCGTCCTCGCCCCACTGGTGGACTTTTGGCGCCTCGTTCGCGGCCGCTACCCCGTTGTGACTGCGACTATTGAGAGCGTTCGGCTTCGTCTGACCGTTTGATTTCAGGAATGGCACACCCAGCATGTCCGCCAACTCGCGCGCCGCTGTGGCCTGATCAACGCTGCGCAGGTAGGCGACAAGAGAGATCAGATCTGAGCCGCTATCCCCTGTCGCAAAATCTTTCCAGACGCCGGTACGATAATTGATTGTGAAGCTGCCCGGCGTTTTGTCGTCGCGACGCGGATTTCGCACAACGTATTCGAGGGAGCGAAATTTACCGCCCGGAATAAGCTCTTTCAGAAGCGAACGAGCGTCGCGCAATGCAGCGGTGTTAATGCCGTCAAAGTCAATGAGGGGTGCCATTGGCGTCTCCTCATTGACCCTCGAGTAGCAGCCGGGGTAGCGGAATAACAGCTCGGGCTCGTTCGTCTGGAAGGAAAAGGGCGAGCGACTGGCACCATAGCGTCCCTGCCGCAGCCATATTTGCCGGATTCGCTTGAACGATAGTGGAGTACCTTCGCCAGAGCTTTTCTACCTCGTAGCGCCCATTACCGACTTCAATTGAACTATTGCGAGCGGCCGCCCGCTGAGTTAATGGTTCCATGGCATTTAGACCTTTTAGTCCGGCGCACGGCGCGAGCCACCGCCGGACTTTTTTTGCCCGGGATGGCCGCACCAATGGCCGGCTTGTTGTTATGGGTGGACACGTTCCGGCTCAGGCGTGGGCGCTTACTCGGGCAGATGCGCGCGACGCGCGCTCCGAAGTGGACCCTATTGGACTGCTGAGACGCCGTTGCGCCCACTCAAGAGCATCGCCCCATCGATAAACGACACGCGGGCCAAACTTGGAAAACAGCGGACCACCGCCGCGACTCGCCATCGAGGCAAGAGTTGCCTCGGCAATCGGGTAGCCGGCCGCAGACAAAGCGTCGGCCGTCTGCTTGCGGCCTAATCTTGCGTCGGGACTGATTTCGCTCTGGGACATTCTCGCACCTTTCTGTGCAGCGCAAATGCTGCATTGGCGCGACAATGCATGGCGAGTGTTTGCGAAAAAATACCGCGGGAGTGATGAGTAAAATAGCTGCAAAAACAATATGCTAAGGGCCGGAGATTAGTTGCGTCGACAAATCCGCTATTTCGCTGCGAACGCGGCTAAGAGCTTGTTGAACGCTCTTTTCGTTGATGTTCATGTTATCCCGAGTAATCGGCGTATGCCTAGCAATTTCATCTGAATAGATCCAAACTGTGCGATACAGAGCTTCGAATGCCTCGCTTCGTCTCGTGATCTTGCATTGAGCAAGACCCTCAATGACTGGCGCGGCGATCGACACAACATCCGATATCGTCAATGGAGGCTTCAATGCATCGAAGTATTGTTCATCTATTCTTTGGGCGTCGGGTTTGCGTTTCCACTTTCCGCTCGGTCTTCCCGATTTCGGCAAAGTGGTAAACCATTCGGCTTCAACGGCCTTAGCTAGCTGTAGTGCACGCTTTTCGATCGGATGTTTCGTTTCTTTTTTTGGGCGGCGAGCCCCTTTTAGTATTGCGTATGCGCATTGCTCAACCGGAGTAAGCTGACTAGCGTTTGTGATGGTCGTCGCGTCAGTTATAGCGGATGCCCTCGTGCGACATTCGGAACCGCGTCGGCGACCGATAGCCCGCTTGTTCTGTGTCAATCTGATTAGATAGCAGAGCCAGTGCTCCGCTCGGTTCATTTTAACTAGCCATGGTTCAACAAAGTGGTCGTGGTGCCGCGTGGCTGCGACACTTGAGCGATGGTCCTCAATCCTACGAAAAAGCTTGTTTCTTATGATCTGCACGTGCAATTTGGGATTATCGATGCCGCGATTCTCGGCAATTCTGGAAAGAACGGCCATTAGATCATCCAGTTGATCGCTGCGATCGTTTCGAATGAGGAATTTACCCATTAGGCTTTGCCGGAACGTGCCCTGAATTTGACAACCTCACCGCCGTTGGCCTCGCCCATCAACTCCAGCGTCCGCCGCGCGACAGCGTCGGCAGCTGCCAGCAGCACAGCGTCGGCCGAATGAATGTAGCGGCTAGTCACCGATCGACCGGCGTGCCCGATCAACGCGGCGATCGTGGGTTCGGAATAACCGAGGTCAGCGGCAAGTGACGCGAACGAGTGCCGAAACACATGTGGCGTTACGTCGTCGGGGAGGCCGGCGGACTTCGCAACGCTCTCCCAAATCTTCGGGTAGCCGGACATAAGTCCCCGCCCGCGCGAAGCCGGAAAGATCAGACCATCAGGCTTGGGTCTGCTGCCAGTAGCCTCCCGCAACAAATCCGTTGCTGAGTTGGACAGCGGGCGAACCGAGCGCCCAGTCTTGGAATTGCCGAGCATGGCCGTACGCCGTGCCAAATCAAGTTCGGATGGCTTAAGCGCGAGGCCTTCACCGCGTCGCCAGCCCGTCACAAGCAGGAAACGCGTCAAAGCGATGGCAGGCGGCCAAATCTCCCCGTCCTTTTCCGCGTTACGGAGCGCGGCGCCGATCACAGCATACTCTTCGTCCGTCAACCTGCGTTTGCGCTGGCCGTCAGCAAACCGCTCGACACCACGCACGGGGTTATCGGGGCGCATCCCATGACGGACCGCGTAGGTGAAGATCGAACCAAGAAGGCCAACTGTCCGGCTGGCCGTACCCTTGCCGCCCCGGACATTGGCCAAGCCCCGGGGCTTCTTGGTTTTGCTCCGAGCTGCCGTCTTGCCTTCGGCAACATCGTGCATAAAACCCTCAATGTCGGCCCGGGTGACCGCCGGGACCCGCATTGTGCCCAGCAGCGGCTTGATATGTCGCTCGATCCGGCCTCGATCAGTCAGCATCGTGCTGGCCTTCTTAGCGGCCTTGCGGCGTGTCAGAACACGTCCCGCCTCAGCGTCGGCAAGGTATAGGTCGCACAGCTCGGCAACGCTGCTGGCAGCCCGCTTGGCCCGTTTCAGGGCGGCCGGATCGAGCCCGCCGGCAACGCTCCCGAGTAGCCGCTTCGCTTCCTTCCGGGCCGTTTCCGGCGTCCAGGGCGATCCGTGACGCCCGATTGTGTGCCACCGCTGACGGCCCTCAGCGGTCCGATAAATGAGGATGTAGGAAACCGCCTCGATCTGTCGTCTGGCGCCGAAGCCGGAAACGTTCCCGTCCCAAATGACCTGGCCAGGCTGTAGCGCAGCGATCTCCCGTTTCCCGATGCGCCTTGCAGACACCATCAGCCCCTCGTCCAATAGCTAGCAAATAGCTAGCAGTCTGGAACAAAGTGCAGCAAATTTGGGCAAAGCTCAACACAAAGATAATGGCTCCGCACAGGGCTTTTTGCGCATGGCCGCAAAACCCAACAAACAACTTCAAACCTAGGGAATTGCCCTCCGAAGGCAGAGGTCAGGGGTTCGAATCCCTTCGGGCGCGCCATTTTTCCACCCGTCCAAAACGATGGCGGGGACATCGATTAGGGGCAAAAGGCACCTTTCCCGGCTCAGACAGCGATAGGGAGCATGTAAACCGACGTCGACGAATTGATTTCGCGCTTCGGTGCTGGAGACTGGAACCGTGCAACAGCTTAACCTGCAAACTATTTGCGATGGGATGATCCGCGTCCGGGACAATGCGTCAGGTCTCCTTGAAGACGCAAAGCTTCTTCGGCAGAACGGCCGCATAACCCGAGCATACGCCCTCGCATACATGGCCTGCGAAGAGGCTGGGAAATTGTCCATCTTAATTGGAGCGGCGACACGGATCGCTGTCGGCATTCCGACCGATTGGAAAGCAATGCGCAAGCGGTTCCTTTCTCATGACTCGAAAGCGAGCCAGTTTTTGGCATTAGCAAGAGTGATACCGATGATCACACAGGCTGCGGCGGAGGGACAAAAAACCGTGGATGCAGAAGAACTAAGGATCAAAGCCTCGGCCGGCGTTATGATTGGCCCTGCACTGTTCGAAAAACGAAATGCTTCAATTTACTGCAACTTCACCGCGGGGTCTTTCACTAGCCCCAGTGAGGAAATCACCGAACCAATGGCGGATCAAATGATAGGATTCGCCGACACTAATCTCCTCGCTGCAAATTTGATACTCGGCAAGTCGGCTGACGAAGCGGCGGCTAAAATCACTGCATCGGCTTCCCGGGCTCGGTATGACAACGCCATGTCTTTTGCGGAAGACATGAGTCAAACAATTGAGGCCGCGTTTCGCAAGCATGATACGTAATTGCCTAAGCTCGGGATCGTTCGCCAGGCTGCGGCGTCAACCATTGACCGTGCGCAGTACAAAAATTTCAGACTGCCGGGCATCCGGTTGCGCGCGCTTCCTCCTACAGTGCGGGGCCGGAAGGGCTGCGAAGGCCGTTCGGCCGCTCGCGCCGGGAAGAGGGCCGTCACTATGAATGTCTATGATCTCAAGGACCGCGTTGCGATCGTCACCGGGGGCGCGCAGGGCATCGGCTTGGCGGTCGCCAGCCGCATCCTCGCCTCCGGCGGCAAGGTATCGATCTGGGACCGCGACGCGGGTCTGCTCGGCAAAACCGTGACCGGGCTCGGCGCGGGCGACCGCGTGCAGGGGCTCACGGTCGATATCGCCGACCTTGCCGCGGTCGAGGCGGCGACCCAAAAGGCGCTGACGCATTTCGGCAAGCTCGACATTCTCATCAACAATGCCGCCATCGTCGGCCCGAACGCGCCGACCTGGGAATATCCGCCGGACGCGTTTCGCGATGTGGTCAATGTCGGGCTGATCGGCACCTTCTATTGCTGCCGCGCGGTGGTGCCGCACATGATCGCTAAGAATTACGGCCGCATCGTCAATTTGAGCTCGGTCGCCGGCAAGGAAGGAAATCCGAAGGCGCCGGCTTACAGCGCGATGAAGGCCGCGGTGATCGGCTTCACCAAATCGCTCGGCAAGGAGCTTGCGACCTACAATATCGGCGTCAATTGCGTGACGCCGGCGGTGGCGAAAACGACGCTCGCACTCAGCCAGGCGCCGGATTTTCTGGCGATGATCGTGTCGAAAATTCCGCGCGGCCGCATGCTCGAGCTCGACGAGGCCGCTTCGATGATCTGCTGGCTCGCGAGCGAGGAAAACTCTTTCACGACCGCCGGCGTGTTCGATCTCTCCGGTGGGCGCGCGACTTATTAGAGCATGATCCGGAAAAGTAGTGGCCGGTTTTCCGAACAGATCATGCTCCACTAAAAACAAGCGGCGGAGTTCGCAAGCGTGCTGAAACTCTACTACACGCCCGGCGCCTGCTCGCTGGCGCCGCATGTCGCGCTCGAAGAGACCGGCGAGCGCTACGAGCTTGCGCGCGTCGATCTGTCAGCCAATCAGCAGACCAGCGCGGAGTTCTTGCGCCTCAATCCGAAGGCGCGCGTGCCGGTGCTCACCGACGGCGATTGGGTGCTGACCGAAGCGCCGGCGATCCTGCGCTATATCGCGGCGCGCCATCCGGCGGCGGGCTTGTGGCCCTGGGATCCGCGCGAGGAAGCGCGCTGCGCCGAATGGCTCAACTGGCTGTCGTCGACGATCCAGGTTGCGTTCGGGCATGTGCGCCGCGCGGCACGCTACGCCTCCGATCCGCGCGCGGTCGAGGATGTCGCCTTAACCGGCAAGAACACCTGCCGCGATCTGTGGGGCGCAGTCGACAAGAAGCTTGGGCAGGGGCCGTGGGCGATCGGCGACCGTTACAGCGTCGCCGATCCGCTGCTGCTGGTTTATTGGACATGGGGGCGCGGACCGGTTCTCGGCTTCGACATGGCGCACGATTTTCCGCACTGGACCGAACATGCGCGCCGTATCGGGCGCCGCCCGGCGGTGCAGCGCGTGTTTGCCAGCGAAGGTTTGGCGTTGCCGAATTAGTTGACCGCGTCATCGCGAGGAGCCAACGGGTCCGGCTCGAAGTAGCCGGCCCGATGACTGGCTCCGCGACGAAGCAATCCAGCTTATGGAGGCTCTGGATTGCTTCGCTGCGCTCGCGATGACGAGTCACCCGAGGGCGGCGATCACCTCGCCGGATTTGGTCACCGCGGCGACGTTCTGCATGGCGTATTGCACCGAGGCGCGGTGCCAGTCGGCATTCATGGTCGAGCAGCAATCCTCGGGCACGATCATGAAATAGCCCTTGTCGGCGCCGGTGCGCGCGGTGTGCTCGATCGACATATTGGTCCAGGCGCCGGTGACCATGATGGTGTCGCGGCCGCCGGCGCGCAGCACGGTTTCCAGCTTGGTGCCTTCGAAGGCGCTCATGCGGATTTTTTCGACGACGAGGTCGCCGGGCTGCGGCTCAAGGCCGGCGACCGGCGCTGCGCCCCAGCTGCCGCGCACCATCGCCTTGGCGTCGACGAGGCCTTCGAACAGCGGCGCGTTGAGCGTGAAGCCGGGCGCGCCCGGCTCGACGACGAACCAGACATGGATGATCATCACGCCGCGGGCGCGGCAGACATCCGCCAGCCGGCGGATATTGTCGACCACATTCTGCTCGCGTGCATGCTGCGGCGAGCCGGAGGAAGCAAACGCCCCGCCGTCCATCATGACGTCGTTCTGCATATCCTGGATGATGAGCGCGCAGCGCGACGGATCCAGCGTCATGCCTTGTTTGGCGCTGGCGCGCTCGGGCGCTGCGGCCGGCGCCGAAGAGGAGGAGCTTGCCGACGCGCCGGCGGAAGCGCCCGCGCCCGCGCGCATGAACGGCTCGACATGCGGGCCGATCTTGGTGCGCACGCCGTAGAGCGAATGCGTTGCGGTCATGAACAGCGTGCGCCAGTCGGACTTGCCCCAGTGCAGATTGGCGACCAATTCAGGGACGCGGACTTTGCCGAGCAGCGCGCCGTTCTTGCCGTAAACCCAGAGGCCGCCCGGTGCCGTGACCCAGATATTGCCGGCGCTGTCGCATTTCATGCCGTCCGGCACGCCGGGTTCCAGTTCGGAGCGGATGCCGGACGCGAAAATCCGGTCCGGGCCGAGCGTGCCGTCGGCGTTGACGTCGAATACGCGGATCAGACAGCGCACCGTGTCGTTGACATAGAGGAGCTTTTCGTCGGGCGAGAAGCAAAGCCCGTTCGGCTGTTCGAACAGATTGCGATCGACCAGAAGCTGCGGCTCGCCGCCGCCGTGCGGCACGCGATAAACGCCCTGAAAGCCTTGCTGGCGCGGCCGCTCGACGCCGTAGACCGGCATGCGCCCGTACCAGGGATCGGAAAAATAGATCGCGCCGTCGGAACGCATGCACACGTCGTTCGGGCTGTTGAGTTCCTTGCCCTCGAAATGCGAGGCGAGGACCTCGCGGCGGCCGTCGCGCTCGCAAATGAGACTCGAGGTCGCGTGCTCGCAGACGATGAGCCCGAGATTGGCGTCGTAGGTCATGCCGTTGCATTTGTTCGACGGCCGCATGACTTCGCGCACGCCGCTCCTTTCGTCCCAGCGCCGGCGAACGTCGGCCGGCATGTCGGAGAACAGCAGATATTGATCACGCGGATGCCAGATCGGCCCTTCCGTGAAGGTGAAGCCGCCGGCCAGCCGGTCGACCGGCGCGTCGAGATCGATCAGATCGGTAAATTCGCGGCGGAGCGCGGTGTGGCTCATCGGATGCTCCCCCCGCTCAGGCCGGGAACCAATTGCGTCGCGGCAGCGACTGGACGATCGGCCCGGGAACGGAGTCCTGCAGGCGGCCGACCACCTGTCCGGCCTCGATCATCGCCGGCCGGTCGTGGATCGGCAGAACGAAGCGCGAGCGCGCGAGCACCTTTTTGATCGCCGCCTTCTCCTGGCGCTTGGTCGTGCCGTGGTTGCCGGTCACGCGCGGCTCCATGTCGCTGATCTCGCGGAAGGGTTCGACGATCTGGTCGTTGATGTCGTAGATTACGTCGCCGCAGATCGTCGCGTCGCCTTCGTTGGTCCTCACGATGATGTTCATCGAGCCCTCGGTGTGCCCGCCGGCGGCTTCGCAGGTCAGGCCCGGCATCAGCTCGATCGGCCCGGTCATTTCGAGGTCGAGCAGACGCAACGCGCCCTTGGTATGCAGCCGGTCGATCAGGTGCTTGATGTCGACGGCCGGATATTGCGGATGCATCAGGCCGGAGACCGAATATTCCAGCTCGCGGCGATTGATCACGACCGCCGTATTCATGGGGAAGAGATCGTCCTTGCCGGCATGATCGATATGCAAATGCGTGTGCAGGACGTAGCGGACGTCGCCGAGCCGCAGCCCGTGTTTCTTCAGCTGGTTCTCGATCATGGTCTCGTGGCTTTGCAGCCCGCGCATGCCGAGTGTCTCCATGATCTGGTTGGAGCGATAGCCGGTATCGATCACGACCGGCCACGTCCCGCCGAGCACGAGAAAGCCGAGCACCGGCACCCGGCGGACGCGGCCGCAATCACGCCCCAGCACCAGGAAGCTCGATTCAAGCTCAATGTCCCCGTAATCGAGAACTTTAATTTCAAGCGCCATGCTTCTTTCCTCCCGCGCTCGCGATCTGTGCCGCGAGTCAATTAAGCCGATAAACTCTTGCTGCCGTATCGTGAAATGCCGCGCGCGCCACCGTTTCTCCGAGCGGCTCGATCGCTTGCCGGTATGCCGCGATCAAATCGGCATATTGCGTCCACAATTTTTCGACCGGAAAATTCGAGCCGAACAGGCAGCGCTGCGGCCCGAAGATATCGATCGTTTCACGCACCACCGCGGCGATGTGCGCCGGATCGTTTTTATGGATGAAGGTGCCGAGCGCGGAGAGCTTCGACACGACGTTCGGCCGGGCGGCGAGCAGCCGCATCCCTTTCCGCCATTGCGCCCAGCCTTGCGGTGAAACGTCTTCCAGCATGCCGGCATGCTGCAGGATGAAAGCAACCTTGGGAGCGCTTTCGGCAAGCTCGGCGGCGCCTTCCATTTGTCCGGCGAACACCTGCAGATCGAATGTCCAGCCATAGTCGGCAAGATGCGCGACGTTTTTTTGCAAGGTCGGATCGCGCGCCAGATCGGGGCTGGAAGCGAACTGATATTGCGGGTTCTCGTGCCATTGCAGCTGCATGCGCAATCCGCGCATGCCGGGATATTTGGTCAGCCGGTCGAGCTGCGGCCGCACGTCACCTGCTAAAAAATCGGCGTAGCCGACGATCGCTTGCGGAAATCCGGTTTCGTCGGCGGCCTGCTGGACATAGGCGACTTCGTCCTCGAACCGGTCTTTCGGCCAGTTGCACTGCACGTAGACCGATCGCGTGACGCCGGTGCCGGCGAGGTCGGCCAAATATTCGTCGATCAGATAATCGCGTCGGATCGCCTCATAGGGGCCGAAGATGCGCGGCTGCATCGGTCCATCCAGCCAGGGCAGGTCGCGGCGCCGCCAGATATGGTGATGTGCGTCGACAATGTCGGTCATGCTGCCTTCTCATTGGCCAACCGTTCGCTCGCCATGTCGAGAACGTTCGCGCAGATACTGTCGATCGAAGAGCCGTCGGCCAGTCGATCGAGATAAGGCCGCGCCGCAACGAGGCCTGCGGTGCGGGCTTCGAAGGCCGGATCGGCCGCGAGCGGCGTCAGCCAGATGATGCGCCAGCACAAACGCGCGAAGCGGGCCACCGCGTCGGCCATGGCGGTTGGATCGCCGCGCTCGAGGCCATCCGAGAGCACGACCAAAGCCGCGCCGCGCGCCAGTGCAGCGAAACGCGGCACCGCCAGAAATGCGTTCAAAGCGTCGCCAATGCGTGTGCCGCCGTCCCAATCGGCAACCAGCAGAGACGCGGTGGCGAGCGCCTGCTCGCGATGGCGCAAGCGGAGCGGCCGGGTGATGCGGGTGAGCCGCGTTCCCATGGTGAAGACTTCGACCGAGTCTGCGGCCCGCACCAGCGCGTGGGCGAAAGCGAGATGCGCTTGCGTGCGCTCCTTCATCGAGCCGGAAACGTCGATGAGAACAACAATCCGGCGCTGGCGCAGCCGCCGTCGCCGGCGCCGCAGCCGTACGATTTCTCCAGCGTGCCGCATGGCGTCGCGAAACATGCGGCGCGCATCAGTGGCCGAGCCGCCGCGCGCCGAACGCCAGCGATAGCCGCGCCGCCGCGGCACGCGCGCCGGCAGTGCGCGGGCGAAACGGCGCAGTGTCTCGCCTTCACTGCCGGGGGCGAAGCGGCGTGCCGAAAGCCGCTCCGCGGTCGTCGCTTGCGCGCCCGACTCGCGTGTTTCGTCGCCGAAGATCGGTTCGGGACCGACCGATGAATCCTCGGCCGCCTTCAGCGGCTCCTCGTCACTCGGCTCGCCTTCCAGTCCGGGTACGATCGAGCCAAGAAAATGCGCATCGAACAATGCGTCGAATTCGGCGAAACGCTCCGGCGGCGGAGCGAGCGTTGCGCGCGCGGCGCGGCGGATGTCGCCGAGTTCTCGAGGGCCGAGCAGCTCGATGGCAGCAAGCCATGCGACCGTCTGTTCAGGTGCGACCGCAAAGCCGGAGCGCCGCAGCAGCGCGGTGAAGCCGAGAAAGTGGGCGATCGGACGCGCGGTGTCGCTCATGCCTGCGCCTCCGTCAGGATGGCGTCGATCCTCGGCGCAATGTGAACGAGATCGTCTTCGTCCTTGAGCACGACGCCGAGCGAGCGGCGAAAGGCGTCCGGCCAGCGCGCGCCTTGCTCATTGAGCAGCGTCGCGGCTTCCGCCCATTCGACCGCTTCGGCGATGCCCGGAAGCTTGGCCAGCGGCTCGCGCCGCAAGCGTCCGACGGCGGCAACGACGGCGCGCGCCGCGCGCTCGCTGACGCCGGACGCGCGCATCATGATGATGCGCATCTCGCGTTCCGGCGTCGGATATTCGATCCAGTGATAAACGCAGCGGCGGCGCAACGCTTCGTGCAGCTCGCGCGTCCGGTTGGACGTGAGGATCACCACCGGGCGCTCGTAGGCGCGGATGGCGCCGCGTTCGGGGATCGAGATCTGGAAATCGGACAAAAACTCCAGAAGGAAGGCTTCGAACTCATGATCGGAACGGTCGATTTCGTCGATCAGCAGCATCGTCTCCTGCGGGCGGCGCAGACATGCGAGCATCGGCCGCTCGATCAAGAACTCGTCGCTATAGATGTCGACGCTCCCGGCGGCGCCCTCGCTTTGCCGGCGCAGCGCCAGCATCTGGCGGGGAAAATTCCATTCGTAGAGTGCGGCCGCAGCGTCAATGCCTTCGTAGCATTGCAGCCGCAGAAGCGTGCGCCCGAGCACGCCGGCGATCGCCTTGGCGGCTTCCGTCTTGCCGACGCCCGGCGCGCCTTCGAGCAACAATGGCTTGCCGAGCGCGAGCGCCAGATAGGCGGCAGTGGAAAGCTCGTCGTCCGCCAAATAATAGGCGGCACGCAAAGCCTCTTCGAGCTCGCGCGGACTGCCGATGCCGACAATGGTGTGGCGCACCGCCATGGAGGATTACCGAACGCGCGTCGCCGCCGCGCCGCCGCGCGCTTTCAAGGCGCGCAGGACTTTTTCCGGCGTGATCGGCAGGTCGTCGATGCGCACGCCGACGGCATTGAAGATCGCGTTGGCGACGGCGGGAAGCACCGGGTTGGCGCACATCTCGCCCGGTCCCTTGGCGCCGAAAGGTCCGTCGGGGGCGGGACGCTCGAGCACGATAATATCGTGCGGGCAAATATCGCCAGGGCCGGGCATCAGATATTCGTTGAAATCGCGCGGTCCGTCGCGTGGATCGGGATAGTAGGGCTCAGGCGTCTCGTACAGAGCATGGCTCATGCCCATCCAGGCGCCGCCGACGAGCTGTTGCTCGACGAGCTTCGGGTTCAGCGCGCGCCCGATCTCGTAGGAACTGGTCATCTTCAGCACGGCAACATCGCCGGTTTCGTCGTCCACTTCGACTTCGGCGATCAGGCAGGCATGGGCGTAGCAGGTGGCCGGCGACATCTCGCCGGTTTCCGGATCGACGTCCGACAGCGGCACCAGAAAAATGCCGCGCCCGGAGATGGTCTTGCCCTGACGGAATTGCGCCGCAATGGCGACATCGCGCACCGAGATGGATCGGTGCGGCGCGCCCTTGACGCGGATGGAGCCTTTGCCGTCGGTCTCGAGGTCGCCCGGATCGACTTCGAGCTCCTCGGCGGCCGCTTCCATCATCACCGCGCGTGCTTCGCGCGCTGCCACCATCACCGCGTTGCCGACACGATGCGTGCCGCGCGAGGCGAACGAGCCCATGCAATGCGGGCCGGTATCGGAATCGGCAGTGTCGACATAGACGTCCTCGACCGGCACGCCCAGCGTCTCGGCGCAGATTTGCCGCGTCACCGATTTCATTCCCTGTCCGAGGTCGATGGAGGAGAGGGCGACCGTGAACTTGCCGGTCGGATTGGAATGAACCAGCGCCTGGCTCGGATCGCCGCCGAGATTCATGCCGATCGGATAATTGATGGTCGCAACGCCGCGTCCACGATGCTTTGCCATGGTCAGCGCCTCCTGGTGCCGAAGACTGAAGAAAAGCGCGGTGCACCATGCGTCGATCCGGCGGGCGACGCGGGGGGCGGCGGGGCACTGCGCGGCGGCGGCGCAGGCGGCGCTGTGTATGGGGGCGGAGCAGCCGGCGTCGGCCGTTCGTAGGATACGCGCTGCGGCGTGCCGGCCGGTGCGCGTGTCGGGGCTGCCGGCGCCGGCGCGCGCGTGCGATCGGCCGCGCCGCCGGTGCGCGCTGCGCCGCCGCCTTGCCGCGACGACATTCTGCGGAACTCGTCGCGCAGCGGCCAGTTGGCCTTCTCGGCCGCGACCTGCGCGCATTCGATCAGCGCGCAGTTCTTCGCCTCGCGGCGATGCGCTTTCATGTCGCCGTCGCGGTAAGCGTTGAGAATGCGGTATTCGAGCGGGTCCATGCCGATGGCCGTGGCGCCCTTGTCCATCTGGCATTCGAGCGCGAAATCGAGCGCGGTGACGCCGAAGCCGCGCATGGCGGTTGCCGGCGTGCGATTGGTGA
Source organism: uncultured Alphaproteobacteria bacterium (assembly GCA_963831135.1). Classification (GTDB taxonomy): domain Bacteria; phylum Pseudomonadota; class Alphaproteobacteria; order Rhizobiales; family Xanthobacteraceae; genus BOG-931. The sequence goes on from CAWHPH010000059.1 coordinate 22,460, forward strand.
ACACGCAATACACGTCGGCCGAGACATTCGGGATCGTGTAGGGTCCGGGAATGTGGGCTGCGCATTTGACGACCGCGTAGCTCGACAGCCGCGTATAGGCGCCGCTGTCAAAATAGGCGCGCACCGTGCGGGCGACGATGCGGCCATCGCGCATGATGCCGTCCTTGACATAGATGCGCTCGCCGCCGCGCGGCGAGCCGAACTGCATCTCCTCATGGCGGCTGAAGCGATAGCGCACCGGCGAGCCGGTGAGCCGGGCCGCCAGGATCGACAGCGGTTCGGTCATGGTATCGACCTTGCCGCCGAAGCCGCCGCCGACGGTGCCGCCGATGAAATGCAATTGGTTCGACGGCACCGCGTTGATCTTGGCCGCCGTATCGAGCGAGAAGAACAGCGCCTGGGTCGACGTGTAGACGACGAAGCGGCCGTTGGTGTCCGGCACCGCGATCGAGCCGTTGGTCTCGGTCGGGGCGTGCTCGATCGGTGACATCTGGTAGCGCTCGTCGAGCACGATATCGGCTTGCGCGAAGGCTGCGTCGGCGTCGCCATAGCGCAGCTTCTGGTGATCGTATTTGCCGTAATATTCGAAGGTGTTCTTGGGATAAGCGGCGTTGACCGACGGCGCGCCGGGCTTGATCGCTTCCTCGACGTCGAACACCGCCGGCAGCTGGTCGTAGGAGATGCGAACCAGCGCCATCGCTTCGTGTGCCGCCCGCTCGGAGGTCGCAACGATGCCGAGGATCGGCTCGCCTTTGTAGCGCACCACGTCGGTCGCCAGCGACGGCTCGTCGTCCTTGCCGAATTGGATGAGGCTCAACAGCGTGTTGAGATTGACCGGCACGTCGGCCGGGCGAATGATGCGTTTGACGCCTGGCGCGCGTGCCGCAGCCGAATCGTCGATCGAGCGGATGCGCGCGTGCGCGTGCGGGCTGCGCAGAATTTTCAGATGCAGAAGATTGGCGAAGCGGTGATCGTCGTAATAAGGCGACGTGCCGGTGACATGCCCAAGCATGTCCTGGCGCTGCGTCGGCTGGCCGATTTCATGCAGATTGTCGTCGCGTTCGTCGGCGAAGATGTCTTTGCGGAATTCCAGCATGGCGTGGTCCTTTAGGCGCGGCGGCGGCTGTCGCCGCGCGCGGCATCGAGCACCGCATTGATGATCGGCTCGTAGCCGGTGCAGCGGCAGATATTGCCGCCGATGGCATCGACGACGTTTTCGCGCGTCGGGTTTGGATTCTTGTCGAGCAGCGCTTTCGCCGCCATCAACATGCCCGGCGTGCAGTAGCCGCATTGGGCGGCGAAGCGCTCCATGAATGCGGTTTGCAGCGGATGAAGATCGGGGCCGCGGCGAAGCCCGGCCGTGGTCTCGATCGAACGCCCGGCGCAGGTTTCGGCGAGCGTCATGCAGGACAGGCGCGGCGATCCGTCGATCAGCACGGTGCAGGTGCCGCAGGTGCCCTGCCAGCAGCCGCCCTTCACCGAAAGGTCGCCGACCGCTTCGCGCAGCGTGTCGAGGAGGTTCGCGCCGCCCTCGACGAAGGTGGCGACATCTTCGCCGTTGAGACGAAATTGAATCGGCGTTTTCACGAGTGCCTCACGCTTTGCTCGCCGAGCAGCAGCCGGCGCAAATGAACCGGAAGGATTTCGCGGCGCCACCAGGCGCTGGCGATGGCATTGTCGGTCGGCGTGGTGCCGTCGTGTGCCACCGCAAGAGCCGGCGCGATGCCGGCCGCATCGAGCGTGCGGCCTTCGAGCGCGCGTTCGGCCGCCTTGGCGCGCAGCGGCGACGGGCCCATTGCGCCGTAGGCGATTCTGGCGCCGCTCAGGCGTCCGCTTGAGAGCGGCAATTGTGCGGAAATGGACAGAACGGATGCACCTTTAGGATGGACGCGCGTGACTTTCACGAACCGGAACGTGTCGTTCGCCGGCCGTCTGAAAGCGACGCTCGAAACGAGCGTCGGTCCGCGCTCGCGCCGGCTGAGCAATTCCTCCAACGGTAATTCGCGCTGACCAAAGCCGCCGGCGAGCATCACGATTGCGTCGAGCGCGAGCAATGCCGCGGCGAAGTCGCCGTAAGGTGGCGGAGCAAACAGATTCCCGCCAACCGTCGCCGCCTCCCGCACCGCCGGCCCGCCGATGATGCGCGCGACCGGATGCAGATAGGACAATTCCCGCTCGGCGAGGATCGCCGCCATCGTGACGCCGGCGCCGAGTTCCACGCGCCCGGAGGAAAGTCCGATATGCGTCAGACTGGGATCGGTCGAGCGCACGATCGTTTCGATCGTCGGATCGGCCTCGTTGACGGAGCGCATGACCAGCGTGCCGCCGGCGAGAAAGCGCGCGCCGCGCTCCTGCGACAGCGCGCCGGCTGCATCGGCCAAGCGCGGGAATGTCTTGACGCTGATGCTCATGCATGGCCCTCCGTTGGCGAGGCTCCGGTCAGATGGGCGCGAACGGCGGCAAATCCGGCTTCATAAATTTCTTCGCTGACCATGCGCCGCATTTCCTCTTCCAGACCCGCCCGGGTCGTGAATGAACATCGCCAGTCCCAAAAGGTTCGATCGCCATCGGTAACAGGCGCCAGGCGGACATGGGCGACGTAGTTGAACAGCGGTACCGGCGTGTCGAGCAGGCAGTAACTGAATGTCTGCTCGAGATCCGACAACGTCAGCAGCTTCTCCCGCAGCTCCGAGCCGTCGCGCAGGAAGAAGTGCCGCACGCAGCCGAGTTTGTCGGCACTCTGGTTACGCTCGATCGTGCTCTTGGCGACGGCGGGATGCCAGCGGTCGTGACCGTTGAAGTCGCGCAGGAGAGCCCACACGCGATCGGTCGGCGCGTCAATGATCGTCGAGCGCACGATGCGGATCACCCGCTCATCCTCCGAATTGCCGCTTCAAGGCATCGAAGCCGCCCTGAAAAACGCCGCCCCCGATATTGGAAACAAGCTCGGCCTCGCGTTCCGGCGAACAGTCGAATTCCGCCGTCCATTCAACGAAGGTCCGCTCGCCATCGGTGATCGGCGTGAGCCGCAGCGTGGCGACGTAATTCTCGACGCCCATTGGCGATTCGAGAATCGAATAGGTGCAGAACAGATCGAAATCCGACAGGCCGAGCAGCTTTTCGCGGATCCGGTCGCCGTTGCGCAGGCGGAAATCGCGGACGCAACCGATCTTGTCGGGCGGCTCGCCGTTCTCGATGCGGCTTTCCGCGATTCCCGGATGCCAGGAGGGCAGGCCGTTGAAATCCCGCACGCGCGCCCAGACGCGGTCGGAGCGGCCATTGATGACACTCGAAACGTAGACGCGGGCCATGGCTGTCGTTCCCTCCTTTCCCTACTTTGATGACCGTCAGCTTTGGCCCGACGATCCGCCGCTGCCGCCCTCGGGCGGCTTCTTCGGCGCCGTGTCCTTGCGGATGCCTTGCATGTCGCGCGCCTCGCGGATGAGGCCCGGCATGCGCGAGAGGCTGCCGCCTTCGATGCCGATTTCGGCAAGGATCTGATCGATCATCGGCGCTTGCACGCGGTAGCGCAGCGCCGAGTCGATCACCTCGTCGGTCGGGCTGCGTCCGGAGCCGTTGCCGCCGCCATTGAGGCCGTCCACTTGGAGGATGCGAATGCCTTCGATCTTCTCCATCGGCTTGACGCTCTCGCGTACGATGCCTTCGATTCGCTCCAGCAGCCGGCGCCGGTACAGCGAGGCGCGCGAGGCGTCGGACAGCACATTCTCCGCTTCGTTGAGGAGCCGCTGCGCTTCGGCTTCGACCGCGGCGCGCACTTGCTCGGCGGCCGCGGCGATCCGCACCTCGTCTGCCTCCTTTTCGGCGATCAGCACTTCGACCTGCCGCCGCCGCCGCGCAGCTTCCGCCTCGCGCACGGTCTTGACGCGCTCCTCGGCTTCGACCGCTTGCGCGCGGGCCGCTTCCGCGTCAGCCTGCGCCGCCGATTGCTCGCGCGATTTGCGGTGGATTTCGATGGCGCTTTCCATGCGGGCATTCTCGACCGCGGTCTCGCGGGCGATTTCGAGCTGCCGCAATTCCCGATCGCGCAGGATGCGGGCCTCGTCGATGCCACGCTCGGACGCGATGCGCGCCCGCTCGACTTCTTCGCGGGCGGCGATCTCGGCTTCCTGCAGCGCCTGGGTGCGCGCAACCTCGAACTGCTCCACCGCGCGCCGGCGCTCGAGCCGGGCAATGTCGAGCGTCTGTTCGCGCACGACATCGGTGCGGCCCACGTGCTGGGCGGCCACGATATCGGCTTCCTTCACGCGGCGATCCGCCTCGGCGCGTTCGGTGAGCTTGGCCGCGATCTCGATCGAGCGGTCTTGCTCGGCGATCTCGAGGACCTTGCGCCGCTCGACATCCAGAACCTCGCGCGCCTTCGACGACTCGATGCGCTCGCGCTCGAGCGCAAGCTCGGTCGCGATGCGCGCCGTTTCGATGGCCTCGCGCCGCTTGATCTCGGCGTCCTCGATCGCCTCTTCGCGGGCGATATCGCGCGCCCTCGTTTCCTGATCGGCGGTGATGCGTTCGGCGGCGAGCCGCTTCTCCTGCGCGATGCGGCTTGCTTCCACCGCCTCGCGGGCCGCAATTTCGGCAGTATCGACCGCGCGATTGCGGGCGATCTCGAGCGAACGCACCTCCTCGTCGCGGGAGATTCTTTCGGCGGCGAGCTTGCGATCTTCGGTAATGCGGATCGACTCGACAGCCTGGCGCGCGGTGATCTCGGCCGACTCGAGCGTCTCGTTGCGCGCGATCTCCAGCCCGCGGGTTTCCCGCTCGGCATTGATGCGGTCAGCTGCAAGCTTCTGATCGAGCGCGATGCGCGCGGCTTCGGTCGCTTCGCGCGCGGCAATCTCCGCCGCCTCGATCGCCTTGATGCGGCCGATCTCGCGGTTGCGGGTCGCCTCTTCGGCGGCGATCCGATCGACCGCGATCTTCTTCTCGCGGGCGATGCGCGACGCTTCAACCGTCTCGCGGGCCGCGATCTCGGCTTCCTCGATCGCGCGGGTGCGGGCGATGTCGAGCGCACGCACGCGCTCTTCCTGCTGGATGCGCGCCGCGGCGGTAATTTCCCGCGCCGCGATATCGCTTTGCTCCAAGGCGCGCGTACGTTCGATTTCCAGCGTCCTGGTCGCCAGCTCGGAGGCGATGCGATCGGCGGCGAGCGCCTTCTCGCGGGCGATGCGGGCAGCCTCGGTCGCTTGTGCGGCGGCGATCTCTTCCTCGTCGATGGCGCGATTGCGCGAAATCTCGCGGCGGCGGATTTCCTCTTCCAGGGCAATGCGCTCGTCGGTGACGACGCGCTCCTGCGCGATGCGCGCGCGCTCGGTCGCCTCGCGCGCCGCGATCTCGGCCTGTTCCAGATTGCGCGTGCGTTCGATTTCGAGCCGCCGATTCTCCTCTTCCTGCGCGATGCGCGCCACGCTGACGGCGAGTTCCTGGGCGATGCGCGCTTTCTCGGTTTCCTCGCGGGCGGTGATCTCGGCGTTCTCGACATTGCGCTGCCGCTCGATCTCGCGCCGCTGATCGTCTTCCTCGCGGGCGATGCGCGCGTCGGTGAGCACGCGCTCCTGCGCGATGCGGGCGCGCTCGACCCGCTCGCGCGCGGCGATTTCGGCCTCGTCGATCTGGCGACCGCGCTCGATCTCGCGCTCGCGGATGTCGCGCTCGGAGGCGATGCGCGCTTCCGCCAATGCCCGCTCGTGCGCGATCCGGGTCTTTTCCACCTCTTCCCGGCCGGCGATCTGCGCCTGTTCGGCCTCGGTGTCGCGCAGCGACCGCTCGCGGGCGAGTTCCGCGCGCTGCACCGCGCGCCGGACTTCGATGTCGCGTTCCTGATTGAGCCGGGCGGTCTCGCTTTCGCGATCGATTTCCAGCGCCTGCTTCTCGGCTTCGAGATTGCGGCTGCGGATGAGGATCATCGATTCCTGCTCGATGTCGTTGCGCACCTTGCGGCGCGCCTCGATGTCCTCAATGAGCTTGGTCAAGCCTTCGGCGTCGAAGCGGTTCGACGGATTGAAGAATTCGAGATCGGTCTGGTCGAGATCGGTGATGGCGACCGACTCAAGCTCGAGGCCATTCCGCTTCAACCCTTCCAGAGCGGATTCTTTCACGCGCGTGACGTATTCGCCGCGCCGCTCGTGCATCTCTTCCATGGTCATTTCGGAGGCGACGGCGCGCAGCGCCGAAACGAGCTTGCCGGAGAGAAGCGCATCGAGTTCGGCGACATTCATGGTGCGCCGGCCGAGCGTGGCGGCGGCGATGGTCACGGCCTCGCGGGTCGGCGGCACGCGCACATAGAATTCCGACTCGATGTCGACCCGCATGCGGTCCTTGGTGATGAGCGCGTCGTCGCGGTTGCGCACGACCTGCATGCGCAGCACGTTCATGTTGACCGGCGTCACTTCGTGAATGAACGGAAGCACGAAGGCGCCGCTGTTGATGACGACTTTTTCGCCGAACAGTCCGGTGCGTACGAAGGAGACTTCCTTCGAGGAGCGGCGGTAGAGCCAATTGACGAAATAGACGACGATCGCGATCACGATAACCGCGACAATCAGCCAGATGATGAGGCTGCCGAGAATGGCGACGGACATCTTACTCTCCTCCCGCCCGCTGTGATCCGACGCGGGCCGCTTTTAGTTCCTCTGGATTTTCTTGATGGCTTTGAACTTCGCAACCTGAGCCGACAGCGCGCGCTCGACCGGCAGGCGCTCCATCGAGGAGGCGCCATAAAAGCCGTGACAATGCCTGGCGCGCGCCAGCACGTATTCGGCATGTTCCGGCTCGGCGATCGGGCCGCCATGAACCAGAATCAAGGCTTCCGGATTCACTGCGAGCGCCGCCGCGGCCATCGCATCGGCCAGCGCCGGGCAGTCCTCCAACTTGGTCGCGGTCGCGGCGCCGATCGATCCGCCGACGGTGAGACCGAAGTGGCAAACCAGAATATCGGCGCCCGCGCGCGCCATGACCTCGGCTTCCGCAGGGTTAAAGACATAGGGCGTGGTCAAAAGATCGCGCGCGTGCGCTTTGGCGATCATGTCGACTTCGCAGCCGTAGCCCATGCCGGTCTCTTCGAGGCCGGCCCGGAAGCGACCATCGATCAGGCCGACGGTCGGGAAATTCTGCACGCCGGAAAAGCCGAGCCGAAGCACCTCGTCCAAAAAGACGTCCATCTGGCGGAACGGATCGGTGCCGCAAACGCCGGCGAGAACCGGCGTGTGGGCGACGATCGGCAGCACCTCGCGCGCCATGTCGACGACCACGCCGTTGGCGTCGCCATAAGGCATCATGCCGGCGAGCGAGCCGCGGCCGGCCATGCGGTAGCGGCCCGAATTGTAAATGACGATGAGATCGGCGCCGCCGGCTTCTTCGTTCTTGGCGGAGATGCCGGTGCCGGCGCCGGCGCCGATGATCGGCCGGCCTTGCGCTTTCATGGCGCGGAAACGAGCGAGGATCTCGGAGCGTTGGATGCGCGGCATGCGTCAGCCTCTGGCGCGGCGCCGGGTGAGCCGCGTACCGAAAAGGCGGCGGAACTCGGCGGCGATTTCCGCTGCGAAGCGCGGATCGTTGATGTGTTCAGGCATGCGGATGAGGCGGCGTGCGCCGGTTTGCCGGACGGTCGTTTCCAGTGCGCGGAACAGCTCGGCATCCGCATTCGGATCTGAAAACGGGCGGCCGGGCGAGTCGAGCGCCGAAACACCGCCCTCCGGCAGATAGAAGCGGACCGGCCCGTCCATGCGATTGAGCCGCTCGCCGATCCAGCGGCCGATGCGCGCGTTCTCCTCCGGAGTCGTCCGCATCAGCGTCACGGTGGGATTGTGGACCTGCAGCGTGCGGCCGCGATAGCGCTCGGGCACGGTTTCCATCGGACCGAAATTCACCATGTCGAGCGCGCCGCATGAGCCGATATAGGGCACGCGCACGCGCGCGATGGCGCCGAACCGGTCCTCGGTCGCCGGCAACACGCCGCCGAGCAAGAGATCGCAGACTTCGGTGGTTGTGATGTCAATGACGCCGACGAGGGTGCCGGAATCGACGAGCTTCTCCATCGATTGCCCGCCGACGCCGGTGGCGTGGAAGACCAGACACTCAAAGTCCTCTTCCAGCGCATCGACGATGGCGTCGACGCAGGGCGTCGTCACGCCGAACATGGTCAGCCCGATAGCCGGCTTGCCGCCGCCGCGAACCGCAGGCCTACGCTCGCGCTCAACATTCGCGGCGCGCGCCTTCACCATGCCGACGATTGCCGCCGCCCCATTGGCAAGCACCTGGCGCGAGACTGAATTGAGCCCGGCAACGTCGGTGACCGAATAGAGCATCATAATGTCGGACGGACCGACATAGGGGGCGACATTGCCGGAGGCGACCGAGGAAATGAGAACTTTCGGCACGCCGATCGGCAGCGCGCGCATGGCGGGCGCGACCAGCGAAGAGCCGCCCGACCCGCCCGCCGAGATCAGCCCGCCGACCGGTTCGTGGCGCTTGATCCAGGCCTCGAAGGCTTCCGCCATCGCGGTGATCGCCGCTCCGCGGTCGCCGGTGAACACCGCGTTCGGGCCGCCGCGATAATAGGCGGCGACGTGGTGCGGCGGTACGTCGGCCGGCGACGGTCCGCCGGAGGTCGACAGATCGACCAGAAGTACGCGCACGCCGGCGCCTGCGATCTGGTCGCGAATAAAACGAAGCTCGTCGCCCTTGGTGTCGAGCGTGCCCGCGACGATGACCGGCGCCACGCCGCCGCGATGGATCGGGCGGATTTCGACCGCCGGAGCAACCTCGGCGGCGCTGGGTTCGGGCGCGGCGGTGCGCGTGCGCGCGGCGGCTTCAATCTGCGCCGCCGGCGCCGGCTGCGACCAGCGCGTCGGCAGGATGGGGTTTGCGTTATAGACGCGGATCGGGCCGCGCGCTTTTGTTGGCCGCCGCTCGTCCTGCGGACCGGGCGCTTGCGCTTCGCCTTCTTCGGGCGGCTCTGCTTGGCCATGCTGCCCGACGCCGAGCAGCCTTTGCTGCAGCTCACGGTCGGCCTCGAGCCGCGCTGCTTCCATGAGCCGATTGACCCGGCCGTTGATCATGATCGCGACTTTTTCGGCCACGGCGGTGGCGACGCCGATATTCTGCTCGACGACCAGCACGCCGATGTCGCTTTCCTCGCCGAGATTGAGCAGGATTTTCTCGACCTGCTCGACGATGAGCGGCGCAAGCCCCTCGGTCGGTTCGTCCATGACGAGCAGATGCGGGTTGAGCAGAAGCGCGCGCGAAATCGCCAGCATCTGCTGCTCGCCGCCGGAAAGCTGATTGCCGCGATTGTTGCGCCGTTCGGCGAGCCGCGGAAACGTGTCGTAGATGCGCGAGATCGTCCATTGCCCGCGGTTACCGCCGGCGAGCCGCAAATGTTCATCGACGGTGACCGAGGGCCACAGCCGCCGGCCCTGCGGCACATAGCCCAGCCCCATGCGCGCGATGTCGGCCGGCGTGCGGCCGATCAGCTCCTCGCCCATGAAACGGATGGAGCCGCTCGTGGCCGGTGTCAGCCCGACGATCGCCTTGCACAAGGTCGTCTTGCCCATGCCGTTGCGTCCGACCAGCGACAGGACGCCGTGCTCGAGCGTCAGATCGACGCCTTGCAGCGCATGGCTGCGGCCGTAAAAGACATTCAGCCCTCTGATTTCCAGGAGGTTGGCGGGGCGGCGTTCAGCCATGGCCGCCCCCGAGATACAGTTCCTGCACTTCCGGATCGGCTTCGATCTCGTGCGGCGTGCCTTCCTTGAAGATGCGGCCGTTATGCATCATCGTCACGCTCTCGACGACGCGCAAAGCCACGTCCATGTCGTGCTCGATGATGATGTAACCGATATGGGCTGGAAGCGCGGTGAGGATTGCGACCAGATCGCCGCGCTCGCTCGGCGACAGGCCGGCGGCCGGCTCGTCGAAAAGAATAAAGCGCGGCGCGCCGGCGAGTGCGAGCGCGATTTCGAGCTGGCGCTGCTGGCCATGCGCCAGTTCGCCGACTAGGCGGTCCGTGACCGTCTCCAGATGGGCAAGCGAGATAAGATCGGTGACCGATTGCATGATCGCATCGCGCGGGCGTGTGCGGATGAATGAAAAGCGTCCGCGCGAGACGCCGCGGCAGGCGAGATAGACGTTTTCGCGCACGGTCAGGCGTGAGAACAGCAACGAGATCTGATAGGTGCGGCGCAGCCCGCGGCGAATGCGTTCGTGCGGCGGCAGCGTGGTCACGTCTTCGCCGAAGAAACGCACCGTTCCCGAGGTCGGCGGAAAATCGCCGGTCATGCAATTGAGCAGCGTCGTCTTGCCGGCGCCGTTCGATCCCAGCACGGCGCGCCGCTCGCCCGGCCGCACGCTCAGCGTGATGTCGGTCAGCGCCACAAGCGCGCCGAACATCCGGCTCACGCCGCGCAATTCGAGCGCGTTGCCCGTGCCGGCTGCGGCCATGCGTTCGGCGATCGAGCTCATTTGTTGTTGCTCCCGCCGCTGGTGTAATTGGAATTGCTGGAGCGCGTCGCGCGCTCGACGATGCGGCGCCAGATGCCGATCACGCCGTCCGGCGAAAACAGCACGATGACCAGAAAGCCGAGACCGATGAGAGTTCTGAAAGCGCCGTCCGTCGAGACCGACGGCGACCAGCGCGTCAAGCGCGAAGGTGCGCAAAATCACATAAATGATCGCGCCGATGAACGGACCGATCGGATGGCTCATACCGCCGATGACCGCGATCACGAGCAGATTGATGACGACGTTAACACCGACGGAGAAGGGGGAGATCTGATTGTTCTGCCACACCAATAAGATTCCACCGATTGCCGCAATCACCGCCGCGAAGGAATAGGCGGCGATCCGGTGAGCGGTGACATTGTAGCCGATGGCTTCCATGCGGCGGGGATTGTCGCGCACGCCTTGCAGAGCGAGCCCGAACGGCGCCCGCGAGATGTACAAGACGGCGGCGTAGCTGAGCGCCGCGCAGAACAGGATCAGATAATAAAGCGGGATCGGGTCCCTCCAATTCACGCCAAGAAAGTGCGGCGCCGGAATTGTCGTGAACCCGTTGAAACCATTGAAAATCGGCCAGTTCTGCAGAGTCAGGTAGAAGAAGGCGGTAGCCAGCGCGAGCGTGATCATGAGCGTGTAGATGCCTTCGGTGCGGGCGGACAGCGCGCCGGCAAGCGTCCCGAAGGCGACGGCGATGATAATCGCCAGCGGTACCGCCACCCACCATGGCCAGAACAAGCTGATGGCTGGCAGCGAACTCGCTCCGAAAATCGCGATCATGTAGCCGGCAACACCGGCGACGGTCATCTGCGCCAGACTGACCATGCCGCCATAGCCGCCGAGGAACATCAGCGACAACGCGATCATCCCGAGGATCAAGGCCCAGCCCACAATCTGGTCGAGGATGAAAGAGCCGGCGACTGCCGGGAGCATCAGCAGCAGAGCCCCGAGGATCAGATTGGGCGCATGGCGCGAAATCCAGCGCGACAGCGCACCGCCGCGTTGCTCGTCCGGCGCGGCGACTGGAGCCGAATCGGTGATCTGTGCGAGCGCCATTTAGCGTCTCCCCAAGAGGCCTTGCGGGCGAATGGCGAGCACGATGATCATGATCAGGAAGCTCAGGACGGTCGAATAGTTCTGAAAATAGACCACCCCGATTTGTTCGGAGAGACCGATGATGAGCGCGCCGAGCGCCGCGCCGGGGATGGAGCCCATGCCGCCGACGATCACGACCACCAGCGACGCTAGCAAGAAATGCGAATCTTCGCCGAGCGAGATCGATTGAAAGGTGCCGCCGACGATGCCGGCCATTCCCGCGAGTCCGGCACCGAATGCAAATACCAGCACGAACAACAGCTGCACGCGATAGCCGAGCACCGAGAGCATGTCGCGGTCGTCGACGCCGGCGCGGATCATCACGCCGATGCGGGTGCGATTCAGCGCCAGCCACATGCCGACACCGATGAGAACGGCGGCGGCGAAGATGACCAGACGCACCATGGGGTATTGGAGGAAAATCGCCTGCCCGTTTGACCTCACCATAACAACGATCGGGGTAGCAACCGGCCCCAACAAATAGTCGGGCGTATCGATCTGGATGGCATTGCCGCCCCAGACCCAGACCATGAGATCTGAGAAAATAATGGACAGGCCGAGCGTCACCAGCGTCTGCCGCAGGTCCTGGCCCTCCATCCGCCGAAAGATGAAGAACTGCATGGCGACGCCGACCACCGCGCAGCAAACAAAGGCCACGACGTAGCTGAAAAGCCACGAGCCGGTCCACTGCGTGGACTCGTAGCCCATATAGCCGCCGAACAGATAAAGCGAGCCGTGCGCAAGGTTGACGTTGCGCATCAGGCCGAAGATCAACGTGAAACCGGTGGCCACCAGAAAATAAAGCCCGCCGAGCGTAATGCCGTTAAACAAGGCGTTGACGAACAGCCGCTTCTTGCCGAAGGCCTCTTCGAAGCCCGCCGGCCAAGGTGCCAGCACGAGCCAAAGGAAGAAGATCACCGCGACGGCGATGACGAGCGCCCAAACAGGATGGTTTCCGATCCAGCGGCCAAGCGCGTCGCCGCGCGCCGCCCCCGGGCTTCCGCTGTCCTCGCCAAAAGTCGTGGACACCGCGTTTCCTCCAATTTTGCCGGAACGTACCCAAACGGGAGCATGCCGGCATGCTCGGCAGTCTGATTTTCTCGTCCTTGTTTTCGGAGACTGCCCGTGTCGACCGCTTCCGGCCTCCGCTCCGCTCCAGGGCGGAGCCAATTGTTCTTTTCAGGATAAGGCCTTACGCGTCGATCACTCGCTCACGACCCGCGCGATCGTTCGGTATTGCGTTGGCGCGATGCCAACGTGTGCGGAAAAGAAATGCGTGAAATGGCTCTGCGACGAGAAGCCGAGCTCGAAGCCGATATCGGTGACCGAGGCCTGCGAGCTCATGAGGCGGTCGAGTGCCCGTTCGATGCGCATGGTGTTGGCATAAAGCGCCGGCGTTACCCCGGTGTTTTCTCGGAATAGCTTGAAGAAATGCGGTCGCGACAGGCCGGCATCCCGCGCCACATTGTCGAGCTCAATACCTTCGGCAATGCAATCGTCTAAAATGCGCAGCGATTTGCGCACGCGAAAATCAATCGGCTGCGGTAGCCGCGAGGCCAGGCTCGTTCGGCCGCCAGCCTTCCAGGATTCATCGAAGCTCGCGTCAAATAACTGGTTCAAATAGCGATTGACGATCCGGTAGCTCGCGTTGGTCACCAGTGTGTGGGCGAGGCTCGCGCAGATCGACCGGATCGTCGTTCCGACCCGCAGCCCATTGGACCCAAACCGCAGACTGCCGCGGCCCTCCTGATCCCGGTCGAGCCAGCTCTCGCAGATGTAAGCAACCAAAAAGACCGACGGCTGATCGCCCGAGCAAGGCTGAAAGGAATGCGGCTGCCAGGGGTTGATGGCGACGCCCGAAGTCAGGTCCACGAGGTGGGGAACGTCGTCAATCGTGACGACGGCCGGCGGTCCGCTGAGCAGAAAGGTTAAATGGCCCTCGCGATGAGCGTGGGTGCGCATCGGCTTATCCAGCCGATAGACGGTCACGCGGCCGAACGACCCATGACAGACCGCTAACGCGGTGCTCATGCGGGCGCCTCCCAATGCGCAGGTTATTGTTTTGTCGGATTAAACGACGGCTTGGCACCGTTGACAAGTGAGGTTGCGCGCTTGCCGCGCCGTGGCCTGTGCCACCTTTCGTCGCGCGGTTAACGGAAGAATCAGACTAGCAGACACGGCGGCAAGAGCGCCCCATGGTCCGCCTAGGCTTGTCGCCCCGGTCCGCTCGCTGCTACGATTTGCGGCCGGTCGAAGCGGGGGGACACGGCTATTATCCTCCCGACGACGCACAAGCGCATTCGGCCGGCAAAACGACACCGTTTCACGGCGATCGGACATCAGGAGGAAACCCCATGTACAAGGGTATTGGATTAACAGTCGCGGTCGCCTTGACCGCGGTTGTCGGCACGGGGGCGGCCAACGCCGCCGACAAGCTCAAAGTTGGCGTAACCGCTACGCTCGAAGGCACCTACACCGTTCTCGGCGAGGATGGCATGCGCGGCTATGAACTCGCGGTGGCAGCGCATGGCGGCAAGGTGGCCGGCAGGGAAATCGAGACGATCGTCGGTTCGACGGACGCGAGCCCCGATTCAGCGATACGCGCCGCCAAAAAGCTGGTCGAACAAGACAAGGTCGACATGCTGATCTCCCCGCTTTCGGGCGCGGAAGGCATCGCCATACGCGATTATTCGAAAACCCAACCGCAGATCACGGTCATGAACGCCGCGTCGGGCGCGTTGGAGACGACCTATGGGGACCCGTCCGCCGGCGTCAAGCCGTCGCCCACTCTCTACCGCACCAACCTGGACGGGGCGCAATGGCAGGCCGGGCTCGGCGATTACGCTTATAATGTCAAACACTACAAGAAGATCGCCACGATCGGCGAAGATTATGCGTTCGTCTATACGCAAGTGATGGGCCTCGTGGTTGAGTACTGCAAGGCCGGCGGTCAGATCACCAAGCGTCTATGGGTGCCGCTCGGCACCAAGGACTTCGCTTCCTACATTCCGCAGCTTCTGTCGGAAGACGTTGACGCCATTTATCTCGGCCTCGGCGGCGCCGACGCGGTGAACTTCCTCAATCAATATCAGCAAGCCGGCGGCAACGCCCATCTGATCGGCGGCTCGATCATGGTCGACCAGACCGTGTTGTCCTCGAAAGGCAAGGCCAAGGAAGCATTGATCGGCACCATTGCCGCGAGCGGCATGGCCGACAATGACCCGAATCCGAAATGGCAGGCGTTCGTGAAAGCCTACCAGCAGCACCCGAAGACCGGCTATTTCAAGAATGCCTTCGCCAGCCCGTCGCTGCTCGCCATCAACTACTACAACTCGGCCGACTCCATGTTTAAGACGCTCGACGAGGTCAAAGGCGATCTTTCGGACAACAACAAGAAATTCCGCGAAGCTCTGAATAAGATCGTGCTCGACGCGCCGAACGGAAAGATCACGCTCGACGAGAATCGTCAGGCGATCGGCACGAACTTCGTCACCGAAGTCGTCAAGGCCGACAACGGCGACCTTATCAGCAAGGTCGTCAAGGTCATTCCAAACGTGCAGGAGCGGCTCGGCTTCTCCAAGGCAACCTTCGACAAGTTTGTCCCGCCGGGGCGCGACAATCCGCCTTGCAAGAAGAACTACGAATAGAACAGCTGCAGACAGGCATAACGAGGTATCAATCGTGGAAGGGCCGGCGCAAGCCGGCCCTTTTAAGTTTTAGAGTGCGCCTTGAAAGCGAATTCCGAGAATTCCGGATCACGGAGCGCGCTGATCGCAATGCGCCTCGATCCGGTAGCCGTCGGGATCGATGACAAAAGCCGCATAGTAGCCGGGACCGTAATCCGCGCGCAGGCCCGGCTTGCCGTTGTCGCGTCCGCCGTTGCTCAATGCCGCCGCGTGAAACGCCTCAACGCTGCGCGCCGTGGCGGCGGCAAAGCAGACGTGCAACCCGGATTTCATATCGGCGGGTACCGGATGTTCCGCGTTACTGATCCATAGCGTGACGATATCCCGCCCATAGCCGAGCGATCCCTCCCCCTCGCTCAGACAAGTGTAGCCGAGCGGTTTTAGCACGGCGTCGTAAAAGCGTTTGGTCCGCGCAACATCGCGGACTCCGATGGAGACGTGGTCGATCATTGTCTGCTCCTTGCAGTTGACGTTGGTGGGACGTTATGGGACCCGGCGAGCCAGGAACTCGGCCTGAACGTGCCAGCTCTGGCCATCGTCGCTCGAGCGCTCGCCGATCCAGCGGAACGAAGCGGGCGTGATTTCCGTAAAGCTCCATCGCACCGTTTCACCGGCGTCGTTCTTGCCGAGCTGAACGATATCGTTCCCCTGCGCGCGGCCGATCTGGCGCGTGTAGAATTGTCGCAGCGGGTCGCTCCATAGGATGTGCCAAGCGTCGATGGCCGGGTCGTAGACGCGCAGCGTCGTGCCGTAGAAGACGCCCGGCAGGATCCAGACGTCTTGAATGGCGCGGCTCTCGAGCACCCACGCGAAATAAATCTCACCCGGGCCCTGATGCGTGCCGCCACCGTCCAAATGTACGGTAGCGTCCATGATCCAGCGGCCGATCAGCCAGCCATAAAGCCTCATTTTATCGGCGCGATCGGAAGCCGGCTCATCGCTGGCAAGAGCATCGATAAAGGAACGTGCGTTCATCGTTGCGCCTCTTTCGCCGTTGCGGGCTCGTTGCCGCTTCCTAAATGGTGATGAGGCTCCCAGGCTTGGGAAAAATTGCTAATCTGCGGCATGGCGCTGACGTCACATGTCTTGGCTTCGGGAACCGGCTGGCGCGTGGAGGATGTTGTCTGCACATCCGGACCGCACGATCGCCCGTTCGAAGAGCGGCACGACGGGATGTGCATCGCCGCGGTGACGCGCGGGACTTTTCGCTATCGCTCTTCGCTGGGGTCTGCCGTATTCGCGCCGGG
Organism: uncultured Alphaproteobacteria bacterium; assembly: GCA_963831135.1. Taxonomy (GTDB): domain Bacteria; phylum Pseudomonadota; class Alphaproteobacteria; order Rhizobiales; family Xanthobacteraceae; genus BOG-931. Next base: position 38,997 of record CAWHPH010000059.1, read on the forward strand.
CGCGTTGCTGCTGGGCAATCACGGCTATTGCTTCGAATGCAGTCACGAGCACGGCGTGGGCGACCGCTGTCTGTCGTTCCAGTTCGCGCCGCAATTCCTGGAGGCAGTCGCAAGCGCTGTTCCCGGCGCCCGCCGTGTATCGTTCACAATTCCACGTCTGCCGCCGAACAACGGCTCATTGCCCGTTATCGTGGCGGCCGAAGTTGCGCGCGATGACGGCGATGCCGCAGCATTCGAGGAATTGGCGCTGCGCGTTGCCGGCGCGGTTTCCGGCGCGCTCGCGGAGCGTAAAGGCACTGCGCCGGCGCTGCGCGCGCGCGATGAACGGCGGATCAGTGCTGCGCTGCGCCACGTCGAGGCGCGTGCGGATGAAATACTGCCGCTGACGGACTTGGCGCGCGATGCGGCGATGAGCCCCTACCATTTCCTGCGCACCTTCCGCGCGCTGGTGGGAATGACGCCGCATCAATTCATTCTGCACATAAGGCTTAACCGCGCGGCGATCCGTTTGCGGCGGACCTCCGAAAATATTTCGACGATCGCGTTCGCCGCCGGCTTCGGCGATCTTTCGACCTTCAACCGCCGCTTTCAACGCATTTTTGGGCTGAGTCCGAGCGCCTATCGGGCGCGCGGTCCTCAATAGGCCCTCGCGGACGGCGAAAGGCGCTCAGCGCAGGTAATCGTAGACGACTTTCCCGAGTCCGAGCGTCAAATCCGCGATGATATGCGTGGCGGAAATGACTTCGAGCACCGGAAGCTCGGCGACCGGCGCCAGCGCGTGCGCGTGAAGATCAAGCGCGCCCGGACCGGTCCAGGCGCCTTTCAGATCGATGTCCTCAAGATAGTATTCGACCAATTCGCAGATACGCGGCGTGCCGTCGACGTGCGGAATGATCTTCAGGAGAAAGTTGGGGGCCTCAAGCGATGCCTTTATCGCAGCGAGGTCGGCCGACTTGTGCTTATAGCCCATCGTGCCGGTGGCGACGCGGACCTGGCCGTAGTCGAGCGTGCCGACAAGGGTGTCGATCTCGGCACGCAGGCTCGGTTGCGCCAGCTTCTTGGGAAAGCCCCACAGCTCGCGCCCGCCGGCGATCGGCGGCTCGTCGTTGAGGAACATGCAATGCGAATAGCTGCCTTTGCGCCCCCGAAACGACACCGGGATGACCTGGCCGGTCTCGGTGTAGTCGCCGAAGCCGGTCGAATCCGGCATGCGGATGAACTCATACTTGACGATGGGCTCGTCGACTTGCAGCGGTTCGGGCACAAGCGCGCGCAGTTTATCCGCGTCGGTCCGGTAGGTAATGACGAGAAATTCGCGCTGACGGAACCGATATGGCCCGGGCGGATAGGCCGGGCTGGTGAGCGGCATGGCAAAGGCGCGCTTGCGTACATCGTCTTCCTTCATGATCTTCCCTCGATGTTGATTGACGCCCCGCAGATTGCCGGCTGCGGCCTATTCATGCTCGTGTCGGGCAATGTCGAAAGTAAAGACGCCATCGCCGTTGCGCGGACGCTGGAGCACTTCGGGATGCCGCAAAGTGCGAACGGTATCGTCATAGCCGGTGCGCCAATGGTCCACCATGCTCAGGCGTGAGAACTCGTAGTCCTTCGAGTTGCCCTCGTAGTTCTTGGCGCGATAGATAAGCTGGATCAGATTCCAGACCTTGCGTTCGGAAAACTGCCGCAAGACGGCGATTTCCGACTCGTCCGCCAATTCGGCCGGCAGTTTCTTCAACAGCGCGGCAACGGAATTGCGAACAGCTTGCATGTCGGTGAAATGGGTCGACGCCGCGCGAGTGCGACTTGAATAGATGATCTCCTTTTGCCGCGTATTCACGTGCGCCATGTTGCGCGGGAGCTCGCCGCGTGCCGACCAGAGATCGACCTGGAACACGAGCGTGTCGCGTTGCGGACGGCCCTCGACCACCCAGCGTAACGGCGTGTTGGAGACAAGACCGCCGTCCCAATAATACTCGCCGTCAACCTCCACTGCTGCAAACGCCGGCGGAAGCGCACCGCTTGCCATGATATGCTCCGGCCGGATGCGGTGTGTGGTGGTGTCAAAATAAGCGAAGTTGCCGGTCTGCACGTTGACGGCGCCGACGCTCAAACGGGTCGGCCCATTGTTGATGCGGTCGAAATCGATAAGCCGCTCCAGCGTGCTCTTGAGGTCGCTGGTGTCGTAGTAACTTGTCGCCCGCATCGAGCTGCCGGGCCAGAACCACGGCGTCACCGGCCGCAGCGAAAAAAAGCCGGGCGTGCCGTTGAACAGCACGCGGCCCGCAGCCCATTGATTGAGGAAGCCGCGCGCGATGTCGCCCTTCAGCGCCGGGGCGAGGTTGCTGGCAAATACCCAAGAACTCCGCCGGGTTCGGGGCTGCGGAAGGGCCGTCTAGCGGCGGCGCGCCCGGCCATGCGAACGGCGCGTGCCATCGCACATAAGGCTCTGTGATGCTCTCCCAAAATTGCCGCAGCCGCTCGACGCGGGCACCCGGCGGATTGCCGGCGATGATGGCGGAATTGAAAGCCCCGATGGATATGCCGGCGATCCAATCGGGTTCAAGTCCGGCTTCGGCCAGCGCTTCGAAAACGCCGGCCTGATAGGCGCCGAGCGCGCCCCCGCCCTGGAGCACCAGTGCTATGCAATCGAAAGGAGGCCTGTTTCGCACCGGCTGCGGACGCTTGACGCTCTCGTTTGCCATCCTCACCGCCGCAGCAGCCCGAAGGCGAAGCCGCGTCCCACGTTTCGGCGCGCCATCAGGTGGACCTGCAACGTCCCAATGCGCGCGACTTTAATTCAATGCCTGGAGCGAAGTGGAATCTAATGTGCCCTTGAAACAGCCGCCGTTCAACGCAGCACTTCGTCATCGGCCTTCGCAATTCTTGGTCATCACCGTCGCAATTACGTAATAATTTGCAGTCTGCAACGCGCGGCACGCCCGATCCTAAATATATTTCGTTATCAACGAATTGACACTCGCGACTTGGCGGGAGGTGGAAGGCATCTATCCTTTGTTAATGAAATGTGCGCGCTTGATGGGCGCGCGATACGCAGTGCGGCCAAGCCGCGCTGCGTCCATCGCGTTTGGCGATTGCCGGATCAGCGGCCGTAGGTGGCCGTGAGGCTTGCCTTCGCCTTGCTGTGGAAATGCAGTTCAAAGCCGACGACGGCCGCCGAGACATTGTGGTCCTTGGCGAATTGCAGCTTGTCCTCATCGACCGCGTACACTGTGAAAATGTAGTGATGCGGCTTATCGCCTTGTGGCGGGCACGGGCCGCCGTATCCATCGGTGCCGAAATCGGTCCGGCTCTGGATGGCGCCTTTCGGCATGAGCTTCTTTTTCACATCGCCGGCGCCCATCGGGATCGAGGTGGTCGAAGCCGGAATGTTGAACACCACCCAGTGCCAGAAACCGCTGCCGGTCGGCGCGTCCGGATCGTAGACGGTGATGGCGAAGCTCTTGGTGTCGCCCGGTGCGCCGCTCCAGCTCAAGGACGGGGAAATATTGCCGCCCTTACAGCCGAAGACGTTTGCCACCTGGGCTTCCTTGATCGTCGAGCCATCGGCGACCTCGGCGCTGGTCAACGTCATATTTTGTGCAAAAGCCGCAGACGCGCTCAAAACGCCGAATGCCGCCACGACTGCCCCTAATATCACCTTGTGCATGATGTGCTCCTCGAGCTTGAGAAGTGTATGTTAACACGGCGGAGGAAGATTTGTCTGCGAACGTGCATCACGCTTGAGCCGGATCAAGTCGTGCAGCGCGCAAGTCACGCTAGCGCGGAATTTCTCGTCCGCCGGTCAATCCCCCGTCGATGGTCAGGATGGCGCCGGTGGTGTAGCTGGACAGCGGAGAGGCGAGGAAGACGACGGCGGCGGCTATTTCGTCGGGCGTCGCCGGACGGCAGAAGGGGAGGGTGCTGGTCGCCTCGCGCCAGCGGTCCGGATCGCCGTAACGTTCCTGAGCCTTGGCCCGTGCCAGCCGCTCGTAGCGTTCGGTCGCGCACGCCCCGGGATTGACCCCTACCACGCGAACTCCGACTTTGTGGCTGTTCGAGCCGAGCGATTTGGTAAAGGCCGCCATGGCGGCATTGCCGACGCCGCCCGCGATGTAGCTCGGATCCAGAAGATCGCCTCCGATGCCGGTCAAATTGACGATCACGCCGCTCTGCCGCGCTTTCATTCGGCGGAAATATTCACGGCTGAGATTGATGTAATTGAAGATCTTGGTATCCCAGCCGGCGCGCCATCGATCCTCCTCCACGGCTTCCAACGAGCCGGAAGGAACGTCGCCGGCGTTGTTCACCAGAATATCGACGTCGCCGCAGGTGTCCGCTACGCGCTCGGCGGATCCGCGCTCGGCGAGGTCGATCGCAAGCGTGTTCACCTTCACGGGAAATTGCCGGCGAATGGCGTTGGCCGCCTCGTCCAGCGCCTCTTGTGTGCGGGCGACAAGGTGAAGATGGCAGCCCTCCGAGGCAAAGCGATGCGCCATCGCCAAGCCCAAACCCTTCGAGCCGCCGGTGATCAGCACGATCTTGTCGTTCAGATGCAGATCCATGCGTCACCTCGGTGGGTATGCACCCGTAAGTCCGGCCGCCTTATCCGGCGCGCGTCATGAGCCGGCGGTCGGAACGACCGGCAGCAAAAGATGCGAGCGGTGGGCGGCGTCATGATAGATGCGGTGCACCACGGTGCGGCTGCTGCAGACATGATAGGGAATGTATTCGACGTTGGTGGCGCCGAGAACGCCCGTCGATAGATCGAGACTCGTGATCTCCACGCAAATGCGATGTCCTTTGCGGAAGAGGTTCGCCATCGAGAAAATCTCGATCGCATATTCTTCGACTTTGCCGGGCGTCACCTTCTGCCGCGCCTGCCGCGTCAGCTTGTGCCAGGGCTTCCATGGTTTTGAGCGCGCGGGATCGAGCGCGCGGTTCGACGCCTTGAGCCAGCCGCGCGTCAGTTCGCGTTCCGGAAGATCGGTCGGAATTTCACGCTCGCCTTCGCGCGCTGTACGCACCGTCGGATCGGGTCCAACATCCTTGAGAATGATGATCCAATTGGTGTCGTCGCTGTCGATCTCGGCAAACAGGTTGAGGACGCTTGGCCCAGCCACGAGCAGATCGTGCGGCAGCGGATCGGTCAGAAAGCGAAGCTTCGCGATCCGGTTGGTCTGTGTCGGCGGCATCTGCGCGAATACGTCGGGCGGAACATAATTGTCGACGCTCGATGCACTATACGGCTCGGCCGTCAGCCGCTCCCAACTGGCCAGATAGAGCTTGGTCCATTGCGTTTCCGGCAGCGGCCAATCGGCCCCGTGTCGCCATTCATTGGCGCCCATGACCCAGTACGCCACTGGCGGCTCGTTCATGACGCCGGTGTCGCGGCCTTTAAGCCAATGGTCGTACCAGCGCAGCATCTCGCCGCGTAGCGCGCGCAGCGGCCGGTCGGGATGGGCCGGGCCGGTCAGCACCATTTTCTTAGGCGCCGGAATTTTGCTGAAATAGCTCTGTGCCCCGGCAAGATGCGTCTTGTAGGTGTAGCCGTACCAACCAGCCCCGGTATAGGTCGGGACCGTGATCTTCGGAAATTCCGCCTCGGCGTCGGCGATCGTCTTCTCGTCGTCGTAAGGATCGATCAGCACGTCGAAATAGCGCGGCATGTGCTGCCCGCGTTGAATCAGCACGTTGTGCAAGTGCGGATACATCCGGATATCCGGATCGGCCATGGCCTCGCGCCATTTTGCTTCCTTTTCGGGCGGCAAGTCGCCCGGCGCGCCGCGGGCGGTGTGAACCGAAGAAAAATGATCCATCAGATAGCGGAAGGCGTGCAGTACGCCGCCGGGATATTCTTCGCGGAAGCCGCCGAACTTGCCATAGGCGCCGCGCGGATCGTAGGGGAAGATCGCTTTGAGCTTCGGCGGCTGCTGCCGCGCCGCGTGAAATTGCTCGGAGGCGAACGCGCCGATGCCGACCATGCCGATATTGCCGTCGCACCAGGGCTGCCGGGCGATCCATTCGATCACGTCGTAACTGTCCCATTCGCGCGAGCCGCCGTCGCCCGATTTGAGATAACCGCGCGGCGAGCCGATCACGTGCACATAACCGCGCGACACGAAGAATTCGGTGTCGCCCGCTTCCGCGTGGCCAAGCCAAAGGCTCGACCATGATGGCTGCGGCGGAAACGTCTGCGGATAGTCGTTGCCCTGCAACTCCTTGGAATGAACGCCAAACGCGAGCAATACCGGAAAGCAGCCCGCGGCGTCGGGGCGATAGACGTCGACCACCACATTGACGCCGTCGCGCATCGGCACCGCGATGTCTTTGTCGCACACGACACGCGGATGCTCCGCCGGCCGCTGATAGTCCGACGGCGGCTGGTGGCCCGACGGAAAAAGCTCCTCGGCGGCGCGGATGTCGTTATCCTTCATGCGAGACTCGATCGAAAAGTTTGGCGGACTATTTGCCACCGACCATAACAGCGACGAGCAGCGCCGGCTCGCGGCCGGTATTCATCCACGCATGATTGGTGGCGCGCTGCACCACGGCATCGAAGGGCTTCAATTTGATCGGCTCGCCCTCGTCGAGCACGAGCGTGATCTCGCCTGAGAGAAGCACGATGTAATCGATCGTCGCCGTCGTATGCGTCATCGGATGGCGGCTGGTGTCGACGCGCGCCTCCGGATCGCCGATTTCCTTGAAAAACCAGTCCTGCATCGCTGCAATGTCGGCCGGCTTCATGTTCGGATCGTCCGGCGGAATCGTAAACAGACGGAACATGGTGCCGCCCGGTTGCGGAAAGAACTTCATGGGCGCGCGTCCGAAGGGGATGTCGTGCGGCGATTGGCCAGGCTTGGTTTGCCAGAAATCGAAATTGCCGGGGCCGGTCAGGCCCGCCTGGATCTCTTCCGTCACGACGGATTTGCCGGCCTTGTTCGTGCCGGTGATAATTACGCGATGCGTCTCTGCCATAGCCCACCTTTTAAGGAACGATCACCACATTTGTGAAACCGCCGTCGCGGAATTGCGAGCCGTCGAGCGCGCGGTTTACCTCGGTCAGCGGCACGCGCACGTGCTCGAACACCGACAGGTCGAGCGTTCCCGCCCGGGCCATTGCCGCAAGCGCATCGCCGTCTTCGACACTGAACCAATTGCTGCCGATGAATTCGATCTGGTTATCCATCATCCAATGCACATCCATGACCGTCTTCTCGCCGACGCCGCCGATGTTGATCGCCTTGCCGCCGCGGCGCAGCGCATAGATCGCGTTCATCAACAGCGTGCCGGAAGTACCGGGGCCGAGACAGTCGATCACAGCATCGACGCCGTGCCCACCGGTGAAGGCGCGCGCCCAATCGGCGACCGATTGACCATCGGCTTCCGACAGAGTCTCGATGCGATCGGGTGCCAGCGCCTTGACGCGCGCGAGGCGCTTGCGGTCCCGCGCGGTGCCGAGAATACGGGTGACGCCGCGAGCAAGCGCGGTGAGGGTGGCGCCAAGACCGAGCGTGCCGGTAAGACCGTTGATGAGAATCGTATCGCCTGGCCCGGCGCCCGCCTTACGCAAGGCCGCATAAGCGGTGCCGATATAGCCAAAGCGCGCGGCCTCCTCGAACGAAACGTTGTCCGGCAGCGGCACCAGATTGTGCTGCGGAGCGGTGATGTACTCGCACATGCCGCCGTACGGATAGGCATCGAACTGCCGCTGCGAATCCGGACCGAAGCCGAAATAGCCGCGAAACGTGTAGTTCGTGCAATTCATGGTGTCGTCGGCGCGGCAGGCCGGACATGAACCGCAGAATAAGCCGGGCGTGACATAGACGCGGTCGCCCTTGCGGAAGTTTTGGACCTGATCGCCGACAGAAGCGATGACGCCGGCGACATCCAGTCCGAAGATCGCCGGCAGTTCGGGCAGCGGCAATTCCGGGAACCAGTTCTGCCAGTGGGTCAGCACATTGATGAGATTCGGCACCACGCCGCAGGCCTTGACCGCGACCAGCACATCGCTCGGCCGCGGCGTCGGCACCGGCACCTGCTCAAGCCTCATGGGTTCGCCCACTTTGTGGAGCCGGGCGGCCAGCATGGTGGTCACGCGAACTTCCTCCTCGTTGCAGACGGCGGCGGTACTTGGTCGGCCCCGCGCGTCCCGTGTTTCTAACTTTGTCCGATCCAGCCGCAAAAGTCGCGCCGCGACTCTCGATCGGCAGGCGAGAGCACCGATAGTTGCTCGATCCTGCCTTTGCGCATTTCGCATGCAGGCGCCTAACAGATGACGCCAAGCGTGCAACTGGACAGGTCAGACTGTCGGGAGCTATATACAAACCGACCGGCCGGTAGGTAAAGAGGATAATGCTTGCCTGGGATCCGCTCCGCCGCGAACTGCAAATCGGTCGCCAGCGCGTCCGTCGCTGCGCTGAGAGAGATTTCTTAACATGTCAACAAAGCCGCAGGAGATCGGCCGCGTCGAGGAGGTGGTCGAAGTCGCGCTCCGGCTCTTTCTCGAACGCGGTTACGACAACACGCCGATGTCGCTGCTCGCCAAGCGACTGGGGCTGACCAAGGCCGGCATCTATCATCATTTCCCCAGCAAAGAGGATCTGCTTTTTGTCGTGCACAAAACGGCGATGGAGCGGCAGCTCAAGCCGGTGTTTGAAGCGGTGGCCCGAGAGTCCGATCCGGAGCGGCAGTTGCGAATTTTTCTGTATGATCATACGCGCATGCTCGCTCTCGATCCGGCGGCGATGCTGCTGATCCGCGAGGCGCGGCGGCTCTCACCGAAGCATTTACAGGAGATCAAGAAGACTTGGCGGCGCGGGTTCGATGTCGTACGCGATGCAATCGTCGAGCTCCAGCGGCAGGGCCGCTGCCGCGCCGACTTCAACCCCACGTTCGCTGCGTTTGCCGCGATCGGGATGGCGAGCTGGATTTCCTATTGGTTCGATCCGAAGCGGCCGGAAAGCGCGGAGCCGTTGGCGCAGACGATGGCCGATATTTTCATCACAGGGCTTTTGGCCGAGCCGGTCGCACAGCCTCGCGCCGCCAAGAATAGGCAGCAGAGTAAGCCCGTCGTCTCAGTGCCGCATGCGCAACGAAGAGAGCTGACGCGCAACGCAAATCGGCGCCAAGCGAAGCGCCGCGCATGAGTTCGACCACGCGACGACGCCATATTGTGTGAACAACGCCGGCGCCGGCGAAAAGCACTTTAGGGGAGCGCATGGATTTCGAGTATTCGTCCGAGCAGAAGCTCCTGTGGGAAAGCGTCCACAAGTTGATGCAGCGGGTGGCTACGCCCGACTATCTGCGACGGCTCGATCGCGAGCGGCTCTATCCCTACGAGCTCTATGACGCCTGGGTTGAAGCGGGACTGTTCGCTTTGCCGTTCGCCGAGGAATATGGCGGCGCCGGCGGCAGCGTAGTCGATCTCGCCATTGTCTCGGAGGAAATAGGCCGTTACAGCGCCGACGTGGCGATGGCCTTCGGCGGCAGCATTTTTTGCGCGCTCAACGTCGCGCGCAAAGGCTCCGAGGAGCAGAAGCGCTATTGGCTGCCGAAGCTGATGTCCGGCGAGATCCGCATGTCGATCTCCATGTCGGAGCCGGATGCCGGCTCGGATGTCGGCGCCATGCGTACGCAGGCGCGGCGCGACGGTAATGAATACGTCATCAGCGGCCAGAAAATCTGGGCAACCGCCGCCGGCGCCCGCAACAACGTCATCAATGTCTACGTGAAGACCGATCCAAAGGCGCATTACCGGCAAGGCATGTCGCTGTTTCTGGTCGACAACACCACGCCCGGTCTCGAAATCCGCCGGCTCGATATGCTCGGCCGCCGTTCGGTCGGCACTTATGAGCTGTTCTTCAACGACGCGCGGATCCCGCCAGACCGGCTGATCGGCGGCGAGAATAAAGGCTGGGACTGCATCCTGTCTGGTCTGCAGGCCGAGCGCGTCGTCGCCGCTGCATGCGATTGCGGCAGCGCCCGCGGCGTTCTCGATTTGGCGGTCGATTATGCAAAGGAGCGGCGCCAATTCGGGCGGTCAATCGGCAGCTTCCAGGCGATCGCCCACATGCTCGCCGACCTGGAGACGCAGGTCGAGGCCGCCTGGGCGCTGACGCTCAAAGCCGCATGGCGCGTCAGCCGCGGCGAGGATGCGCTCAAAGAGATCACCATGGCCAAGCTGCTCGCCGCCGAGACCTATGTGAAGACGACCGAGGTCGGTATGCAGGTGATGGGCGGCTACGGCTACAACATGGAGTTCGACATGCAGCGGCATTTCCGCGATGCGCGCGCCGCGACGGTTGCCGCCGGCTCCTCGCAAATCCAGCGCAATCTGATCGCAGGCCAGATGGGCCTCAAGGTTCAATAGAAAGTGACTGTCGGTCTGCCGCTGACGATTCCCAACGCTTTTGCACGAACCGCGCGGTGGTTCGGCGGCGGCGAAGCGGTGGTCGATTCGGCAACACGGCTGACTTATGCCGAGCTCGATCTTCTTTCGCGCCGGGCGGCGGCGCTGTTCGGGTCGCTGGGGGCGGAGCCGGGTCAGCCGCTGGCGCTGCTCTGCCCGCCGAGCGCGATCTATCTCGTCGCCTGGCTCGGCACTGTGCGCTTGGGCGCGCTGCCGATGGCGCTGCACACCCGTGAATCAGCCGCGACACTTGCGGCGGTCTGCCGCAAGATGGCTCCACGCCTGCTTGTTTATGACGCCTCGATGGAAGATCTGGCGGCCGGTATCGCCGCCGGATATCCGCAGCTTGCCGCCTGCGTCGAAGCTTTATCCGCGGTGCCGCCGAAGCGTCGCGAAACGTTTGCGCCGGCAGCCTCGATTCCCGCCGATCTCAACGGCGAACTTTCCGATGTGCCGCTTGCGCGTCCCGGCGAGGACGATCCGGCCGTCATCGTGCTCTCGTCAGGCACGACGTCGGTGCCGAAAGGGGTCGTGCACACCCATCGCGGCTTTATCGAGAACGCGCGCACCAACCTTTACCTTTATCAGGGACTTTTGCCGCGCGACCGTTCGCTGGTGCCGCTGAGCACCGCGTTCATCGGTTGCTACAACGGCTGGTTTCCGTTTCTGAATGCCGGCGCCTGCACGATTTTCATGGAGCATTTCGATCTTGCCGATCTGGTGCGGCGGGTGACCAGCGAGCGCGCAAGCCACGTCTTTCTGACGCCGACGCTCTGGCGGCGGCTTCTGAATGCGGAGCAAGAAGGCGCCGATTTCAGCTCGGTGCGCCTGGTCGGTTTTGCCGCTGAGCCTATGGACGCGCCAACGCTGCAGCGGCTGCGCGAAAAAATCAGCCGCAATGCCGTGCAGATGTACGGCTCGACGGAAACCGGCGCCGCCGGCAGCTGCATCACCGCCGAGGAGATGATCGGCGATCGGCTGGTCAGTGTCGGGCGGCCTTTGCCCAACGGCGATCTGCGGGTCGTCGTGCCTGGAGGCGGTCCGGGCGATGAAGTGGCGCCCGGCGAGACGGGCGAAATACTGATTTCCAGTCCTTCGCTCGCTGCCGGCATCTGGCGCGATCCGGAAGCTACCGCCGCAAGCTTCGTCGTCGACGGCGACAGGCGCTGGTGGCGCTCGCGCGATCTCGGGCGCATCGACGCCGGCGGCTATCTTTATCTGGAGGGCCGGCGCGACGATATGATCATTTCCGGCGGCATCAACATCATGCCGGCGCGCGTCGAGGAAGTGCTGCTCGCCCATCGCGGCGTCGCCGAATGCGCGGTGGTTGGCGTGCCGGATCCGGAATGGGGCGAGCAGGTGCTGGCTTTCATCGTGCGCGCCGATCCGAGCCTCGATGCAAAAACGCTCGAGCTTCATGTCCGCTCGAGCGAGCTGTCGTCCTACCAGCGGCCGCGGGCTTATACTTTTGTCGCCGAACTGCCGCGCACCTCGACCAATAAAGTGCTTCGCCGCGCGTTGCGCGAAACCGCGATGCGCGCGGTCGCCAATTCGAATCCATCCAGTCCAACCCAATCGACAGGAAGAAAATGAGCGAGACGGAACAGGTTTTGCTGGTCGAGCGCCAAGGCCCGATTGCCATCGTTACTCTCAACCGGCCCGACAAGCGCAACGCGTTGAGCGAAAAGCTGTGGGGCGAGCTGAAAAAGACGTTCGAAAATTTCGAACCCGACGTGCGTTGTGTCGTGCTCGCCGGCGCCGGCAAGCATTTCTGCGCCGGGCTCGACTTGTCGGAGCATCGGCATCGCGAGGCTTTCGAGAGTATTTTCATGTCGCGCTTCGCGCATGCCACGCTCGATGCCATTCAGTTCGGCGGCCGCCCGGTGGTGACGGCGATGCAGGGCGCGGTTATCGGCGGCGGGCTGGAAATCGCGACCGCAACCCATGTGCGGGTTGCCGATCCGACCACGTTCTACCAGCTGCCGGAAGGCCGGCGGGGCTTCTATGTCGGCGGCGGCGCCAGTGTCCGTGTCGCCAAGATCATCGGCTCCGGCCGCATGGTCGAGATGATGCTGACCGGCCGTACGCTCGACGCCGCAGCCGGCGAGCGGCTGGGCCTCTCACACTATCTGGTCGAACCGGGCAAGACGCTGGAAAAGGCGATCGAGCTCGCCAACGCCATCGCCAAGAACGCGCGCATCCCGAACTATCTGATCGTCCAGGCGATCCCGCGCATCGAGGACATGTCGGCGGCCGACGGTCTATGGACCGAAAGCGTCGCGCAAGCCGTGAGCATGACCTCGGAAGATGCCCGCGCCGGCATCGATGCGTTTTTCGGCAAGCGCAAGATCGAGTTCTAGAGCAGGTCGCGACTTGGTTGAATCGGGATGTGCTCTCGGTTCTTGCGCGGCCGCCTGTCCTTTGCGGAAAACCGGTTTCCACCCCGGATCAAGTCCGGGGCAGGCTTTTTCCGGGACATGCTCCAGCGGACGCCCTATTGCTTGCCGCTATTTTCTGCGGGCGCCAGCGCCAGTCGCCGCCCGACGGGGAACAGCTCGATGTTGAAGCGGTGGCTGATATAGCCCCAAATTCCCGAGGGCGCCTTCAGCATGACCACGATGGCAATCGCGCCCATCAGGATCAGATAGTAGGCGCCGTAGTCGGCCAACAGTTCGCGCAGCACGATGAAAACGAGCATCCCGATGAACGGTCCCTCAAGCGTGCCGATGCCGCCGATCACGACCATGAAGATCACCACCACCGTCCAGTCGTTAATGCTGAAGCCGGCTTCCGGAGAGATGCGGAGCTTTTGCAGGAAGATCAGCCCGCCGACCAGGCCGGTGCAGGCGGCGGTGACGATGTAGATGATGAATTTTGTGCGGAAGGTATTGACGCCTAGGCTCGCCGATGCCGGCTCGGAATCGCGGATCGCGGTGAGCGCCAATCCATGCCGCGAGCGCAGCAGCAGATAGACGACGCCGAATACGATTGCCGAGATCGCAAGCGTCATCAGATAAAGTATGCTCTCTCGTCCGGCGCGGTCGGGCGCGATCTGCCGCACGATCGCGGGCGTGAGCGACAAACCTGAGCCGGCCCCCAGTACGGCGATCAGGCTTGCAGACAGCGCGAACACTTCGGAGACCACCCACGTGCCGATCGCGAAATAGGCGCCGCGCAACCGAAATACCGCAATTGAGACGGGAATCGACAACAGCCCCGCAAACGGACCGGCGATCAGAAGCGCGACATAAACATTCATGTTCAGCGCCCCGGTTAGATAGAAGAAGGCATAACCGCCGAGGCCGACATAGGCCTGCTGTCCGACCGACACCAGCCCGGCATAGCCGGCGAGCAGATTCCAAAGCTGCGCCAGCGCCAGGTAATAGGCCATCTCGGCAACGAGCCGCATTTCGCCGGCGTCGCCCCACCATGGCATCGCCACCAGCACCGCAAGAGCGATCAACGCGACGACGGCAAAGATGTAACTGGTCCGCGTACCGCGCTCGACCCGAACGGTCTCCATGTCAGTCTCTCGTGCGCGGAAACAGCCCGCTGGGCCGAATGATGATGATGATGAGAAAGGCGACGTGTCCGGCGAGGATTTGCCAGGTCGGTGACAGCGCCGCGCCGACCGACTGGGCGATGCCCAACACGATGCCGCCGATCAGTGTGCCCCACATGCTGCCGAGGCCACCGATGATGACCGCCTCGAATGCGAGGATGAGCCGGATCGGACCAGCCGCCGGATCGAAGTTCGTGCGGATGGCAAACAGCACGCCGGCGATTGCCGTGAAGATCATCGCGATGCCGAGCGCCACGGCGTAGAGTTTGCGGTTGTCCACCCCCATCAGTTCGGCGGTATCGGCGTCGTCGGAAACTGCGCGAAACGCGCGGCCTAGGCCGGTTTGATAAAATAGGATCTGCAGGCTGCCGAGCGCGAGCAGCGCCACGCCGAACACCAAAAGCGGATAGACGCCGATGGTGATGCCGCCGGGGAATTGCAGGCTTGCGGTTTCGATCGCGCCTTCTTGGAGCCGTTGGGTATAGGCTCCGAAGCCCTGCAGCAGTCCATTCTGGATGATGATGGAAATGCCGAAGGTCACGAGCAGCGGGGGCAGCAATCCGCCGCTCAGCGTCTGATTCAGCAGCCCGCGCTGCAAGGCGTAGCCGACCGCGAACATGACCGGCACGACGATGACCAGGCAGGAGATCGGATCGAGCCCGGTACCCTGGCCGACAACCAGGGCCACGTAAGCCGAGAGAACAATGAGGTCGCCATGCGCAATGTTGACCAGCCGCATGATGCCGAAGGACAACGACAGCCCGATCGCGAACAGCGCATAGATGCCGCCCAGCAGGGTGCCTTGGATGATCGTGTTGAGCCATTCCATCGCGGCTATGCCCTACATTCCGAAATATGCTGCGCTGATAGCGGCGCGGTCGAAGCCCTTGGTGGGCGCAGTCAAGGCCAGCCGCCCTTCCTGGAAGCAGTAGAAACGCGCCGAAGCGTCGAGCGCACGATTGATGTCCTGCTCGACCAGCACCACCGTCGTGCCTTCGGCGGTGATCTTGCCGAGGCAATCGTAGATGTCGCGGATAACAACCGGCGCCAATCCGAGCGACAGCTCATCGCACAGCAGCAGCCGCGGGTTCGACATCAAAGCGCGGCCGACCGTCGTCATCTGCTGCTGGCCGCCCGACAGGTCCGTCGCCGGCAGGCGCCTCAATTCATGCAGCCTCGGGAAAAGCTCATAGACCCTTTTCAGAGTCCAGGGACCCGGACGCTTGCTGTAGCCGCCGAGCAGGAGGTTCTCTTCCACCGACAGGCTCTGAAAGAGCCGGCGGCCCTCAGGCGCCATGGCAATCCCGAGCCGCACGATGTCGTGCGCGGTGTAGTGGCCGATCGGCCGGCCCTCGAATAGCACCATATCCGGAGCGGTCTCGAGCGCGCCGGCGACCGCGCGCAGAAAGGTGGTCTTGCCGGCGCCATTGGCGCCGATGACGGCGACCGTCTCGCCCTCCTCGACGGCGACATTGATGTCGAACAGCGCCTGGAAGTCGCCGTAGAAGGCCGACAAATTCTGCGTCTGCAGGAGTGTCATGATACCGGGATGCCCATATACACTTCGCGCACCCGGGCGTTCGCCATCACCTCGTGCGGATCGCCTTCAGCCAAGACCTGGCCGAAATTCATGACGACCAGCCGGCTCGCCACCGAGACCAGTGCGTGAACGATGTGCTCGATCCACACGATCGTCGTGCCGGCGGCGTGAATCTGCTTGATGGTTTTCACCAGTTCGGCGCATTCATGCTCGGTCAAGCCGCCGGCGATCTCGTCGAGCAGCAGAAGTTTCGGCTGGGTCGCTAACGCGCGCGCGAGTTCGAGCCGCTTGCGCTGGAGCAACGTGAGCGTGCGCGCCGGCCTGTTGGCTTTGTCGTAGAGGCCGGTGATCTTGAGGACATCGCTGCAGCGCTTGTAGCTTTCCCGCTCGCTCGTGTTGCCGCCGAAAATGGCGCCGACCAGCAGATTCTCGAACACCGTCATGTTCGCGAACGGGTGCGGTATCTGATACGAGCGGCCGATCCCCAAGCGCGAACGGGCGTGCGGAGGTTTCGCGGTCATGTCGAAACCGGCGAACAGAACGCGGCCCGTCGTTGGCGCGACGTCGCCCGTAATCAAGTTGAACATCGTGGACTTGCCGGCGCCGTTCGGACCAATAACGCCCAGCGCCTCGCCGTCCCCGACCGCGAGGTTGACCGTGTCTACGGCTTTGAGCGCGCCGTAGAATTTGGACACGCTGTCAAGTTGCAGAAGGACCGTCATGAAGGACTGTTAGCAGATGCCGCCGCGCATGACGCGCGGCGGCCCTTTTTGCGCACCGAGAAACAGATCAGGAATACTTAATCGGCTCGAACGGGCTGTCGAGCGGAATGTTGGGCGCGGTCTTGTTGAAGACGATTTCCAGGTCGTATTTGAACTTCTTGCCCTTCTTCCATTGTCCGCCAACGAGCGGCGTCGTGCAGACGTTCGGCACCGGGTTGGTGGGACCGCCCTTCCAGGTGATCGGACCAACGATCGACTGGTAATCGGTTTGCGCGATGGCATCCCGAATGGCGGTCGGCTCGAGTTTCTTGGCACGCTTGAGCGCGTCGATCGCGACTTCGAGATTGGCGTGCTTGAAGCCGAGCGGCTGCGTCCACTGCTTGCCGGTCGCCTTTTCGTAGGCGTTGCAGTATTGCTGCGCGGTCTCGCCGGTCAGGCTCGATTTGAACGGATGGTGATGAGACCACCACACTTCGGTGGACATGCCCACGCCGCGGTCGCCCAGCGCCTCGACCGCCGTGGGAAACAGGAGCGCCTTCGGCGGCGTCACAATTATCGGCTTGAAGCCCTGCTGTGCGCATTGTGTCCAGAAGGTCGCGAATTGTGGCGGATTGAAAATGCCGCACACGAGCTCAGCATTCACCTTCTTCATGTCGGCGATCTGGGACGAAAAGTCGTCCGACAGCGGCGGATAAAGCCCGAGGTCGTGAACGTCGAAGCCTTTGGATTTGAACAACCCCGGCAGGCCGTGGACCTTGTCGTCCGCGGCAACGCCGTCCGGATCGTTGGTGAACATTGTCGCCAGCACCTTGCTGGTCGGCAACGACAGCCACATGTCGGCGAACGTGTTGCCGACCATGTCGAAGCCCCAGAAGAAGTGGTAGGTCCATTCGAAGCCCTTCTTCGGGTCGCCCTTGCGCGGAAAGAACCAAGCCTGCCACGGATCGTCGGAGGTCACGCAGGGTACGCCGGCGAGCTCGCATTGGTCGGAGACGGGATTGACCGTGTCGGACGTCGACGAGCCGGTCATGATGTCGACTTTGTCGTTGTTGATCAGCTGGGCTGTCACTTCCGACGCGCGGTTCGGGTTGGACTGGCTGTCCTTGGTGATGATCTCGACATTGTATTTCTGGCCACCGACAGTGATCCCATCGGCGAGGGCCTTGCGCACGCCGGCGGCAACCCATTGCGACGGCTCGCCGAAGGCTGCGATGGGGCCGGTTTCCGGCGTGACCATGCCGATCTTGATGGTCTTGCTGGCGGCCCGCGAGGATTGGAACATCCAAGGCGATGCAATCGCGCCGGCGCCCGCGGCGCCCATCAGCTTGATCACCTTGCGGCGCTGCTTATCGACCTTTTCGGATCGCTCGCCTTTTAGTCCCCACTTGCTTCCCATTGTTGCTTCCCTCCCTGGTTCTAGAGTGCCGCCCAATTCGAGATTGGACTGGCCAGTGTACGACCCGTCGTCGCCGGTGGGCCGGCGGACAGGTTGGAACGTCCTATACACCATCGATCTTACCCGGGATACGGGGTAGATTGGCCCGGGATGCGGGCCACCGGCGGATTTCTTACGGTGCGGTGAATGGGCGCCGCGGCCGGCGTCACCAGCCAACCGCCATGCGGACCTCAGGCCTCATAATTATGAACGAAGTCCTCGGGAACGTTCGGGCCCCAGGCATAAAAGGAATCATCTGGAGGATGATCCCCGGCGGCCCAATCGCAAGTGGCAGGGATATAGTCGATATCCGCGGAGTATTCGCTGAAGCTGCCCCACGGATCTTGCACATAGTGGAAATAGTTCGAGCCCAGCACGTGCCGCCCCAAGCCCCAGCCTTTGGCGAAGCCCTTTTCAAGCATGTGCATGGCGCCGGCGCCGATCTCGTCGACCGAGCCGACATCCCAGCTAAAATGATGATGGCCGGGAGCGTTGGAGCGGGCGAACGCGATCATGTGATGATCGCTGCCGTGAATGCCGTGCAGGAAGGCGATGTTGTCGCTGGAGCGGTCGGACAGCCGCATGCCGAGCACGCGGGTATAGAACTCGATCGCCTTGCGCACATCGGTGGTGAACATCAGCACATGCGACAGCCGCCGCGGCCGCGTACGCGGCATGGTGCTGCGGAAGGGAGCACCGCGTTGACCGGGCCCGACCTCCTTGTGGCCGAAGCGGGTTTTCTCGTCCGGCGACGACTTCGCCGCGACCTTGATCTCAACCAAAATGCCATCGTGGTCGCGAAACCACAGTCCGTTTGAGTCAATTCCGGGCGGCGGATCGAGGCGCTTGATGCCCATGTCCTGCAGGCGCTGCGAGAAGCGGTCGATGTCGTCCTCGAAGGCAGCCAAGGAGATGTAGCCGAGCTTTTTGCGCGGCCCTTCGCCGACCGTCCCCCAGACATGGGGTTGTTCGAAGGTGCTGAGCGTCAGGCGGTCGCCGCGCTGACCGATATCGAGCCCGAATTCGCCAAAGAAATTCAGCGCGACGGCGAGGTCCGGCACGGCAAAATGGAAGTGATCGACCGAATGAATGCCAAGCTCGCCGGGGCGGCGGCTCGGCTGGATGTAACCGTGAATCGCCGTCATGGCGCTTCCTCGCTGATGTCATTGTAGCCGTAGGCTAGGGCGACGGTTTGCCGCTAGCCAGCTAGATTCAAGCCTGCAAAATATTTTTGTCAACCGAAAATAATTTTTCCTTGCCCCTATAGTCACGATGTCGCAAGATCAGCCAATGACGATGACGAAACTCGCCGGCGCGGATCGCGCAGCAACGCAGGCCGACCAGGCCTACGAGGCATTGCTGGCGGAAATCCTGGATTGCCGGCTCGCGCCGGGCGCCAAGATCACGATCAGCGACGTGGCGGCGAAGCTGGGCATGAGCCCGGGCGCGGTTCGCGAGGCGCTGTCGCGCCTCTCCGCGGAGAAGTGGACAGTGGCCGCCGCGCAAAAGGGCTACTCGGTCGCGCCGGTTTCCATCGAGGATCTGGAAGATCTGACGCGGACGCGCATCGCGATCGAGCAGATGTGCCTGCGTTCGGCGATCGCGCGCGGTGACGTTGAATGGGAGACCTCCATCGTTGCCGCCTATCACCGGCTCCATCGGATCCCGATCGTCGTCGCCGACACGGCAACCAGATTGAACGACGGCTGGGTCGCCGCGCACACGACGTTTCACGCCGCGCTCGCCGGCGGCTGCGACAGCCCGTGGCTGCTCAATCTGCGCGGAATGCTCTACGCCCAAAGCGAGCGCTATCGGTATTTGTCGTTCGCCCTGGGGCGCGGAAATCGGGACGTCGACGCGGAGCACAAGGCCATTTTGGACGCATGTCTTGCACGTGACGCCGAGTTCGCTTGCCGTTTGATCGAGGATCATCTGAAACGAACTGCCGACATTCTGGCGGGTTCGCCGCCGTTGCACGACGCGCAGCGTCAGACTGCAGTGCAGGACCAATAAGCGCGCGATGTAGTGCGCGTAACGTGGGAGGAGTTTGCAATGAACAAGATCGCAAATGTGCGCAGCGCCACCGCGCCGACCGTTCAGGAGCTTGTCGCCAGAGCGCGCGAACTCAAGGCGTTGCTGAGCAAGAATGGTCCACTTGGCGAAACCAACCGGCGCGTGGTGGAAGAATCGATAGCGGCCGTGCGCAAGGCCGGCCTCTTCAAAGTTTGCACGCCGAAGCGTTACGGCGGCTGGGAAATGAGCACGCGCGCCATGCTCGACGTGAGCTCGGCGGTCGCCGAAGCTGACGGCGGCACCGCCTGGGTCGTCAATCTCAACAACGTTTGCTGCTGGCTGACGAGCCTGTTCCCGGTCAAAGCGCAGGACGAGATTTTCGGCGTCGATCCCGACGCCTGTGTCTCCGGCGTGCTCAATCCCACGGCGACCACGACAAAAGTGGATGGCGGATATCGCGTTACCGGCCAATGGCACTACAATTCCGGCGGCTGGCATTCGCAATGGGCCGTACTCGGCATGCCGATCGTCAATGACGCCGGCGAGGCCATCGACCAGGGCCTTGCGCTGTTTCCGATGGCGGACCTGGAGCGCGTCGACACCTGGTTCGTTGCCGGCATGAAGTCGAGCGGCAGCATTTCGCTGAAAGCCAATGACGCTTTCGTCCCGCACCACCGGGTCCTCTCGGTGCCCCGCGCCATCGAGGGCGATTACCCGACGGAAATGCGCAGCCAGGAGGCCTTCTATCGCTCCGCCTTCATTCCGCTCCTTGCCATCATTTTGGTCGGACCGATCCTAGGCCTCGGCCGTGCGGCTCTGGATTTCGTGCGGCAAAAAGCCAATTCGCGGACCATCGCTTACACCTTCTTTGAGAAGCAAAGCGCGTCGGTGGCGTTCCAGCTGCAGATCGCTGAAGCAGCCATGATGATCGACACCGCGCATTTTCACGCTTATCGCGCAGCCGACGACGTCGACACGGCCGCGGCGCGTGGCGTCTATCCCGATATGCTGACGCGTGCGCGCGTGCGCGCCGATACCGGCTATGTCGTCGAGAAAATCACGCAAGCCATCGACAAGCTGATGTTCGCGCATGGTTCCGCAGGTTTCGCCGATGCCAGTCCGCTGCAACGCATGTGGCGCGATGCGGCCATCGCCTCACGGCACGCGGTGGTGTTGCCGGCGGTCGGCTATGAGCTCTACGGCAAGGCCTTGCTCGGCGTGGAAAACAATATCACGCCGCTGATTTGATCGCTTAGAGCTTTTCGGAAAGCCGGTTTCCACTTTTTTCCGGGACATGCTCTGGACCGCGGCCTCATTGCAATCGGGTGCTCGCGCCCACGTATTCACGCAAAATCCGATTCACGCGAAATCCGAGCGAGCACCCCGACCTGCCTGCGGCAAAATTGCCGCGCTGAATGATGTGCATCGCGGATCCGCACCGTCCGGGCCGGCCGCATGCGCCGGCCGCGGCAGCGACGCCAGCTAGAGCATGATCCGGAAAAGTGGAATCCGGTTTTCCGAAAAGATCATGCTCCACCAAAATGTTAGAGCGCCAATCGATTCAATCTGAAGCGATTGCGCTCTAGGCCCGGCCGCGAGAGCGGCCATACACCAAGTCTAGCGCCGGCAAAGCAGAAAAGCGTATAATTGTCCGGCGGCGCCCGCGGGCGCCTTTCCGACAGCGATGCAACGTTGCGGATGCCAAACGATCGGGAGGGCCTATGAGCGCAGTTTACTGCAGTCGATGGCTCGACGGCGACAAGCGGCGCGCTTGGGAGGCCGTGATTAGCCAACTGTACGCCTCGTTGGAGGTGCAGGTTCGCGATGCGGGCGAGTTTGAGGGCGTGATCACGCAATGCTCGCTCGAGGATCTCGATCTGACGCGTGCAATCGTCGACTATGAGATTGCCAGCCGCAAACGCCAACACATCGCCAGGGACGTAAGCCAAAGCTGCGTTTTTTTGTTTGTTAGAAAAGGGCCGTTGACCCTTGAGCAATTTGGCCGCGAGGCGCTACTCGATTCGAACAGCTGCTCAATCGTGGATCTGGGCTCGCCTTACGTCCTCAAGCATGCGAGCTTGACCGACACGTTTTTCTTGAAGGCGCCCGAAGTCGTCCTCAGATCGAGGTTCAAGGACATTCACTCCCATTGCGCGGTGGCGCGACCGATCGGTCCAGGCATGGGCCGCATTGCCGCCGACCTGATTGCTTCGCTCAGCGAAAACGCAAGCCAGGCGAGCGAGCAAGGCGCCGCCTGTCTTGCAACCCAGATATTGGACATTCTGGCGATTGCCTTCGAAGCGGCTCCAACGGATGCGCCGGAGGGGCCGTCGCTGGCGCGGGCTGCGGTGCGCAAGCGCGCTCTTGCCTATATCGATCGCCGCATCGGCGATCCGAAGCTCGATCCTGCCAACATTGCCGCCGCAATCGGCGTCTCGACGCGTTATCTCCACAAAGTCTTTGAATTGTCGGAAAAGTCGGTGAGCGCACATGTTCGCGCGAAGCGGCTGCAGCGCGCGCGGGACGACCTTGCGGACGAGCGGCTTCGGCAACGGTCGATTTCTGAGATTGCCACTCGCAACGGCTTTGCCGATCAAAGTTCCTTCGCGACCTGTTTCAAAAATAAATTTGGCGTGTCGCCCCGGAGCGTTCGCGCGGCTGCGCGCCCGCAGGATCGGGATCGTCCATAAGCTCTGGAAGGCGCTCTTTCCAAAATAAAAGGACGCGCGCTCAAAAATGCGCGTCTCCACGTGGCACATGCCTTGATCTAGACTATTCCGATGCCAGTAGAACCCCGGTCAACGGGGCGCTTCACGGCGCCGTTCGGCAAGGGAGGAGAGGCTGCGAAACTGAGCTATTTTCAGCCGCTATCATACCGCCACGTGCGCGCAGATTGCGAGCCGCGGTTCGCGCCGGCGTTGATCACGCCTGGTGTTAGCTTCGGCGCATCGAGATGGGCCCGACGCGTGCATGCACGCAGCGGAATTCGTCGCCGACGGTGGCGTTCCGCTTCTGTTGGCGGACTAAGCGAGCTGAACGGGGCAGGTTTGCACGCATGAAAGGGAGCGGGTATGACTCGCACAAAATCACTGACCGCAAATCGCGGCTCTTTGCGATACGTCGCGAGCGCTGTTTGGCCGGGTTCACAATATTGAGGCGGCCGCCGCTTCGGCGTCGCTAAGGGAGGTACAAATGAGCGGCACTGTCCGTTTCGATTTCATGCACTTCATGCCTTACGTGCATTTGCCGGAAAACCAGAAAGACTACAAATCGCTCTGGGTAGACTTCCCCAACAAATATTACGACCCCGAAAAGGGCCACGCGCTGTATCAGCGTTATCTTGCCGAACTCATCCTTGCCGACAAGGTCGGGTTCGATGGGGTCGTGGTCAACGAGCACCACAACACGAGCTACAGCATGATGGCGGCGCCGAGTTCTGATTGCGGCCGCGATCATTCCGCAAATCAAGAACGCCAAGATCTGCGTCTGGGGCACGCCGCCGAATTTGGAATATCCAAACCGCCTGGCGGAGGAATACGCCATGCTCGACGTGATGTCGCAGGGCCGGCTCGAAGTGGCGTTCCCGCTCGGCACCGGCATGGAATACTGGGCCAATCCGATCAATCCGGCGACGGCCCGTGAGCGCCATCGCGAATTGATCGACATCATCTTGCAGGCCTGGACGCAGGATGGTCCGACCACCTATTACGGCGATTTCTACACCTACCGTTACCTCAATCCGTGGCCCCGGCCTTATCAGAAGCCGCACCCGCCCTGTTATATTGTGGGGACGGGAAGCCAGGAAACGATTGATCTCGCGGCCAAGCTTGGCTTTGGCTATTCGTCGGTGTTCGTGACCAAGCAACGCGCCCTCGAGCTCAATCAGAACCTGCGCCGGCTTGCCGCCGAACACGGCCACCACATCCGGCCGGAACAGCTTCCGGTGCAGGTGATCGCCTATGTCGCCGAGACAAAGGAGAAGGCCGAGCAAGAAGCCATCGAGCACATCCGGTTCTTCTTTGAGGATGCACTGCGCACCACGCCGACATTCCTGGCGCCGCCCGGCTATCTCTCCATTGTCGAACTAAAAAAACGCGCAGCACTCGCCGACAAGCTGCACGGCGCGTTCAATTTCGACACGATCAATGAAGCGTTTTTCGTCGCGGTCGGCACCGCCGATCAGGTCGTCGAGCAGCTTGAAGAATGGGGCCCTAGATTGGGCACCAACCATTTCAACATCCTCGGCGCGATCGGCAACATGCCGCATTGGAAGGTGGTGAAGAACCTGAGCTTGCTTGGCCAGGACGTCATCCCGCGCATGCGCGCGCGGGCCGCTAGTGAGCGCCGCGTCGCCGCCGAATAGCAGCATAAGATTATAAGGAGTACACGCCTATGGCTCGTCCCGATCCCTTGGCCGGCTTCGAACGGCACACTCACACCGTCAACGGCGTGAAAACGGCCGTGCTGACCGCAGGACGCGGTGACCCGCTGGTTTTTCTGCACGGCGCCGGAACCTGGCACGGATTTAAATTCGCCCTTCCCTGGGCGGAGAAGTTCCGCGTCGTCATTCCGTTTCACCCGGGCTTCGGCGAATCCGCCGACGATCCGCGGCTGAACGACATGCATGATTACGTCATGCACTATCTCGACCTGTTCGATGCGCTCGGCATCGACAAGCTGCGGTTGGTTGGCTTCTCGCTCGGCGGTTGGTTGGCCGCGAAATTCGCTATGGAGCATGGCCGCCGGCTTGAACGGCTGGTGCTGGTCGGGCCGGCCGGTCTGCGCGGCAAGACGCGGCCGACCGGGGATGTGCTCAGCCTGCCGCCCGAACAGATACCTGCGCTGCTGGTGTCGAACTTCGACGTGATCAAGCCGTATCTGCCGGAGGGGCCGGATCTCGACTTCATGGGAGAGCGCTATCGCGAAGGCGGCACGCTCGCGCGCCTGCTGTGGGAGCAGCCCTATGATCTGAAAATGTCGCGCTACCTGCACCGGCTGACAATGCCGACACTGCTGGTCTGGGGCGAGGAGGATCGGCTCATCCCGGCGACGCAAGCTGAGATTTGGCGCAGCTTCATTCCCAAGGCCGACATTCAGATCTTCAAGGGCGCAGGTCACCTCGTGCTCGACGAAAAGCGCGAAGCCGTCGATGCGGTGCAGCGATTCCTGTCCTGACGGTTGCGGTCATTCGCGATCTGCTCGTCGGTCCGCTCGGTCTATTTTGCGGTATCACGCAGGTGACCGGCGCGTCGTGATTTTTCAATTCGTTGCGCAGCTTGTTGTGCAGCGCGGCGATGGTTTCCCGCGTTTGTGATTGTCGGTACGTTTCGCAGACTGTTACTCTGACAGGGCGGCGCGGAGATGCGCCGGGGAGTTGGGGGAACTGCACATGGACAATCTGAAGACCTATTTGGTGCCGCTTGGCCGACTTTTGATGTCGAGCCTCTTCATCTGGGCGGGCTTTGGCAAGCTGATGAATCCGGGCGGCACGGCCAAGTATTTTGCAAGCTATCACCTGCCGCTTCCGGACGTCCTGGTCTGGATTGTGATCGTCATCGAGCTGATCGGCGGTCTGCTGATCCTCATCGGCTTTCAAACGCGTTGGGTGGCTCTGGTATTGGCCATATTCTGTCTTGTCACGGGCTTCGCGATCCATCTGCCGGTCGGGGATGGGCCCAATATGGTCAATTTCTACAAGAACCTGGTGATGGCGGGCGGCTTCCTTTACGTCTTCGCTTACGGCGCCGGCGCAATCAGCGTCGACAAACGCATGGCGTAAGCCCGGTAAATTCAGCAATCGCACTGGGCGGAACAATGTTCCGCCCAGTTAACTTCGTTCCTGCGGCCTCATTCGATCATTTGTAAGACTTCGCCTGTATACGGCACCGAGCCGACGTGCGGTTCGCGCCGGTTTCATGCAGGGCCGCGTCATGGTCCATCACAAAGGCGGGGAACCGAAGGAAGCGGAGCGCAGAGCGTTGAAGCGCACGCGCGTGTCGCGCAACGCAAAGATCATCGTGCCGCGGCGCTCGCCGGTCATCTTTTGCACCGTTGAAGACATCACTGGCGGCGGGGCGTGCCTGAAGCTCGCGAGCACCTTTGGGGTGCCGGAGATTTTCGATCTGACCTTTGAGCACGGCCGCACGCGCCGCGCGTGCCGCGTTGTTTGGCGCACCAACGATAAGCTCGGAGTCGCTTTCACTGCCGGCAAGCAGCGGGCGGAAGCCTAAAGCGCAATCGCTTCAGGTTGAATTGATTGGCGCTCTAACTTTTTGGTGGAGCATGATCTTTTCGGAAAACCGGTTTCCACCCCGGATCAAGTCCGGGGCAGGCTTTTTCCGGATCATGCTCTAGCTTTCCGCCGCCAGCGCGATCTTTTCCGAAACCCGGTAGCGTCTCGTTAAGGCCCGCGGTCGAATTCCGCCACAGCGCCGATGAGCCGCTCGATATCCTCCGGCCGCGACAGCCGGTGATCGCCATCCTTGACCAGTGTAAGAACCACATCGTCGCTGGCGAGGCGCGAAACGAGCTCCACGGCATGCTGCCAGGGCACGTCCGGATCCTCAACGCCTTGCAGGATGCGCACCGGACATCGCGTTTCGATCATCCCGCCGAGGAGAAGATGGTTGCGTCCCTCCTCGATCAGCCGCCGTGTGACCAGATAGGGTTCTGGCGAATATTCTGACGGTCGCGCCCAGACGCCCTTTTCTTCAAGCTCGCGCTTGATCGCCGGCGTAAAACGCTTCCACATCAGTTCTTCGGTGAAATCGACCGCAGGCGCGATCAAAACCAATCCGGTAACGGAGGCGGGCCCGGGTTGGGAGCGCTGCCGCAGGGCGCGGACCATAAGGAGCGCGAGCCAGCCCCCCATCGACGATCCGATCAAAATCTGCGGGCCGCGACAGCAGGCGTCGAACACGGCAAGCGTGTCCTCGAGCCAGCGGCCGATCGTTCCATCCGTGAAAGTGCCGCCCGATTCTCCGTGGCCGGAATAGTCGAAACGTGTGCAGGCCCGGCCGGCTTCGGTTGCCCAATGCGCCAGTGCCTCGGCCTTGGTGCCCTTCATGTCCGATTTATAGCCGCCGAGCCAGAACAGCCCGGGATCGGCGCCCGCCTGTTCGCGGACGGCAATGCGGCGGCGTTCGGTGCCCGTTCCAATGTCCAAGAATTTCAGGCTGTTATCATGCATGCAGGCGGTTTCAGCGAAGGCGCAGCGGGGGCTGGCGGACAAAGCGTGCGCGATATCATGTTTCGCCGCAAATCCCGCTCATATGCAAGATATCGGGCCGCATTGTCGTTGACTTACGGACAAAAACTCCCAATCTTGAGCATTCGCCGAATAGCATGGCGGACGCATATCCATCGTGGTCCGCGTTGGATGCCAAGGCGCGTCGCAACCATCTGTTCGCAACCGCACGTGTTCGCAACAACATAGGAGAGAAGAACCATTCGTCGTCCAATCAGAGCGCCGCAGCCCGCCGCCAAGGAGGGGCCGCGCATCAACGAGGAGATCCGCGTCCGCGAGGTCCAACTCATCGACAAGGATGGCGCCAATAAGGGCGTCACGGAAATCAACACCGCGCTGGCGATGGCGCAAGAGGCCGGGCTCGATCTCGTAGAGATCGCCCCCAATTCCGTCCCGCCGGTCTGCAAGATTCTCGACTTCGGCAAATACAAGTATCAGGCGCAGAAGAAAGCGGCCGAAGCGCGCAAGAAGCAAAAGGTCGTCGAGATCAAGGAGATTAAGCTGCGGCCGATGATCGACGATCACGACTATGAGGTGAAGATGCGCTCGATCCAGCGGTTCTTCGAAGAAGGCGACAAGGTCAAAGTAACGCTGCGGTTTCGCGGCCGTGAAATGGCCCACCAGGATCTCGGCTATAAGCTGCTCGACCGGGTGAAAGGCGATACGGCCAAGATCGCCAAGATCGAGCAGGAACCGCGGTTCGAGGGCCGCCAAGTGGTGATGGTCCTGGCGCCGCGATAAAGCGGCGCCACGGAGCGCATTCGCGCTACGCTGACGTGTCCCTGGGCGGGACGCGGCATTTGCTTCCAATAATGCGTGCCCCGGGCAACGGGGATCATTCAGGAAGAGGAGACGACCATGCCGACATTCGTTGGAATGCTGAGCTGGACCGATCAGGGCGTGCGCACGGTCAAGGATACGCCCAAGCGCATTCAGGCGGCGCGCGAGCGGGCCAAAAAGCTCGGGGTTGAGATCAAGCAGGTGTTTCTCACAACGGGCGAATTCGACATTCTGGTGATCGCCGAGGCGGCCGACGGCAACAACATGGCGAAGATGGCCATGCTGGCGGGCGCAGAGGGGAATGTGCGCACGCGCACGGTACGGGCCTGGACCGAGCCCGAGATTGCCAAGCTGATTTCCGAGCTTCCCTAAGCATTTAGCAAGCTTCGGACATCAGGCGTGAAGAGGCCGCGGCGGCTTTCGCTGCGACCGCCTTTGGCATTTGCCATTTTTCATGCGCTCTGCCATAACCGCGCCCTCCCGTCGCCCGGCTGATTAGGGCTGCCGTGGCGGCGGTGACGTGCTCCAAGCACACATCGCTCGTTGATGAGCATTTATTCGGCCCAACCCCCACCCTACCCTCCCCCGCAAGCGGGGGAGGGTAGGGTGGGGGCCTCGCGGCCAAGGAGAGCCAAATGCCCAAGATCAAGACCAAATCGGGCGCCAAAAAGCGCTTCAAGGTGACCGGCGGAGGCAAGGTCCTCTATGCCCAGTCAGGCAAACGCCACGGCATGATCAAGCGCACGAAGAAGCAGATTCGACAGCTGCGCGGCACCAACGTGCTGTTCAAGACCGACGGCGACAATATCAAGAAATACTTTTTGCCGAACGGTTGACGGCCGGCCGCTCGCTGCGGCCCGTCGCTCTGTTGCAGTTTTCGCGATTCCTAGAGGAGATCAGCCATGGCACGCGTCAAACGCGGCGTCACCGCTCATGCCAAGCATAAAAAGGTACTCAAAGCCGCCAAAGGCTATTATGGCCGGCGCAAGAACACGATCCGCATCGCCAAGCAGGCGGTCGAGAAGGCGAACCAATACGCCTTTCGCGACCGCAAGCGGCGTAAGCGCACCTTCCGCGCTCTGTGGATCCAACGGCTGAATGCCGCGGTACGCCCGTTCGGGCTGAATTATAGCCGCTTCGTCGCCGGGCTGAGCAAGGCCGGCATCGTGATCGATCGCAAGGTGCTCTCCGATCTCGCAATCCGCGAGCCTGCCGCGTTCGAGGCGATCGTAGGACAGGTCAAATCGGCGCTGGCGGCCTGATGTGTCATGATCGACGGCGCCTATGTTGTGCGCATGGCGCGCTATAACCGCTGGCAGAACGAAGACCTCTACGGCGCCGCGGACCGGCTATCCGACACCGATCGGCGTCGGGAACGCGGCGCCACCCATCATTGCGATCAGGTCCACTGCATGCTGACCCAGGCCAGCGCACGGCCTTGCGATACCGATCTGCCATTCATGCCGGAATGATCAACGCGATGTCCGATACCGTCCAGATCGAACAGAAAATCCTTGCCGATATTGCGGCCGCCGGCGATGAGGCCACGCTCGAGGCGGTACGGGTAGCTGCGCTCGGGAAACAGGGCTCGGTCAGCGCTCTCTTAAAGACGCTCGGCACTATGGCGCCGGAGGAGCGCAAGAATCAGGGGCCGCTGATCAACGGATTGAAGGATCGCGTGAATGCGGCGTTCGCCGCGCGCCGCGAAGCGTTCAAACGCGCAGCTCTGGAGACGCGACTCAACACCGAAAGCGTCGACGTGACCTTGCCGGTGCACGAGGCGCCGTTCGAAATCGGCCGCGTGCATCCGATCACCCAAGTGACCGACGAACTGACCGCGATCTTCGCCGATATGGGTTTTGCCGTCGTCGAAGGCCCCGACATCGAGACCGAGGATTATAACTTCACCAAGCTCAATTTTCCGGAGGATCATCCGGCGCGCGACATGCACGACACGTTCTTCTTCAATCCGAAGGAGGACGGATCGCGGCTGCTCTTGCGTACGCACACCTCGCCCGTGCAGGTGCGCACGATGATGAGCCAAAAGCCGCCGATCAGGGTCATCATTCCCGGCCGCACTTATCGTTGCGACAGCGATCAGACCCACACGCCGATGTTCCATCAGGTCGAGGGTCTCGTTATCGATCGCGGCTCGCATCTCGGTCACTTGAAGTGGATCTTGGAGGAGTTCTGCAAGGCCTTCTTCGAAGTCGATCGCGTCGGCATGCGCTTTCGTCCATCGTTCTTTCCGTTCACGGAGCCTTCGCTCGAAGTCGATATCCAGTGCCGGCGCGACAAAGGCGAGGTTCGCTTCGGCGAAGGCGACGATTGGATGGAAATTCTCGGCTGCGGCATGGTGCACCCGAACGTGTTGAAGAATTGCGGGCTCGATCCGGACGAGTTTCAGGGATTTGCCTGGGGCATGGGGATCGATCGCATCGCCATGCTCAAATACGGCATGCCGGATTTGCGCGCCTTCTTCGAGGCCGATGTCCGCTGGCTCTCGCACTACGGCTTCCGCCCGCTCGACCTGCCGACGCTGGCCGGAGGATTGAGCGCATGACGCGCGAAACGATGGAACGGCTATGGGAATCGACAGGTCGCTGATCCGGACTGTAGACCGCTTGCTCTATCGCGCGGTGACGGGGGATTTGTCGCACGAGCATGTCGACCGGTATGTCAAGCATCTCGCCGTGGACCACGACGAGACCAGCGTGCCGAACGTCATCGGCCGCGGCTTCCAGATCATCGACAATAAGGCGAGCGGACTTCTCACCCATACCTCGATGATGATTGCCGCGCTGGGCATTTCCGCGCCCGTTGTCGCCAACGATTATTTCGAGCAGGGCGTTATCGTGGTGGAAATTATGTTCTACCTGCTGGTGGCGCTGGGATGCTTGCGCTGCCTCTCGATGTTCCAAAACGATCTGGATAGTCCGGCAAACGAAGCGGCGCGTGACGAGATGATACTTCGTCACAAGCTTTTCGGGTTGTGCAATCGCGCTGCCATCCTGCTGACGCTGCTGGTCTTGCTCAGTCTGCCTCTTCTCTACCTCTACGTTCCGCAGAAGGGGGCTTGACCGTGCGGACGATCGCCTTTGGATCACGGCAATGAAATTCACCTTCGGTTGGCTCAAGGAGCACCTCGATACCGATCGTCCGCTGCCTGAGATCGCGGACAAGCTCACTATGATCGGGCTGGAAGTGGAGCGCGTCGAGGATAAGGCGAAACTATTTGCGCCGTTCATCATCGCCCGCGTGGTCGAGGCCAAGCAGCATCCGAACGCCGACCGGCTGCGGGTCTGCATGGTCGATACCGGCACGGGCGATCCCATCCAGGTGGTTTGCGGCGCGCCGAACGCGCGCGCCGGAATGAAGGGGGTTTTCGCGCCGCCCGGTGCGTTCATTCCCGGTAAGAATGTGACGCTCGGCGTCGGCAAGATTCGCGATGTCGAGAGCCGCGGCATGCTGGTCTCGGCATTCGAGCTGCAAATCTCCGACGATCACGAGGGAATCATTGATCTGCCCGACGATGCTCCGGTTGGCGCGAACTACGCGCAATGGGCAGGGCTGGATGATCCCGTGATCGAGATCAATCTGACGCCCAATCGCGCCGATTGCGCCGGCGTGCACGGCATCGCGCGCGACCTCGGCGCCGCCGACATGGGAAAGTTCAGGGACCCGAGCATCAAGGCCATCAAAGGCGAATTCCCCTGTCCCGTTGCCGTACAGATCGAAGCGCCGGATCTGTGCCCGGCCTTTGCGCTCCGTCTGGTGCGCGGCGTCAAGAACGGCCCTTCGCCGGAGTGGCTGCAGAAGCGCCTGACCGCGATCGGATTGCGTCCGATCAACGCGCTTGTCGACATCACCAATTTGATGACTTACGACCGCTGCCCGGCCCTTGCATGTGTTTGATGCGGCCAAGGTGCGCGGCAATCTCACGGTGCGCCGGGGGCGCGCCGGCGAGACGCTGCTGGCGCTCGACGGCAAGACCTACACGCTCGATGCGAGCGTTTGCGTCATCGCCGATGCCGAAGGTGTCGAGTCGCTGTCCGGTATCATGGGTGGCGAAAAAACCGGCTGTTCGGAAGCAACGACCGATGTCCTCATCGAATCGGCACTCTGGAACGAGATCAACATCGCCCAGACCGGTCGGAAACTCGGCATCAACTCCGATGCCCGTTATCGCTTCGAGCGCGGTGTCGATCCGGCCTTCATGCTCCCCGGGCTGGAGCTTGCGACAAAGCTGGTGCTCGATCTGTGTGGCGGCACGCCATCAGCGATCACTGTTGCCGGCGCGGCCGAGGCTCCTGAAATCGTCATCGATTTTCCCTTGTCCGAGCTGAAACGTCTCGCCGGCCTCACAGTGCCGCTGCCGGAACTGCGCGGTGTACTGGAGCGTCTCGGCTTTTTTGTCGCTGGTCAAGGCGAGCACGTGAAGGTGGCGGTGCCGTCATGGCGCGCCGACGTCAGAAACAAGGCCGATATTGTCGAAGAGGTCGTGCGTATTGTCGGCGTCGAGCGCGTGCCCTTGACGCCGTTTCCGCGCGGCGACAATCCCCGCAAGCCGGTGCTCACATCGATCCAACTGCGAACGCGAAAGGCCAAGCGCGCGCTGGCCGCACGCAATCTGGTCGAGGCGGTCACCTGGTCCTTCATCGCCAAACCGCAGGCGGAATTGTTTGGCGGCGGCAAGCCCGAGCTTGCGCTGGCCAATCCGATCGCGGCCGAGCTTTCCGACATGCGCCCAAGTCTCATTCCGGGTCTTGTCGCCGCCGCGCAGAAAAACGCCGACCGTGGGTTCCCCGATGTCGGCTTGTTCGAAGTCGGCCAGGTGTTTCGCGGCGACCGGCCGCAGGATCAACTCATGGCTGCGGCCGGAATCAGGCGTGCGTTGGCGAAGCCTTCCGGCCTCGGCCGCCATTGGTCCAAGCGCGATGGCGAAGTCGATGCATTCGACGCCAAGGCCGACGCGCTCAGCGTTTTGATGGCGGCGGGGGCAGCGCCGCAGGCGCTGCAGGTCGCGCCGGGCGGGCCGGCCTGGTTTCACCCCGGCCGCTCGGGTGCGATCCAGATCGGGCCGCAGAACGTGCTCGGCCATTTTGGCGAATTGCATCCGAGCGTGCTTGAAGCGCTTGACGCCGAAGGCCCGCTGGTCGCCTTCGAGGTGATTCTAGAGCGCATCACGGAGCCGAAGGCGAAGCCCACGCGAGCCAAACCCGCTCTGGAATTGTCGCCATTTCAACCGGTCGACCGGGATTTCGCTTTCGTCGTCGAGCGCAACGTGAAAGCGGCCGATATCGTGCGCGCCGCGCAGTCCGTCGACCGCAAGCTGATCGCCGGCGTGAGCGTGTTCGACGTCTATGAAGGCTCCGGCATCGAGCCGGGCAAAAAGTCAATTGCCATCGCCGTCACCATCCAGCCGCGCGAGCGCACGATGACCGACGATGAAATCGAGGCGCTTGCGGCCAAGATCGTGGCCGAGGTCGGCAAGCGGACCGGCGGCGTGTTGCGCACGTAGCGGCACATATGTCGCCCGGTTGGGCGCTGGAACTCATCGTTAGTATCGTTGGTATCGTTGGTAGCGCGGTCCAGCGCGCGGGCGCTGCGGGGCGCGCGCGGGTGATCCGGTCGTTTCGGGTTGGGGCGCCTCCTTGCCGCCTCCGAGCCGGCGCAAGACCGCGTCGGCGGCGCGTTCGCCCGATTCCCAGGCGCCGCCGACCGTTCCCCACAGGGTTTCGTGCACGGCTTCGCCGGCAAACCACACCGCGTTCTGCAGCGGTTCCATAAGGATCCGGCGCGCGCCTTGCCCGCCAGGCGCTGCCGCCGAAAAAGCGCCCAGCGTGCGCGGCTCGTGATTCCAGCGCGTGGCGTGAGAACGCTTGATCGCCTTTTTCACGTCGGCGCCGTACAGCCCTGCCAGCCAATCGGCGGCAAAATTGACCATGGCTGCTTCGCCTTTCGCCGAGAGTTCACGGCCGAAAGTGCCGGCGACCTCGATAACGCAAAGTTGCGTGCCTGAGACATTGGCGAGAATGGCCGCCGTGCGCGTATCCGCCGACTTCTCAAACACCAGTTCGTCGCTCTCGAATCCCAGCGGGTTGCCGGCAAGTTCGAGCGCGATGTGATCGTAGCTGCCGAGCGAGAGTTTGCTGAGAGCATCGATTTGCCGCTTCGGAAGCTCGGGGCTGAATTTAATGGCGCCGGAGGCAAGAACGTTGGTCGACACGGTGACGACCGCGGTGTGCGCCGCGATCACGCCACTCGGCGTTTCAACCAGCACCCCGCGCCGCGTGTCGATCGCGGTCGCCGGGGTCGAGAGCTTGACCGGGATGCCCTCGGCGAAAGCGGCGAGCAACGTGCCGAGCCCCTGGCGGCAAAATGCGTCGGTATTGCGCTCGATGGATTTGGCGAAATCCACCGCCGAGACCTGCGTGAGGTTTTTGCCGCAGCTAAAAGGGCCAAGGAGGAATTCGATTGCGGGCCGCCAGTCGCCGAGATCGTTCGGCAGCGCCTGGGCGCAAGCAATATCGCCCTTTCGCGCGGCGTCCGCGATGGCGCGGTTGGTGCGTACCTGGAGCGCCAGAAAATCCTCCAATTCCCCTTCGCGGGCATAGCGCCTGCCGATCCGCACTTTCTGACTTGCCGGCGCCGGATAGACTTCGAGCCCGCGCCGGGCGGCGAGCTTCATCAGCGGATTGAAATCGGGCGCGTGAATCCAGTGGGCGCCGCGGTCGTATGGTACGTCGAAGGTGCGGGTATCGGTGACGCAGCGGCCGCCGACATGGTCGGCGGCGTCGATCAGGACAAATTTTCGGCCGGCGGCGGCGATCCGGCGCGCTGCCGCTATGCCGGCCGCTCCCGCCCCGACGATGACAACGTCCACGGACGTCGTCGCGGCGGCGCCTGCGCTCATCGCGGGTCGCGTCGCGAGCGCGGCCGAGGCGGTCAGGAACGAGCGGCGGCTCAGTCGCGGCATGGTTTCCGAATACTTGCTGGCTCGCTCAGATTGCCCGAACGACGCGCGCTGCGCAAACGCCACGGTTGATGAACCATCAAGACTGTCGGGACGCGGTGTGAACCAAATCGCAACGGCCTTTGATTAAACTGACAATAAAAGACGCGCAGAAATCGTGCGCATCTTGGGGAGGCCCGCATGAGCAGAATGCTCGATGGCATTGGCCGGCTGATCGCTCGCTATCTGCAGAAGCCCGTGCACGGCTACGAGCCGTTCACGCCGAGCGATCCGGACGCTTTGCGAGCGTCGCTCCAACCGGGCGACGTGCTTCTGGTCGAAGGCAACAACAATATTGCGGGCGTCATCAAATATCTCACGCAGTCGACCTGGTCGCACTCGGCGCTCTTTGTCGGGCCTATCCCCGACCGTATGACGCAACACGGCGAGCCGCACGTCCTCGTCGAGGCCAATGTTGGGGAGGGCGTGGTGTCGGCGCCACTCTCAAAATATTTCTGCTTCCACACCCGTATCTGCCGGCCGGTCGGCTTGACCGGGGCGGATTGTGCAAGCGTATGCACTTATGCCATTGAGCGGATCGGCTTCGCCTACGATCTCAAGAATATCATCGATCTCATGCGCTATCTGTTTCCGCTGCCGGTGCCCCAGCGCTGGCGCCGGCGGATGATCGCGCTGGGCTCCGGCGATCCGTCGCGGCTGATTTGTTCGGCGTTGATCGCCGAGGCGTTCCGCGCTGTTCAGTACCCGATCCTGCCCAAGATCACGCTGACGCGCAGCCGGCGGGCGATCGAGCAGATCTTGGAAATTCGCCATTCCTCGCTCTATTGTCCGCGCGACTTCGATATCTCGCCCTATTTCAATGTTGTGAAGCCCACCATCGCCCGAGGTTTCGACTACAAAGCGCTGAACTGGGCCAACTCACCGCCGCTTGCAAGCGCGCAAATCCCATCGGTTGCCGACGCTATGGCCGCAGGCGAACGCGGCGGCCCAGTCGCCGCCTGATCGCCCACTTGTACTCGCGGGCTCCCATCTTTACCTCTGCGATCTTGCGGAGGGTTTCATGCTTGAGGACGCCGCCAAAGCGCTCGGCCAGATGCTTTCGCCGCCGTTGCGCACGGTGCTGTGGAAATCGGTCGGATTGGCGCTCGCGCTCATCGTCGTTGTCGCCATCATACTCAGTCGTTTGATCGCTTGGCTCCTTGGCGCCGGCGGGGCCGCCGTCGAGAGCGGCTTGGGGCCGCAAGCGCATATGCCGGCGACCGCGCTCGCCTGGCTGCTGTCGATCGCCGCGGGGCTGGGAATTGTCGTCGGTAGCGTGATGTTGATGCCGGCCGTCACCGCCTTCGTGGCGAGCTTTTTCGCCGACGAAATCGCCGATCAGGTCGAGCGCGAGCACTATCCGACCGATCCTCCCGGCAAAACGCTGCCACTTTGGCTCGCCGTCCTTGAGGGCGGCAAGACGGCACTGTTGGCAATTGTCGTTTATCTTTGCGCAGTGCCGTTCTTGCTGTTTGCCGGCTTCGGCGCTTTGATTTTCTTTCTGGCAACAGCGTGGCTGCTTGGCCGCGAATATTTCGAACTCGCCGCCATGCGCTTTCGGCCGCCGGACGAGGCGAAGGCTTTACGCAGGCACTTTGCAGGCACGATCTATGTCGGCGGATTGTTGATTGCAGCCTTCGTGTCAATTCCGATCGTGAACCTGGCGACGCCGTTGTTCGCCATGAGCCTGATGGTGCACGTGCATAAACGGCTCAGCCGGCGCACAGCGATCGCGCGCCCGGCCGCTTGATTGCGATTTGCCCGGTGGCGGGCCAGATCCGGAAATTTTTCTAGTGCGGTGGATTTGAAGTTCCTAAGATCGAGCGGCGAACTGAGATAGGAACTTCAAATCCCAAACCCGCACTAGAATCATAAATTTGCTAGTGTCCCTTTGATTCCGAAGTTCGCATCAGAATGTGCCGCCGGATCGCGCGAACTTCGGAATCGGGACACTAGTCGGATCGCGGTGAGGGCGCGTCCTGGACCGGGCCAGGCTCTCAGCGCCAGACTTCATCGGCAAGCTCGACCACCATTCTGAGCTTTGCCCATTGCTCCTCCTCCGCGAGCACATTGCCCTCTTCCGTCGAGGCAAAGCCGCACTGCGGCGACAGGGAAAGCTGATCGAGTGCGGCATATTTGGTCGCTTCGTCGATGCGACGCTTGACATCATCTTTCTTTTCGAGTTGCCCGGATTTGGTGGTGATCAGGCCGAGCACGACGATCTTGTTGCCCTTCGGCAGAAACCGCAGCGGTTCGAAGCCGCCGGCGCGCTCGGTGTCGTATTCGAGGAAGTAGCCGTCATAGTTCAGCTGACCGAGCAGCACTTCGGCCACAGGCTCGTAGCCGCCCTCGGAGATCCAGGTCGAACGGAAGTTGCCGCGGCAGATATGGGTCGTGACCGCCATGTCGGCCGGCTTTCCTTCCAGCGCCTGGTTGATGACGCGGGCGTAGTCTTGCGCGAGATGGTCGGCGTTTAACCCGCGCTCGCGCGCCTTTTTCAGCTCCGCCTGCGAGCAGAGATAGGCCCAGGCCGTGTCGTCGAATTGCAGGTAGCGGCAGCCGACGTCATAGAATGCGCGAATCGCCTGCTTATATGTCTTCGCCAGATCATCGAAAATGGCGTCGCGGTCGGCATATTCTTTGGTCGTTATGGCATTCGGCTCCAGCCGGAAATGCAGAATGGCCGGGCTTGGTATCGTCATCTTCGGAAGGGCGCGGCTATGCGCCTTCAGGAACTTGAAATGATCCAGCATCGGGTGGTTCGAAAAGCCCAGCTTGCCCTTGATCCGTGGCGTGCGGTGCTTGGTCTGTACCCCCTGGAACTGAATGCCGTGATCGACTTCGTAGATCTCGACGCCGTCAAGCATTCCGAAAAAGTCGAAGTGCCACCATGAGCGACGGAATTCGCCGTCGGTTGCTACCTTCAGCCCGACCTCCTCCTGCTTCTTGATGATTTTCTCGATCTCCCGGTCTTCGACCTCCTTGAGCGCGGCGGCGCCGATTTCGCCTTTTTCCCGCTTCGCCCGCGCCTCCTTCAAAGGGGCGGTGCGCAAGAGGCTGCCGACCACGTCGGCGCGAAACGGCGGTTTGGTTCTGGTCATTGGCAAAGGCTCCTGAGAATTTCGGGAGGTAACAAGCGGGAGCCGCGGCTTTCGTCAACCGCAAACCTGCCCGCGCGAAATGGGCTATGTCCCATATGGTCGCTGACGCATCCGCCGACTGTGGCCAAAGAGCGCGCGTTTGGTGAAGCTGCCTCCGCCACACTCGCGCCCTGCGGCCACATCTGCTAGAGCAGAATCTGGAAAATGGAGCCGGTTTTCCGAAAAGATCATGCTTCCCCAAAATGTTAGCGGCCAATCGACACGATCTGAAGCGATCATGCCAGGGCGGCGGCGGTTGGCCGGGGGTGGGCAGGACGAGACGGTCGACGAGAACATGACAGCCCCGCGGGAGCACCGAATGCTGAACGGATTGCGCGCCATCGCGCATTTGTTCAATCAAAAGGTCGGCTTCAGTCGATTGGGCGTGGCGCTCAGCGTCACCATCATCATCATTGCCGCGTTCGTCCTCTACCACATTCTGCGCGATATGGACCTCGACGGACTTATCGACGCGCTGGAGGCGACCGACTGGCGGACCCTCGTCATTGCAGGACTTTTTGTCGCGGCCGGCTACCTGACGCTGACATTTTACGATCTGTTCGCGCTGCGGACGATCGGCCGCTTCGAGGTGCCTTACCGCGCCGCCGCACTGGGCAGCTTCACCAGCTACGCGATTGGACACAACGTCGGGGCCAGCGTCTTTTCCGGCGGCGCCGTGCGCTACCGGATTTATTCGACCTGGGGTTTGAGCGTCGTTGAAGTCACCAAGATCTGCTTCGTCGCCGGACTCACCTTCTGGCTGGGCAATGCCGCTATGCTCGGCATCGGCATTCTCTACGCGCCACAGCAGGCGAGCGACATCGACCAGTTGCCGGTTGGGGTTAACCGCATTCTTGCGATTGTAATTTTGGTCTTGCTGGCAGCCTATATCGCGTGGGTTTGGGTGAAGCCGCGGGTTATCGGCCGCGAAGGCTGGCAAGTGTCTCTGCCGGGCGGGCCACTCACCCTGGTTCAAATCGTGATCGGCATTCTCGACCTTTCGTTCTGCGCGCTCGCGATGTACATGCTCGTGCCCGACGAGCCGCATCTCGGTTTCATTCCCGTGGCCGTCATCTTCGTTACCGCCACGCTTCTGGGCTTTGCCAGCCATGCCCCGGGCGGCCTCGGCGTATTCGATGCCACGATGATGGTTGCGCTTTGGCAATTCGACAAGGAAGACCTGCTGGCAGGCCTGTTGCTGTTTCGCTTGCTCTACTACATCATTCCTTTCGCACTCTCGCTGCTGATCCTCGGAACACGCGAGGTGTTGCATGGTCGCGCGGCGCGCATGGCGCGCCCGCTTGCAAACGCCATTGAGTCCGATCAGCAGCTTGGTGCGAGAAAAATCTGACATGGCTTGATCCGTCGGCGGAACGGGCGAGGATAGAATCCAAGAGCTTGCCCGAAAGGCTTGTCGATGAGCTTGAATGAAGTTCACCGCGCGCCGGCGAACAGCAAGTGGCGCGGTACCCGGGTCGTGATCGTCGCAGCCGCGATCGTGTTCGGGGGCTTCGTCGCGCTTGGCGCGCTCTCGTCCGGTTATGGGCTTCTCGGGTTTGTCGTTCTGGCGTCGGCCGCCTTGCTGGCCAGCCGCGCTACCGAGGAGGTCAGCCGGCTGACGCGACCGGTGGCCGTGGCCGAACGCGCAGGCGAGCCGCTCGAAGCCGTCATCGCCGGGCTGCCCGATCCTGTCATCGCTCTGGACAGAAACGGCCGGGTGCTGACGCTGAATGAGCGGGCGCGGTCGCTGGCGCCCGCTTTGCGGTTGAGTGAGCCCGTGTCGCTCGCGCTTCGCATGCCCGAGCTGATCGAGGCGATCGGCCGCGCCTACGCCACCGGCGAGGAGCAGCGCGTGGAATATTCCGAGCGCGTGCCGATCGACCGCTGGTTCGAAGTGATCGTCAAGCCGGTGAAGCGCGAGCCGAAGCTGCACATGCCCGATCTGGTGCTGATGACCTTTCACGATCTCACGCCGCTGCGGCGCGTCGAAGAGATGCGGGCTGATTTCGTTGCCAATGCCAGCCACGAACTGCGCACGCCGCTCGCGGCCCTTTCCGGCTTCATCGAAACTTTGCAGGGATCGGCCCGGGATGACGCTAAGGCCCGCGAGCGCTTCCTTCCCATCATGCAAGAGCAGGCGAAGCGCATGGCGCGGCTGATCGACGATCTGTTGTCGCTCTCGCGCATTGAACTCAATGCGCATCGGCGTCCTGACACGCCGGTCGATCTTGTTCCGATTGTCCGCCAAGTGGCTGACGGGCTGCAAACGCTGGCGCGCGACCGGGGGGTGACGGTTCACGTCGATGCCGCGAACGCCTTGCGGGTGCCTGGTAACCGCGACGAGCTTGTCCGCGTCTTTGAAAACCTGGTGGAGAACGCGCTCAAATACGGCGCTGCGGGCAAGCGTGTCGACATTTCCCTCACCCAGGGAGAGTCTCCGGAAGGCGAACAGGAGGCGCGTATCGGCGTGCGGGATTATGGTCCTGGCATCGCGCCCGAGCACGTGCCGCGATTAACCGAGCGCTTCTATCGGGTGGATGTGCGCGAAAGCCGCGCGCAGGGCGGAACCGGGCTTGGATTGGCGCTGGTGAAGCACATTCTTAACCGGCACCAGGGACGCCTATCGATCGAGAGCTTGCCCGGTGCGGGCGCTACATTCACTGTTTACCTTCCACTGGCCGGCGCTGTGGCAACAGAGAAATCAACGTAAAATCAATATGATGAATTGTCATTTAACTGTCATGCCGGCCTCATAGAACGGTGACGTGCTGAAAATAAGCATTCCAGCGTTGCGGGCCCCTTCGAGAGACCGAACCTCGCCGCAGCGCGTTGCTTAACGTCGAACAGAACGCAGGGTCCCAAACGGGACCGATGGCCGGCGTGGGTCGGGTCCGCGCCGCACTAAGATTCCGCTGACAGGAGCACCCAGTGAACCAGCTGAGAACCATCGCCGTTGCCGGCTTTCTAGCCGCGACCGTCCTTCCCGCCGCCGCCATGGATATTTCTGGCGCCGGTGCCACATTCCCTTACCCCATCTATGCCAAATGGGCAGACGCTTACAAAAAGGAGACCGGCAGCGGGCTCAATTATCAATCCATCGGTTCGGGCGGGGGAATCAAGCAGATCCAGGCGAAGACCGTGACTTTTGGCGCCTCCGATATGCCCTTGCTGCCTGCGGAATTGAAGAAGTGGAACATGGTTCAGTTCCCAACGGTGATTGGTGGTGACGTGCCAGTCGTCAATCTCGAGGGCATCAAGTCCAACGAACTGACACTCGACGGCGATACCCTGGCAAAAATCTTCCTTGGCGAGATCACCAAGTGGGACGATCCGGCGATCAAAAAGCTCAACCCGAATGCCAAGCTGCCCTCGCAGGCGATTGTCGTTGTCCACCGATCTGACGGTTCGGGCACGACATTTATCTGGACCGACTATCTGTCTAAAGTGAGTGAGAAGTGGAAGTCGCAGGTGGGCGCAAATACCTCGGTTGAATGGCCCGCAGGCATTGGGGCCAAAGGCAATGAGGGCGTTTCCAACAATGTGAGCCAGACCAAGGGCTCGATCGGCTATGTGGAATACGCCTATGCGAAACAGAACGCCATGACGACGGTGGGCATGATCAACAAGGACAGCAAGACTGTCGTTCCTGACGCGGCCGCATTCCAAGCCGCCGCCGCTGGCGCGGATTGGGAAAAGGCTGATAACTTCTATGTTATTCTTACCAATCAGCCAGGCGCAGCCTCTTGGCCGATCGCAGGTGCAACATTTATTCTGATCTACAAGCAACCGCCGGAGCCGGCTGCCGCTACGGAAGCCCTCAAGTTCTTTGCCTGGGCCTATGCCAAGGGCGACAAGATGGCCGAGGCGCTCGATTACGTTCCAATGCCGAAAAAGGTCGTCGATCAGATCGAGAGCATGTGGGCCAAGGAAATTACGGA
Organism: uncultured Alphaproteobacteria bacterium; assembly: GCA_963831135.1. Classification (GTDB taxonomy): domain Bacteria; phylum Pseudomonadota; class Alphaproteobacteria; order Rhizobiales; family Xanthobacteraceae; genus BOG-931. Next base: position 80,796 of record CAWHPH010000059.1, read on the forward strand.
CGCAAGCGGCAAGCCGCTCCACACCACGATGGCGCATTAAGTCCGATGCAAACGGCGGGGCCCCGCAGCCGCTGCGCGGTGCCCCGCTCTTTAGTTCTTAACCGGCCCGTCGCGCGAGTATGTTGCGCGGCGGCCGGTAGATTGTTTGAGTAGGCGCTCCCAAATCTCTATCGGGGCGCTGGCGATGGAACCGGGAGCCCGGAGGCGATCTGTGGTTGACGTAGCGCTGCAGGAGGGGGCGATGGGGTCCGTCGAGGCGGGGATGCGAGCGAGAGTGCTCGACCGGCTTCGCCTTGGCGACATGGCTTTCCGCCACGTGACCCGTGCTGCGGCGTTCGGCGTGTTGTTGCTCCTCACCGGCGTGATCATTTCATTGATTGCCGGTTCGCTGCCGGCCTTCAGGGCTTTCGGCTTCGGGTTTCTCACCAGCGAACGGTGGAATCCGGTCACCGAAAATTTCGGTGCGTTGGCGCCGATCTACGGGACGCTCGTCACGTCGTTCATCGCCATGGTGATCGCGGTCCCGGTTGGGCTGATGATCGCGTTCTTCCTCACCGAACTTTGCCCGCAATGGCTGCGGCGGCCGATCGGCATAGCGATCGAGCTGCTGGCCGGTATCCCCAGCATCATCTACGGGATTTGGGGGCTGTTCATCTTCGCCCCTTTCTTACAGGATACGTTGCAGCCATTCCTGATCAACACGCTCGGCAACGTGCCGGGCATTGCCCCGCTTTTCTCCGGCCCGCCCTATGGCATCGGCATGCTGACGGCGGGATTGATTCTGGCGATCATGGTGTTGCCGTTCGTGACGTCGATTTCGCGTGATGTGTTCGAGGCCGTGCCCGCCGTGCTTAAGGAGGCGGCTTATGGCGTCGGCTGCACGACATGGGAGGTGGCGCGCAATGTCGTGCTGCCTTACGCGCGGGTTGGCGTGATCGGCGGGGTGATGCTCGCTCTCGGCCGTGCGCTCGGCGAGACCATGGCCATTACCTTCGTCATCGGCAATGCCCATCGGGTCTCGGCATCCTTGCTTGCGCCCGGCACCACGATCTCCGCCACCATCGCCAACGAGTTCACCGAAGCCGTCGGCGATCTCTACACCTCCTCGCTGATCGCACTCGGACTGATTCTGTTCGTGATTACATTGATTGTCCTTGCCGCCGCGCGTTACCTACTGCTGCGCATCGACCGCCGGATCGGATAGCTTCATGACTGCTCGCTACGCCGCTCGTCGCCGAAACAACGTTGTAGCAATGGCGTTGTCGCTCGCCGCGACGGTGTTCGGGCTGGGCTGGCTCGTTATGATCCTAGGTGTGTTGCTGTGGAAGGGGTTCAGCGGACTGTCGCTTGCGGTTTTCACGCAAATGACACCGCCGCCTGGATCTAGCGGCGGACTGCTCAATCCGATCATCGGCAGCCTCATTCTGACCGTTCTAGCGGTTGCAATCGGCACTCCGATCGGTGTCCTGGCCGGCACCTATATGGCCGAATACGGCCGCTACGATCGCCTCAGCAGCGTGGTGCGCTTCATCAACGATATCCTGTTGAGCGCGCCCTCAATCGTTGTCGGCCTCTTCATCTACGAAGTGATGGTCGCGCCGATGGGTCATTTCTCCGGGTTGGCCGGCGGCGTCGCCCTTGCGGTCATCGTCATTCCGGTCGTGGTGCGCACTACCGAGGATATGCTGACGCTTGTCCCCAATGCGTTGCGCGAAGCGGCGACCTCGATCGGCTTGCCGCGCTCGATGTCGATAACGCGTATCTGTTACCGCGCGGCGCGCGCCGGCATGGTCACGGGCGTCCTGCTCGCGGTGGCGCGCATCAGCGGCGAGACCGCGCCGCTCTTGTTCACGTCGCTCAACAATCAGTTCTGGAGCACGAATCTCAACGCGCCGATGGCAAGCCTTCCCGTCATCATTTTCCAATTCGCGCTCAGTCCGTACAAGGACTGGCAGTCGCTCGCCTGGACCGGCGCCCTCATCATCACCCTGGCGGTCCTCGCCTTGAGTATCACCGCCCGTAGCCTCGTCTCATCAGGTAAGCAGTCATGAGCGTAACATCCGTTGCCGTTCCATCGGTTTCTGTCGCTCCCAGCGATCGCTCCGGACTGGTCGAGAAGGTCACGATCCGCGACCTGAATTTCTTCTATGGCGAGTCGAAGGCGCTGAAATCGATCAGCCTCCCGCTCTACGAGCATAAGGTCACCGCCTTTATCGGCCCGTCGGGATGCGGCAAGTCGACCTTGTTGCGCGTGCTCAATCGTATGTACGACCTCTATCCAAATCAACGCGCAACCGGCGACGTGATCCTCGACGGCGCCAACATTCTCTCCCCGAAACAAGACATCAATCTGCTGCGCGCGCGCATCGGCATGGTGTTTCAGAAGCCAACGCCGTTCCCCATGTCGATCTACGAAAACATCGCGTTCGGCATCAGGCTTTACGAGCGGTTGTCAAAATCCGAGCTCGACGGACGGGTGGAAACCTCGTTGCGGCGGGCGGCGCTATGGGACGAGGTGAAGGACAAGCTTGGAGCCAATGGCCAGAGCCTTTCCGGCGGCCAGCAGCAGCGGCTGTGCATTGCCCGCACCGTGGCGGTGCGCCCGGAAGTCATCCTGTTCGACGAACCGTGCTCGGCGCTCGATCCGATCTCCACCGCGAAGATCGAGGAACTGATCGACGAACTGACCGACGATTATACGATCGTGATCGTGACCCATAACATGCAGCAGGCGGCGCGCGTGTCGGAATTCACCGCCTTCATGTATCTGGGCGAACTGATCGAGTTCGATTCTACGAGCAAGATATTCACGGCGCCACACGATCAACGGACGCAAGACTACATCACTGGCCGCTTCGGGTGACCACTATGACCGATACCAGCTCCAGAGTGGATCATACTACCAAGGCCTTTGACGTCGATCTGCAAGAGATCACGCGCAAGGTTGCCGAGATGGGAGGATTAGCGGAGCGGCAGATCGCCGATGCCACCCGCGCGCTGGTTGATCGCGACACCGATCTCGCCGAGCGAGTCATCGGCACCGATCTGACCATCGATGCGATGCAGCACGAGATCGAGGAGAAGGCGATTCTGACGATCGCGCGCCGGCAGCCGATGGCCGTCGATTTGCGCGAGATCGTGGGCGCCATGCGTGTATGCAATGACCTTGAGCGGATCGGCGATCACGCCAAGCACATCGGCAAGCGGGTCGTAGCACTCGATCTGGATTTGCATCCGCAAAAGCTGATCCGCGGCGTCGAGCACATGGCGACGCTGGTGGCGACTTTGCTCAAGCAGGTACTCGACGCCTATGCGAGTCACGACCTGGCAACCGCGCTGGTGGTGTGGAACGGCGACGAGGAAGTTGATGCGGTTTGCACCTCTCTCTTCCGCGAGCTCCTGACCTACATGATGGAAGACCCGCGTAACATCACTTTCTGTATGCATCTTATGTTTTGTGCGAAAGACATCGAGCGCATCGGCGATCACGCCACCAACATCGCAGAAACCGTTTATTACATGGTTGAGGGCCGTCCGATCACCGACCAGCGCCCGAAGGGAGATACCACGAGCTTTGGAGCAGCGCTGCTGCAGAAATAGATAGGAGAGTGGGATGGGTGCCAACATCCTGATCGTTGAAGACGAAGAGCCATTGACCACGTTGTTGCGCTACAATCTCGAAGCGGAGGGCTATGACGTTGACGCCGTGGCCCGGGGTGATGAGGCCGATACGCGGCTGCGCGAGACCGCGCCCGATCTGATCGTGCTTGACTGGATGCTGCCCGGTCTCTCGGGCATCGAGCTGTGCCGCCGGCTTCGCGCGCGGCCGCAGACCCAGACGCTCCCGATCATCATGCTGACGGCGCGCGGCGAGGAGAGCGAGCGGGTGCGAGGGTAGCGGTAGGCGCCGACGATTATCTGGTCAAGCCGTTTTCGGTGCCGGAGCTGCTGGCGCGAATTCGAGCATTGTTGCGCCGCGCGAGCCCGGAACGGGTGGCGACGGTGCTGATGATCGGCGATCTCGAGCTCGACCGTGAAAAGAAGCGGGTGTCGCGTTCAAGCCGGCCCGTGGACCTCGGACCGACCGAGTTTCGCCTGCTCGAATTCTTGATGGAACGCCCCGGCCGGGTTTTTTCGCGCGAGCAACTGCTCGACGGCGTGTGGGGCAGCGACGTCTACATCGATGAACGCACCGTCGATGTGCATGTCGGTCGTCTGCGCAAAGCGCTCAACCGTGGACACGGTGCCGATCCGATCCGCACGGTCCGTGGCGCGGGCTATTCGCTCGACGATCGCTTCGGCAAAGCAGGCTAATCGGCGTTATTGCCGCGGGTGAGGCGGCGATGCGGCCGCCGTTCACCTCTCAAGCTGCGGCGCCGCGCGCTGCGTGATGTAAACGCGCTAGCGCATCGGCGGGCGTCTGTCGCGGCGACGATCGGCTGCCGGTTGATAGGCAACACGCGAGTGGTAGGCGCAATAAGGCAGGCCGGCAATCGTGTTGCCGCCGCAGAAAAAGAAGTCCGTGCTGCCGGGATCGCCAATCGGCCAGCGGCAGGTCTGCTCGTTCAACTCAAGAATAGTGCGCCGCTGCCCGATCGGGATGACGTTCTCGACCAGTTCCGGGGTCGCTTCGACTTCGATCTCGTAAGCATGCGCAAGCGCGGTGTTGCCGCGGATCGCGCTGCGTCCAATCCGCAGCATGTGCGTCGATGAGCGCACTTTACGCGGCCGCGGCGCGGCGCTCGAAGCGCTTTTGGCGCGCCCGGAAAGGCCGAGACGATGCACCTTGCCAATGACCGCGTTGCGCGTGATACCGCCGAGTTCGGCCGCAATCTGACTGGCCGAGAGCCCGTCGGACCATAGTTTCTTTAGCAGTTCGACCCGCTCCTCAGTCCACGACATGCTCTATCCTCCTCCAGATGCGGGTGCAGCTTTGGCGGAATCGCCCCTCCGGGTCAGACGGCGCTTGCCGCCTAACACGCAACGCGAACCGACGCTGGGGAGGAACTGTCCGCCGCACGAGATGTCGTACTTGACAGGCAAAAGACTACAATATGGCGCGAGTTTGGCGCAAGAGTCGGTCCGCGCGCGTCCACACATTCCTGCCCAATGTGGACGAATGCGTGGACAACCCGGCCGATTGTGCGCTCCGTTAACGTGTTGACCGGCAGGCCGCGCGCAAATAAAATGTCAAAGTCGTGCCGCCCGCAGAGGCGGCACATTTTATTTCGGCCGCGCAGCCTGAAACTGCGCAGCGTGCGCGGGCGCAACCGTGACATCGCATTTGCTACCGACCTATGCGCGTGTGAACCTCGCTTTCGAGCGAGGCGAAGGCGTTTGGCTTGTTGCGACCAATGGCGACCGCTACCTCGATTTTACGTCCGGCGTGGCGGTCAACGCACTGGGGCACGCTCATCCGCATCTGGTCGCCGCGCTGACTGAACAGGCGCAAAAGGTCTGGCACGTGTCCAACCTGTACGAGGTGCCTGAGGCCGAACGCGTGGCGCAGCGGGCTATGCGATTGCAAGCTTCGCCGACGTGGTGTTCTTCAGTAATTCCGGCACCGAGGCGATGGAGTGCGCGCTCAAGATGGCGCGCAAGTACCATTCGGCGGCCGGCGCGCCGAGCGCTATCGCATCATTGCCTTTGAAGGCCTGCCACGGCCGCAGCTTGCCGCCGCTCGCCGCCGGCGGACAACCGAACTACGTCGATGGCTTCGGTCCTGTGGTGGCGGGCTTCGGCCGGGTGCCGTTCGGCGATATGGAGGCGCCAAAGCCGCGCTCACCCAGGACACGGCCGCGATCCTATTGAGCCGGTCCAGGGCGAGGGCGGGGTGCGCGTCGTCGAGCCGTCCTTACTCCGCGCGTTGCGCGAACTCTGCGATCAGCATGGCGCGCTGCTGATCTATGACGAAATCCAGGCGGGCTTGGGCCGCACCGGCCGGCTGTTCGCCTATGAGTGGGCCAGGGACGCGCCCGACATCATGTGCGTGGCCAAGGCGCTCGGCAGCAGCTTCCCGGTCGGCGCTTGTCTGGCCACGCGCCACGCAGCCTCGGGCATGACCGTCGGCTCGCACGGCTCGACCTACGGCGGCAATCCGCTGGCCATGGCCGTCGGTCTGGCGGCGTTCGAGGATGCTGGCCAGCCCCGAGATGCTGGAGCACGTGCACCGGATCGCGCTGTACTTCAGCCAGCGGCTGGCGGGCTGAAGGACCGCTTTCCGGACATCATCGACGACATCCGTGGCAAGGGGCTGCTGATCGGCGAAGCTCGGATCCCCAACAACCGTGTTCATGACGGGCCGGCCGCGCGCCGAGCGCCTACTCGTCGCCGGCGGGCGACAACTGCGTGCGCCTGCTGCCGCCGCTCGTCATCAGCGAGGCCGAGGCGCGGGAGGCGGTGACCAAGCTCGAGGCGCCTGCGAGACGACGCGGCGCAAGGCGGCGGCGTGAGCCCCGCCGCCACTTCGTGGATCTCTGGCGCGTGGACGCCGCCACCCTCCGCGGCATCCTCGTCGACGCGCACCGCGCAAGGCCGCCCGTCGCGGCTGGAGCACAGGCGCGCGTGGACGCACGACGCCCGGCCGCTCGCCGGTCGCACCCTGGCGATGATCTTTCAGCAGCAACTCGACCCGGACGCGGTTTCGTTCGACGCCGCCATCCGTCAACTTGGCGGCGAGAGCTGATCATCCCCACCGCCGACCGACATGCAGCTCGGCCGCGGCGAAACCATCGAGGACACCGCGCGGGTGCTCTCGCGCTGGTCGATGCGGTGATGATCCGGGCGCGATCGAGGCCGCAGACGATGTCGGCGTCTCGCGCGCCTCGCGCGTGCCGGTGATCAATGGCCTGACCGCCGCAGCCATCCGTGCCAGATCATGGCCGACCTGATGACCTTCGAGGAACATCGCGGCCCGATCCGCGGGCGCACGGTGGCCTGGAGCGGGTGATGCCAATAACGTGCTGACCTCATGGATGCATGCCGCCGAGCGGTTTGCCTCCCGTATGCGCGTCGCAACCCCGTGGGAAGCTGCACCCCGAAAAAGCCGCTGGTCGACTCGATCAAATCCTCGGGCGCAATGATCACCCTCGGTACCGACCCGCCGGAGGAGGCGGTCAAGGGCGCCGATTGCGTCGTGACCGACACCTGGGTGTCCATGGGCCCCGTAACGGCGCGCGCCGCCATAACCTGCTCAAGCATTATCAGGTCAACGCGCGGCTCATGGCGCGGGCCAAGCCGGACGCCCTTTCACAGTGCGTTCCTACCCCGCCCATCGCGGCGAGGAAGTGACCCGATGAGGTGATGGACGGTCCGCATTCCGTCGTGTTCGACGAAGCCGAGAACCGGCTGCACGCGCAGAAGGGCATCCTGACCTGGTGCCTAGCCGGTGGGCAGTAGCACCAGCCCCGACGGGTTCCAGAGGGCTCACAATTGCGCTATCGTTGCCTATATTCTGGGGCGATGAACAATCCGAAATCTGAGCATTCCCGTACGCGCGCCGGCGCAAACCGGCGTTGACGACACGATCCTGCCTTTTGAGGTGTCCGCGCTTGATCTGCGCGGCCGCATCGTACGGCTGCGGGCCGGCGGTCGATGCCATCTTGAGTGGCCACGATTATCCGTTGCCGATCGCGAAGCTGCTCGGCGAAGCGATCGTGCTCACGGTCATGCTTGGCTCCTCCGTGAAATTCGACGGACGGTTCATTCTGCAAACCCGGAGTTGACGGCCCGGTCAGTATGCTGGTTTGTCGGATTTTCACCTCGCCCGGCAAAGTGCGCGCCTGCGCGCGGTTTGATGCCGACCGGGTGGCGGCCGCGATCGCCGCCGGCGCAGCCAAGCCGGGCCAGCTTCTGGGGCGCGGCCATCTTGCGATGACCATCGACCAAGGGCCGGATATGAGCCGCTATCAGGGGCTCGTTCGGCTGCGAGGGAAATGATCTGGAGCGCGCCGCGCATGAATATTTCATGCGTTCCGAGCAGATTCCGACCCGCGTGCGCCTGGCCGTCGCTGAGGAATTTCGCGGCGGCGAGAATGGCGGCGCGCGCCGCCGCTGGCGTGCCGGTGGAATTCTGCTGCAGTTCTTGCCCAAATCGCCCGAGCGCGCGCGGCAAGCGGATCTTCACCCCTGGCGACGCTCCGCCGGCACCGAGGCCTCTGTCCCGCCCGAAGACGATGCCTGGGTCGAAGGCCGCTCGCTAGTGGAAACGGTCGACGATATCGAGTTGATCGATCCGGCATTATCGAGCGAGCGGCTAGCCTACCGGTTGTTCCACGAACGGGGTGTACGCGTGTTCCGCGCGGCGCCGGTGCAGGCGCAGTGCTCGTGCTCGCGCCAAAGCGTGGAAAACATGCTGCAGAGCTTTCCGCAGGAAGACCGCGACGAAATGGTCGAGAACAGGAAAAATCACCGTCACCTGCGAATTTCACTCGACCTATGTTTTCGAGCCGGCAGAAATAGCATCGACGGATTCGGCTCTTTCGTAGGCCGCGGCTGCGCGCCAGATCGCCATCGGGTGGCGGCATCGTACGCTGCACCACCTTCCGGTCGTTGTCAAACGAACACCGCATGCCGCTCGGAGGAACGTTTCATTTTCGCGCCCGCCCGGCGCTGCGGCTGTCCTTGGTACCGGCGGCCGGCGGCTCCCAGCCAAAGACGCTCCGGCCGCCATTTTCATACGACCGCTCAAATTCATCGGAAATGAAATCCTCAAACGGCGGACCGTTCGCGGCGCGCTCGACCGCCAGCCGCCGCAACTCCTGATCGAGCTTCTGCAGCGCAAACAGCATGTCCTCTTGGCCGAGCTTTGCTTTGTCGACGGCGGAACGGAGCACGCGGATCGTTTCGTCGTAGACCTTCGAGAGGAACCGGGAAGGGAGTTCCAGGTCCTTGCCGCCGTGCGCGAGCGAAAAACGCGCGGGATCGTCAAAGCGACACGGCGTGCCGTGCAGCACTTCGGCCACCAAGGCGAGTGCGCGGACGGTGCGGGCACCAACTCCGGGGGTGAGCAACAAATCCGGAAAGTCGATCGGGCCGCGCTCGGCTGCCGCGGCAAGATTGCCGTGAAGACGCCGCAGATGAACGTCGTCCGCTCGCACGTCGTGATGCGCGGGCAAAGCCAGATGCGGTAATGTC
>CAWHPH010000060.1:0-116349 GCA_963831135.1 uncultured Alphaproteobacteria bacterium
GAAATAAAGGTGATCGACACGCCGGCGAGAGTACCGAGCAACGCGGCGCGCGGCGTAATCTTCCGCACGATCGGCGCAATGAAGCCGCCGATCATCAGGATGAAGCTCTGGAAGAACACCCAGACCAGTCCGGCTTCCCAGCCTTTGATCGGATCGTTGGTCTTCAACGCGATCGGCAGCATGATCACGAAGGTGACGATGAACATGTGCGGCACGCTGACGCCTGACGGGAGCGCGCAAACGTCGCTGTCGGCCGGTCTGGTCTGCGCCGAGCCGGTAGGCGAGTATAGGCGTAGTAAAATGTCGTAGCAGCCACAGCATGAGGCCGAGCGCCTGGCAGGATGCGGCCGAACACGATCGCAGTCCGGCATCTTGATCACGAACCGCAAGAGGCCCGGTGAGCGCCAGCATGTTGGCGAGGATGTTGGTGCCGAAGCCGAAGAAGGCATTGCAGTCGCCGGGCGTGCACAAAGTACGGACGGAACCCCGGCTGTCGATGTCGCTGGTGGTCATCTGCACGCTCCCGTCCGATGGCGTATTGCATCGCCGTACGATGCCAGCGGTGAGTGCCACGAGCGACCCACGCTCGACCTGTTTGACCGGCTGCGTTTTGCGAGCTGAGAAGCCTCCGCGCCCCTGCGCGGCAATATGCTGCAATCGTCAGACGATCGCGCGCACAAAGCACGCAAGGCAGCGTGCCAACCGGGGGCAGACGGCAACGGCGCCTTGCCGAGCGAGAGGCATGGTGGCGATGAGAGGCCAGCTAAATCAGGAATTGAGCAGCCGCGCAGTGCATCGCCCCGGAATGGCCGTCGGCGCGGCCGGTGGGACGAGCCACGCAATAGGCACTTGCTCACCAAATAGTCAGTCACTCGCCCTGTCATACAAAAATAGCAGCACTGCCGCCGGCGCAATGCGAGACGCACGCAGTCGGCTGCCTTGCGCGTCAATCGACGTCGCGCGCCTGATCAACGCGTCGGCCGCCAGCGAATCGAGCAGCGGCTGTCGAGGCGGCGACCGAGCCGAAGATGCCGCCCTTGGGGCCTTGATCATGGCTGAGCCGGCGGCATGGCACTACGCGGGAAGTAGGAGGCGCAACAATCGGATAGCACGACGCAGCGGAATGCCGCGGTCGTCGGCCTTCACGGACCGTGCGTATTCACGCAGACTTCGGTCGGTGACGCCGCACACGAAGAGCTAGTGTCGACACCGCGATTGCGGCAGCATGAGTTCGAGGTCGGTCTGGTAGAACGCGCCCTTGCCCGGGCTTGTCGATGACCGGCTTCGTCCGGCAAGCGGATAGAGCTCGGGGATGATGTCGTGGCCGGGCTCGCCGCGGATCGAGGATTCGGCCGATCGGGCCGGGCGCGCCGATGCCGGTCGCCGGATCGCCGCGTCTCGACCTTGTGGGGCGGCGCGTCCGAGAGGTCGGGCCGGTGGCCCTCGCGCGTGTGGATCACCAGCATGCCCGTGCGCCCGCGCGGCGGCGAGCACCTGGCGGCAGGGGTCGACCGCCGCCTGCAGGCGGAGATACGTCATTGCCGAGGGCTTCACCGAAGCGGCCCGGCTCCAGGAAGTCGGCGCTGCATGTCGATGATGACCAGCGCCGCCCGGTCGAGATCGACGGAAAGCGGCATGCCGGTTCGGCCTCGAAAGTCACTTTCGGCATGACCGCCCTCATTCAAGCTATGCGAAGCTATAGCCGGCAAAGTGCAAGAAGAGGGCCAGCCGGAGCGAAGCGCGCCGATTTGTTGCGGCAGGGGCTGGCAACTCTTGTGTGAGTTGTTGGACGTTGTACCCGCGTGCCGTGCCGGACTGGCGCTTACCCTGCCGCGTGCAACAATGCCTGAGAATTTAATGGCTTAGGCTATTGTGGCGTCCCAACGGCGATTTCCAAAAAGTGCATATGGCATGACCCGCAAACCCCCAAGCCGCAAAGCGAAATCGGCGCAACAGGCGAGACCGCCGGCCAGGACTTCGAAACCCGATGACGTAATGGCGCTTGCCGCAGCGGGCGCCAAGGCGCTTGCGCTTCCGGTCGAGCCGGCCTGGCATGCGGCCATCGCCTTTAATTTGCAGTTGCTCTTTAAGCATGCGGCTCGCGTCGACGCGTTTCCCCTCCTCGACGAAACCGAGCCTGCCCCGGTGTTCCGTGCTTGAAAAGAAGGCATTCGATTTCGCCTGGACAACGGCGGGTGAAATCGCAGCCGCTTTTGCCGCCGGCCGCGAGCCACCGCCCTGAACGTCGTCGAGTTGGCGTTCACCCGCATCCGCGCGCGCGATCCTCTCTGATCAATGCGTTCACGGCTGTGACCGCCGAGCGCGCCCAGGCGCGGGCGCAGGCAATCGATGCGGCCCGCACCAAGGGGCGAGCGCTCGGCCCGCTTGCGGGCGTTCCGTTCGCGGTAAAAATCTATTCGATGTCGCCGGCCTGCCGACGCTTGCGGGTGCGAAGATCAATCGCGATCGGTCGCCGGCGCAAGGCGACGCCACGCTGATCGGGCGCCTCGAATTCGCCGGCGCGGTGCTCGTCGGCGCGCTCAACATGGGCGAATACGCCTATGACTTCACCGGCGAGAACGTCCACGACGGCGCCTCGCGCAATCCGCACGACCTCGATCGCATGACCGGTGGATCGTCCGGCGGCTCCGGCGGCGCGGTCGCCGGCGGTCTGGTGCCCCTGGCGCTCGGCTCTGATACCAACGGATCGATCAGGGTGCCTGCTTCGCTGTGCGGGTTGTTTGGCCTCAAGCCGACCTATGGGCGTCTCGTGCCGCGCGGGCACCTTTCCGTTCGTTGCCAGCTTTGATCATCTCGGACCGCTCGCCCGTTCGGCCCGCGATCTCGCCCTTGCCTACGATGCGATGCAGGGGCTGACCTTGACGCCGGCTTGCGCCGATCGGCCCGTCGAGCCGGCGTTGCCAATGCTGGCGACCGGGTATCGAAGGCCTGCGCCTGGCGGTCGCCGGAGGCTACTTCCGTCAAGGCATGTCGGCGGAGGTGCGCGGCGCGCTCGACCGGGTCGCGCGGCGCGCTCGGCGTAACGCGCGAGATCGAGATTCCGGAGGCGCAGCGGGCGCGCGCCGCCGCCTATGTGATCACGGCGGCCGAAGGAGCGGCGCTGCATCTCGATCAGCTGCGCAAACGCGCCGGCGACTTCGATCCCGCCGTGCGCGATCGGCTGATCGCCGGCGCGATGGTGCCGGCCGCCCTGCTCGTGAAGGCGCAGAAATTTCGTCGCTGGTATCGCGATCGCGTGCTCGACTTGTTCGCCAGCGTTGACGTTATTCTCGCGCCCGCCACGCCCTGCACCGCGCCTTTGATCGGGCAGCAAAGCTTCGTGCTCGACGGCGTCGAGCTGCCGGTGCGGGCCAATCTCGGCATCTATACCCAGCCGATTTCTTTCATCGGCCTGCCTGTGGTCGCGGTGCCGGTTCCGCTGGCCCCGCTGCCGACCGCCGTGCAGATCATTGCTGCGCCCTGGCGTGAGGACATTGCGCTGCGCGTCGCGCATGCTCTGGAAACGATGGGGATTGCCGCGGCACCGCGACCGCAGCTTTAGAGCATTTCCCGGAAAAGCCTGCCCTCGGGCTTGACCCGACGGGTGGACACCGGTTTTCCGCAGGAAAATGCGACCAAATATAAAGGAATTAGAGCGCTTCCCGATTTAACGTAATCGGGAAGCGCTCTGGAGCGGCTTGCACTGCCGCTGGGGTCAAGCCCACGACACCTGAGGTCATGGAGAGTTCGGATGCAAATCGATCTGCCCGAGGTCTTGGCGGAAGTGCGCGCGGCATTCGAACGTTACGAGCAGCGCTGGTGACGAACGACGTTGCGGCGCTCGATGCGTTTTTTCATGACGACGCGCGGACCATCCGCTATGGCGGCACCGAGATCCTCTATGGTTATTCGGAGATTTAGGCTTTCCGCACCGCGCGCAATCCGACAGGCCTCGCGCGCTCGCTCGCTCGCACCGTCATCACGACTTACGGGCGCGACTTTGCGGTGGCCTCGACCCTGTTCCACCGGATCACGTCGCCCGGCAAGGTCGGCCGGCAGATGCAAACCTGGGTGCGGTTCGCCGCAGGATGGCGGGTCGTGGCGGCTCATGTGAGTTTTATCGACGAGCCGCCGCTTGGCTAGAGTATTTCCCGGAAAAGTGGACACCGGTTTTCCGCAGGAAATGCGACCAAATATAAAGAATTAGAGCGCGGCCAGCGCGGCGCTCGACGTGGAGACCCTGCGTACTCTGACACTAACTCCCTCAAAACTGGTACCTGATGGCAGGACCCTATCCTCGAAAGTTCAGCAATCGAGGTCGTTTCTGAGTCGTCTTTTTCCCGCGGCTGATCGCTACATTTAGTAGCCAGTTATGGCTACATTTATTCCGGCGCGAATTCAGCTCTTTTCAATTTTTCTCTTGTCTTTGAATTGAAAAGTCCGACGACGACTGCAAAATTCAGTTTCATGTCAAAGCCGAGGCTATTCGGCCCACTTAGCATTCGGCTTAGGGCCTCTCCTCGCTTTGTTCGGCGCTTTCTTCCCGTCTTCCCACGGTTCCGTTCCCAATATTTCGCTGAAGAGATACTGGGTCATCAGGTCTTCTATCGATGTGTGCAATTGCAATACGACAGACCTCATATGTCGTCGCGCTTGAACTCCAACATCCCCATATATAGAAAATGATCACTTTCTTTGTGAAAGCCGTAGAAGAAGTGGTCTATCTCCTCAATTTCACGGGTTAGTCTCCGTCCTTTTTTCTGACCTGTTTCGGGTTCTCATAGACCATTAGCGTCCTCGGCCCCTGAAATCAGCCGTGGTAAAATTTAAGCTATACTAGCTAGCCCGTTCGAGCGGGCGCCGTCTCCTGCGCCATGAAAGCGCGCCACCCGCCGAAGCTTGAAATGTCGCGCGCTCCGGTGACCGCTTCGGCCTCGACCAGAAAGCCTTTGACGCTGCGTCCATCGTCAAGTTCTAGCGTGCCGATCGACAAGGGCGGCGGCACGGCGGCAACGAATCGCCCGAACGCGCTTTCAGAAAGCGCGTAGATTTCGATTGCGATGGCGGCGCCGGCGCCGCTTTTCACGCGCAGCAAGCCGGGCTTCGGCGGCTGTGTGCCGGGAAGCGCATAAAGCCGATAATGCGGCGCGGTGGCGCCTTGCGCGATCAGCCGCGCGCCGAGCGCGCGCAATTCGCCGTTGAGCGGCATGCCGGCAAGATGCGCGCCAACAACCGCGAGCGGAATTTCGCCCCGCCCCAGCGCCGGCGCCCCCTCTTGCAGCGGCGGCTGCGGGTATTTGAGCGCGCCGAGCGTCAGGCCGCTGGCCGCATGAAACACCCGGCCGATCGCCGCAAGCGCTGCATCTTCGCCGGCCGGCGCAAGCAGCGTCACGCCGAAAGGCGTTCCGTCTGGCCGCATCGCCGCCGGCACGGCGAGCCCGCACATGTCGAGCAAGTTGACGAAGTTGGTGTAAGTGCCGAGCCGGCTGTTGAGCGCGATCGGATCCGCGAGCACCTGCTCCACGGTGTAGATCGTCGGTGCGGTCGGCAGCACCATGGCGTCAATGCCGCGGAAGATGTGGTCGCGCACGCGCCGCAAATCCTCGAGCTGATAAAAGGCGGCGAATGCATCGGCCGCCGTGCCGTGCGCGCCGGCCAGAATGATCTGCCGCGTCACCGGCAGCAGTGATTTCGGCGAGGACGCGATCAGCGCGCGCGTGGTCAGATAGCGCTCAGCCACCCAAGGCCCCTCGTAGAGCAGGCGCGCCGCCGCATAGAACGGCTCGATGTCGATCTCAACGACCTTCGCGCCGAGTTCGGCAAATTGCGCAAGCGATCTTTGATACAAAGCCTCCGATGCGCGGTCGCCGAAAAACAGCCGCTGGCCGGCGAGCGGCACGCCTAACCGCAGACCCTCCGGCATCGGCCCGGCCCGATCCGGCGGCCGCGGTCGCGCAGACGCATCATCGGCGTCCGGCCCGGCAATCACGCTCAGCATCGCCGTCGCATCGTCGACGGTCAGCGCAAGCACCGAGACGCAATCGAGCGTGCGGCAGGCCGGCACCACGCCTGCATTCGAGACGAGCCCGCGGCTCGGCTTCAAACCGACAATGTTGGCAAAAGCCGCCGGCACGCGGCCCGAACCAGCCGTATCCGTGCCGAGCGAAAGCGGCGTCAGACCCGCGCCCACGGCCAACGCAGAGCCGGTGCTGGAACCGCCGGGAACGAGCTTCGGATCAAACAAATTGCGGCCGATGCCATACGGCGTGCGCACGCCGACCAGGCCGGTCGCGAACTGATCGAGGTTGGTCTTGCCGATAATGAGCGCGCCCGCTTCGCGCAGCCGCGCAACGCAGGCGGCATCCTTGCTCGGCCGATAGCTGTAAGCTGGGCAGGCCGCCGTGGTCGGCAGGCCCTTCACGTCGATGTTGTCTTTAACGGCGACCGGAATGCCGTAGAGCGGCAGCGACGTCTTGCCGGCTTGCTGGAGCGCGCGCGCTTCCGCCAGAAGCTCCGCCTCATCCCTCAGCGCGATGAAGATCGCCGGATCGTCATGGGCACGGATGCGCGCGAAGCTGCGCGCCACGATGTCCTCGGGCTTGGCGGCTCCGCTATGATAGGCTTCGAGGATTTCGGCAACCGTCTCGGCCACAAAAGGCTCCGTATTTGGCGCGTTGTGCGGGACCGTTATGCAGGACTTGGAACCGCGCTCACCGATCCCTTTTGTGCCAAATCCGGGCCATTTCGCAATGGGCCGGACTTCCGGTCCGATGCCCCCGGGGGCCGGTGGATTTATCTCTTAGGTTGCACCGAACGGGCCCGCCGCCTATATTCCGTGCGCTTTTCAGTCATCGTTGATGACGTAAGTGGCTTCGCCCGGACGGGCGGGCGGAGCACAGAGGAGATTTGCACATGGCTGTCGCCCCCTTGATGCCGAAAGCAACGGCGGTGTGGCTGGTCGAAAATACCGCTCTGTCGTTCGATCAGATCGCCCAGTTCTGCAACCTGCATCCGCTGGAGGTGAAGGCGATTGCCGATGGCGATGCCGCGCAGGGAATCAAGGGGTTGGACCCGATCCTGACCGGCCAATTGACCCGGGAGGAGATCGCCGACGCGGAAGCCCACCCTGATCACCGGCTGCATATCGCCGACCCCAAGGTCCGCCTGCCCGAGGCCAAGCAAAAGAAGGGGCCGCGCTATACGCCAGTGTCGCGCCGGCAGGACCGGCCGAACGCCATCCTCTGGCTGGTGCGCAATCATCCGGAACTCAAGGACAGCCAGATCATGCGGCTGGTCGGGACGACCAAATCGACCATCCAGGCCATTCGCGACCGAACCCACTGGAACTCGACGAACCTGACCCCGCTCGATCCGGTGACGCTCGGCCTTTGCTCGCAGATCGATCTCGACCTCGAGGTGCAGCGCGCGGCCAAGGAAAAGCCGGCGCCGGTGGAGGCGCAGGGCGCCACGCTCCTTCCCGCCGCCGTGACCACGGCGCCGAAAGAGGAACCGCAAGCGCCGGCTGCGCCCGCCAAGAAATCCGACGATCTCGACGTCGAGGCTGTGTTCGCCAAGCTCAAACAGCTCGGCGGCAAGAGCGAATAGCGGCGGCTACTTCCGCGCGTTCGCGTACGGATAGATCATGTCGCCGGTCTTGTACTCCGGCGGCCAAAGGATCGGCTGTTTGCCGCCGTTGGCGAATTGCTCGACGTCGTTTGGCGCCACGTTTTGAAATTGTGTGAAGACCGTGCGCGGCTTCGCCCATTCGCCGTCCTTGCCGAATGCGATTTCGCCGGCCACGGTCTGGAAACTGCGGGTATGCATGTAATCGGCGAGCGCATTTTGATCGAAGCTCTTGGTTGTCTCGACCGCCTGCGCCAGGATTTGTCCGGCGGCATAGCCGAACGGCACGAAGCCGTAGCCGAATGGATCGAGCTTTTCGCCCGCCGCCACCGCTCGATAGCGCTTCAGCACATCGGCGAGGCCGGGAAAATTGAAGGTTGGCGCCGGCACAAAACTTTCCATGATGACGATGCCGTCGAGGATCGGACCAAGCTGCGCCTTGATCGGCGTGATGAGCAAGCCGATCATGGTGCCGCCGAACATCTTCGGCGTCAGCCCGATCTCGTGCGCGGCACGGACGATACCCACGGTATCCGGCGGATAGGCGGCAACGAACACGACGTCGGGATTTGCCGCCTGCATCGCACGCACGGTCGGCGCGAAGTCGGTCGTGGGCGGCGGGTAGCTCTTGTCGTAGACGATCTTCAATCCGTAGGCGGCGGCGTTCTCGCGCGCACCGTCGGCCGACGTCTTGGCAAACTCCGCATCAGCGGAAAGGATCGCGACCGTCTCCGGCTTCGGCTGCTGGGCGGCCGCGAGTTCGAAAAAGCCTTTGGAGAAGGCCTTCACCCCTTCGGGGCCGACCGGCACCATTGAAAAGTATCTCGGGTAATTGAAGTGCCGGTTCACGCCGACGCCGAGAATGGTAACGGTGGTTTTGTTGTTCTCCATGATCACCGGCATCGCCGCAGCCACCATGTTGGTGGCGTAGGGGCCGAGAATGAGATCGACTTTGTCGACATTGATGAGCTTGGTGTAGATGCCGGGCACGTTCGACGGATTGCTCTGATCGTCGTAATAGACGAGCTCGACCGGCCGGCCGAGCAGGCCGCCCTTGGCGTTGACGTCGTCGCGCCAGAGCTGAAGAGCGATCAGAAGCTGTTTGCCGTTCTGCGCCACTCCGCCGGTCATCGCCATGCTAAAGCCGACCCTGATCGGCTCGGCCGCGCGAGCGGGTGGGATTAGGGAGAGCACCAGAGCCGCCGCGGCGGCGAGCGCCGCAAGGACCGCGCGCCGGCCCTGCCCGGCGCAGCCTTTGGCCAAACACCGAACCATGGAGCCCTCCCCTTTTCAGATCGGCGAGCGATCGCCCGCCGATTGTTATTGCATCATTTCGTCGCCCGGCATGATGCCCCAGAGATTGGAGGCGGAGGGATCCTTCTCCCACACCTTGGGCCGCTGCGGACTGTCGCGGTGCCAGGGCCGCGGCTCGAAATAGCCGAGCTCTTCGTTCATGCGGTCGAGCTCGGTAAAAGTCTCGGTGATCAGGCCGTTGGGCGAGCGATGATACGCGAACAGATTGTGGCCGATGCCATGCCGGCCCGGTCCCCACAGAAGCTTGTAGCCGCTGAGACTGAGGAAGTCGCAAGCTTCGTGCATGTGCGCCCAATCGCGCAGCTCGAAGGCGGTGTGGAAGTGCCGGTTCGACCCGGTCTCCATCAGATTGATCGTGTGATGGTCGGGACCGCAGCGCAGGAATGAGAAGAAGTCCGCCATCCAGTCGGATTCGCGAAAGCCCAGCACATCGCAATAGAACTTGGTCACGTGTTTCACGTCGGTGACGTGGAAGGCGACGTGGCCAAGCTTGTGGGGCACGATGCCTTTGCGCGTGAATTTCTGATGTGCGAAGGCATCCCGCTTGAACACTTGCATGGTCGTTCCCTTTGGATCGGCGAAGGTGACCATGTCCGATATCGAGGGCTCCGGATCCTTCTTGCGCTGCGTTTTAACTTGGTGAGCCGCAACTTGTTTCTCGAATGCATCGAGATCCGCTTCCGGTGCAATCTGGAAGGCCAGAGCGACGCAATTTGCCTTGCCGCCGCGGCGCAAGACGACGGAATGATGATCGACAGTGGAGGCCAGATACGCCACGTCCTTTTCCTTGGCGACGAGCGTTAGCCCCAATATATCGGTGTAGTATTCTGTTTGCTGATCGAGGTCGGGGGTCTCGTAGGTAGCGTGGGCGATCTTATTTACGCGGATCATCCTAGGTCTCCTTCTGATCTGCTGTCTGCCCTTTCGGGCCCGGATTTTTCGATTTTTCGCGCGGCAGCGAACCGATGACGTCGATCATGGCGGCGCCGTCGCAATCGGACAGGCCCATGGCCACAAAGCGGTCGAACAGCTCGGACGTCCGATCAAGGAGCGGCGTCGCCACGCCGACGCTGTCGGCAAATTCGCCGATCATCTCGATGTAGTGCTGCAAGCCGGGGATCGGACCCTGCAACGGCTTGAAGCGCCGCTCCGCCATCCACGGCGCGCGAATGCCGAACTGGGTCGAGCCCCCGCTGCCATTGGCGATGGCCTTGATCATCAAGTCGACATCGACGCCGGCCTTGACCCCGAGCGCCATCGCCTCGGCGGTGGCGGCGATATGAATCGAGACAAGCAGATTGTTGATGAGCTTGACGCGGCTTGCCGCGCCAAACGGACCGAAATAGATGCAGGAATCGGCGAAGCCGGCCACGACCGGTTCGATTTTTTTGCATGCCTGTGGGTCGCCGGCGAGAAAGACTACGCCCTTGCGCGCCAACACCATTCCCGGCGTACCGGCAACTTCACCGTCGATAAAGAACGCGCCCTTCTCGGCAAGCGGCGCGACCTGCCGCTGCTTGACCGGTACCGGATAGGAGCCGAGTTCGACCACCACCTGGCCGGGACGCGCCGAATGCACAAGCCCCTCGGGCCCCTGCATGACTTCTTCGAGCGCCTCGTCGGAGGGCAAGCAGGAAAAAACGATATCCGCTTGCGCGCCGACTTCGGCGGCCGAACGCGCGGGCACGCCGCCGATCTTCTCGAACTCCTCGAGCGAACTGCGACGATAGCCGACCACGCGGTAGCCGCTCTTGATCAGATTTTGCGAGATCGGCATTCCGATCTTGCCGACGCCGACAAATCCGACAGTCTGCACAATACTCATCTACGCTACCTCAACCGACTGGTCGGAGAGATTGACCCGCAGACCAAGCGTCCCCTCCATGATCGTCCATTGCTTGAGCTCGAATGTTCGTAGGCCATTGCTGACGAACGGATCGGCCTCCGCAAGCGCCCGCGCCTCTTCCGCGCTCGCGGCGCGCAAAATGGTCAACCCGGCGCCGCTCGGCGGACCGGCGCCGTCGCTGAGCGGCCCAGAGGCGAACAAAAGGCCGCGCTTCTCCAGCCCGATCATGTATTCGAGGTGTGCCGGCAGCAACGGCTTCAACTTCTCCGGCGCCGAAGACGGCTGCGAGAGGACGGCATAGAATTTCCGCCGCAGCATCTTCTGCGTCAGCTCGGCGATGCGTTGGTCGACGTCCATAACGTCCCTGTCCTTCTAGGCGCGGCGAAGGCCGTTTGCCGCATCGTCAGCCGCTGCCGTGCAGCGAGTCAACATCCCCTCGCCGCGCCCAACCGGCGGCACTTGGTCCGATAGCAGGTTGTCCGCTCATATCCACGTTTCACAACATCAAGTCGTTAGCGGCCTTTCCGCCAAGCATCGACGCGCCCCAGTTGCGGCCGACCATTTCGAATTGGTTGGCGATGTGCTGCCGAGCCGCGTTGATGTCGGCGACGGCTCTGCCGAACGGATGGTCGTCGTAAATGCCCGCGGCGCCGCTGGCGCGCATCAGCCGCGTCGCGAGTTCGGCGCAACGGTGCGAGACCGAGGCCGACTGAAACTTGTATTGCTGGCGCAGAGCGATCGGCGGCACGTCGCCGCGTTCCGCGAACTCCCAAAGCGCGGCCATATTGCGCCGAAGCACGAGCTTCATTTCGTCGATCGCTGCGGATATTTCCGCGCAGATCTGCTGAGCCACCGGATCGTCGGCCGACTTCCCGGCCGGCCCGCTCCGTTTCGCCGCGTAGGCGATGAACGCATCGAGCATGGATTGCAGCGCCCCAATCGAAGGGCTGGACACGCCGCGAAAGAAGATCTGGCCGAAGGGCAGCCGGTAGAGCGGCGAGCGGTTCACGGTCTGGCCCGCGCCAACGCACTGAAAATTGTCGATCATCCGGCGCGATCGATATTCCGGAACAAATACATCATCAACCAAGATGTCCTCGCTGCCGGTCGCACATAGGCCGGATACGCGCCAGGCATCTGAAATCCGATATTGGGCGCGCGGAACCATGAACAACCTGATGTCCGGCGGCGTGCCAGCATCCACTTGCACGGTGCCGCCGAGCAGAGCCCATTGGGCGTAATGACAGCCGCTGGAAAAGCGCCAATGACCGCTGAGCCGAAAGCCGCCGTCGGCCTTTTCGGCGCGGCCCACGGGCATGAGCGACGAACACATGCGTGCGCTGTCGTCGTCGCCCCAAACGTCCTGCACCGCGCGTTCTTCCATGAGCCCCATCAGCCACGGGTGGACGCCAAGCACGCCGTAAACCCAGCCGGCCGACATATCGCCTTCGGCCAGCGTTATCAGCACGTCGTAAAAAGTCTCCGGCTTCATTTCGTAGCCGCCCCACCGCGTCGGCTGCAGAATTCGAAAGAAGCCGGCCTCTTCCATCTGCGCAATCGTCGATTCAGAGACGCGGCGGGCTTGCCGCGCCTGCGCGGCGCACGCGCCGATGTGCGGGATCATCGCCCGCGCGCGTGCAACCAGCAGTTCCGTAGTCGGTTGATCAACCGCTTGTGCCACGCTCATCCAGAGGCTCCGGACTAAATCAGCCGCACACCGCCATCGACCATGAGGTTCTGGCCGGTGATGTAATCGGACCGGGACGACGCGAGAAAGGTCGTCGCGCCGACCAGGTCGTCGGGGGTCGACACCCGGCCGAGGATTGCCTTGGTCTTGGCAAGGTGATCGACTGCGTTCGGCTCGTCGCGATAGCCGGCTTGGATAAGATCCTTGTCCAAGCCGTCCCAGAGCGGGGTCTTGACAAAGCCGGGGCTGAAACTGTTCACGGTGATGTTGTACTTGCCGAGCGCCTCGGCTCCAGCTTGCGTCAGCGAGATCACGCAGGCCTTGCTGGCGCAGTAGATCGTGGCGATTTGTTCGCCTACTTTGCCGGCGATCGACGCGGTGTTGATGATCTTGCCGCCGCCGCCCTGCGCGATCATCTGCTTCGCCGCCTCCTGCATGCCGATTAGCACGCCGAGGCCGTTGATGCCCATGATTCGCGCCCAATCCTGCTCGGTCGCTTCCAGGAATTGGCCGGCCTTGCTGATGCCGGCGTTGTTGAACATGACGTCGAGGCGGCCATGGGCGCGCACCGCGGCCTGGATCATGACCTGCACGCTTGAGCGGTCGACCACGTTCACCTGAACCGCTGTCGCTTCGCCGCCATCTTTACGTATCGCCGCAGCAACCCGCCCGGCGGCAGCGAAATCGATGTCAGCAACCGCGACGCGGCCGCCCTCGGCCCCGAGATCGCGGGCGATGCCTTCACCGATGCCACGGCCGCCGCCCGTCACGATGATCGATTTTCCCTCAACGAGTCCCGTCATTCATCTCCTCCACGTTGGCGCTCTAGGCCGCCGGTCGCACGACCGGCTTTCCGCTCGTGTTCATGGCCGTGACCAGCTCGTGCTCGGTCAGGGTCTCGCCCTCGAGCTGTTGAGTGAGCACGCCGTCAACAAAAACAATGACGCGATCAGACACCGCCGCGATCTCGCCGGGGTCGCTCGAGTAGAACAAGACAACCCTGCCCGATTGAGCCAAACGGCGCATGATGCCGTGCATTTCCCGCTTGGCGCCGATATCGATGCCACGCGTCGGATCATCGAGCATGAGTAACGAGGGCGCCGCCTCGATCCATTTGGCGAACACCACTTTTTGCTGATTGCCGCCCGAGAGCGCCCCGACCGGCAGGTTCATCGAACCCGCGATCACTCCGAGCTGACGGCATCGCTCAAGCGCGGCTCGCCGCAGGCGCTCGGCGCGCAGCACAAAGCCGTCGCGCCCAAGCGTTAGAGCGCGTACGCTGACGACGTTTTCGGCAACACTTTGCCGGAGCATCAAGCCATACTGCTTGCGGTCGGCAGGTGTGTAAGCAATGCCGGCCTTCACAGCGCCGGCCGTATGTGCCGGCAATGGCGAGCCGCTGGGCAGCGTCACCTTCCCCGACTTCGGCTTCGCGATGCCGAAAAGTACGGCGAACAATTCCTCGACGCCGGCGCCAGCGAGACCGGCAACCCCGACGATGGCGCCGGGCCGAATCTCCAGGTTCTCGATGACGAGATCGGCGGGGCCCTTCAGATCGCTGATCCGCAGCGGGCCGACCTTGATCTCAGGTATTGTGTGGTCTGTTTGCTGGTGATCGCGCGATCGCTGGGCGCGGTCGGCCATGGATTCCGGCGTTTCACCCAACATCGCGGCGACGACCGCTTTGAGCTGATCCACCGCCGGAGGAATATTCTCGGAAACCCGCCTGCCGTTGCGCAGAATGACGAGATTGTCGGAAATCTCCAACAATTCCTCGAGAAAATGGCTGACATAGACGATGCCAATGCCGGAATCGCGCAGGCCGCGGATAATATCATGGAGCCTTTCGACCTCGGCGACGTGCAGCGACGAGGTCGGCTCGTCGAGAATGAGAACGCGCGGATTTTGCAGCACCGCGCGCGCGATCTCGACCAATTGCCGGTCCGCCAGGCTCAGCCGGTAAAGGGGCGTACCGAGTGAAACCGCCACGCCAAGATTTTCCAAAACGGTGCGCGCGCGGCGGCCGAAAGCGCGGCGCGCGTGCCACGCACCTCCGCCCGGCGCGAGCAGCAGATTTTCCTCCACGCTGAGCGCGGGAAATAAGCTCAGCTCCTGCGAAACAATCGCTATGCCCGCGCGCGCGGCATCGGTGATGGCTTGCATCGCGAGCGGCCGACCGTCGAGCTGGATTTCGCCGGCATCAGGCGGCAGCGCCCCCGCGATGATCTTCAACAATGTAGATTTGCCGGCGCCATTGGCGCCCACCAGGCCGTTGACCTTGCCCTCCACCACGTCGAAATCGACGTCCTGCAAGGCGTGCACGGCGCCGAACCGCTTGCTGATTCCTCTGGCGGAATAAATGACCGACACGGTCCGCCTCTTCTCCGATTTGCCGACTTCAGCGGCGTGGAAAACGTCAACAGCAAGAGTGAGTACCGCTCGGACGAGCGGTACTCACATCAGCGTCATTGCCCCGGATGGGTGTACAAGTCGGTATCCGGCAAAGTGGCCGGCAAGTGGTCGCGCGTGGCCTCGATCTGCGCGCTGTAGAAGGCGCGCAGCCCGGTCTCCGGCTTTTCCCACGCCTTCTGATAGGCCGCGATGTTGTTCTTATCGACGACGACATGCGGGACCTTTACCCAGCCGTGCGGCAAGGGCTTGCCTTTGAGCAAAGAGTTGGCCGCAATGTATGTCGCCAAGTAAGCCTGCGAGAAGAAATTCGCCGGGATCACGGCGGTTATCGAACCCTGAGCCACGTCTTCGCGCACTTCTTCCGGGCTGTCGTAAGAGACCAGCGGCACCTTGACTTTGTCATTCTCCAGGATCTTCGGAATATTCTCCTCGCCCTCTTCGCACGGATCGATATAGGTCAAAGCTTTCGGCGTTTTGCGGATCGCCTGATCCCACAGCGCGAAATTCCGCTCGCGATCCGGTTTGGAATCGAAGCTCGCCAGAACGTTGATCTTCGGCATTTTCTTCTTGAGGTAAGCGACTTCACCAGCCAAGCGGTTTTCAAGAACCGTCAGACCCGGCACGCAGACCGCGGTCACGACATCGCCGGTGATGTCCGCCGCAGGCTTATTGAGGCTCTTCTCAAGTGCTGCGGCGACGATCTCGCCGCCGGTCTGGCCCATACCGAAGGCATCGGAAGCAACGAACAGCGCATTTTTGACCTCCGGCATCGGCGGCACGTTGATCCAAACGATATTTGCGCCGCGCGATTGCGCTTCGAGCGCCGGCTGCGTGAACAGGGGCGGCGCTACATTGACCACGACCAGAACGTCGGGTTTGGTCTCAAGTTCGGCGAGAAACATCTGGGCCTGGCGTTGCGGATCAAACGTGGTCGGGCCGGTCACGCGCACGTTGACTTTGCCACCGAGGTCCTTCGCCGCGGCATTGGCGCCCGCCAGAATCTCGGTGCTCCATTCGCCCGCCGCCAATGCAAGGACCACCGAAACGGTCACGGAATCCTTGGCCGCGGCAACACTTGGCGCGCCAGCCAGCGCGGCAACCGCCAAGCCGCTCAACAAGGCGGCCCGCCATAACCGCAGCGCGCGACCTTTCAGTATTCTCGATTGCATGTCCTCACCTCCCTTGGTTCACGATGATGTTGTCGGCCCGCCCGGCTTGAGCAGATTTTTGACGGACCTGAAAAGCGACGCGAAGCGCAGACATCGGCTGGAGTCTTCACTGCGCGCGCCGGCGCTTCGCTATACGGTCAAGCGCGATCGCCCCGATGATCACGATGCCGGTGACGAATTCCGAATAGTTCAAGTTGACGTTGTAAAAGACGAGACCGCTGTCGATCGTCGTAATGATCAGCACGCCCAACGCCGCCCCGATGATGGTGCCGGAGCCGCCGGCGAGCGAGGTGCCGCCGATCACGACGGCGGCAATGACCTGCAGGCCGAGACTGCGTCCCGAAGACGTATCGACCGCCTTGAAATAGGCCAGCGTCATCACGCCGGACAGAGCGGACAAGAAACCGACCAGCGCAGTCGCGTAGATTCGGATGAGGCCGGTACGTACGCCGATGAATTCGGCAGCGGCGGTATTTGAACCAATCGCACGGACGGTGGCGCCAAATCGCGTATGAGCAAAAACAAAATACAGCACGATGGCGCAGACGACCGCGGTCCAAACCGACGCCGGAAGCTGAAACAGATCGTTGCCGAACACGCGAAAGAACGGATGGTCTTTCGGCAGCCCGTAGATCGCCTTGCCGTCCGACAGGATGAGATGCAGGCCGAAATAGGCCGACAACGTTCCGAGCGACACGATAATGAGCGGGACTTTGAGGAGGCTCGTCAGCGCCCCGTTGAGCCCGCCAAGCACGATTCCCGACAGCAGCGCGAGCGCGACCGCGATCCATGGATCGACGTGATAAAATTTGATGAGCAATGCCGACAGGCTGCTGGCGACGGCGAAGATACCGCCGACCGAGAGGTCGATTTCCACCATCGCCACGAGATAGACCATGCCGAAGGCGATGATGCCGACCAGCGCCGATTGGCGTAGAATCGTCTTGATCGAACCGAAGCTGAAAAATTCAGGGTGCGGGATGCCGATCGCGAGCACCATGAGAACGAAGACGATGATGAGTTCCGTGTCCTCCGACCAGCGCAGGCGCGGAAACGAGCGCGCAATGGCGCTCGTCTTCGCGTCGGTTGTCGGATTTGAAGCACTCATGCGGCACACACTTGCTGGATTGCGTATCCCGTTTCCCGGATTAGCGGGCCGCAGAAGGTGATTTTGACGCCTGCGGCATGCGCTAGAAGGCCTGCGCTTTGATGTTGGCGAACATGCCCCGCACGTTTGCGTCGAGATAGACGATCTCGGTCACAGTGCCGGGATCGTCGCTGGTTTCGAAATATCCGAACTTGGTGTCGCCAAAGGTGCCGCGCTGAACCAATCGGTAGCCCCGCGCCAAAAGATCGGCGGTGGCGCCGTCATAGTCTTCAACAGAAAAGCCCAAGTGGTGCACGCCGCCCGCCGGCACCCGATCGAGAAATTCCGAATAGGTGCTTTTCCCAGCCACCGGCTCAATCACTTCGAACTGCACATCGCCGACATAGCCGAACGCCATGCTGTGATTGATTGTGGCGGGAGCTCCGCGGAACCAGCCGTTCTCAACCACGATCTCGCGCAGCACCATGAAGCGGGGGGCACCGAGCTTGGCGTTCAGGTGTACAAGCGCCGCATCGAGATTGGGCACGACATAGCCGATCTGGAACAACGTTCCGGGTAAGGGACGAGCTGACATCGCTTGACCACTCCTGCGGCTGTCGGCAGCGCTGAGCGAAAGCTACTTCGCGGGCGCAAAGAGCGGCGTCGCGTCGCCATAAATCCTTATGTCGGCAATCTTGTCGCCGCGCCGGCGCAATACCGTGCAGAACTTGATCGCACACAGGCTTTCATCGACGCGGGTGTACTGGACGATCGCCTCGGCGACGCCGACTTGTCCCTCGTGCATCGACCAGGCCCCGGTCATGCTATGCGACAAGCCCTTGATGCTTCCCCACAGATGCCCGATCGCCGCCTTGTACCCCTCCTTGCCGTGCACGGTGGGATGATTGGCAAATGTCAGCGTGGTGTCGTCGGTGTGCTGCGCAAGCGTGCGTTCCATGTCCATCGCGTCGACGGCGCGGTAATAATCGTAAATCCAGCGGGTGTCGCCGAGCGTGTCGGTCGGATGTTTGGGCGGCAGATATTCGCGCCCTTTCTCGTCCACCGTCCGCCGCACCGCCGCCAGCGTCGATGCCACCGCATTCAGATAGGCGCTCTCCATGGGAGCAAAGTGAGCCTTCTCGGCGTCGCTGCCTTCCGGAATCCCGTCTTTTCTCAGGCTGAAGGCGAAAGTCAGCGTCAGATTTCCGCTGGTGTCCTCACCGATGATATTTTCAATACGGCCGAGCTCCGAGCCGCGCGTGCGCTCGAAGATCACGCGCTCCTCCGGCTTGAATGTCACCTTCTCGCGAAGCGGCACGTCCTTGAGCATGATATCGCGGATGAGCCAGCCGTCGCCCTGCTCCACGACCTCGCACTTTTTCATTTCCGGCACGTAGGGCAACGCGTTATTCGCTTTCATGAGCAGGCCGGTCCAGACGTCGTGCCGGCTCAGGAACGATTTCTTCGGTTCATTGACGGGAACTGTTCTGCTCAATTCATACATGGCGCTCTCCTGTGTGCGGGACGCCGATCAGGGCAATGCAGGATCAAACGGCCGAGCGCCTTACGCGGCTTTGCCGGATCGCGTGATCCTATGCCTGCCGTAGCGTGATCGTGCCCATTCCTCCCGATCTTAAATATTTCCAAAATTTTTAATTTGTGGATAGAAGCATGTCAAGCCGCGCGGAGGCGCAAAGCCAAATCGGGTCGCAATTCACGCGCGCTTGGCAACAACCTTGGGGATGCGCGACAGCACCGAGACCACCTGTTCGGCCGTCGCCTGATAATGCCTTTCCAGCGCGCGCACCGCCGCCTTGGCGTCGCGCGATATCGCCGCGTCGAAAATCTGCTTATGTTCGCGACCGGTATCCCGTTTCAGTATTTTTTGCGGGCCGAACTTGGTGCGCAGGATGCGCTGTCGCTCGGCCTGATCGAACAAGAGCCCGGCAAGCTCCATGAGCCACTGCGAACCGCAGGCGGACAATAACGCCATGTGGAACTGCCGATGAAAGATCGCCCAATTTTCCGTCGCCGGCCCCGGCTGCTTGGGAACAGGATAGCGCGAGAGCGCGTGGAATGCGGCCACCAGCGCCGTTTCCCAGGCCATGTCGCCCCGGCGGATGGAGCGCGAGAGCGCCTCTTGTTCGATGATAATTCGCGTCTGCATCGTGTCTTCGACATCGTAGACGGTCAGCGGCGCGACCCTGAAACCGCGCTGCCCAACGGACGTGACCAGCCGCTCGGAAACAAGCCTGGTCAAAGCCTCCCGCAACGGACTGACACCGATGCCATAGCGCGCCCTCAATTCATCGGAACGAAGCGGCGACCCCGGCGCCAAGCGGCCCCACAAAATATCCTGGCGGATGCGGCGGTACGCCAATTCGGCAATCGTGCGCGATGCGCCGGTTTGATCCGGAGTGATTGAATGGATCTCGGCGACCGAACGCTTCATGACACCTCCCCGCCTCATCACAGACAATCACCGTGATGAAAGATTTTGGAAATTAGAGCACAGCGTTCCAAAAAGCCATCCCCCAGGGGTGCTGCGCGAATTTTTGCCGCCCTCCCTGCGTTGGAACAGCCGGACCGCTTGACATCATCGGTCAGCCTCTGATTTATTTTGGAAATAATATATTATTTTGGATATTTGTGGATCGACACCAAGAGCCACAAAGCGCCGAACACAAACGGGAGAACGCCAAAATGTCGAACGGTAAGCGCGCAGTCGTCACGGGCGGAGCCAATGGTATTGGGCAGGCCTTTTGCAAGCGACTGGCCGACCAGGGCGCGACGGTCGTCGTGGCAGACATTGCCGATAGCGCGGAGACCGTTACCGCCATCAAGAAGAACGGAGGAAACGCGATCGCCGTTCGCTGCGATCAAACTTCCGAGGCCGAAGTTGATAAGCTGCGCGGCACCGTGGAGCGGGAGCTTGGCGGCTGCGACATCCTCGTGCACTGCGCCGGCATCTATCCGACGGCGCCGATCGACGAGATCACCTTCGATCAATGGCGCAAGGTGTTATCCGTCAATCTGGATTCTGTCTTTCTGCTGGTGAAGGCGTTCCTGCCGGGAATGAAGAACCGGCACTGGGGACGCATCATCAGCGTCTCTTCCACGACGTTTCATTCCGGAATCGGCTTCAACACGCACTACACGGCGAGTAAGGGCGGCTTGATCGGATTCGCGCGGTCACTGGCTTCCGAAGTCGGAGATTTCGGAATCACCGTCAACACCATTGCACCGGGGCTGACGCGCACGGATACGACGATCAACGGCAAGCCCGGAGAATTCGGTTGGTTCGAGATGATCCGTACCCAGCAAGCCATCAAGCGCACGGAAACGCCGGAAGACCTGACCGGGACGCTGGCTTTTCTCACCTCCGACGACGCGGCCTTCATCACCGGACAAACCATCGTCGTCGACGGCGGCTGGAGATTCTCTTAAGCTTTCGAAGCGCCCCGGTTGACGATCGAGACGGCGCAAACCCGCTCGCGCCATCTCCCCGGGCCGCGGCCCCGATCATTGGCTCCGAGCGGAGGAGGAGGAAAAGCAATGGCCTACATATTCAAGGAGAGCGAGCTTCCGTCGCTGGTGTCGGTCGTGCCCGGCCGCGAGCGAATTTTCTTCGTCAATCAGGAACTGGCCAGCATCGACGACATGCTCGCGGGTGTCATGCATTACAAGAAGGGAGCGGCATCCCCCCTGCATCTGCACAAGAATTGCGAGCATTTCTATTTCATCATCAGCGGCAGGGCGACGGTTGAATCCGATGAGGGCATCCGCGCGGTTGGGCCTGGCGATTTGATTTTCATCCCGGCGGAAGAAAAGCACCGGCTGCGCGCCACCGAGCCGCTATTCTATTTCGAGTTCCAGGCTCCCAATCGCTTTAAGACCACGATCCTCGAAGGCACGGACGACGATCTGCGCTGGGAACGCAAGGATGGCCGGGTCTGGGTGCAAACCTGAAGCACCGCCATAAAACCCTGAGAGGGCTTTTCGACCATGTCGCTCACATTCATCGATACCAACAAACTTTCCAAAAAGCCGACCGCCGGCCAAGGCGAGGTCACCGAAATTCTCAGCGAGGCCTTGTGCGGGGCGCACAACGTGCATGGCTCGGTTCGCTGGCTCAAATCAGGAGAATCATTCAACCCGCAAAGCATTGATCGGCACCAGCTCATTTATCTGATGGAAGGCAGAGGCAGCATCCGACTTGATGCCGGCAGCTACGATGTCGAACGCGGCGCCGGCGTCTATCTGGGACCTCGCGAGACGGCAACCATTCAGCCGGCCGGCGGCTCTTCCTTGAAGCTCTTCCACCTCATCGTGCCGCAAATACCGAAGTAGAGGCCGGTGCGTGCGCGCCGGCCGCAGCGCGTTCGGACGACTTGCGGAGCGCCGGGCGGCGAAGCCATGGTTCATTCGTCGCCGATCATTTCCTGCCGCCGCCGCTCCAGTTCTGCGGCATAACGGCGGAGCGCAAAGGCCTCGGTCAATAATCCGATAACGTGCCGGTCGGGATAAGAATTGACGACGGCAAGCGCTTCGGCCTCGGCGCGATCAAAGGTCAACACTGCCTCCTTGATCGACATGCTCGGGAGCAAGAGGCCGTCGGCATATCGCAGGAGGCTCTTGATCGATTGGTCTGGCGAAGCTTCCGCCGCATGCGCGTCCGCCACCGCCACCATTCCGACATAGCGGCCCTGGTCGTCGATGGCGATGATGTAAGCGGGCGAGCCGAGCGGGAAAGCCTCGCGAAAAGCGGCAACTGTCGTGTTCGCGAGAACGGTGCGGACATCGTGACGCATCATCTTGCCGACGGTGAGATCGCGCATCCAACCGACGTCGGCGGCGCTGCGGATGGTCTCGCCACGCAAATGGAAGCGCCAGGTGGCGAACGAATAACCGAACAGCTCGCGAGTCAGTTGCGAAGATATGATGACCGCGATCAGCACAGCCGTCGTCAGCCAGAGGTCGCCCGTCGTTTCGAGCGCGATGAAGGTCATGGTCATCGGGCCACCGATGACGGCAGCCGAAAGCCCGCTCATGCCGATCACCGCGTAGGCGTTTGAATCGAAATGAACGTTTGGCCAGATCGTGGTGAGCGCGACAGCCGACAGATGACCACCGAGCGCGCCGATCAGCAGCGAGGAAAAAAACAATCCACCGCGAAAGCCGGAACCAAGCGAGACGATTGAGGCGATGATCTTGAGCAAAAAAAGCAGCGCCACTGTCCACAGCGACAATTGCAAGAGCCCGGAAAAGCGTAATGCCCCGTGTCCGGAGGACATCACCTGGGGCGCCACGACCGCGAGCAGCCCGACCAAGAGTCCGCCCAATGCCGTGCGCAACGTAAGCCGCAGCTTCAAACGGCCGAACAACGCTTCACACAATGCGACGCCGCGCATGATCAAAATCCCCGTGGCCGCGCACAGGAGCCCGATCAGGGCCGCGATGACGAGATCGTGCGCCGCGATGATCATGCGATCGGGTGCGACAACTCCGATTTCTGCCGGCGCGAGGGCCTGCGCGACGAGGTGACCGATGAGCGCTGAGACGGCGACCGGCGCCAAACTGTTGGGCGTATAGCCGCCGATGATGAGTTCGAAACCGTAAAAGGCGCCGGCCAAGGGAGCGCCGAAGGCGCCGGCGATTCCGCCGGCGGCGCCGCAACCGACCAGAATTCGCAGGTCGGCCCGCCGCAACCGAAATGCCATGCCGATGCGGGAAGCTATTCCGCTCGCGAACTGCGTATAGCCGGCCTCGAGCCCGACCGATGCGCCGACGCCGCTCGACCACACCGTTTCCGCCGCAACGATGATGCTGCCGAGGAGCGACATGCGACCGCCGTGCAGCGCATTCGCTTCGATCGGATCGATTTCCCTTTCCGGCCGCCAGTAGGCGATCAGTTCGCGCGCAATGCCGAAAGCGAGACCACCCAGCAACGGTACGGAGATCGCGACAACGGGATCGAGGCGGACCAGCCCCGACAACCGCACGCCCGGATCCAGGTGAAAGAGCAGCCGGTGCAAGGTGTCGACGCCAGTCCCCATGGCGGTGACGACCAAACCGGCAATCGCTCCAACAAGCGCCGCGAGCACGACGAGGCTGGATTCTCGCGCCCGGACGACGGCCCGAAGCCGCCGAGGTATTTCCAGCTTGCTGATCACTCTGTCGATCACAGGATCACCAGACCAGGGAGCCCTCCCCGACGAATATCATGGAACTGCGGCGGCTATGGCCTGTTCAGGTTGCCCGCGCAGCCCGGCCTGCATGGCGTTCGGGCGGCTCCGCATAGGGGCTGCGCAGACCTTTGGAACTCTTCATCGCGCCAAAACGTTACCAACCGGGACTGCGCTTGGGGGCAATCTTCATGGCTCAATACGCACCCGAGGCAGCAAGCGATGCGGATTCGGCCCGGCCTGTCCCTTCCCCGCGGCCGAAATCATGGTGGCGCCCGGCGGGAAGCAGCCGCTCGCAGTCCTCGGCAGTGATTGAGACCGATATTCCAAGTCATCTCGATTCTTTACCCTTCGGCGGCTTTCATCTCCTGGTCATCGTGGCGCTGGGTATTACCTGGGTACTTGACGGGCTGGAAGTCACACTTGCCGGTTCGCTATCCGGCCAATTGATGCAGCGTTCAGGTTTGGGTCTTACCAATTCGCAAATCGGCCTCGCCGGAAGTGCTTATCTGTGCGGTGCGGTGTTCGGCGCCTTTCTATTCGGCTGGCTGACCGATCGTTTGGGCCGCAAGAAGCTCTTCTCGGTCACTCTCGCGGTTTATCTTCTTGCCACCGCCGCCACTGGACTATCGTGGAATGTCTGGAGTTTCATCCTGTTCCGCTTCCTGACCGGTGCCGGAATTGGCGGCGAATACACTGCCATCAATTCGACAATCCAGGAGCTTATCCCCGCCCGCCTGCGCGGTTGGACCGATCTTCTGATCAACGGAAGTTTCTGGATCGGGGCAGCTATGGGCGCAGGCGGCTCGATTGTGCTGCTCAATCCCACATTCATTGACCCCGCTCTCGGATGGCGTTTGGCCTTCCTGATCGGCACCACGATAGGACTCTTCATTCTGGTCATGAGGCGATGGATTCCGGAAAGCCCGCGCTGGCTGATGACCCACGGTTTCGTCAAAGAAGCCGACGCAGTTGTGCGCGGAATCGAAGCACACTTCGCGGGCGAACCGCGCGCCGACATGCGTGAAAGGCCGCGCGCGCGGTTGCGCATACGCGATCACACTCCTCTTGCCGAAGTGGCGCGCACGTTGTTTATGACCTATCGGCAGCGCACATTCGTCGGCTTGATGCTGATGGCCGCGCAAGCCTTCTTCTACAACGCGGTGTTTTTCACCTACGCATTGATCCTGACGGACTTTTACAGCATTCCGGCTGATCAAATCGGCTGGTATATCCTTCCCTTTGCGGCCGGCAATGTGCTCGGGCCGATCGTGCTCGGCCGGTTATTCGACACGATCGGCCGCAAGACGATGATCGCAGCCACTTACGCAATATCGGGCATCTTGCTTGCCGCTACCGGATATCTGTTCAGCCAGAATCTCCTGACGGCGCCAACGCTCACCGCCGCCTGGATGCTCGTCTTCTTCTTCGCCTCGGCGGCCGCGAGTTCCGCGTATCTGACGGTGAGCGAGATTTTCCCGCTGGAGATCCGGGCGCTTGCGATCGCGTTTTTCTATGCGGTCGGTACCGGCGTGGGCGGAGTGGTGGGTCCTTTGCTGCTGGGCGAACTGATCTCAACGGGTTCGCGCGGCAGTGTTGCCCTCGGCTATGCCCTTGGCGCGCTCCTGATGATTGCGGCGGCGGTAACCGAGGCGATCTGGGGCGTCGCCGCTGAGCGCAAGCCGCTTGAGAGCGTCGCCCGGCCGTTGTCTTTTGTCTAATCATGATGGGATATGAACGTGCGGAGCCAAGAACACGTCGCCGATCTTGCTATGGAAATCGCAAAAACGTGGTTCACGTCCGACTTGCGGGAATGCGCGATCCTGCTCGACATCGACGGCACCATCCTCGATATCGCTCCGACCCCGCGGGAGGTCCGGGTGCCCCCAGGGCTGCCGGAGACGCTTGCGCGGCTGCAGGATCTCACTGCCGGCGCGCTTGCATTGGTGAGCGGCCGTCTGCTCAACGACATTGACCTGATCTTTGCGCCGCTGCGGCTTGCGGCCATCGGCGGCCACGGTGCTGAGCTGCGCCCCGTTCCGGGCGTCGAGCCGCAAAGGCGTGCGGCATCGCTGAGCTCGGAATTGAAGCGCACGCTGGCTGCGCTGACGGAATTGGGCCCTGGCATTCTCGTCGAGGACAAGGGCTATTCGCTCGCGCTGCATTATCGGCTTGCGCCCGATCTCGGTCCCGTGCTGCACGCCGCCGTCATTGCCATTTGCGAACAATTGCCCGCCGACACAGTCGAGATCCTGCCGGGCAAAGCCGTCCTCGAAGTCAAACCGGCGCGGGTCAGCAAAGCGCTCGCCGTCGCGGAGCTGATGAAGCAGCCGCCATTTCGCAACCGGCATCCGATTTTTATCGGCGACGACGTTACCGACGAGCCGGTCTTCGCGGTCATTCCGCAATTCGGCGGTTTAAGCTTTTCCGTCGGCCGCGCGGTTGCCGGCGTGGACGGTCGCTTCGATCAGCCCAAGGACGTGCGCGCCTGGCTGGCCCGGATCGCGGGCGATCGCGGAGACGCGGTTGGATGACGGACCACGGGCTGGATCTTGCCGTCATCGGCAACGGAAGGACGGCTGCCCTGGTCGATCCGAGCTCCCGGATCGTTTGGTGGTGCTATCCGCGCTTCGACAGCGATCCGATCTTCTGCCGATTGTTGGCAGGCAAGGAGGAAAAGGGGTTCTCCGATGTCGTGCTCGACGATTTGGCGGAGTATCAATCCGAATATGTGCGGAATACCGCGATCGTCTCCACTCTGCTGACCGATCAGCAGGGCGGCAAGGTGAGGATCACGGACTTCGTTCCGCGCTTCCGGCAGTTCGGACGCGTATTTCGTCCGCCACAGATTTTTCGCGTCATCGAACCGGTTGCGGGCCTGCCGCGCATCACCATACGGATGCGCCCCACGAGCAACTATGGCAAGCCGCTGCGGCAGCGCTCGCTCGGCAGCAACCACATCCGCTATTCCACCGAAAGCACGGTGATACGTCTGACCACCGATGCTCCGCTGTCGCTCATCGACGACGAGGCGCCGTTCATCCTCACACGGCCATTGCATCTCGTGTTCGGCCCGGATGAGCCTTTTCCGGGCGATCTGCAATCGACATGCCGCGACTTCGTTGATCGCACCCGCGATTATTGGATGGAATGGGTACGCCGCCTGTCGATCTCCTACGATTGGCAGGAGGCGATCATCCGCGCCGCCATCACGTTGAAGCTCAGCAATTTCGACGAAACGGGCGGCATTATCGCCGCGCATACCACGTCGATTCCGGAAGCGCCCGGTTCCGGCCGCACCTGGGATTACCGCTATTGCTGGCTGCGTGATGCCTATTTCGTCGTCCAGGCGCTCAACCGCATCGGGGCGACGCGCACGATGGAAGAGTTCATTTCGTTCACGATCTCGATTGCGTCGAAGCCCGACCAGGAGCTGCGGCCGCTTTACAGCGTCGTGCCGACGAGTGACGTCGAGGAAAGAATTGCCCCCGACCTGGAGGGCTATCGTGGCGACGGCCCTGTGCGAATCGGCAATGCCGCGGTCGGTCAGGCGCAGCACGATACCTATGGCAGCGTGATCCTCGCGGCCATGCCGCTGTTCTTCGACCGGCGCTTGCCGCGGCCGGGCGATGCTGACCTGTTTCATTTGTTGGAAACACTCGGCGAGCGCGCCGCGCGAAAAGCGCTCGAGCCCGACGCCGGCATCTGGGAATATCGCGGCCGCCAGCGCGTGCATACGCACTCGGCGGCAATGTGCTGGGCCGGTTGTCAGCGGTTGTCGGCGATTGCTCGACGGATCGGATTGGACGACCGCGCGAAGTATTGGGACACGGTCGCCCAGCCGATCCACGCGGCTTTGCTCGATCGGGCCTGGAACGAGAAGCGCGGCGCTTTCACCGCGGCATTCGGTTCGGACGATCTCGATGCCAGCGTGCTGCTGCTTCCCGATCTCGGCGTTATCGAAGTGGACGATCCGCGCTTCGTCTCCACTGTCGCTGCGATGGAGCGGGAACTGGTGCGCGAAAAGCATGTCATGCGCTATGCGAACGCCGATGATTTCGGCCTGCCGGTCACGGCTTTCCTGATCTGCCGGTTCTGGCTGATCGACGCGCAATGGTCGCTGGGCCGGCGCGAGGCCGCGCGCGACTTGTTCATTGACGCGCTCAGTCACCGTAATCGATACGGTCTGCTCTCCGAGGATGTTGATCCGCAAACCGGCGAGCTCTGGGGGAATTTCCCGCAGACCTATTCGATGGCCGGCCTCATTCTTTCAGCCATGCGGCTGTCGCGCAGCTGGGAAGACCGCTACTGGCGCGGCTGAACGGAGCTTTATTCTCCGAGCACGCGCCGCGCCGCCGCTGCGATCTTCTCGGCCGTCAGCGTGATGGCGTTTTCGCCCAGCCGAACAAGCCTCAGCCGGATCATTCGAAGGAAAGCGATCACTGCCTCGTGAGCGCCGTCCGGATGCCAACCAGCGCGTGCACGCAGTATGATGGCGCTCTGCATGCGAGGCGCAAACAATGGCCTATACAATCGAAGTCAATGGCGAGAAGCGGACCGTCGAGGTTGACGGAGATACGCCGCTTTTATGGGTGCTGCGCGACGAACTCGACATGAAAGGCAGCAAGTTCGGCTGCGGCGCCGGGCTTTGCGGCGCTTGCACCGTGCATCTCGATGGCAAAGCCGTGCGTTCTTGCTTGCTGCCGATATCCTCCATTCGCGGCGCTGCCGTCGCCACCATCGAGGGGATGGCGGCCCATCCTGTCGGCAAAAGGTTGCAAGCGGCGTGGATGGAACTCGACGTGCCGCAATGCGGCTATTGCCAGGCCGGGCAGATCATGCAGGCGGCGGAACTCCTCGCCAGGAGTCCAGATCCCAGCGATGCCGAGATCGATGAGGCCATGAGGGGCAACGTGTGCCGCTGCTGCACCTACAGCCGCATTCGCACCGCGATCAAACATGCCGCGTTCGCTCCCGCCGGCGCATCGAGGGTCAAGTGATGGTGGACATCATGATGATGGCGAAACCTGCCAAATCTCGCAGCACCGATAAGCTCTCGATCTCGCCTCCTTCGCGGCGCGCGTTTCTGAAAGCGACTGTCGCAGCCGGCGGCGGTTTGTTGCTGGAAGCGATGCTGCCGCCGCTCGCGCGCGTCGCGACCGCAGAGCAAACGGCCGCCGGCGAAACAGCCGCGCTGAACGCCTATATCCGCATCGCGCCCGACGGCATCGTCACCATCATGTCGAAAAATCCGGAGATCGGCCAAGGCATCAAGACCATGCTGCCGATGGTGATCGCCGAAGAGCTCGACGTCGCCTGGGAGAATGTGCGCATCGAACAGGCGCCGCTCGATGCCACCAAATACGGCCAGCAATTCGCCGGCGGCAGCCGCGCGACGCCGCTGAACTACGATCCGCTGCGCCGCGTCGGCGCGGCCGGCCGGCAGATGCTTGTTGCGGCGGCGGCGCAGACCTGGAACGTCGCGCCGTCGCAATGCAGCACCGCCGCCGGCATTGTCCATCATCGCGAAAGCGGCCGCTCGCTCGACTATGGCAGGCTCGCCGCAAAGGCGGCCGGCATGCCGGTGCCGGACCTCGCCAAAGTGGCGCTCAAGGACCCGAAAAACTTTACGATCATCGGCCGTCCGATCCCGGGCGTCGACAACGCGAAAATTGTGACCGGGCAGCCGCTGTTCGGCCTCGATGTCAGCCTGCCGGGCATGCTGTATGCGGTGTTCCAGAAATGTCCGGTGTTCGGCGGCAAGGTGGCGAGCGCCAATATCGACGCTCTCAAAGCGCTGCCGGGCATCCATGACGTGTTCATCGTCAGGGCCAGCGAGGCCAACCCGAGCGGCGATCCCCAGGGGCTCAGCGATGGTGTCGCGATCGTGGCGAAAAGCTTTTGGGCGGCAAGCCGAGCGCGCAACAAGCTCAAGGTGACGTGGGATGAAGGTCCGACCGCGGCCCAGAGCAGCGAGGGCTTCGCCCAGCGCGCGGCCGCGCTGGCCAAGAAAGCGCCGGGCTCCTATCTGCGCCGCGATGGCGACGTGGCGTCCTCGCTGAACGATGCCGCCCATGTTGTCGAGGCGGCTTACTCCTACCCGTTCCTCGCCCATATCAGCCTCGAACCGCAGAACTGCACAGCGCACTTTCAGGACGGCAAGGTCGTATTCTGGGCGCCGACGCAATTGCCCGGCCCCGGCGCCAAGCTCGTGGCAGCGACCTTGGGCATCGCCGAGAGCGACATCACCGTCAACATGACGCGCATGGGCGGCGGCTTCGGCCGGCGCTTGCGCAACGACTACATGGCCGAGGCGGCCTGGATTTCACGAAAAGTCGGCGCGCCGGTAAAGCTTGTGTGGACCCGCGAGGACGACGTCCAACATGACTTCTACCGTCCGGCCGGGTTTCATTTCCTCAAAGGCGGGCTCGACAGCGCGGGCAGGCTGATCGCTCTGCGCGATCATTTCGTGACTTTCGGCCAAGGCGGCAAGCTTGCCGATTCGGCGGCAATGGACGCCAATGAATTCCCAGCCGGGCTCATCCCGCACCTCGAATTCGGCCAGTCGCTGATGGAACTCGGCATACCGACGGGTCCGCTGCGCGCCCCCCGCTCCAATGCGCTGGCGTTCGTTTTCCAGTCATACATTGACGAACTCGCGCATGCGGCCGGCGCTGACCCGCTCGAGTTCCGGATCGCGCTGCTCGGCGAACCGAAAGTGCTGGTCAATTCCGGCGGCAAGCCCGACCCGCTGCGCGACTTCGACACCGGGCGGATGCGCAACGTGCTGCGGCGGGTCGGCGAAATTTCGGGCTGGTCGCAGCGCCATAGTCTGCCGACGCGAACCGCCAAAGGCGTCGCCTTCTACTTCAGCCACTTCGGCTATTTCGCCGAGGTGGTGCAGGCGACCGTCGCGGGATCAGGCGACGTGAAGCTCGACCACGTTTGGGTGGTTGGCGACGTCGGCAGTCAGATCATCAATCCGAGCGGCGCCGAAAACCAGGTGCAGGGCGCGGCGCTCGACGGGCTCGGCGCGGCGCTCGGGCAGGCGATCACCATCGAGCGTGGCCGCGTGGTGCAATCGAATTTCGACAGCGTAAAGCCGCTGCGAATCGATCAGGCGCCGCCGGTCGATGTGGAATTCCTCATCACCGACAATCCGCCGACCGGTCTCGGTGAGCCGGCGCTGCCGCCGGTCGTGCCTGCTCTCTGCAACGCCATCTTCGCCGCGACCGGCAAACGCATTCGCAGTCTGCCGATCGACGTCGACGTGTTGAAGGTTTGACGCCGGCGACGCGTCCGCACGCGACGAGCGTCGTCGCGACGACAACGCTCGCGTAACCATTTCGGCGCGCGCGTCGAGCCTCGCTGCATGCCGGATTCGCGGCATTAATCGAACGGGACGCGGATTAACGTTTCATTGGCGCGGCTTTCCATGATGTCGCCGTATCTGTGGCTGGGTTCGTCCTTCACGCGCGCGACCTTTGGCGCAGACTCACGTAAAGAAATATCGGGTCGCGTGAAAGAATATTGGTGCCGCGAAGCTGACTGAATCCATCCGGTCCATCACGCCGCCATGTCCCTCGATCATCGAGCCCCAGTCTTTAGCCCCGAGGCCCCGCTTGACGGCCGACAACACGAGGCCGCCGAGGAAGCCCATCAGCACGATGGCCAATGCCATGCCGGCTGACTGGAGCGGCGTGAAGGGCGTGATCCACCACATCGCGGCGCCGACCAGCGTGGCGCTTGCCGCCCCGCCGACGAAACCTTCAACGGTCTTGGACGGGCTGACGACCGGGGCGATCTTCGTCTTGCCGAACAGCTTGCCGAAGACATATTGCAGCACATCGCTCATCTGCACGACGAGGATGAGATAGAACATCAGCAGCGGGGTCTCCCCGGCGTAGCCTGGAATTTCGAGGAGCAACAGCGCCGGCACATGGCTGATGCAATAGACCGTGATCATGAGGCCCCACTAAATCTTGGCGCTGCGCTCAAGGAAGTTTTCGGTGTCGTGGGCGAGCACAGAAATGGAAGGCAGAAACAGGAAGCCGTAGACCGGGATGAAGATCGAGAACAAGCCGTACCAATTTGTCGCGATCAGCAAATATTGGACGGGGATCAACACGAAAAACGCGACTGAAAGCGCACGATGATCGCCGATTTTGGTCGGCGTAAGCGTTAAGAATTCGCGCAGCGCGAAGAACGAAATGAGCGCGAACATCGCAATCGTCACGTTACGGCCGAGAAGAAACGCCGCCGCAAAGACCGCTACCATCCACCACCAGGCGCGCACGCGGGCATTGAGATTGTCGACGACGGCGGCGGCTTTCTCGTCTTTGACCCGCGCGCGCAGGATGCGTCCGATCACGGAAGCGACGAGCAGCAGTGCGACGACGCCCCCAATGAGCCAATAAAGCTTGTGCGAGGGATTCATTTGGCCAGCTCTATGACGGCGTTGCGCGCGCGTTCGAGAAAAGCGGATTTGTCTTCGTCGGCGATACGTGGGAGCGGCGCGCCGAAGCGCACGGTGCAGATCAGCGGAACCGGAAAGAACGTCCCCTTCGGCATGCTGCGATGCAGGTTGTCGAGATAGACTGGAATAAGCTCGACGTCAGGAAAGCGCCGCGCCAAGTGATAAAGGCCGGACTTGAAGGGACCGGGAAGCGGCTGCGCCTGTCGCGTTCCCTCCGGAAAAATGATGATCGACTGGCCGGCGTCCAAGACCTCATAGAGCGGGCGCAATGGATCCGATTGCGGGTCCGTTCTCTTGCGGTCGATAAGAATCGCGTTCAGCGCCTTGAGCGCAATCGTGCGCTTGAGCGCGCTGGTACCCCAATAATCGGCAGCGGCTGCGGTCCGCGTTTTGGCGCGTAATCCGGGCGGAAGCGCAGACCAAATTGCGACGGTGTCTATGTGGCTTGTGTGATTGGCAAAATAAATACGCTGGCGCTCCTCGGGCCGTGAACCGACCCAGCGCGGCGTCGCGCCAAGAAGCGCGCGGACCGATCCGATCAAGACGTATGACAGCCACATGCTAAGTTCGCCTGAGTTCGCCGGCGATGGCGAGTGTGCGCGCACCACACGTCACCACCGAGCCGGCGGCGATGATGACTGCGCCTGCCAACAGCGCATAGTGGGTCCCGGTAAACAACTGTTCAGCGGCGCCAGCGATGCAGGCGAAGGTGAGAACGGCCATGCGCTGCTGCTTGGCCATCGGCCCGCGAAAATCCTGCGGAAGGCCAAGCGAGCCGCCGAACACGCGGATATAGGCGGTCAACGCCGCGGCGAGCGCGCCGAACCAGCCGAGCGCCGGCCAGCCGATGGAATAGCCTAACGCGACGATGAACAGAGAATCGGCGATGCGGTCAGGAAACTCGTTGTAGAGCGACCCGACCGCCGATTTCTTGCCGCCCTCGATCGCGACCATGCCGTCGAGAAGATTGCACACAAGCCGGGCCTGAACGGCGAGCGCGCAGCCGATAAGGCCAATTGCATTGGGCTTGAGGGCGAGGAGCGCGGCGCCGGCCGC
The DNA here is from genome assembly GCA_963831135.1 of uncultured Alphaproteobacteria bacterium. GTDB lineage: Bacteria > Pseudomonadota > Alphaproteobacteria > Rhizobiales > Xanthobacteraceae > BOG-931. Next base: position 32,856 of record CAWHPH010000060.1, read on the forward strand.
GGCGAAGATCACGCTGGCCGCCGAGATCTGATTGGGCGTCACACTCGTTCTAGCGAGAAACGATGCCGAGGCCTTCGCCCATTCCGCCGACCGCGACGCAATCGGGCGCCGGTTTGCTTCGTTCTCGGGCATGACCCCTCCGCCTCATTTGCAGATGACGATGCTTGCAGCTCGGGGACCCACGCCGGCGGGCTAATCGCCCGGCGGCTCAGCCTTGATGCTAGGGCACGATCAGCTTGGGCGCCACACTGCTTGGGCGCGCTGGCGCAAAAGGCGGGCGAGTGCACGACCAGACGCCGCATCGCGCGGCGGCATGCGCACGTGGAGCAGCGGCGTCGAGTTGATGTGCGTCCTGATCTTTCAACAGCGATCAGCAGCCAGACGTGCCGAGACAACACGCTCGGCACTGCGCGCGGCAACGAACGCTTAACGATTGCTGTCCGCATTCGCGAAAAAAATCTGCGCCAAGGCAAAAAAACTCTTGCATCAATTTGTCAACGCGCTTATGTCGCCTCCGCCCAATTTCGCACGTGCCTGTGGCCGCGTGCCGGTTGGTGGGCATCCGGACAAGAGGCCGGACAGCCGCCCGGAGTGAGGTCGAGACTCAAAGCCAAGGGACTCCAAACCCACGGCAAGAGCATCGGCCGCCTGAGCTCCGAACCACTTAACCGGCAGCCGGAGGCGAAACCGGCGCACCCCGCGCTCAACGGGGGACGCGGCTTAAAGCAACGACGGAGCGGGCTTCTCTGGTCTCGTCGGCCCTCCAAAGGTCGGCACCAATAGAGGCTTGTTCAATCCTTGCCGGCCGTGCGGAACGGGACTTCCCGCTCCAAGCCAAGGCAGCATCTCGGGTGCAGAGCCCGTCGCCTTCGTTTCCGTGTCTCCACCACACGGCGAGGCGCCGACCCTCACCCGCTGACGCCGGGCGACTTCGTTCGCCCGAATTTCAATCCGAGCCGCGAGGCTCATTGAACCTGGTGAGGAGAGCGCCCATGACCGCGCGCATCCGCGATTTTCTGCGTAACCGTCAAGACGACGGGCCGTGCCTCGTCGTCGACCTCGATGTCGTCCGTGAGAATTATCTCGGCTTCGCCAAGGCGTTGCCCGACACGCGCGTATTCTACGCCGTGAAGGCCAACCCGGCGCCGGAGGTGCTTTCGCTGCTCGCCGGCCTCGGCTCCTGCTTCGACACTGCTTCGGTCCCGGAGATCGAGATGGTGCTCGCCGCCGGCGCCACCGCCGACCGCATCTCCTTTGGCAACACGATCAAGAAGGAACGCGACGTCGCGCGCGCCTACGCGCTCGGCGTGCGCCTTTACGCGGTCGATTGCCAGGCCGAGGTCGAGAAGATCGCCCGTGCCGCTCCCGGCAGCCGCGTGTTCTGTCGCATCCTCTCCGACTGCATCGGAGCGGAATGGCCGCTCTCGCGCAAGTTCGGCTGCGAGCCGGCCATGGCGGTCGATGTGCTCGAGCATGCCCATCGCCTCGGCCTTGAGGCCTATGGCATCTCGTTCCATGTCGGCTCGCAGCAGCGCAACCCGCATGCGTGGGATCGCGCGCTCGCATCCGCGGCCGCGGTGTTCCGCGATTGCGGCGAGCGCGGCATGGCGCTCTCGATGGTCAATTTGGGCGGCGGATTTCCGACCAAGTACCTCAAGAACGTGCCGACGGTGAAGACCTACGGCTCGGCGATCTTCCGCGCGCTGCGGCGGCATTTCGGCAACCGCATCCCGGAAACCATCGTTGAGCCGGGCCGCGGCATGGTCGGCAATGCCGGCGTGATCGAGGCCGAGGTCGTGCTGGTCTCCAAGAAGAGCGAGAACGACGACGTGCGCTGGGTCTACCTCGACATCGGCAAGTTCGGCGGCCTCGCCGAGACCATGGACAAGTCGATCCGCTATCCGATCCGCACCGCGCGCGACGGCGAGCTTGGCCCCTGCGTGCTCGCCGGCCCGACCTGCAATTCGGCCGACGTGCTGTACGAGAAAGTGCCGTATCCGCTGCCGGTCTCGCTCGAGATCGGCGACAAGGTGCTGATCGAGGGCACCGGCGCCTATACGGCGACCTATTCGTCCGTCGCCTTCAACGGCTTCGCGCCGCTGAAGACATTCCACATCTAGGATCGCGCTTTTCGCGCCAATCCGATCTCGCCGGGAGCCGGTGATCGCCGGCTCTCATCATCAATCCTGCTCGAATTGGACGCGCCGTGACGGCGGAAGGAGTGGGCTATGGTGACGATCCGCAACGAAATGGCTTTCGATATCGATGCCCGCGAGGACCTGCTCGATCGCGTGTGGGGTCCGTCGCGTTTTCAGAAAACCGCGGAGCGGTTGCGTGAAGGCCGCGAGCCTGCCGCGGGACTTTCCTTCGTTGCCGAACGCAACGGAGACATTGTCGGCACGGTCTGCCTGTGGGATGTCTGCGCCGGCCCCGGTCGGCCGGCTGTGCTACTCGGCCCGCTCGCAGTGGACGAGAGCAACCGGTGCTGCGGGATCGGCGGCGCTTTGATGCGTCGAGCGATTGCGGCCGCCCGGCGGCGCAAGCATGACGCCGTGCTGCTGGTCGGCGACGCGGATTACTACCAGCGCTTCGGCTTCTCGGCCGAAAGGACGGGAGCGCTGTGGCTGCCGGGGCCCTACGAGCGCCATCGGCTGCTCGCGCGCGAGCTCACACCCGGTGCGCTCGACGGTGCGCGCGGACTGATCGGCCCCACCGGCCGTCCGACCCCGGCGCCCAGCCTGACGGTTCTCATCGCCGGCCTCCTCCGCGACGCAGCATCTGCCCGTCACGCAGCTTGACTATCATTCGAAATTTGGGAACGACGAACATGAACGCCATGACCAAGACTTCCACCGCCTGGGCCCTGCACGCCCGCTTCGACGGCCCGATCGTCATGATCGGCTTCGGCTCGATCGGTCGCGGAACGCTCCCGCTGATCGAGCGGCACATCGGCTTTGACCGGGGCAAATTCGTCGTGATCGCGCCGGATGACGAAGATCGCCGCCTGCTCGACGACCGCAAGCTGCGTTTCATCCATGCGGCAATCACCAAGGAGAACTACCGCGACTTGCTCACTCCGCTCCTCATCGCGGGGCCGGGGCGCGGCATGATCATCAATCTTTCGGTCGATACCTCCTCGGTCGAGCTGATGGCGTTCGCGAAGGACATTGACGCCTTCTACATCGACACCGTGGTCGAGCCGTGGCCCGGGCTCTACACCGACCGCAATCTGTCGATCTCGCAGCGATCGAATTACGCGCTGCGGGAAAGCCTGCTGGACTTGCGGCGGCGGCGGCCTGGCGGCATCACCGCCGTGAGCTGCTGCGGCGCCAATCCCGGCATGGTGTCGTGGTTCGTCAAGCAGGCGCTGCTTGACGTCGCCACCGAGCTCAGCCTGACCTTCGAGGAGCCCAAGACGCGCGACGAGTGGGCGCGGCTGATGCATCGCGCCGGCGTCAAAGGCATCCACATCGCCGAGCGCGACACCCAGCGCGCGCGCGATCCGAAGCCGCGCGCCATGTTCGTCAATACCTGGTCGGTCGAGGGCTTTTGCTCCGAAGGGCTGCAGCCGGCGGAACTCGGCTGGGGAACGCACGAAAAGGCGATGCCGGCGAACGGCCGCAAGCATGACTTCGGTTGCGACGCGGCCATTTACTTGACGCAGCCCGGCGCGGCGACGCGCGTGCGGTCGTGGACGCCGACGGCACAAGCGCAGCATGCGTTCATGATCACGCATAATGAGTCGATCTCGATCGCCGACTATTTCACCCTGCGGCAGGGCGACGGACGTCGTCTATCGGCCGACCTGCCACTATGCGTACCACCCGTGCGACGACGCGGTGCTGTCGCTGCACGAGATGGCCGGCGCCGCATGGCAAATGCAGCCGGATTGGAAGATCCTGCACGAGGGCGACATCGTCGACGGCGTCGACGAGCTCGGCGTGCTCCTCTATGGCCACGCGAAAAACGCCTACTGGTACGGCTCGCAGCTGTCGGTCGAAGAAACCCGGCAACTCGCGCCATATCAGAACGCAACCGGGCTGCAGGTTACATCGGCCGTGCTCGCCGGCATCGTCTGGATGCTGGAAAATCCCGACCGCGGCATCGTCGAGGCGGATGAGTTGGATTTTCACCGCTGCCTGGAGATCCAGCGGCCTTATCTCGGCCCGGTGATCGGACGCTATACCGATTGGACGCCGGCCGACGGCCGCGGACAATTGTTTCCGGAAAGTGTGGATCGCGACGATCCATGGCAGTTCAGCAACGTGCTGGTAGGCTGTTGATCAAAACCAATCGGCGGGAGGAGAGATGCTCCCGCCTCTTTTTTGCCGCTCGATATCGTCGGCTGCGCGACTGCCGACCATCCGTGCCAAATGTGCGGCCGGTCACGGCTTTTCCGGCGTCTGGAAACCAGTCCCAGCCCGGAACGATTTCGACATGCGCGCGACAAGCGGATCGTATTTCTGTTTCAGCCGAAGCGGATAGGACATGACGAAACCCTCGGTCATTTGTCCGCTGTGCGACAAAAGATGCCGTTCGTAGAATAGGCGATCGGTCCCTTTCGTTCCTGAGATGACGAACCAATCATCGCCGTGCGCCCGATAGGTGATGACCTCCCCCGCTTCGATGTTCTTCACAATGAAATCCTGCAAGCCGGCCAGATCGAAATCGAGTGCGTTATAGGACGCAAAGACCGAGAATTCCGCGCTATCGGGGCTTTTGAAGGCAAGGCCGTCGCCATTTTCCGGCGGTGTTCCCGGCTTGAAAAAAACCGGATATTCAATGGTCGTACCGTAGCGCTCGTTATGATAGGTGCGCCAGTCGTCGGCCACTGCGATCGGCCGCGTCCACCCGTCGACGACGGCCGCTGTCGCGAAGATCGCCAAGCTCAACGTCGCTAGATTGAAGCGCGAGCGGCGCACGCCGATTACTCCCGCCCGAGGATGCTTTCGATGCGCCGATCGGGCACAAGCCACATGACAGCGACGAGTACGTAGAGAGTCATAGACAGCCAAGGGCTGACGAACGCCAGCGCGCTTCCGGCGATGTAGAGGACCGGCGATATCTTGCCCTTGAGATCGGCGCCGATTGCCTTCGCCAGCACCGAATGTTCTCCATGCTGGTGAATGATCGCTTTCACCAACAGATAGTAAGCAATCGCCGGCATCAGCAAAGCAAGGCCGTAGACGGCCGTCGGCAACGGCGCCAGAAGATTTTGCCCCATCCACGCCGTCGCTACCGGGATGACCGAGAGCCAGAACAACAGGTGGGAGTTCGCCCAAAGAATAAGGCCATCCACGCGCGTGACTGTATGCAGAAGATGGTGATGGTTATTCCAGTAGATCGCCACATAAACGAAGCTTAATACATAGACAAGGAAGCTCGGCGCGACACTGGAGAGCGCCGCCCAATCGGCGCCGTGCGGAACGTGCACTTCCAGCACCATGATGGTGATGATGATGGCGATCACGCCGTCACTGAATGCCGCCAGTCGATCTTTCCCCATGCTCTCTATCCAGGCAGCAGATTTGAGCTATCAATGTTGGCAACGAACAAGATTGACGCGCCCTAGACCATGATCCGATCAAGTTGAATCGGATCATCGTCTAGATTTGCAGTGAAGCATGATCTTTTCCGAAAACCGGTTTCCACTTTTCGGGATCATGCTCTACGACGCTGGGCCGAAGCAGTCGATGCGGACCGGCTGGTCGAACTTGTCACCACACACGGCGTAGGTCTCATCGAAGCGGCGACGCACGGCCGGCGCCAAGACGGCTTCCCTGCTGTATCCGTTGAACCGCATGTTCGCGATCATGCGCTCAGCAAAGGCTTCGAAGTCGGAATAGCGCCGCGCGTCCGTGTAGGTCGACACTTGGTCGATGGCGAAACGTGGTCGCGCAAAACGAGCGAGGGCCTCGGCAGCCGATTTTCGCACCGCCGTTTCGTCGTGGAACAGCTCCATAATGTATTGATGCGGTCCCTGCGGCAACGGCTCGGCGACATATAGGCGACCCGATGGGCGCAAGACCCGCCGCGCCTCGGCAAGCGCCCCCGCAAGCTTCGCCCCCGGCACATGGTGAAGCGAGAAAATAAAAAGAACGAGATCGGCCGATTGATCCGGTTCGGGAATAGCATCGGCCGCGGCCCTTACCAGACGAAACTTGCCGGCGCCATGGGCGGTCGGCTCGGTCTCTTCGATGAACGGATCATAGCCTACGACGTCTGCACCCAACGCAGCCAAGGCTCGCGACATCTGCCCTTCGCCACAGCCGACATCAATGATGCGCAACCCCGCCACCGGCCCGATTGTAGCCAGCACCGCGTCGACATGCGATTTTGCGCCAAGATCGCGGATGAATGATTCCGCCATGTTGTCCAACCCGCCTTAAGGCTCGCCCGGCTTGAATGGCAATTCTTTGCCCGGCGGGACGCTCTCTTCGCTCATCGCCAACAGCATGGCAATTGACACGTAGGTGCCGGCGACCGTCGTCAAATCGACCACCTGTTGCTCGCCGAGAAGTTTTTTGGCGCGATCGAACGTTTCATCGGAGACGGCATGATTCGTCGTCAGCTCGGTGACGAAGTCGTATACGGCCACTTCTTCCGGCGGCATGTTCGAGGGACGTTTGCCGGTTTTCAGCTCGGCGACAATGTCCGGCGAGAGCCCCGCTTTAATCGCGAGCGGCGCATGCGCGAACCACTCCACCTGCGAGTGCCACTGCCGGCCGATGATCAGAATGGCGAACTCATTGAGCTTCAATGGCACCGACGTTTCCCAGCGCAGGTAATGAAGGAGATCGAACATCCGCTGCCCAAGAACGGGGCTGCGGAGCAGCGGGTTGTACGGTCCTCCCAGCCCCACGCTCGAGACCTTCATGATTTGCTCGGCCAGCGGCCTTTGTGCATCGGTGAGCCGATCCATGGTCAATGGCGGAAAGCGCGGCTCTTTGCTCATGACATGTGATCCTACCAGTGTCAGCGCAACGAAACCGGCAGCCGCAGCCATGGTGGCCGAAGCTAACGAAGCTGCACGTCTCATGGATTTTCTCCGAACTTGCTTCGCTTAGTCATGCGGCGCGCGCCCGCGAGGCGGTCGCGATGATACGCGCCGGCCGCCCGGCCGGTCGCCTGAAATCTAAATCTTGGATCGCAGATCTTGGATCGCAGGAGAAGCACGCCGGCCAACCGGCTCGCCGCTGCTGGAAATCCAAAGAAGGGAGCGAGCGCTGTGCGGCCCGTGCTCAAATCGAGCGCGAGATTTCCTGCTCCGTCGGCACCCGTCCCGCGGGCGTCAGCTTATCGACAGCCTCGGGCAAGTACTGGCTGAGACTGGCCAGCAGATCGTCGCGCGACAATCCGGAATGCGCCGTCAGCGCGTTGATCTGATCGGCCCCGAGGGCGCTGGCGAGATCGTTCGGCGAAATCGATTTGTTCTGCCCGGTGCCGACCCAGGAATTCGCGACCTCGCCGTGGCCGGCCTGCTGAAATTGCTTGAGCAGGTCGTTGAGGCCGCCACTGAGGACGCTGCCAGCAGCTCCTCCAGCCAGCAACCCGCCCAGGCCACCCTTGAGGATATCGCCCAGGCCGCCAGCGCTTGTTCCCGGTGTCGGGGCCGGCGCTGCCGGACCAGGCGCCGCATTAGCCGGCTGACTGGTGAAGCTTTTCAATGCTTTATAGGCGAGCAGGCCGAGGATCGCCATGGTGATCGGCGACATGCCCCCACCGCCAGATCCTGAGGAACCGCGCGACCCGTGCGGACCATTCTGCATTCCGTTGAGAACATCGATGAGACCCACGGCTAACCTCCCTGATTGATTCGAGCAGTATCAGTCATTCTGGGCGACCAGATTATTAGGGGAAAATGTCAAAATTTATTCGGCTGGATTCATTTCGGTGAACGTTGGCCATGCGGGGAAAATCGTCGCTGCGGAACCTCAAGAAACCGCGCCACACGCTATCGGGATTGTGATCCCAAAGCCCGCAACCCGCCGCTGACAAAAGGCACCAGCTCGCGCAACGCCGCATCGACGTCGTCCGAACGGCAGAACCCGCGTGACAATCGCTCGATGCGCCCGGTCGCCGACATCACCTGCACCATCGTGCCGAGCAAAAACATATAGCCCCAATAAACCGACTGCTCCGGCGCCGTGGGCAACGCGAGCCGCAGCGCGTTGATGAAATGGAGCGCCGTGGGATCGAGCACGCCGCTCGCCAGGGCCGTGAATTTCGGCAGCACGTCAAGCTGCGAAATGAGACTGGCGTAGTGGCGCCAGCCGGCATCGCCGTCGGCGAGGCGGCGCAGCATCGGCACGAGAAAGGCGGATACGATCGCTTCGATCGAAGGCGATTGCGTGCCCGCTTCCTGACGAGCCAATTCGAGCGCCTCAACCCGCTCGTCATGAACAATGCGCGCGCGGCGCGCGATCACCTCATGCAACAAATTTTCCTTGGTGCCGAAGTGATAATTCGCGAGCGCCAGATCCACCCCGGCGCGCTCGGTGATCGCGCGGAGCGAAACGCCGTCGAAGCCGCTTTCGGCGAAACAGCGCTCGGCCGCATCGAGGATCGAGAGCCGGGTCGTGTCGCCGCGCCGCGCCACGGCGCGCTCGCCGCCCGCCTCTCGTTTGCGCTTTAGCGCAGCACGGCGCGGCTTCGGCGCCGACGCGCTCTTTGCCTTCATGGCAGCCGCACTCCCATGTCAGACGGCGGGCGCCGCCGGCGATCTCGCAAGCAACCGGCTTGACTCTATCTCAATTTCAACATTCAATGAAATAGAATAATACGGTTGATCAAGAACGAATGAGCAAGATCGCAACAAGCGATCGCTGGGGAGGACGCGAATGAGGCTTGTCACCTTCGCCGCCCCGGGCGCGCAACGCGTCGGCGCTCTTGTCGACAACGACCACCGGATCGTGGATTTTGCTGGCGCGGGCGGTGGCGGAGATCCTGTTTTCAGCAGCATGCAGGCGCTGATTGAAGGCGGCGACAGTGCGCTCGACCGCGCTCGTGAGATCGCTGCCAATTCACTGCGGAGCGGACGGGGATTGGTCCAAGCTTCGACGATCAAAATCTTGGCGCCGTTGCCCCTGCCGGCGCAAATGCGCGATTTCCTTTGCTTCGAGAAGCATCTCATTCAGGCTTTTACCCGCTTGCGCAGCGTGCGCGCCGCGGCGGCGCCAGATCCGGAAAAAGCTCTGCGGGAAATGGAAGCGGCCGGGACCTATGACGTACCGAAAGTCTGGTACGAGCGGCCGAGCTTCTACAAGCCGAGCCGGTTTGCCGTCTGCGGCACTGATCAGGACGTGACCTGGCCGGCCTATTCCAAAACCATCGACTACGAGCTGGAATTCGCCTGCGTCATTGGTAAAACCGGCCGCAATATCCCGAAGGACAAGGCCCGCGACTTCATCTTCGGCTACACCATCTTCAACGACCTGTCCGCCCGCGACGAGCAGAGCCAGGAGATGCTCAGCAGTCTCGGGCCGGGCAAGGGCAAGGATTTCGACAATTCCAATCCCATCGGTCCCTGCATCGTCACCGCCGACGAAATCCCCGATCCCTACGCGCTGGAAATGATCGTGCGCGTCAACGGTGAAGAACGCGGTCGCGGCAATTCGCGCGAGATGGGCTGGAAATACGAGGACTGCATCGCTTTCGTTACCCGCGACGAGACCATCCATCCCGGCGAAATGTTCTGCTCCGGCACTGTCGGTAACGGCTCCGGCCTCGAAATCGGGCGCTACGTCGAGCCGGGCCAAGTCATCGAACTCGAAGTCGAAAAAATCGGCGTGCTGCGCAATCGCATCGTGCGCGGGTAAAGTCTAGTGGGAGGAGAATATGCTGCAGAAGATCCGTCGTGTCGTCACCGGACACAATGCCGACGGCAAGGCTGTCATCCTGTTCAACGATCATGCGCCGAATGTGAATCCGCTCAAAGGCTGGCCGGGCGCCGGCGTCACCGAAATCTGGGTCACCGACGAAATGCCGGTGAGCAATGCCGGACCCGCGGACCGCTCGCTGCGGCCAATGCGGCATGACCCCACACCGTCAGGCACCATTTTCCGCGTCGTGGAGATTCCACCGGAGAGCGCCGGAACAAACATTGATGCCGGCGCCACCTTCGGCCAGCTCGGCAGCACCCATAAGCCGAGCGCCGAGGATTCCGCCAAGCATCCGACCATGCACAAAACCGACTCGATCGACTATCTGATCGTGATCTCGGGCTCGATGCACATGCTGATGGAGGAAGGCGAGGTTGAGCTGCATGCCGGCGATTGCATCGTCCAGCGCGGCACCAATCACGCTTGGGTCAATCGGAGCGGCAAGCCCTGCTTGTTGGCGGCGGTGCTGATCGACGCCAAGCCCGCACCGTGAGCAAAGCCGGCAGCGTGCGATGAACCTGGCGGCCTGGGTGGGGAAATGGGGGCGCGCTGCGCCGGATCGTCCGGCGATCGCATGCGGCGGCACGACCCATGCCACCTATCGCCAATGGGCGCAGCGCTCACGCACGCTCGCAGGCAATCTACGCGCCTTATGCCGGCCGGACGATCGCGTCGCGATCGCCATGACCAATCGGCCGGAATTTCTCGAAGCGCTGTTCGCCGTCTGGCACGCGGGGCTGGTCGCCGTGCCGATGAACGCGAAGCTGCACAGCGAGGAATTTGGCTACATCATCGGCAATACGGAAGCGGCGCTGATCCTGGCCAGTCCAGATCGCGCGGACGATGTCGCGGCGCACGGCCGCACCGTCGTGACCGGCAGCAGCGAGTGGCGGCAGCTTTATCGGGGCGAAGGCATCGATGTGGTGCCGCGTCAGCCGAGCGATCTCGCCTGGCTCTTCTACACCAGCGGGACGACGGGACGGCCCAAAGGCGCCATGCTGACGCACGGCATCATGATGGCGCAGACGCTAGCCTATTTCGCCGAGATCGAGCCGGTCCGGCCGGACGATTGCGTGCTGCATGCGGCGCCCATGTCGCATGGCTCCGGCTGCTACGGCCTGCCCTACGTCGCCATGGGAGCAAAGACCGTCGTACCCGAAAGCGCCGGCTTTGAGCCGGACGAGATCGCCGCGCTATTGTCGATCCACGGCAATGTCAGTTTCTTCGCGGCACCGACGATGGTCAGCCGCTTGATCAATCATGGCGGCTTTGCCGCCGCCGATCACAGCGGATTGCGCACCATCATCTATGGCGGCGCTCCGATGCATTTCGAAACGCTGCTGCGCGGCTTGGATTTGCTCGGTCCAAAATTCGCGCAAATCTACGGCCAAGGCGAAGTGCCCATGACCATCACGGCGCTTTCAAAGGGGCTGCACGCGGACCGATCGCGCCCGCGCTGGCGGGAGATCATGGGCTCGGTCGGGTTGCCCCGCGCCAATGTGGAGGTCCGCGTCACCGACGAGGACGACCGCGATATCGCTGTCGGGCAAATCGGCGAGGTGCTGGTCCGTGGCGAAGTGGTGATGACCGGCTATTGGAGAAATCCCCAGGCCAGCGCCGAGACCTTGCGCGGCGGCTGGCTGCATACCGGCGATATGGGCGCGTTCGATGACGAAGGTTTTCTGACCCTGAAGGACCGCTCCAAGGACCTCATTATCAGCGGCGGCAGCAACATCTATCCCCGCGAGGTGGAAGAAGTGCTGCTGCGGCATCCGGGCGTGTTCGAAGTTTCGGTGATCGGACGTCCACACCCGGATTGGGGCGAGGAAGTCGTCGCCTGCGTCGTGGCGCGGCCGGAGCAAACCCTATCGGCGGACGAATTGGATACGCTGTGTCTGTCCGCCATCGCACGCTTCAAGCGGCCGCGCGGCTATATTTTTCTCGAAGCGCTGCCGAAGAACAACTATGGCAAAGTGCTCAAGACCGAACTACGCAGACTACACGGCCAAGCAACAGATAAAACCAACCTGAACCAGGGGAGACGATGATGATACGACAGACGCGCACTATCGGCGCACGCGGCTTTCGCGCCGCCGCGCTAGCTACGCTCGCGGCGCTGAGCATGGCGGTCTTGAGCTTGCCCGCCGCCGCCGAGGAGCCGTTGAAAATCGGCTTCGGCATGGCAGAAACCGGCCCGCTCGCCGGCACCGGGAAATCGGCGCTTCTGGCGATGAGCATCTGGGCCGAGGATGTCAACGCCAAGGGCGGCCTGTTGGGACGCCAGGTCAAGCTCATCCACTATGACGATCAGAGCAGTCCGGCAAACGTGCCGGCGCTGTACGCCAAGCTTATCGATATCGATAAGGTCGATCTGATCATCAGCGGTTACGCCACCCCGATCATCGCCTCCACGATACCGATCGCCATGCAGCACGACATGGTGCTGATGGGCTTCTTCGGTTTGGCCAATAATGCGAAGTTCAAATACGACAAATATTTCGGCATCTTCCCCGCCGGCGAAAAGCCGGCTCTGGCGATCATCCAGCCCTTCTTCGATGCGGCGATGTCGCTCACTCCCAAGCCAAAGACCGTTGCGGCCATTTATCCGGAGATGGAATTCGGCCACGCGATCATGAACGGCATCAGGGCCGCCGCCTCCGCCGCGGGATTGCAGATTGTCTACGATCAGGGATTCCCGCCGAGCATGGCCGATCTGACGACGGTCGTGCGGCAGATCCAGGCGGCCAACCCCGACATTGTCGCGATCGGCACACAGCCCGGGCAGTCGATCGCAATCGTACGCGCGATCAACGAAGTCGGGTTGAAGGCAAAGATTGTCGGCGGCGGCATGACCGGACTGCAGACCAGCGGCGCCGAGGGCTTGCTCGGCGAGCAACTCAACGGCTTCGTGAATTTCAACATTTGGCTGCCCGCTCCCAAGATGCAGTATCCGGGCGTGATGGATTTCGTTAAGCGCTATCAGGAGCGGGCCAAGGCCGCGGGCGTCGACCCGATCGGTTACTACGCCGCTCCTTGGGCCTATGCGGAGCTGCAAATTCTCGGCCAGGCGGTCGAAGCCACCAAGAGCACCGCCGGCGACAAGCTCGGCCCCTATATTCACGCCACCACCTTCAAGACGATCATCGGCGACGTGAAATTCGGCGAAAGCGGCGAATGGGCTCAGCCGCGTATGCTGGCGGCGCAATTCCAGCATGTCAAAGGCAACGACATCGAGCAGTTCAAAGGCACGGACAAAGTGATCGTCGTCGCGCCCGACGCGTACAAAAGCGGCGAACTTCTTTCATTCGAAGACGCCCGCCGCTAAGGGCTTAAAAGTCACGCGGCATCGGCTCGCGCCGCGTAGAGCGGCACGGGCCGATCCGCTATGAAAGGATCGTTGGGGGCAAAAGCGGCGATGACGATAACCTACCCGCTACTCGTCAATGCGGTGATCGCTGGATTGCTGATGGGCGGCTTCTATGCCGCGCTCAGCGTCGGCGCCACGATTGCCTTCGGCCTTCTTGATATCGTCAATATCGCGCATCCGACCTTCGCGGTCATCGGCGCCTATGGGGTGCTTGTGCTCAACCGCACCTTCAACGTCGACCCGATCCTGGGCGGGTTGTTGCTGACGCCGCTATTTTATGGCGCCGGCATGCTGCTCTATCAGCTCTATCATCATTTCTTCGAACGGCGCGGCGACGACGCCATGCGCGGACTGGCCTTTTTCTTCGGGCTGATGTTCATCGCGGAGGTCGTGCTGATCATGCTGTTCGGCGTGGATTTCCGCTACGTCCACGCCTCCTACATCACGACCACCTGGAATTTCGGCTCCATCGCGCTGCCGCTACGGCTGGCCGTGCCGTTCGCCGGCTCGGTTCTCATGCTGCTCGCGCTCGAACTCTTTCTGAAAAAGACGTTCATCGGGCGCGCCATCGTCGCTGTGGCGCAAGACCCGTTCGCGTTGCGGCTGGTCGCCGCCTCGCCGGTGCGGATCAAGCGCATTGCTTTCGGCCTGGCCTGCGCCAGCGCCGCGCTCGCCGGCGCCTTCATCATTGTCATCGAACCGCTGCAGCCGGCCGTCGGCCGGGAGTTTATCGGCCGCGTGTTCGCGATCTGCGTGTTCGGCGGCCTCGGCAGTCTGCCGGGCACGATTGTCGCGGCGGTGTCGCTGGGACTGGTCGAAAACCTTTCCACGATCTTCATCGGCGCATCATGGTCGCCGGCCGTCGCTTTCGGCGTGCTTCTGGCGACGCTGGCATGGCGCCCCTCCGGCCTGTTCGGGCGGAGCTGACGCAATGACCAACTGGCGTTTCCTCGCCGCAGCCGTCGGCATCGCCGGCATCGTCTTCGGCACTGCTGCGTGGCTCAATATCGATTATTTCTTCTTCGCCGGTTATGTGGTTCTGCAATACGTGGTGCTGGCGAGCGCCTGGAACATTCTGGGGGGTTACACCGGCTACATGAATCTCGGCGTCTCGGCCTTTTTCGCCGTCGGCGCCTATACGACGGTGGCGCTCGAAACCGCATTCAAATTGCCGCTGCCCGCGACGATTCCCGCCGCCGCCATTGTCTCCGGTCTGGTCGGCATCGGCATGGGGTATTTGACGCTGCGGCTCAAAGGCATCTTTTTCGCCATTGCGACGCTCGCGCTCGCCGTGGTTACCGAGACCTTCATTACCAATTGGGACTATGTCGGCGGCTCGGCCGGTGCCTATCTGTTGCATCCGAAGCGCGGCCCATGGTTCGGCAGCTACATCGAATATTTGTTTCTGCTCATGCTCATCGTCGCCGCTTTTTCGGTGGTGGTGGCGCGCGCCGTGGAACGGTCATGGCTCGGCTACGGCTTTACCGCCATCCGTGACGACGAGACCGCCGCCGAGGCGACGGGCGTCCCCACGTTGCGGCTTAAGCTCGTGGCGACCGGGCTCAGCGGCGCCTTGATGGGAATGGCCGGCGCACCGCTTCCTTACTATGTCAGCTTCCTTGAGCCGGCATCGACGTTCAATCTCTCTTATGCCGTCAACACCATCGCCATGGCGATGATCGGCGGGACCAAAACCTGGCTCGGTCCGCTCATCGGCGCGGTGCTCTTGGCAACCGTGCAGCAGGTGGCGACTGTGACGATCTCGTCCGAGATCAATCTCATGGTCGTCGGCGTCTTGTTAGTTGGCTTCGTCATGCTCGCGCCCAACGGCATTGTCGGTCTGCTGCGCCGCCGCTGATTGGTCACATAGAAAGCATTGATGCCGCGCTATTAGGCAGAGCAATGCCAATCCGGTTATTCGACTATTTATTTTTTATGACAAAGGCGGGCAACCAGCATCGAATTCATATGCGGCGATCGGCATATTCAAAGTGGCGCGTCAAACGCCCAAAGGGCCGGCTCGATGCATCGCGGTTTTCTCAGCTCGGCGTGCTTGATTGCATTCGCCTTCACGACGGGGGCGATCATGCTTGACGGAATCGTGAGCTTCTCTGCACACGCCGAAAACGACGCCATAAGCATTCGGCGCGCGGCCGAGCGCACAAGCTTCAGCAACGAAGAAATCAAAGACGGGTTTTTCAAGACCGCGTTCCGTGCGGAACTGCAATTCGGGCGCCATGACGAGCGCATCCGCAAGTTCGATGAAGCCGTTCGGGTATTTGTCGACAATCATGGCTCACCCGGCCGGACTGCGGATATTGCGGCCATTGTCGAAGATATCCGCGGCCGGGTGGACCATCTCAATCTGACCGTGACACGTGATCGCAAAGACGCCAATCTCGTGGTGATGCTGGTGCGCACGCGCGATTTCGCGCAGACCATCCGCTCTCGCTATGGAGAGGACGCAGCCAGGAAAATTCAACAATCGCTGCATCCGCAGTGCTTGTCGGGAATCGCCAAGGATCAGAACTACCGCATTCGGCGCGCCGAGGTCATCTTACCGGTCGATGCAGAAGAATTTCAGTTTTACGATTGTGCCTATGAAGAATTACTACAGTCGCTGGGGCTCATCAACGACGATAGCTCGGTCCCTTGGACGATGTTCAATGACAACGTCCAAATGGGATTCTTCGATGTCTATGATCAGTACCTTGTCAATATTCTCTACGACCCGCGTGTTCGGCCGGGAATGACCAAGGATCAGGTCGACGCACTATGGCCCGAGGTTATGCCGACGGTGCGCGCATGGGTAGGCAACACGCATTCACGAAAAGACGCAGCGGCCGCGACCCCCGTAGCCGCCAAAGCGGCGCCCTGACGGCACGATTGACACGCCAAAAACGCCTGGGTCCCCACCGCCTGACGCGGGGCTGTTAGATGACGCGCTGCCCGTCCGGTTCTCCTACGTCAACGCTTCGGCACGGACGTCCTTGCCGATGAAGAGGAGAATTCCGTGATGGTGAAATGGACGGAGCGGACGCGCCGAAGATACCGGGTTTGATCCACGCTCACCGTCTGACTCGCGTTGTTGTATTTCGAGGGCGCGCTGCTCGATCCTCCGGCTAGCGCGCCGCCGGAAACGAGCATTCCGAGCGACAAAATCGCGAGCGCCGTAGCGATTGTCATGGGGCTTATTGTCATGGAGCTCATGGACGTGTGTCCTCCGTCGGGTTGGGGCTGACGATGACGTTCCCTCTTTTGGTTTTTTCGATTCAGAACAATGATCCTCGCAGCCCGGCTACGCAAGAACCAAACAATAGGTTGCTCAGAAAATCAGCGGCCAATGCCGGCGGCGAAAAAAGATCGCTCAGGGCGGGGGTTAAGGTGCAACGCGATATCGCGATGGCCGCCGGCGCATCTACTCTTCGGGCGCAAAAAGACTTTCGGTCGCGGTTTCGCGATCGCTGCGTTGCAAAAGGTATTGAGCTGTGGTCCCGGCGAGAGCACAGTGGCTTAAATTGACAAGTCCGCGGGAATGGTTCGAACTTGGTAACGTTAAGGCATGCTAAAGCTGCTGCCGGGGCTTTTCATGACGCCAGCCGCCACCTCCCTTGCCGCAACACCACCGCACGCTCATGCGTTGCAAGACCTGTCCGCGGGCGAGATCGCGGCCCGCATCGCCGCGCGCGAGCTCTCATCCGCCGAGGTGGTCGAGCACTTTGTTGCACGGCTCAAGGCGGTCAACGGCAAGCTCCATGCCGTCACCGCCGATCTGTCGGAGAGCGCGCGCCAGGCCGCAGCAGATGTCGATTTGGCGCTCGCGCGCGGCAAGAAGCTTGGTCCGCTGGCCGGCCTGCCGGTCACGATCAAGGAGTGTTTTGACCTGGCCGGCACGGCGTCGACGTTCGGGCTCACATCGCGCCGGGTTGAAATCGAGAGCAAGGACGATCCGTACGTAGCCGCGCTGCGCGCAGCCGGAGCGATCCCGATCGCCAAGACCAATGTGCCACAGCTGATGATCTACACCGAAAGCGACAACCCGCTGTATGGATGCACCAACAATCCATGGGATCAGGAAAGGTCCTGCGGCGGATCGAGCGGCGGCGAAGCGGCCGTGATCGCCGCCGGCGCCTCGCCGCTCGGCCTCGGCAACGACATCGGCGGTTCCTTGCGCATTCCCGCGGCATTTTGCGGAATCACATCGATCCGGCCGACCGCCGGCCGCACCCCCGATCACTGCGCCCACGGTCTGCCGGTGGGGCAGACAGGAATTGTCAGCCAAGTCGGCCCGATGGCCCGGCATGTGGAAGACTTGATCCTCGGGCTGCGCGTGCTCGATCGCGTGCGCGATCCGTGCGTCCTTCCCGGAGCGGAATTGGGCGACCCGCATGCCGTCGACATAAGCCGCTTGCGATTTGCGAGTTTCACCGATGACGGCGAGTTTCCGGTCGCGCCGGCGGTGCGGCGTGCGGTCGGCGAAGCCGTTGAATTCCTGAGCGCGGCCGGAGCCAAGGCCGTCGCGTGGAGGGCGCCGCCGCTGAGCCGCGCGCTTGATCTTTTGTTCGCCTGCCTGTCGGCTGATCGTACCAAGTCTTTTCGGCGGCTGCTGCGCGGCAACACCGTCGATCGGCGTATTGGTTCGCTCTTGTTGGCGGCAAGGATGTCGCCGTGGCTTCGCGGCGTCGCGGCCTTCACCTTTGACCTGCGCGGCCAGCGACGTTCCGCCAGGAATCTGCGGCGCTTTGCTTCGGGCAGCGTCGACGAATATTGGCAGATCGTCGAAGCCATCGCCGAATTCCGCCGCGATCTCCTTCGCTCTTTCGAAGAGGCCGAAGGCGGTCCGATCGACGTGCTTCTTTGTCCCGCTTACGCGCTGCCGGCCGTCCGCCATGGCGCGACCGAGATCATGCCGATGCCGGGGGCGTACGCGCCGATCGCCAATATCAGCGGTTTTCCCGCCGGGGTGGTACCGGTGACGCGGGTGCGCACGGGCGAGGAAAGCGACCGCCCCGCAAGCCGCGATATGATGGATCGAACCGCCCGCGAAACGGAGCGGGGAAGCGCCGGCTTGCCGATCGCCGTGCAAGTGATCGCCCGCCCCTGGCGTGACCATGTCGCGCTTGCCGCGATGGCGAAGATCGAAGGCGCCGCGCGAACGCGACCGGGCTATCCGGCGCGGCCTCCGCTATGAACGAGACAGGGCCCATTTCGGCCGACATGCGCGCAATTTTTGACGCGCAACGCGCTGCTTTCTTGCGCGCCGGAGCGCCGTCCTTGCAGGCGCGGCGCGCCGATCTGAAAAAGCTTGCCGACGCGATTGGGCGCGGCGTCGAACGCTTGGCGGCGGCGATCTCGGCGGATTTTGGCCATCGCTCGCGTCACGAAACCGAGCTGGGCGAAGTCTTTCCGGCGCAATCGGCCATTCGACACACACTGCGCCATCTTGCCCGTTGGATGCGGCCGAAACGCGTGTCGGTCGGCTTCGAGCTGATGCCGGCCAGCGCCCGCATCCTCTACCAGCCCGTCGGCGTGGTCGGGATCATCAGTCCGTGGAATTATCCGTTCAATCTGGCCATCGTGCCGCTAGTCGCTGCGCTCGCGGCCGGTAACCGCGTGATGTTGAAACCGTCCGAGCTGACGCCGCGCACGTCCGATTTCCTGGCCGAGCTTCTGGCCGGATTGTTTCCTTCCGAACAAGTCGCGACCGTCATCGGCGGACCGGAGAGCGGGCAGGCTTTCGCCCGGCTTCCGTTTGACCATCTGTTCTATACCGGTTCGACCACGGTCGGACGGCTGGTCATGCAAGCCGCCGCGGATAACCTCACCCCCGTGACCCTCGAGCTCGGCGGCAAATCGCCATGCATCATCGGCGAGGACGCGGCGCTCCCGAACGCCGTTGAAAGCATCGTCCACGGCAAGCTCTTGAATGCCGGCCAGACCTGCATCGCGCCCGACTACGTGCTTCTGCCGGAGCAAAGGCTCGATGAATTCGTCGCGCGTGCGACCGAAACGGCACAGAAATTCTATCCGACGCTCGCGCGGAACCCGGATTACACCTCGATCATCAATGAACGCCACTACCGGCGCATCGCGCAATATGTTGCCGAAGCCAAAGCAAAGGGCGTGCGCGTCGTCGAGATCAATCCCACGCACGACCCGCTGCCGGCGGAGGCCCGCAAGCTGCCGCCGACTTTACTGATAGAGCCGGGCGACGATTTGTCCGTCATGCGCGAGGAGATTTTCGGACCGGTCCTGCCGGTCAAGACCTATCGCGCGCTCGATCAGGCGATTGACTACGTCAACCGCCACCCGCGTCCGCTCGCACTTTATTACTTTGGCGCCGACACCGGGAAGCGGGACGAGGTGCTGCGCCGGACGGTCTCGGGCGGCGCCTCGGTCAACACCACGTTGTTCCATTTTGCCGCGGAAAATCTCCCGTTTGGCGGCATCGGCCCATCGGGAATCGGCGCCTATCACGGCGAATTCGGCTTTCAGACTTTCTCGCACCGCAAGGGGGTTTTCCTGCAAAGCCGCATCAACAGCACGCGGTTTTTGCATCCGCCATTCGGCCGCCTCACCGATTTCTTGTTGAGATTGTTGAACCGCCGATAGGCAGGCGCAGCCAAGCATCGGCGCGTGGAACCGCGACGCAAGGCGTGCTAGCAGCTATCGGCTCAACACTGTCCTGAAGTTTTCCTACTCGATGACAAAAGCCGAGCGAACGACGTTCATCGACAAGCATGGCTTGTGGAATAACGAACAACAACGGCTCGCCGCCGAGGTCGTCCGACGCGCGGAGGCTGAAAAGCTTCATTTCGTCAGGCTTGCCTGGGGCGATACCCACGGCTATTCGCGCGCGAAAACTCTTACGCTACCGGCGTTCCTGTCGGCGCTGACCGCTGGCTACAATATTGGCGTCGCCACCACGACGCTGGATTCCGCTGGCGCCCGCGTCTTCGCCTCGTTCACGCGCGGCGGCGGCATGGGCCTCGACGAGATGACCGGCTCGCCCAATCTCACGATCGTGGCCGACCCCGCGACCTTTCGTGTGTTGCCGTGGGCGCCGGGTGTCGGCTGGATTCTCGGCGATGAATATTTCAACGACGGCGCGCCGTTTCATTTCTCCCCGCGTCAACTGTTACGAAGGACGCTTCGCCGTCTTTCCGACCATGGATATGTCAGCGTGGTCGGCCCGGAGATCGAATGGTATCTGCTGCGCGTCGCTGAGGAGCGTTTGAGCGAAGACAATATCGGCGCGCCCGGCATCCGCGGCCGCCCGATAAAAACAGCTCCGGTCGAGCCCGGCTATCATTATCACTCAGAAGTCCAACATGGACCTGATGCAACCGGTGTTCGACGCGCTCGGAAGCGCGTTCGAAAGCCTGGGGCTGGGACTAAGGTCGATCGAAAACGAGTGGGGCCCCGGACAAGTCGAATGCACGTTCGCGCCGCGAAGCGCCTTGGAAGCCGCCGATAATGTTTTCCTGTTCCGCACGGCCACGCGGCAAATCTGCCGCCGCCTCGGCTATTTCGCGACCTTCATGTGCAGGCCCGCTCTCAAAGGATATTATTCGAGCGGCTGGCATTTGCATCAGTCGCTGACCGACGCGTCCACCGGCGGCAATCTGTTCACGCCGGAAAACAGCGGCGAAATTCTTTCGCCGCTCGGCCAAGCCTATCTCGCGGGTCTTCTGCAATATGCAGCGCCCGCTACCGTTTTTGCGACGCCGACGGTCAACGGGTATCGCCGCTTTCGCCCAAACTCGCTCGCACCCGACCGCGCCAGTTGGGCCTACGATCATCGCGGCGCCATGATCCGCGTGCTCGGCGGCGTGAACGATCCGGCCACCCGGCTGGAGAACCGGATCGGCGAGCCTGCGGCCAATCCCTATCTCTATATTCTTTCCCAGGTCGTCGCGGGATTGGCGGGCATCGAGACCCGTGCCGTGCCGCCGCCGCCGAACGACGAGCCCTATGCGGCTGAACGTCCGCTGCTGCCGAAAACCCTGCCGGAGGCACTCGACGCCCTCGATAGCGAACCGTTGTTCCGCCGCGCGCTCGGGGATACCTTCGTCGACTATTTCATCAAGCTCAAGCGCAGCGAAGCTGAAAGATGCGCACGGTCGCTGAAAGATGCCGGAATAGCGCCAAGCGACGAACCCAGCGAGTGGGAACACAATGAATATTTCGATTTCTTCTAATGGGAGGCGTCATCACCCCGCTGACGCGGCGCGGCCTGAAAGGAATGCATCATGACGGCACTGGAAAAAATCGGCTCGCCGCCGACCCGGCTCGGCGGCACGGCGCTCTACGACTGGGATTATCTGGTCCAGGAGGACCGGGCGCATCGTCTGATCTATACCGATCCGGCCATTTTCGAAGCCGAGATGACGCATATTTTCGGCGGCACCTGGACGTATCTCGCGCATGAAAGCGAGATTCCGAAGGCCAACGACTTCATCACCCGGCGGCTCGGACTGCGTCCGCTGATCATCGTGCGCGATGCCGAGGGTAAAATCCGCGCGCTCTACAATCGCTGCACGCATCGCGGCACGACCTTGTGCCGCTGGGAGAAAGGCAACAGCAAATCGTTTCAGTGCCCGTACCACGGCTGGAATTTCCTCAATAATGGCAGGCTGCGCGGCGTTCCCTGGCCGGAAGGCTATGCCGCCGATCTGCGCGATCCCAAATACAATCTCGCGCAAGTACCGCGGGTCGAATCCTATCGCGGCTTCATCTTCGGCACGCTCAATCTCGACGCGCTACCGCTCACCGAACATCTTGGGCCGATCGCGAAAGTGATCGACGAATGGCTCGATCGCAATCCCGGCGGCAAAGTGGTCGTATGTGAGGCGAACAGATTCCGTTACAAAGGCAATTGGAAGCTTGCCTACGACAATTCATGCGACGGCTATCACGTGGCCTATTCGCATCGCTCGTTGCTGGAGACGGAAAACCGTTTCGCCGGCGAGAATGCCAAAGGCATGGCCTATTATCGCAACTCGCCTGATACCCAGCCGATGTATATGCGCTACACCGGCCGCGGCAATCATTTCAAAGACAAGCGGCCGAACCTGGAAAAGCGCCCCGGTGGATTGTGGGCTCTCGAGAGCGCACATCCTGGCATGGAACATTACGAGGCCGAGTTCATCAGGCGTTACGGCGACCGCGCCTTCGCGCTGCTCGACCTGGCTGGCTCAGAACCGGTGAACATCAACGTCTTTCCGAATCTGTCCTTGCTCGGCAACCACATCCAGGTGTTCGAACCAGTCAGCGTCGATGAGACCAACGCCATCTGGTACGGCACCATGATCGTCGATGACGACGGCAGCCTCGGTGAGCAGGCGGTCATCGACATCAATGCGCTGCGCATGCGCACCCAGGAGGGCTTTCCGAATTTCGGCGAAGTCGACGACATCGCCAATTTCGAGCAGATCCAGCGCGGATTGATGGCGATCGAAGACGAATGGGTCTACATGAATCGCGGGCTTGGCGTGCCGGGTCGGATCAAGACCCACGCCGACGGCTCGATCACCGCGCCGGCGACCGACGAAGCGTTCATGCGCGAGCATTTCAAGGAATGGAAGCGGCTGATGAAAGGCCGCGCGACGCTCGCCATTCAGCGGGAGCCGTAACGTGAATGCGCCAGCTCCGCGCGACCCGTCGCGCAGTTCGTACTATGTCAGCGACGCACTCTATCGCGAACTGACCGCGAATTTCTCCGATTGGCAGGACGACGCGCGGGCTCTATCCGACCTCGCCATTCGCGACGAATTCCGCCGCCTGCTCGAGCGGGAAGCCCGCCTGCTCGATCAGCTCCGCTACGACGATTGGCTCGCGATGTATACGCCGGAGTGCGTCTATTGGGTGCCCTCGACGCCGGATGCGGGCGACCCGCGCCGCGCGATTGCGATCATGTTCGATGATCGGCGTCGCCTTGAAGATCGTGTGTATCGCCTGCGGACCGGGTTTGCGTGGTCGCAAGCACCGGCCTCGCGCACCGTCCGCCTCATCGCCAATGTCGAGGTGTTTGCCACCGCAAACGACGACGCACGCATGCTGCGGTCGAATTTTCTGATCAGCGAATTCTGGGGCGACGAGACACGCCTATTGAGCGGCTGGGCGGGCCATCGCGTGACGCGCAGCGAAGCTGAATGGAAAATTCAAGCCAAGCAGGTGAACCTGATCGACTGCGATCAGTCGATCCGCAATCCGAGCATTATTTTTTAGAGCATGTCCCGGAAAAGTGGAAACCGGTTTTCCGAAAAGGACATGCGACCGCGCAAGAATTTAGAGCACAACCCGATTCAACTAAATCGGGATGTGCTCTAGAACACCGGCCCTCGGTCCGCCGCCGCTTTTTCTGAAGATGCGTATTCTGCCTGCGCACGCTGCTCGATCGGCTTTTCGATGCGCGTCAGATTGTAGGCGGTATTGACCAACGCCATGTGCGAAAATGCCTGCGGGAAATTGCCGACCAGCCGCTTGAGGTGCGGATCGTATTCCTCGCTGAGCAGGCCGAGATCGTTGCGCACCGCGATCAGGCGGCGGAACAACCGCTCGGCGTCGGCCATCCGGCCCTGCAAGATGTAAACATCGACGAGCCAAAAGCTGCAAGCGAGAAAGGCACCCTCTCCGGGCGGCAGACCGTCATCAGCCGCTGTGTCGTAGCGCAGCACGAACCCATCGCGCAGCAAACGCCGCTCGATCGCCGCGATTGTGCCTTCCATGCGCGGATCCGAGACTGGCAGGAAACCGACAGCCGGCATGAGCAACAAACTCGCATCCAGGTGTTTCGTGCCGTAGGCTTGAACAAACGTGCCCAATTCCGGGTCAAAGCCTTTGACGAACACCTCGTCGCAAATCTCCTCGCGCAACGCGCGCCACTCGTCGAGGGGCCCTTCCAAGCCAAATGTCTCCGCGCTCTTGATCGCGCGGTCGAACGCAACCCAGGCCATCACTTTCGAATAGGTGAAATGCCGTGGGGCGCCACGGACTTCCCAAATCCCTTCATCGGGCTCGCGCCAAATCTCTTGCAAATGGCTGAGAAAGGCGAGTTGCACCTCCCATCCCGAACTCATTGGTGGACAGGCCGCGGCGGCGGGCCTGGTGGTGAACGTCCATGATCTCGCCGAACACGTCCAGTTGGAGCTGGCTGTGAGCCGCATTGCCGATCCGCACCGGCGCCGAGTTCTCGTAACCGGGCAGCCAGGGCGCGGCCCATTCCGTCAGCCGCCGTTCGCCGGCGATACCGTACATGATCTGCAGTTGAGCGGGACTGCCGGCAACCGCGCGCAGCAGCCATTCGCGCCAAGCTTGCGCTTCCTCGAAGTACCCGGCGTTCATGGCGCCAAGCAGCACCAACGTCGCGTCGCGCAACCAGCAATAGCGATAGTCCCAGTTGCGCTCGCCGCCGATCTGCTCGGGAAGGGACGTGGTCGGAGCCGCAACCATGCCGCCGGTCGGCGCGTAAGTGAGCGCCTTGAGCGTGATTATCGATCGCACGACCGCATCCGACCACGGCCCTGCGGGCCGGCATTTGGCCGCCCATTCCTGCCAAAACGTTTCGGTCTCGTGCAGCGCGGTGGTCGGGTCGAATGATGCATGCACCGAGTTATGCGAAGGGTAATAGCTGAAAACAAATGGAATAGTCTCGTCTTTGTGGATGATGAACTTGCCGACCGTCGTCATGCCTACACCGTGCAATTGCACCGGCGTTCGCATGACCATCATGTCCGGGCCGGCGATGGCGCGAAGCGCCCCGTCTTCCAGACGCGTCACCCACGGAACAATGGCGCCATAGCCGAAACGCAGGATGAGCTCGGTGCCCATCGACACCTGGCCGCTGATGCCAGTCACCAGACGAACGATCGTCGAATGGTGTCCGTCCAGAGGCATAAAGTCGATCAGCGTTGCGGCTCCCTCGTCGGTCTCGAAATGCGTTTCGAGCACCAGCGTCTGCGGACGGTAGCGACGCGTGATACGGGCGTGCGCGTGCGGGGCGATCGACCAGCGGCCATGCTCATGCGAGCCGAGCAGCGCGGCGAAACAGGCGTCCGAATCGAAACGCGGGCAGCAAAACCAGTCGATCGATCCCTCTCGGGAAACGAGCGCGGCGGTGCGGCAATCGCCGATCAGCGCATAATCTTCGATGAGCGCCATGAGCTTCAGGAAAATTCAATGATGACTTTGATGTCGTCGGGCTGCCGCTGCAGTGATCGCGTCCAATGCTCGGCCGGCTCGCGCCGCGTGATCATGGCTTCGAGCCAGTTTCTGTCCGCCTTCTGCAGAGCCTCGCCCGCCATTTCGTAGTGCAATCTGTTGGCGTTGACCGTCCCGAACACCGTATTGTTGTCGAGCACCATGGTGCGATTGAGCGCTCCCACATCGACGTCGAAATCGTGACCCGGCTCGGTGACGCCGACCAGGCAGGCGATGCCGCTTGCCGCCGTGTTGCCGAGGACATCGCGCACGACACTTGGCGCGCCGCTGCACTCCATCAGAACGTCCGGTTTGAAGCGGAGATTGGCCGGCGTATCAACGTGGTAAGCGCCGCCAAGCCGGCGGACCAACTCGCGTTTGGCGCGATGCTCACGATGATCGAGAACGTGGACCTCAAGTCCGCGCTGGGCACCCATAAGCGCGGCGAGCAGACCGACCGGACCGGCGCCCGTGACCAGCAGAGTCTTCGGATTCCACGAGCGCGCACGCTGGCCGATCCGCTCGGTATGATCCCAAGCCTTGGCGACCACACTCGCCGGCTCGAGCAGGACGCCGGTCTCACCAAGCGCGGCATCGATTTTGACCACGAATTCGGGCTCGATGCGAAAATATTGCGAGCCGAAACCGTGGCGCTCCTTGATGCCACGCTCGGTGTAGCGGCCATTGCGGCACATGTCCCATTCGCCGACGGCGCATGAGGGGCATGGCACCGGATCGGGGCGCCGCACGATGCCGACGACCAGATCGCCGACGCTCACCCCGGAATCCGGCGGCGCCTCTTCGACGGTGCCGAGCGATTCATGGCCAATCACCAGCCGGCTTTGGCCCGGCGGCGCCCAGCCATAGCGGCCACAGACGATGTCACGGTCGGTCCCGCACACGCCGACGGCCCTCGTGCGAACAAGTATTGCACCATCCTCGGCGGGTGGCTCGGGAACGTCTTCGACTCGCGCTGAATTGGCCACACCGGGCGCGACGGTCAGGGCGCGCATTGCTCGCTTTCCATGGTTATGCGATCCGGCCGCCGCCGGACGACCAACGCCAGCCTCAAGTGCGCGAGGATAGCAAAAGTTCCAACCGCGGAACCAAATGGCTGCTGCCCGGTTCTTTGGCCGCCGCGCCGCAACGAACTCAGCGGGGGAGATGAACATGCAAGCCATCGGCCGCAAGCGTTGGGCTATTGCGGAAGGATATATTCCTTCACAAAGTTCTTTCACCGATCGTGCTCTCATTTCTCATGAGACCGCCTGCATCCTGAACGCGAGTGACGGCGACGCGCATGTCGCGATCAGCCTTTTCTTCGTCGACCGCGATCCGGTCGGCCCCTATCTAATCACCGTTCCTGCGCGCCGCACGCTGCATCTGCGCTTAAACGATCTGACGGAACCGTCGCCCGTTCCTCGAGACACAGATTTTTCTTCGGTGTTCGAGTCGGACGTGCCGATCGTTGTTCAGCACACACGGCTTGATTCGCGTCACGCCGAGGTGAGCTTGTTGTCCACCACAGCCTACAGCGAATCATGAATTTGGCGGGGAACATCCGGCTGTTCCGCGCCCAGTTTTTCGTTATGCATAGAAGAAAATTGTCCGTTCTTGAAACATGCTTTCCAAACAAGCGATGTGGAATGGAACTATGTTCATGATGCGATGCATGATGAACGAAACGAAAGAATGGAACTTATGCCCCGCAACGCCGTTGTTGCAGCACGGAAGTGGAGGAGAATCCCGTGACTGTGATCGTCGTGTCGAACCGCGTCGCGCGGGCAAAATCCGATGAGCCGGTCGCCGGAGGATTGGCGGCAGCGCTGATCCCCATGGTCAAGAACTCCGGTGCAATTTGGGTTGGATCGAGCGGTCAGACTTGCGACAACATACAAAGCAAAGATTGTTTTACGGAAATCGAAGCACTCGGCACGGGCGCGCTCGCGACGGTCGATATGCCCACCAAGCATTATCGCGGCTACTACGAAGGTTTTGCCAATTCAGCCTTGTGGCCGGCTCTGCATTCGCGGCCGGATCTCATCCAAGTCGGCAGCGAAGATTACGCGTCCTACCGCGAAATCAACGCCTTTATGGCGCGGGCTCTGTTGCAATTCAGCGATCCGGATGCGGTTTATTGGGTGCAAGACTATCATTTTCTCGCGTTGGGCGCCGAGATGCGCCGTTTGCAGATCAGCGGGCCGATCGGCTTCTTTCTGCATACGCCATGGGCCGACCGTCGGACGATGACAGCGGTACCGCAGCACGCCGACCTCGTGCGAGCCATGCTGGCCTATGACCTTATCGGCTTTCAGACCGATGAAGACCGGCAGAACTTCGAAGACTATCTGCAACACGAGCTTGGCCTGTCGACCTATGACGGCGCCGTCACTTCATCTCGCGGCTTGACCCATCTCGCAACGTTTCCGATCGGCATCGACGTCGACGAATTCAGCGACCGGGCGACCAAGGCGTCGACGCGCGCCGAAGTGGCGCGGCTCCGCGGCAGCCTGCAAGGCGCCAAGCTTGTGCTTGGCGTCGACCGTCTGGACTATTCCAAGGGTCTTGCCAACCGGATGCGGGCGTTCGACCGGATGCTCGACCGCGAGCCGCAGCTTAAGCGCGGCGTCTCGCTGCTCCAGATCGCCGTTCCGACGCGCGGCAATATCCGCGCCTATCGCGATCTGAAGGATGAGCTTGCTTCGCTCGTCGGCGAAATCAACGGCCGGCACGGCGAAGTCGACTGGATCCCGATCCGCTATCTCAACAAAAGCTTTTCGCAGCTCACGCTCGCCGGCTTCTATCGCGCCGCGCATGTCGGCTTGGTCACGCCGCTCCAGGACGGCATGAATCTGGTGGCCAAGGAATATGTCGCTGCACAGAACCCATTCGATCCGGGCGTGCTGGTGCTGTCGGAATTCGCCGGTGCCGCCAAGCAGCTCGACGCGGCTCTTCTGGTCAATCCACACGACATCGAAGGGATGGCTCGGCAAATTGCCGCTGCGCTCGCAATGGGCCTCGAGGAGCGGCGGGAGCGATGGCATGCGATGGTCGCCAAGCTGCGGTGTTCGTCGATCCAGGATTGGTTCGCCGATTTCCTGCGGGTGCTGAGCGAGACGCGCCGCGCCCCGGCACGCCTTGCGACAGCGCGGGCGGCGGCCGCGCCGGTTCTGCTCGAACTCGCGGGGCGAAGCGCGCAACGCCACTAGAGCGCAATCGCTTCAGATTGAATCGATTGGCACCCTAAGTTTTTGGTGGAGCATGATCCCCCGGGTCAAGCCCAAGGGCATGCTTTTCGGAAAACCGGTTTCCACTTTTCCGGATCATGCTCTAGCGACCGGCAGCAAGCGTTCACTAGGACAATTAGACGGCACCCTGCGCTTTTGGGGTCTTGCGCTTGACGCCGTGGATGGTTGCCCTGCCGGCATCATCGGCCGCCTCCTGCAGGGTGCGCCTGATCTCGTCGCGTTTCTCATGAATTGAGGCGATCGCAAGCCCCGTGGCGACCCCCAATCCCACCAAGGCCGCCTCGGAAAGCTGCAGACTGGCTTCGATCGTCTCAGGTACGGCGTCGGTTGCGCCGAGCTCGTAAAGATGCCGCGCGTGATCGGCATCGCGCGCGCGCGACACGATCAGGATGTCCGGGCGCATTGCGCGCACATGCGCGACCACCTCATCGATCTGCCGCGCCGAGTGGATGGTGATAATGACGCCGGCTGCCTGAGCGAGCCCGCAGGCTTCGAGGAATTGCGGATCGGCGGCATCGCCGTAGTACACGTCGTGGCCTTCGCGGCGGTCACGCGTAACGGTCACCGCGTCGGAATCCGCAACGATGTAGGGGATGCCGTGCTCGCGCAGCAGGCCGCACACGACCTTGCCGACCCGGCCGTAGCCGACGACGATCGCGTGGCGCTGCCCCGCCGTCGGCCGCACCTTCAGTTCGGGATCGATCGGTTTGGCCGGGGTAAGCCGCGCCGCGAGTTGCCGCCCCGCAACCGCGAGGAGCGGAGTCAGCGCCATCGTGATGGAGGTGACCACAAGCGTGAAGCTCGCGAGGCGTCCCTCAATCAAGCCGGCCGCCGCCGCCGTCCCGATCCCGACAAAAGCAAATTCACCGCCGGCCCCGAGCAGCAGACCGGTCTCTACGGCAACCGGCCACGACAAGCGAAACAGCTTGCCGAGCAAGGTGAGCAGAAGCGCCTTCACGGCGATCAGGCTGGCGACGGCGCCCGCAAGCAAAAGCGGCTCACGCCAAAGCTCGCGGAAGTCGACCTTCATTCCGATCGTGAAGAAAAAGAGGCCAAGCAAAAGCCCTTTGAATGGCGCAACGGTCGTCTCAATGGCCTTGCGGTATTCGGTCTCCGCCAGCAGCAGCCCCGCTACGAAGGCGCCGAGCGCCATCGACAGCCGCGCTTGCTCCGCGATCACGCCGGCCGCAATAATCACAAACAAGACCGCTGCGATGAAGACCTCGGTCGAGCGCGCCGTCGCCACCAGGCGGAATAGCGGGCGCAACAGCAAACGGCCGAATGCGACGATGACCACAATCGCCGCCGCAGCCTGCAAAAGCGCGCTGGCGGAGACTCGCAAGAACCGATCCCCCGGAACGGGCGGCGACAATGGAGATGAATAAGAGGATCGGAATGACTGCCAGGTCCTGCGCAAGCAGCACAGAGAAGCTTGCCCGGCCGACGCTTGTGGTCAGCCGCTCCTGGTTTGACAGAAGCTCAAGCACGATCGCAGTCGAAGAGAGCGAGAGCGAACCGCCGAGTACGATTGCCTCGGACGGGCTCTTGGCCAAGGCGAGCGCCGCACCGGCGATCACGGCGCTGGTCAGCAGCACCTGCAACCCGCCGAGCCCGATCACCAGCCGGCGCATTGCCGATAACCTGGGAAACGACAGCTCGAGACCGATCAGGAACAGAAGAAAGACGATTCCCAATTCGGCGATACCGGCCACATTCTGCGCGTCGGTGATGGTAACCCAGAACAGGCCCGGTACGGCCCCGCTCAGCGAGCCGAGCCCAAGCGGCCCTAAAAGAGCGCCGGCGCCCAGATAGCCGAGAACGGGGCTCAAGCCCCAACGCCGCACGAGCGGTATCACGACGCCGGCGGTTCCGAGCACGACCAGGGCATCGCTGTATGCGGCCATATTGCTGCTCGACACGCCAAATCCTCCAATCCGCCAGCGAATCTGACGGTATTAGCCTGTTCGAAGCTTTGGGCTGAACCTAAATGCCAAAATACCGTGGCTACGCAATGGATCGAAATCGCCAGGTGCTTCCGGCCTCTTGAAACCTTGGCTCGCTAGCTTCGTTAGGCAATTCACGCGCTCCCGCATACAGCGGCCCGCCCAAGCGGAAGGACAATGAAGCTGTTTCAATGCCAGAATTGCGGGCAACCGCTTCACTTCGAGAATACGCGCTGCGAACGCTGCGGCCTGTCGCTCGGCTATTTGCCGGCGCGCGAGGCCATGAGCGCGCTCAAAGCGGATGAAAGCGCGAGTACCCCGGAGCAGCAGGTTTGGCGCGCTCTCGCCGATTCGGAGCTTTACCGTTTTTGCACCAATGCCGCCTACGACGCCTGCAACTGGCTTATTCCAGCCGCGGTGCCCGACACCTATTGCGCGGCATGCCGGCACAACCGCGTCATTCCCAATCTGTCGCTGCCAGAGAATCTGGACAGATGGCGCGCGCTTGAGGTCGCAAAACGCCGGCTCTTCTACACGCTCATTCAACTGCGGCTGCCGGTCGAGACGCAATCGGAAAATGCGGCGGGACTGGCTTTCCAATTCCTGGCCGACGTCGCACCAGCCGAACCGCCGGTAATGACCGGGCACGCGAATGGCGTCATCACCATCAATCTTGCCGAAGCGGATGATGCCGAGCGCGAGCGCCGCCGCCAGCGGATGGGTGAACTCTACCGCACGTTGCTCGGCCACTTCCGTCACGAGATCGGGCACTATTACTGGGACCGGCTGATCACTGATACGGCGCGCCTCGAGGAATTCCGGCGCATCTTCGGCGATGAGCGGCAGGATTACGCCGCCGCACTGCAAAACTACTACGCCAACGGCGCACCTGCCGATTGGTCGGAGCGTTTCATCTCGGCTTACGCGAGTTCACACCCATGGGAAGATTTTGCTGAAACGTGGGCGCACTATTTCCATATGATCGACACGTTGGAAACCGCCCATGTGGTTGGTCTCGCCGTCAGTCCGAAGCTGCCGCAGAGTCCTGGCGCGGTGTTTGATTTCGATCCCCGCGACACCGAGATAAGCCGCCTGATCGAGGCTTGGCTCGCGCTCACGTTCGCGGTCAATTCGCTCAATCGCAGCATGGGCCTGCACGATCTCTATCCGTTCGTGCTCGGCGCTTCGGCGCTGGCAAAGCTGAGCTTCGTCCACCAGCTCATCGCCGCGACGTCGCCCCCAAAACCCGATACGGCGGCCCGCACCCTGCGCGATAAGTGGAGCGGCTCCCGCCGCATACGTTCCGGAGCTGTGTGACTTTCTTGCAACTCGAATAGTATCGACAACACAAGGCGAGTTGCACAGTCAAGCGATCTCCGCCGCCAGAATAGACAAAAACGGCTTGAATTTTAACGCTTTTGCGCCCTGTAATGCGCCCGCATGGGCGGCGAAAATTCCTTCGTGACCACATCCGATTTGGGCAGTGTGTCCTTTGGCGCACGGCCCGGCACGGTTTCTTGGATTACGGCGACGGCGATTGTCGTCGCCGACATGGTGGGCGTCGGCGTTTTCACGAGCCTCGGCTTTCAGGTGACCGACATCACCTCCGGGTTTTCGCTGCTTCTCCTGTGGATTGTCGGTGGGATCGTAGCGATTTGCGGAGCGCTTTGTTACGCAGAGCTGGCGGCGATGCTTCCGCGATCGAGCGGGGAGTACAATTTTCTCCGCCGCATCTATCATCCGGCCTTCGGCTTCGTCGCCGGATGGCTGTCGGCGACGGTAGGCTTTGCCGCGCCGATCGCGCTCGCCGCCATGGCGTTCGGCGTATATTTCAAATCAATCGTACCTGGCGCGCCGCCGCTCCTTCTCGGCTTCGCCGTCACCTGGCTTGCGGCGCTGGTTCATCTCGCCGGCGTCCGCTTTGGCAGCGCCTACCACAATGCCTGGACGGCGTTGAAGCTCCTGCTCATCCTGGCACTGATCGTCGCCGGCTTCGCCGTTGGCAATTCGCAGCCGATTTCATTTATGCCGAGCGCGGCTGACCTCCCCCAAATCGCCGGCGCGCCCTTCGCCATCAGCCTGGTATTCGTGATGTATTCCTACTCAGGCTGGAACGCGGCCACCTACATTTTCGGCGAATTGCATGACCCGATCCGCAATGTTCCGCGCGCGCTTTTCGCCGGGACCGCCATCGTCATTGTCCTCTATGTCTGCTTGAACGCCGTCTTCCTGGTCACCACGCCGATGCAGGAATTGGCCGGACAGCTCGACGTCGCGATCGTCGCCGGCAAGCATATCTTCGGCAATGTCGGCGGCCGCATCGTGGGCGCGCTCATCTGCCTGGGGCTCGTGTCGTCGATCAGCGCCATGACATGGATCGGTCCGCGCGTTGCGATGACCATGGGGGAGGATTTGCCTCTGCTGCGCCTGTTCTCGCGCAGGTCGAAGCAGAACGCGCCCGTCGCAGCAATTATCCTTCAACTCCTGATCTCGAACCTCCTGCTGCTGACCCAGAGCTTCGAAGCGGTATTGGACTTCATCCAATTCAGCATCACTTTCTGTTCGTTTTTCACGGTGCTGGGCATCATTAAGATGCGAATCACGCATCCGCAGCTGGCGCGACCCTACAAGGCTTGGGGTTACCCGGTGACGCCGATCATTTTTCTGACCGTGACGCTGTTCATGATGTATTATCTTGTCGTCAATCGGCCGCTGCAATCCCTGGCGGGCTTCGCCATGATGTTGATCGGCCTCATCGTCTATTATGTGTCCCGCCCGCTCTCGAACGCTCCCTCCGATATTTCGCAAACAGTGGCCTAGAAACAGATGCTCGCAATAATGCCCAAAACGATGGCGGCTGCCTTGACGGCGGCCATTTTGGCCGTAGCGACGGCACCCGCACTGTGTGCGGAAACGGCCACGCCCAACGACACGGCGCGTTTCCTGGCCGGGCTCCCGCCATCGGCCAATTCACCGCTCGCGCCGCTCACCAAGGATCCGGTCTGGCAGCAGCACGCCCGCTACTTTGATTCGATTTTCGCCCGCGAAGACAGCGCCAAGCTTTCCAAGGTCCGCGCCTTATCCAAAGAATACCTGACCGAAAAACATGACACGATGCTCTACATGTTCAGCGGTCCGGATTTCCTGTACGCGACGTCGTTTTTTCCCAACGCGTCGACCTACGTTTTGGCGGGCCTCGAGCCGACCGGAGAAATTCCGCAACTGACCAACCTCAGTCGTCCGACGGTGAATGGTTCGCTGCGGAATCTCGAAGTCTCGATGGCATCGCTGCTGAGCTACAGCTTCTTCATCACCAAAAATATGAGGACGCAATTGCATGAAGGGCCGGTCTACGGAACGATACCGGTCCTTTACGTGTTCCTGGCCCGGACTGGGAAAACCATTCACGATGTAAGCTTGGTCGGGCTGGATCCCGACGGGAGCTTCATCAAGTCCGACGAGCCGGCGGCGCAAAGCGGCGACACCAAGAAAGCCGCACGCAGCATTGCCCGTAGCGCCGCGCCGGGCGTGAAGATCGTCTTCTCGGACGGCAACGGCCCGAAGCAGACGCTCTATTATTTCAGCACCAATCTCTCCGACGGCTCGATCGAGCGAAGCGGCTTCCTGGCATTCTGCGAAAAGCTCAGTCCGGCAGACAGCTTCATCAAGAGCGCGTCCTATCTCCTGCATTCGGGAGGCTTCAGCAAGGTGCGCGGCATGCTGCTGGATCGCAGCGCGACCATCCTCCAGGATGACAGCGGTATTCCGCTCGCCTATTTCGATTCGAAAAAGTGGCACCTACAACCGTTCGGCCGCTATGTCGGGCCGCTCGGCATATTCGGACACTCCTATCAGCCTGGCATGGCGGAGCTGTTCCGCCACGCCACTCCCCTCGACTTCGGCATCGGCTACCGCTGGCGGAAGAATGAATCGAACCTGCTGCTTGCGCAAAAGGGGGCGCCGCGAACCAGTGACCAGGAATTAACGCCTGCTTTACCAACTCAAGACGAGTCGCAACCGCCGAAAAAAGCCAAAAAGGGAGCCGGCGGTTCGCAATCGCACCGCAGACGTGCGGAATCCGACACGACCGGCTCATTGGGCTGCCGTTTTGGGGGGGTATTCCCGTTTTGTTCGAACGCGTCCCAGCGGACGAGTCGATAGCCTCGTCAAAATGGGGACATAGTCGTCCCCGACAGTGCCCCTGTCGGGCGGGGGAACAGTGGCAAATACGGTTCGGGGACCAGCGCCGCACGGTTTGCGCGGGCCAGCCAAAGTTTCGGCTGCGCCGGCGCGCCGTCATTTTCACGGCGACCCGACCGTCGGGCGCCGGCTTGAACAAGCAAGCACCCGCATCGTCGCGCCGCGCAGCCAATTCGATGAAGCCCGCACTCAACTGCGCGCCGTGCAGCGTCGGCTTGAGCAAGCCAAGGCGGAAACGACGGCACCGCGCCGCCATTTCGGCGTCGGCGATATTCGTCCGGGGTTCGAAAATCCTGCAGTCAACCGCAAGCCGGCGAGCCGCATTGCTCTCCTGAGAGAGAAGCTGGAGGATAATCTGCTCCGGCTGTCGGCCGTTCTGTTCCTGGCCGGCACTGTCGGCTGGTGCTTACTGATCGCCAATCAGTTCCGCACGCCCGCCTTGGTCGCGCCAGCCGGAGCCGCAATCAGCAAGACCGATTTGGATATCGGAAAATCCGATCCATCCAACACTTCGAGCTACGCTCGTATCGATGATCCCGCAGCACCTGCACCCCGCGGCTGGACTTTGGCCGACGGCGAGGCTCCTGCCAGTATCGTGGCGCGCGAATGGAACTGGCTGGAGACCCGCGCGGAAAAGCGCGTCGCTGACCGCCCGCGCGCGCCTGCGCCCCTTAAGCAGGTCTTGAGAGAGGCCGTAAGGCCGGTCGTGAAGGAGGCGAGGCTGAGCGTAAAGCCGCCGATTCGCCTTGCCTCACTGGAAGGCGCCGAACCGGCGATCCCGCCAATTCCGTCGCACATTCCTTCCAATGTCGGCGCGTTGACGCGCCTCGTCGATTTTGAAAGCGCGCCCTTCCCCTATCACGGCATGGTTCCCGGATCGGGTCGGCCGTTTCTGAATGCGGGCGATCCGAGCCGCCGCGGCCACGTCACTTTCCGTGGCCAGGTCTTGTGGGAATCGCAGACCTTCAGCGACGACCACGTGCTGTTGCACATTCCGCCCGGCTTCGATCCGAACCGTCCGGCGGTCATGGTGGTGTTCTTCCACGGCCACGGCGCCAACCTCGCGCGCGATGTGCGCGATCGTCAGCAGGTGCCGTCGCAGATTACCGCCGCCGGCGCGAATGTGGTGTTGGTGGCGCCGCAATTTGCCGTCGATGCCGCCGATTCGAGCGCCGGAAAGTTCTGGGAGCCGAACGGCTTCAAGCGCTTCCTCGACGAGGCGGCGACCAAGCTCGCTTTCATGTATGGCGACCCGCGCTCCACGACGGCGTTCTCGAAAATGCCGATCGTGATCGTAGCTTATAGCGGAGGTTTTGGTCCGACCTTATCGGTGCTCGATCGCGGCGGCGTGCGATCACGCGTACGCGGCCTTGTGCTGCTCGACGCTCTCTATGCCGGGATCGACAAGTTTGCGGATTGGATCGCGGAGAACAGATCCACCTTCTTTGTAAGCTCCTATACGCCGCACACGGCCCATCACAATGCCGATCTTCAACGGCTGTTGCGCGAGCGATCGGTACCCTATAGCTCGGAGCTGCGCCGCGGCCATCTGCAAGGAATGGTGACGTTCCTGCCCGCCGGTCCCGTGTCGCACCGGGACTTTGTCACCCACGCCTGGTCCGACAATCCCATCAAAGACATCTTGGCCCGCATGGACGACGTCGATCCCAGGATCCAGACTGCTGGAACGACGGCATCAATCTCCGCTGCGCGCAACTAGAGCATGATCCGGAAAAGTGGAATCCGGTTTTCCGAAAAGATCAGGCTCCACCAAAATGTTGGAGCGCCAATCGATTCAATCTGAAGCGATTGCGCTCTTAGTGTCCCGATTCCGAAGTTCGCAAGACTTTGCGGCGCGTTCTCATGCGAACTTCGGAATCAAAGGGACACTAGCGAATTTATGATTCTAGTGCGGTTTTCGGATTTGAAGTTCCTATGCGAGTTTTCCGCTTGATCTTAGGAACTTGAAATCCACCGCACCAGCGTCTCTGCCGCCGAATTTAACCGCGCCTTGCCAGCCCGGCAGGCAGCGAATATCAAAATCCGAGGCCCTTTTACCGCGGCCCGGAGCGCGCGCATGTTTCCGCACATCTTTGACGACGCGCCGGAGCGGACGCGCGGCAAGGTTGCGGGCCTTTATGCGATCCTCTTCGCCGCCAATGTCGGCACCTGGCTGTGGGCCGTCACGGCGTTTCACGGCAATGCATTTCTTCTCGGCACCGCGTTCCTTGCCTACAGCCTTGGGCTGCGGCATGCCTTCGACGCCGACCACATCGCGGCAATCGACAACATCACCCGCAAGCTGATGCAGGAAGGCCGGCGGCCCGTCGCCGTCGGATTTTTCTTCTCGCTGGGACACTCAACGATCGTGGTCGCTCTCGTGCTCGCGATCGCGCCCATGACCGCCGCAGTGCAGGGGCACTTTGCTGCGCTCAAGGAGATCGGCGGCGTGGTTGCGACTGCGATTTCCGCGACGTTCCTGTTCGGGATCGCGGCTGCCAACATCATTGTGCTGACGCAGATCTATGGGGCATTGCGCGCGGTCGGCAAGAGCCGCCGGGATCGGCCGGAAAATGTCGATCAAAGTCTCAGCAAGAGCGGCCTGCTCGGCCGTCTGCTCCACCCTCTCTTTGCACTGATCGCGCGCAGCTGGCACGCTTATCCGCTCGGACTTCTGTTCGGCCTCGGCTTCGACACCGCAACAGAGGTCGGCCTGCTCGGCCTCTCCGCGGGACAAGCCGCGCACGGATTGTCGATCTGGTCAATCCTGGTGTTCCCGGCGCTGTTCACCGCCGGCATGTCGCTCATGGACACGGCCGATTCCACGATCATGGTTGGGACCTATGGCTGGGCATTCGTCGACCCGATCCGCAAGCTGCATTACAACGTGACGGTCACGTTCGCCTCCGTCGTCGCGGCGCTCGTGATCGGCAGCATTGAGGCGCTGTCCTTGATCGGCGACAAGTTCGCGCTTCAAGGCCCGCTCTGGCGGTTCGTCGCTCTGCTCAGCGAAAATCTCGGCTTGGTCGGTTATTCGCTGGTGGCGTTTTTCATCGTCTGCTGGATCGCATCCTATCTGCTCTACAAGGCGAGCGGTTACGACCAGATCCAAGCTTCCGCAGACCCGCGCAGCTGATCTTTTTTTTGCAAGGCCGAGCAACTCGCCGTCAGCCAATCGTGCTCCGCGGCCGCGCACGTGTGATAAGATCGCTCAGCAATACCCAATATATTGCAATTAGCGCCAGACATCGTCAGTCGACATCCTCGAGGCGCGCAATCTCGCGAGCGCAGATTAGCTATGGGCTTCAGCCCTGCGCAACCGGCGAAGGAACCGAACTCAACCTACCGCGAGACCTTAACCGAATCAGTGCAAAGAAGTTCTTTGTTCACCGCTTGGTTGTACCGCTCGGACTTTGATGTCGTGCTGCGGAAACTGATCTCTGAGCTGCAAGCCTGCTCTTAGCGCATCTACAAATCGTCGATGCTGCGACTTAACCTTGCCGTCCATTTGCAGAACAAAGCATTCCTCAGGCAGACTTCGAGCCGCGATGGCGCTTTTCATGATACACCCCATCAATCGCCGCGCCGATACATTGACGAGAGGACCGAATGCTCGGCAGGCGTTCCCGATCACGACAGTCTACGCTGATTCATGTCGCAAATTAGTTTTATTTGGTGCGCCCGCATGACATTTGAGGTGCTTGTTGCAGAAATGCCACGGCGTTATGGCAGCGTTGCTTACTTATTCTCGGGCGGCAGAATTTTCCTGAAGACACACCTGATCGATAAAGTGCTCGCGCTTCAAGTCGGTCAGATGCGCTCTTTTCGCTTGTTGGTCAGATGCGCGCCAATTCTTTTCGTCATCATCATAACGAGAGTGCGATCACTCATATCCGACCAAAAGTCCCGAAGAACAAGATTGTCACGCTGAGCTAAGGTCTATGAAACCTGAAGATGCGCAGTTGCTGACATCCTGATTGATCGTGCTTGCTCTCAGCTCTTTGCGCATTTTCTCGATCCGCCACACCGCAAAACTCGTGAATGAGTGAAACAAGTGATGTGGTCGATGTGATGCTGACCGAAAAATGGTACGAGTAATTGTCGATTGTCCTGGATGTCGTTTCGACAAACGCGCTTGCGCTTGCCTGCCGCAATCGCCTTCTGCATGCGATCAACGGCAAGCTTCGCAACATCTTTAAAGCGCTCCGACTTTGCAGGAATGCCGTGCATCAAACGATGACGCGCGTCCATGCAAAGATCGCGCGCCGCTTCCTTCGCCTCGTCCAAATCCTTTGTTTTCGTTGTGACGCGAATCCAATGACTGCTGTTCCTGAACGCGCCCGCCATTCGCGCTGCCACTGCGCCGTGACAGTCGCGATCTACCGCGACTGTGCGACCCATAAGTTTTTAATTTTAGCGGAAAATTTGGTAGCGGAGGACGGATTTGAACCGCCGACACGCGGATTATGATTCCGCTGCTCTAACCAACTGAGCTACTCCGCCAAACCGTCGCCATCGGAAGCCCGGCTGAGCCGAGATTTAGGGCACTTTACAACGCTTTCCAAGAGGATAAATCCGGCCTCTGCGGCGGCGAAGAGACCGGGTATCCGAGCCCGGCTGACCGCCATGTTCAGGCCGTTTCGCCGATGCGGGAACCCGAATCCGCGGTCGCGGGCGCCTGGCGCGGAAGCCTCGCGAAACGGATGAGCGAGAAATGCCCGAGCGGGGGCATCGGGCGGCGCTCGACCACGCGGACGTCGCCGTGCAGCGCCGCCCATTGCGCCAGGCGCTCCCAGCGGAATTCCGGCCGCCACCCCAACCGCCGCGCCAATGGCGCAAACCACCGCTCGAACGCGGCGCGCAGGCCGCCTTCGGCGCCGAGATGGTTCACCAGGATGATCTCGCCGCCCGGTTTGACGACGCGGGCGAACTCATCCAGCGTGGCCTCAGGATCCGGCACTGCAGTGATGACATATTGCGCGACGACGACGTCGAAGACGCCATCCTGGAAGCCCAGACGCTGGGCATCCATCACCGCAAGCCCGACGACGTTGGTCAAGCGATGCTCGGCGGCGCGCTGCTTCGCCTTGCGCAGCATCGGCGCCGAAAGGTCGACGCCGATGAGGCGATTGGTCCAGGAATAGTCCGGCAGCGACAGGCCGGTGCCGACGCCCACCTCGAGGATGTGGCCGCCAATGCGTTCGGCCGCGGCGGTCGCGGCCTTGCGGCCGCGCTCGAAGACTGCGCCGAATACGAAATCATAAATGGGGGCCCAGCGGGCGTAAGCTCTGGCGACCGCGTCGTTGTCGAGTTCGCCTGCCATCGCGTCCTCGTCGCGGGCGCACGCCGCGGACTAATGCGCCGCGGCGAGGTCGGCGGGAAGCACGCGCTTTGCGGCCGGCGCAGCCATCGTGCTTGCGATAATGCCGCCGCCGAGTACGCGCGCCTGCCCTTCGGCAGAATCATAGAACGCGCAAGCCTGGCCTGGCGAAACGCCGTCCTCACCTGCGATCAACTCGACCTCGACACTGCCCTCAGCGGCGCCGCGCAGCCAAGCCGGCTGCGGTGACCGCGTGGAACGCACCTTGACGTAAATCTCAGGCCCACTGTCCAGGGCGTGCTCGAGCGTGCCGACCCCAAGCCAGTTGACCTCGCGCAACCGGATGCGGCTCGTGCGCAAGGCTTCGCGCGGCCCGACCACGACCCGACGCGAATGGGCGTCCAGTCGGACCACATAGAGCGGCACACCTGTCGCAATGCCGAGACCGCGGCGCTGGCCGACCGTAAAGTGGATGATGCCGTCATGGCTGCCGAGCACCCGCCCATCCAGATCGACGATCTCGCCGGGCGCGGCGGCCCCGGGCCGCAGCCGCTCGATCACGTCGGCATAATGCCCGCTCGGTACGAAGCAGATGTCTTGGCTGTCCTGCTTGTCGGCGACCGAAAGACCGAAGCGCCGGGCCAGTTCACGCGTTTCCGCCTTGGTGCGATCGCCGAGCGGAAAACGCAACAGATCGAGCTGGGCGGGCGTGGTCGCGAATAGAAAATAGCTCTGGTCGCGCTCCACTTCGCGCGCGCGATAGAGCGCCCGCCCGCCGCCGGGCATTGCCCGCGAGGCCACGTAGTGACCGGTGGCCAAAACCTTCGCGCCAAGGTCGCGCGCGGTCTGCAGCAGATCGCGAAACTTGATCGACTGGTTGCATTCCAGGCAGGGCACCGGAGTTTCGCCCGCCACGTAGCTTTCGGCGAAGCGGTCAATCACTGCTTCCTTGAAGCGGCTCTCATAGTCGAGCACGTAGTGGGGAATGCCGAGACCCTCGGCCACCGTGCGGGCGTCGTAAATGTCGCGGCCGGCACAGCAGGCGCCCTTGCGGTGGGTCGCCGCACCGTGATCGTAGAGCTGGAGCGTGATGCCGACCACGTCATACCCGGCGTCGGCAAGGAGCGCCGCCGTGACTGAGGAATCGACACCGCCCGACATCGCAACAACGACGCGCGTGTCAGACGGCCGCCCCTCGATGTCGAGACTGTTCAGCATGGCCCTGCAAAGATCCTTTTCCGGCGGGATAACGCGCTCCACCACGCCCAGCCGCGACGCCTCATAGTATAAGCGCCGAGACCCCGATCCGCCACTTTGCCGCAGGGAGCGCTTTGTTCCCGCAAGCCCGGCAAAACTTGCCTATGCGCGCAGAGATTGCCGGACCGCCGCTTTGGGTGCTCTTTCCTAACGTATTGAATTTACACCCATTGTTAGCCGGCCCGCATTGGCCCGCGGGTTGCAGGCCGCTCCACATCCTCTCGCTTTCAAGGGTCGAGCAGTGCCAAGTATAGCGTCCGACGTCAATTCGACGTCATCCTTTGCCCAGGCGTCGCAGCGGTCATCCGGATCGCCAGCGCCGCAGACAATGGCCTCTCAGCCATTCGCGGATTTACTCGATGCCGCGGCCTTCCAGCCCGAAAATGCGGCACCTGCCGCCGCGCCGGTCTCGGCGAGCGGCCCGTCACAGAACTGGATGTCCGACAGCGTATCGAGCGCCGCCCCCAAGTCGCAAGCGACCGCGAAGGATAGCAGCGAATCGGCGCCCGCGGCGACCTCACCAGCCAGCCAGAGCAGCCCACCATCAGCAAACGCTAATACGACCGCTGCCAACACCCCCAATAGCGCCAAGCCTCCGGAGGCAAGCAGCACGAACACTTCCGGGAACGGGCCTGCGAATTCGGATTCGCCGCCAAATTCGGCTGCACCGAACGGCATCGCCCAACCCTCCGATTCCAGCCAAATCCAACCCGCTGCGGCGGATGGTTCTGCGAAACAATCGTCCGGCGACAAGAAAAGCGACGATGATAATAGTACTGCGGCGGCCGACACGACCACGTCCGCCACGGCAGCAAACGCGCCGGGCGCCGTCCCGCAACCAGTCGCGGTCGCAATCGACGCCGGCACGCCTTTCAACGCGCCCACGCCGGCCGGTGGCGCAGCCGTCACGTCCGCGGCGATCGGCGACGTGAGCAAGGGGCGGACAAAGTCCGCGGCCGCCGCGGCCGGACAGGACACTGGCGCTACGCAAGACTCGCCGGACGCTGCGGGCCAGCAGACTTCGACCTCATCAGCCCCGAACGGCGGCGACGGCGTCCAAATGTCGGCAGCGACCAATACCAAGGCGTCGGCTACGGGGACGAACAGCGCCACACCGCAAAATCAGACGCAGACAGAGACGCAGAACCAAGCCGCCGACTCGACTGATGTCGGCTCGACGCCGACCGACGCGCCCGCGCCGACAGGCAGCGATCATGCGGCCGTGAGAGCGCCGGAACTTTCCGCCGCTTCTTCAACGGGCGCCACCGGCACATCGAACACACAAGCTTCGGCCGGAGCGAAAACCGACACCGGCAATGTCGCCAATTTCGGCTTCTCGGCACTGGCGGCGGCTACGCCGTCGGGCGCAGCAGGCTCAACATCTTCCACGGCCTCGACCGCGGCTGCCGTCCCTGTAGCCGGACTCGCGGTCGCGATCGCCGCCCGAGCGCAAGCAGGCTCCAACCAGTTCGACATCCGGCTCGACCCGCCGGAACTCGGCCGTATCGACGTACGCCTTGATGTCGACAGCGACGGCCAAGTGACGACGCACATGACGGCTGAGCGCGCCGACACGCTGGAACTGCTGCAAAACCAGCAGCCACAGCTTGAACAGGCACTCAACCAAGCAGGCTTGAAAACCGCCGACAACGGGCTCCAGTTCAGTCTGCGCGACCAAACGTTGACCGGCCAGAACCAGTCTTTCACCGGCCAGAATAACGGCTCCGGCTCGCAAACCGGCAACGCCGCGCAGCTTGTCATCCCCGATGCCAATCTCACGCCGAGCGCCGCCACGCAAATATACGCGCGCGCTGGGCTCGGCAGCGGCATCGACATTCGCATTTAGGCACCGCGTGTGACGAAGGACTAGACCTATGAGCACCACAGTCTCCAACCCGGCTACGATGCTGTCGCAACTTGTCAGCAC
Source organism: uncultured Alphaproteobacteria bacterium (assembly GCA_963831135.1). Lineage (GTDB taxonomy): Bacteria > Pseudomonadota > Alphaproteobacteria > Rhizobiales > Xanthobacteraceae > BOG-931. The sequence continues at coordinate 76,200 of CAWHPH010000060.1, forward strand.
ATCGTCCTCAGGCTCCAGCAGCTCTAGTTCCAGCAGCGCGTCAGCCGCCCAAGCCGCCGGGACAAGTTCGTCTCAACAGCTCGCCGGCAATTTCGATACGTTTTTGCAGCTTCTGACCACGCAGCTGCAGAACCAGAATCCTCTCGATCCGCTCGACACCAATCAATTTACGGAACAATTGGTCGAATTTGCTTCAGTCGAGCAGCAGATCAACATGAACACCAACCTGCAAAGCCTTATCTCGATGCAGCAGACGAGCGAGGCGACCTCGGCGCTGCAGCTGGTTGGTTCGACGGTCACGGTCGGCGGCAATTCCGCGACGCTCTCGAACGCAACGAGCACCGCCGCCACCTGGAGCCTCACCACCACCACGCCGGCGACCGCCACCGTGACCGTCACCAGCTCGACCGGCGCGACCGCTTACAGCGGCACGTTGTCGCTGAATGCCGGAACACAGAGCTTCACCTGGAACGGCCAAGGCAATAACGGCCAGACCTGGCCGGACGGCACTTACACGCTTTCCGTCAAGGCGACCGGCGCCAACGGGCAGGCGGTTACGGTGTCGACGCAAGTTCAAGGCGTCGTCAGCGGCGTCAACCTCACCTCGAATCCGCCGACCCTGACGGTGAACGGCCAAAACGTTCAGATCAGCCAAGTCACCGCGATCACCCATTGAGGATTGGCTTACCTCTGAGCCGACGTTTGCATTGCAGCGCAAAACCGAACACGGCGACGCCGGGGGCAGAATCTGCGCCTCGCGACCAAAAGCCAGCAATCAAGTCATTGAGCTTAGCCAAATTTTAAGCCGCCCTGGCTAAGGTTAGCTCAGTTGTGTCGAGTGTGAGAGTTGCTGATATGACCGAGCCCCATCGCCCGAGGGTCAAGTATGTCATCGGGCCGGACGGTTCGCCCTTGACGATCGCCGATCTTCCGGCGCCCGGAACGAAGCGTTGGGTGATTCGCCGCAAGGCCGAAGTGGTGGCCGCGGTGCGCGGCGGACTGCTTTCGCTGGAAGAGGCCTGCAGCCGCTACACCCTGACGGTCGAAGAATTTCTGTCCTGGCAATATTCGATCGACCAACACGGCCTGGCCGGTTTGCGCACCACGCGCATTCAACAGTATCGCCAGTAAAGGCAGCTTCAGGCAACGCCCGCTCCTGCGCCTTGCCGAGCGGTGAACGCCGGCCCGTCGCTGCCGGCGTCTTTGCTTTCGGCCTCACGAAAATCCGCCACCGCCAGCGTGCACGGCGTTGCAATTTTGCAGCGGCCCTCATTTCGGCTGCGCGAACCGGCTGCATTAACCCCGCGCTAACCATAAACTGGGCAAATCTTGCCGGGTGCGAAACATGAAGCGTTTCGCTCGCGGGGAGATGAGGATCCGTGCAGGGTCTGCTTGAGTTCGCCAAGACACTCGGTGCGCCACGTATCGCGGCCATGGTCGCGGTCACCTTGGCACTAGTGGGGTTTTTCGCCTTCCTCATTCTGCGCGTCACCGCGCCGCAAATGACACCGCTCTTCACCGATCTGTCCTATGAGGACTCGTCCGCGATCGTGAAGGAGCTGGAGCGGCAAGCGGTCGGTTACGAGCTGCGCAACGACGGCAACACCATCATGGTGCCCAAGGATCGGGTGGCACGGTTGCGGATGTCGCTCGCCGGGGAGGGCCTGCCCAAGGGAGGCGGCATCGGCTACGAGATTTTCGACAAGTCGGATGCGCTCGGCACGACGAGTTTTGTTCAGAATATCAACAATTTGCGCGCGCTCGAAGGCGAGCTGGCGCGAACCATCAGGGGGCTCGACCGCGTGGTGGCCGCACGCGTGCATCTCGTACTGCCCGAACGCCCGCTCTTCTCGCGCGACAAGGTGGAGCCTTCGGCGTCGATCGTGCTCAAGGTCCACGGCATGTTGGAGCCGCAGCAGGTGCGCGCCATTCGCCACCTGGTGGCTTCCGCCGTCAACGGGCTCAAGCCGCAACGGGTCTCGATCGTCGACGAAGCCGGCCGCCTGCTTGCCGACGGCACCGGCAACGATGACTTCGGCGAAGTCAACGTGGACGAACGGCGCTCGGCATTCGAAAAGCGGCTGCGTGAACAGGTGGACGCGATCGTCTCCTCCGTGGTCGGGCCGAACCATGCACGCATCCAGGTCAGCGCCGAATTCGATTTCAATCGCATCACGGAGACTTCGGACAAATACGATCCCGAGGGTCGCGTCGTGCGCTCAAGTCAAACGCGCGAAGAGACCTCCGGCAGTGAGAGCCGCGACAATCAGGTGACGGTCGGCAACGAGATTCCCGGCGGCGGCAATCAGCGGCCGGGAGCCGCTCCCGAGCCCAATGCCGCGCCCCGCGACCAGAACAGAAAATCGGAAGAAATCGTCAATTACGAAATATCGAAAACGACCAAAACCGAAGTGATCGAGGGCGGCCGCGTCAACCGCATCTCGGTCGCGGTCCTGGTCGACGGCGTCTACGGCAAGAACGACAAGGGCGACATCGTCTATCAGCCGCGCAGCAAAGAGGAGATCGAGCAAATCGCGGCCTTGGTGCGCACGGCCATCGGCTTCGATCAGAAGCGCGGCGACCAGGTGGAGGTCGTGAACCTGCGATTCGCCGACACGCCCGTCAATCCGATCAGCGAACCCAGCGGTTGGCTCGGCGCCCTGCAATTCACCAAAGACGACATCATGCGCGCCATCGAAATGCTCGTTATGGGCCTACTCGGCCTGGTGGTGCTGCTCATGGTGGTGCGACCGCTGGTGCGCCGGGTGCTGGCGCCGGAAGCGCCGGCCATTGCCGCGCTGCCGCCAGGCACCGGTCAGCTAGCGGACATGCTCGCCGCCGTCGAGAGCGTGAAAGCCGAGCCGAGCGACACCGCCAGAATGATCGACATTGCCCAGATCCAAGGCCAGGTCCACGCCCAATCGGTGCAAAAAGTCGGCGAGCTGGCCGATAAAAATCCGAACGAAGCCGTTTCCATCATCCGTCAATGGATGAACGAAAACCACGCAGCCTGATCAACCGATTATGCCGCCAGCCCCAGATAAACCCTCCGCCGATACTGCCTCCCGCGACCTCGCCGGCGCAATGGCCACGCTTGCCAGTCGGCCCGCGCCCAAAAACGACAAACGCAAGCTTAGCGGACGCGAGCGCGCAGCCGTGCTCATGCTCGCGCTTGGCGAACAGCACGGCTCCAAGATCTGGAGCATGCTCGACGACGACGAATTGCGCGAGCTGTCGGTCGCGATGTCCAGCATCGGACCGATCGAGGCCGACATCGTCGAAAATCTTCTGCTTGAGTTCGTCACGCGCATGTCGGCATCGGGCGCGCTCATGGGCAGCTACGAAGCCACCGAACGCCTGTTGCAGCAATATCTGCCGCCCGAGCGGGTCGGCGCGATCATGGAGCAGATCCGCGGTCCCGCCGGCCGCAACATGTGGGAGAAGCTCTCCAACGTGCAGGAAGAGGTGCTCGCCAACTATCTCAAGAACGAATACCCGCAAACGGTTGCGGTCGTGCTTTCGAAGATCAGGCCGGAGCACGCGGCACGCGTGCTCGCCATCCTGCCCGAAGACCTCGCACTCGATGTCGTCAACCGCATGCTGCGCATGGAGGCGGTGCAGAAAGAAGTGCTCGAGCGCGTCGAGCTGACGCTGCGCACGGAATTCATGTCGAACCTCTCACAGACGCGGCGGCGCGACGCCCACGAGGTGATGGCCGAGATATTCAACAACTTCGACCGGCAGACGGAAACACGCTTTCTGACCGCGCTCGAGGAAGACAACCGCGAGAGCGCCGAACGCATCAAGACGCTGATGTTCACGTTCGACGATCTGGTGAAGCTCGACCCCGGTTCGGCTCAAACGCTCATGCGCCACATCGAGAAGGACAAGCTGGCAGTGGCGCTCAAAGGCGCCGCCGAGCCGGTGCGGCAGTTCTTCATGTCCAACATGTCGACCCGCGCCGCCAAGATGCTGGCGGACGATATGGGCGCCATGGGACCGGTGCGGCTGCGCGACGTCGATGAAGCGCAGGTGCTGCTCGTCAACCTCGCCAAAGATCTCGCCGCCAAAGGTGAAATCGTCATTTCCAAGACCCGCGGCGAAGAGGAGCTGATTTACTGATGGCCGCGCCAGCAAAATTTCTCTTCGATATCGACTTTGCCGCCGGCGCCGAGCGCGAGCCGACCGTCCCGCTGTCCGAACACGCAGGGAAGCTCGCCGAGGCCGAAACGGCCGCGCATCGGCGCGGCTATGCGGAAGGGCAGCACGACGCGGAGGTCGAAACCGGCCGGCGGATCGCCGCCACGCTCGAGCGGATCGCAGCCGGTATCGACAGGGCTTCCAGCGCTCTGAAGGCGATCGAAGCGCGGCTTGAATGCGAAGCGGTCGAAGTGGCCGTGGCGGTCGCCCGCAAGCTTGCACCGAGTCTGATCGAACGCGAGCCGTTCGCGGAAATATCGGCGCTCGCCGGCGGTTGCTTTCGCGAGCTTGTCGCCGCGCCGCATGTGGTGGTGCGGGTCAACGAGGGGCTTTATGCCGCCGCGCGCGAGAAAATCGACGACATCGCGCGTGCCCACGGATTCGCCGGGCGGCTCGTCGTGCTTGGAGAACCCACGATCGCGGTCGGCGACTGCCGGATCGAATGGGCGGACGGCGGCGTCAATCGTGACGCCGGCGCCGCCGATCGCGCCATCGGCGAGGCGGTCGCGCGCTATATCAGCGCCCGCCGCAGTTTCGCCGATGCGAGTTGAAAAGATGAGGAGGAGCGGCAATGAGTGACGATGGCAAGGTGCCTCTGCCCAATCTCGAAGACCGCGTGGTGCAGACGGATATGTCGGTCCCACCCGAACCGGAAGGACCGACGACGCGCATCGCGGGCGACCTCGAAGCCGTATTCGACGTTCCGGTCCAGGTCTCCGCCGTGCTCGGCCGCGCGCGCATGGAAATCAACGATCTCCTCAAGATCGGACCAGGCACCGTGCTGGAGCTCGACCGCAAGGTCGGCGAGGCGATCGATATCTATGTCAACAACCGCCTGGTGGCCCGCGGCGAGGTCGTCCTGGTTGAGGAAAAGCTCGGCGTGACCATGACTGAAATCATCAAGGCCGAGAGAGCGTGATGATGCGCGCGAACGGCGAATGGGACGTCGTCAATCGGAGAACGGCTATTCGCCATTCGTTAGGCGCGGTCGGCAATCGCTCGGCTGTATCGGAGAAGGAATAGCAACATGCGGCTCCTGATCGTTGGCACCCTAAACGGCCAGCTCACCACCGCGACCAAGCTTGCGATGGACAAGGGCGCGACGGTGACCCACGCAGCGGATATCGCTCAGGCGCTGGCCGTGCTGCGATCCGGCCGCGGCGCCGATCTGTTGATGGTTGACGTCGCCGTCGCCATCCGTGAGCTCGTGATCGCACTTGAAGCCGAGCACATCCATGCGCCGATCGTCGCCTGCGGCACCGCCACCGACGCGCGCGCCGCCGTCGCCGCCATCCAGGCTGGCGCCAAGGAATACATCCCGCTGCCGCCGGACCCGGAATTGATCGCCGCGGTGCTCGCCGCGGTCGCCGATGATACGCGCGACCTCATCTACCGCGACGAGTCCATGGCGCGCGTGGTCAAGCTTGCGCTGCAGGTCGCACCCAGCGACGCCTCGGTCTTGATCACCGGCGAGTCGGGCACCGGCAAAGAAGTTCTGGCACGCTACGTGCACGCGCGGTCGAACCGCGCGAAGAAGCCTTTCATCTGCGTCAATTGCGCGGCCATTCCGGAAACTCTGCTCGAATCCGAGTTGTTCGGCCACGAGAAGGGCGCTTTCACCGGCGCTGTCGCGAGGCGCATCGGCAAATTCGAAGAGGCCAACGGCGGCACGCTGCTGCTCGATGAAATTTCCGAAATGGACGTGCGGCTGCAGGCCAAGCTCTTGCGCGCGATCCAAGAGCGCGTGATCGATCGCGTCGGCGGCGCCCGGCCGGTGCCGATCGACATCCGGATCATCGCCACCTCGAACCGTAACCTCGCCGAGGCGGTGCGCGAGAATGCCTTTCGCGAAGATCTCCTATTCCGCCTCAATGTCGTTAACTTGAAAATCCCGCCGCTGCGCGAAAGACCCGCCGACGTGATCGAGCTCGCGCAATACTTCATCGGCAAATACGCGGCCGCAAACAGTTTGCCCGCGCGGCCGCTCGCGCAGGACGCGCGCCGCATGCTGACGGTCAACCTTTGGCCAGGAAATGTGCGCGAGCTGGAAAACACCATGCATCGCGCCGTGCTGTTGGCGACCGGCGTGGAAATCGGAGCCGATGCCATCCTCGCGCCCGACGGCGCACGCCTCGATCAGCAGCGCAGCACCTCCTCGGTCGTCCACGCCGCGCTCGCCGCCGAGCAGGTCTCGCGCGCTCTGGTCGGCCGCACCGTTGCCGAGGTCGAACGCGACCTCATCCTGGAAACGCTCAAGCATTGTCTCGGCAATCGCACCCACGCGGCCAACGTGCTCGGCATCTCGATCCGCACGCTGCGCAACAAGCTCAACGAGTACGCCGCCGATGGCATGCCGGTTCCGCCGCCCGGCGGCGGCGAGCCGCGGGCTGCGGCGTAGCTATCATTCCGGGGCACGCCAGAGGCGCGAGCCCGGAATCCGCAATCCCGCCCGTTTGCAATCGGCTCGGCGCCGAAATCTGCTCAAGCCTTTCGTGGTTATGGATTCCGGGCCCGCGGCTTCCGCCGCGTCCCGGAATGACGAATACTACTTCGCCGGCTCCAGTCCTTCGATCATCACGATCTCGACTTCGCCGGCGCCGCTTCGACGAAAGGCCGCGGCCTTCTTGTATTCCTCGGATGTGAAGCAAGCGGCACCCTGCTCGAAGGTCGGAAACTCGATGACCACAAAGCGCTGGAACTTTTCCGGACCTTCCATGATCTGAAAGCGGCCGCCGCGCGCCAAGGGTTTACCGCCGTATTTGGCCAGGATCGGAGGAACTTGATCGGCGTATTTTTTGTATTCGACGGGATCGTTGACCTTCGAGCGCGCGACCCAATAAGCAGGCATTGACTTCTCCAGTTTCAAAACACGAAGGCTCGCGCGACTGCGAGCGTCGCCGTTTAACACCGGAGCCACGCAGCCGCTATTGCCTTGCCGCCGGCTCGGAGTCCGTGAGGCCGGGAAAGAAATATTCGATACACAGCTTGGGCACGATCAAGCCGAACGCCATCGCCACGATAATCAAAAGCGCGGTTGCCCCATCGACAATCGCTCCCAGCAGCAGATCGGATGAAGGGACATGGCCGGGAGTGATCAGATTGAGCAGCCCGCCGGCCATGCGAAAGATATAGACGCCGGGGATCAACGACACGACCGAGGCGAAGGCGAAGGCTGCAAACGGCATGCGCAGCCGATCGGCAACCGGCGTCACGATGACGCCGACCACGAAGCAGGCGACGAGCGCACCGGTTTCGGCGCTGCCGCCTTCCGGCACAATGACCAGCCAACGCGAGGCGTGCGCAAGCATGCCAATGACGATGGGGATCGGCAGCATGCGCCACGGCATGGCGAAGAAGGTGCCGTAAGCGGCAACCGCGATTCCGGCCGCAATCACGTCATAGCCGAGCGGAACGGTGGCGGCCGGCACCGACGCCGGCAGCTCGACCCCGCCGAGCGAAAGGCCGGCAAGCAGTCCGACGCTAATGACAAGCGTAATGAGGCTTGCGTAGCCGATCCGGCACGCTCCAAGCGCGATGCGCGCGCGCGCAAGGTCAATCGCGCCGTTGAGGAAATGCGGCCCGGGAACCAGCACCATGCAGGGACAGACGGCGACGAGACGGAGCACGGAACTGATCTGAAATCGGGCCACGAGCGCGCCGACAATGCCGGCCAGCAAGGCGGCGCAGAAAGGCTGAACGAACGGATTGCCGCCGAGTTCGGCCAACCAGCGGCGCAGGGCGGCGCCCGCGCCGGCGCTCAATGCAATAAGGACGAGCGTGAGCCAGTGATAGGCGCCGAAGATCACGCCAAGCGCCGCGGCGCCCGCTGCCGTCAGCAACACGAAACGCACGAGTGAGATCGGCGGCAATTGCCGGATGGCCGCGAGCTGCGACTGCGCCGCGTCAAATCCGATGTCATGGTGGCAAAACCGATCGATCAACTCGTGGGTTGCCGCGACCTTGCGCATATCGACACCGAGCGGCGTCGCGGCGATGCACTCCAGGCGCGGCGCGGCCGGATCATCGATCCGCAACATCACTTCGCCCCAGCGCGGCAAGACTGCGACGTTGACGCCGAGCGCCTGGCCAAGCCGCTCGACGCCCACGATCGTGCGGCGCGTGGTTTCACCGTTGGTGAACAACGCCCTTGCGGCTGCGGACAGAAAGGCGACGATGTCCGACCTAGCTTGCTCCGGCGGGAGCGTGCGTCCGTGCGATCGGGTTTCCAGAACCTTCATGGGATTGGCGCCATGGCCGCGCCTGCTACCGGCCGGTCGCTACATATGGCTTGACCATCTTCGCCGGGTCGACGACGCGATCGAATTCCGCCTCGGCGACGAAACCGAGCTTTAGCGCGGCTTCCTTGAGCGTGAGATCGTGGTCCATCGCGTAATGGGCGATTTGGGACGCTTTGTCATAGCCGATGACCGGCGCCAGCGCGGTCACCAGCATGAGCGAACGCTCGACATATTCCTGGATTTTTTTGAGGTTTGGCTTGGTGCCCTCGACCAAGAACTTGCGGAAATTTGTGCAGCCGTCGGTCATGATGGTGATCGAATGCATGATATTGAAGATCATCAGGGGCTTGTACACGTTCATTTCCAAATAGCCGCCAGCGCCGCCAAATCCGACGGCAACATCGTTTCCCATCACCTGGACCGCGATCATGGTCAGCGCTTCGCACTGCGTCGGGTTGACCTTGCCCGGCATGATGGAGGAGCCCGGCTCGTTCTCCGGGATCAGCAATTCGGCGAAACCTGCACGCGGCCCGCATGACATCAGCCTGATGTCATTGCCGATCTTGTAGAGCGACACGGCAAGCGTGCGCAGCGTACCGGAAAGCTGAACCAGCGCGTCGTGGGCGCCCTGTACCGTGAATTTGTTTGGCGCACTGACAAAAGGCAACCCCGTCAGCTTGGCAATCTCAGCGGCTGCGGCTTCGGAAAATCCGGGCTCGGCGTTGATGCCGGTGCCGACCGCCGTACCGCCGAGCGCCAGCCGATACACGCCCTTGAGGGCGTCTTCGATACGATCGAGATCGTCGGCGAGCATCCCGGCATATCCTGACCATTCCTGCCCGAGCGTGAGCGGGGTGGCGTCCTGCATGTGGGTGCGGCCGATCTTGACGATGTCGTCCCACGCGGCAGCCTTGGCGGCGATGGCGTCATGCAGCGCCTTCACGGAGGGGATCAAACGCTCCTTCACACCGACAGCGGCCGCGATATACATCGCCGAGGGAAACGTATCATTCGACGATTGCGACATGTTGACGTGATCGTTGGGGTGAACCGGCGTCTTGCTGCCCAGCGACGTGCCGGCAAGCTGACAGCAGCGGTTGGAGATCACCTCGTTCACGTTCATGTTGAATTGCGTGCCGCTGCCGGTCATCCAGACGTGCAGCGGGAACATGTCGCGATGCTGCCCGGCGAGAATTTCATCGCAGACCTTGACGATCAGCGCATGGACCTTCTCGTCGAGCCGACCGGCGGCGTGATTGGCATTCGCCGCCGCCTTCTTCAGCACCGCATAGGCGGTGATCATTTCGCGCGGGATCAGATCTGAGCCGATGCTGAAATGCTCCAGGGAGCGTTGCGTCTGCGCCCCCCACAATTTGTCAGCGGGCACGCGGACCTCGCCAAGGCTGTCGGTTTCCTTGCGAAAGCCGTTCATCGCTCTCTCCTGAGATTGCGGACCATGAAGCTGCGCCGCTATTCGTAGTGCCCGGAGGTGGCGCTGACCTTGCCTCTGAACACGGTGTAGCTGACCGCGGTGTAAACCAGCATCAGCGGGAAGACGAACAGACCTTCGCCCCAGAACATGAAGGCAAGACTAGAGTGCGGCGCCGCAGCGTCCTCGATGGTGATGGAAAACGGAATCATGTAGGGCCAGAATGAGATCGCCAGCGTGCCGAAGGCCGCGGCGAAAATGAGAGAGACCATATAGAAAGGCGGTGCGTCGCGGCGCTGCCGCACGCTGACGGCAAGTACGATGGCCGCCAGGATACTGATCGCAGGAAAGACGAACAAATAAGGCCGCTCAAGCCATCGGCCAATGACGCGAAGATTCTCCGCAAGAGCATAGCTGAAGACGACAATCAGGAAGACGAGCAGCGCGATCGACAGATATGGGATCAAACGGTAAGCAGACTCGCGAAGGTCGTCTTCGCATTTCCGCACCAGCCAACACGCGCCGAGCAGCATGTAACCGAGACAAAGGCCGATGCCGCAAATCAGCGCGAATGGACTGAACCAGCCAAACTCGCCGCCTGCATAATGGCCGTTGGCGATCGGCAGTCCTTCGACGAGAGCACCGACCATGATGCCTTGGATGAAGGCGGCCGCCAATGAGCCGCCGGCAAAGCCTAAATCCCAGACCGGGCGCATGCGCTCTGCCTTGTAGCGGAACTCAAATGCCACACCGCGCAGGATCAGGCCGGCAAGCATGAGCAGGAGCGGCAGGTAGAAAGCAGAAAACAGGGTCGCGTAGACGATGGGAAAGGCGCCCCACAGCACCACGCCGGCCACCACCAGCCAGGTCTCGTTACCGTCCCATATCGGCGCCACGGCGGCCATCATCCCGCGCCGTTTGGACTCGCTGCGCGTCAGGCCGAACAGAATCCCGATGCCGAGATCGAATCCGTCGAGCAGAACGTAGAGCAATATGCTGATGGCCAAAACGGATACCCAGAACCAGACCATGGTTATTCTCCTGGGGCGGCGTGATCGGCGTGGGCGGTGAGCGGCTCATCGACCACCGACAGCGGACGGTTGGGAACGGCACCGGTGGCCGGCTCGGCCAGACGCCCGACCGGGCCGATGCGCAGCAGCCGGTGAATGTAGAGGGCGCCGAAGGCGAATATGAACGTGTAGACCACGCAAAAGACGATGAGCGAGGTCATGGCCGCGCCCGTCGTCAGGAAGGGAGTTACGGAGTCCGCCGTTCGCAACACCCCATAGACCGTCCACGGCTGACGTCCGACCTCGGCCGTAAACCAGCCCGTCAATATCGCGATGAACGGCAGGGGAAAGCTCAAGAATATCAGCCACAGCAGCAGGCGGCTTCGCTCCAAACGCTCCTTGATGCTCAGATACGATCCGACCCAGGCGAGAGCGAGCATGACAAGGCCGCAACCGACCATAATTCGAAACGCGAAAAATGGAATGAGGACGGGAGGCCGATTTGCCCGCGGAAAATCGGTAAGCCCGACCTCCTTGGAATCGAAGCTCATGCTTCCGATCAGACTGCCGAGAACGGGAATTTTGATTTCGAAATAATTGGTCTCCGCTTTTTGATCGGGGATTGCGATCAACACCTCGCCCGCCGGCTGTTCGTCGTGCCAGCGGGCTTCGATCGCGGCGAACTTGGCCGGCTGATAGTCATGGACGTAATCGCCGTTGAGATGGCCGAAAAAGATTTGGACCGGTACGAGGAAGGCGGCGAGGAAGAGGCCCATGCGCAGCATGATGTGCGCCTCGGCGGCGAATTTCCCGCGGAGCAGATACCAGGCACCGGTCGCGGCGACGCAAAAGGCGCCGGTAATGAACGAGGCCAGCAGCATATGTGGAAATCGCACCCATAGCACCGGACTGAAAACGATCTTGAGCCAGTCCGTGGGGACGAAGGCGCCATTCTCGACGACGTAGCCCGTCGGCGCCTGCATCCAGCTGTTGTTGGCCATGATCCAGAATGCCGACAGCGAGGTGCCGAGCGCGACCATCGCGGTCGAGAACAGGTAGAACCACGGCGGCACGCGCGAGCGCCCAAACAGGAGGATCCCGAAAAAGCTGGCCTCGAGGAAAAACGCCGTAAAGGTCTCGTATGACAGCAGCACACCCTGAATCGGGCCGACCATGCGGGCCAGCACTTCCCAGTTGGTGCCGAACTGGAATGCCATCACGATTCCGGAGACCACGCCCATCCCGAACGCCACGCCAAAGATTTTGAGCCAGAACTCGAACACCAGCCGATACGCCGGACGGCCGGTCGCCAGATGCAAAGCCTCAAGGATGGTCAGCCACGCCGCCAGCCCGATGGAGAAGGACGGGAAGATGATGTGGAAAGAGATGGTGAACGCAAACTGCAGCCGCGACAGGAGTAATGCCGTGATCTCCATGGAAGCCTCCCGCTAGCGCCAAAGATTTCCTTTTGCGAGGTCGACAATCTCATCCATTCTGCCGCTCAGCACAGCCTTGACCATGTAGAGCGTGAAGCCCTTCGCCATTTCGGCGGTAATGGCCGGCGGCATCGCCAGCTCGGTGCGGGCGACCACCGCATCGATCAGCACCGGACCGTCATGGGCGAGCGCCGCCGCAATGCCATCCTTGACCTCGTCCGGATTTTCGATCCGGATCCCGCGCACGCCGGCGGCTTCCGCCATCGTTGCGAAGTTTGGATTCACCAGCTCCGTTCCGGTGGTCAGGAAACCGGTCGACATCTGCTCGAGCTCGACGAAGCCGAGCTTGCCGTTGTTGAAGACGACGATCTTCACCGGCAGGTTAAGCTGCGTGAGGCTGAGGAAATCGCCCATCAGCATGCTGAACCCGCCGTCGCCCGACAGTGAAATCACCTGCCGGTTGGGAAATGCCGCCTGCGCGCCGATCGCCTGCGCCATCGCATTGGCCATGGAGCCGTGCCAGAACGAGCCGATCAGGCGGCGTTTGCCGTTCATCGCCAGATAGCGCGCCGCCCACACCGTCGGCAAGCCGACGTCGCAGGTAAAGATGGCGTCGGACGCGGCCTGCTCGCCGATCGCTTTGGCGACCTGCTGCGGATGAAGGAGCCGTTTGCCCGGCTTGCCGACAGCCAAATCGTCGAGCGACTTGCGCGCCTTGACGTAGTGCTCGCGCGCCTGCGCAAGGTGCGCGTCGTCGCCTTTTTCCTTGAGCCGCGGCAGCAAGGCGGCGATCGTCGTCTTCACGTCTCCCACCAGGCCGAGATCGACCGGCGCGCGCCGGCCAATCTGCTCGGCGCGCAGATCAACCTGCGCGATGCGGACGCCTGCTCCCTTGGGATAGAACTGACGATAGGGAAAGTCCGTACCGAGCATAAGCAGCACGTCGCAGTCGAGCATGGCGTAGTAGCCGGACGAAAAACCGATCAGGCCGGTCATGCCGACATCATAAGGATTGTCCCACTCGACATGTTCTTTGCCACGCAAGGCGTGCACCATCGGCGCTTTAAGCTTTTTGCCGAGCGCCACAAGCTCCTCGTGCGCCCCCTGACAGCCGGAGCCGCAGAGGATCGTTATATTGCCGCCGCCGTTCAACAACGCCGCGAGCCGCTCAAGATCCGCGGCGGCCGGCGTGACAACGGGCCGGGCCGGCAACAAGCCGCCGACATTGGTCGGCGGCGCGTCGGACGCGGTCTGCAGCGCGACATCGCCGGGTATCACCACCACCGCGACCCCTCGCTTGCCGACGGCCTCGCGGATGGCGATTTCGAGGATTCGCGGCATCTGCTGAGGTTCGGAGATCAGCTCGCAATAGTGGCTGCACTCTTTGAAAAGCGTTTGCGGGTGTGTTTCCTGGAAATAGCCGGCGCCAATCTCCGGCGCCGGGATCTGCGCCGCAATCGCCAGCACTGGCACGCGCGACCGATGGCAATCGAATAAACCGTTGATCAGATGCAGATTGCCGGGGCCGCAGCTGCCGGCGCAAACGGCCAGTTCGCCGGTCAGATGCGCTTCGGCGCCCGCCGCGAAAGCGGCAACCTCTTCATGCCTGACGTGAAGCCACTGGATCTTGGCCTGCCGGCGGAGCGAATCGGTCAAACCGTTCAAGCTGTCGCCGACCACGCCGTAGATCCGCTTGACGCCAGCCGCGGCTAAGGTGTCCGCGAATTGGTCGGCTACCGTTTTCGCCATGTTTCTTCTCCGTTAAGCAGAAGCGCATAATTCCCCACGATGATGACAGTCGGAAGGACGGGTGCAGCCGTTCTTCCTCGGATTGACACTGCTCGGCTTTCTTGCCGAAATTCGGGTTCACCACAGACCGGCGGCAAATAAAGCAGACCTAAACTGATTCTCTGTTACCGGCAGGTACTTTCACACTACGGTCGGTGAAACGTCATTGTTCCAAAAGCTTGTGACGGCTTCGCGTGTCATCATTACTTGATAGTTGTTGGGCGTAGCCGCTGCCGCGCAGAGCGTAAAATTGTCAGCGAATGCAATGAGGAGACAGCGATGATTCGATGCGTGCGCCTTTGGACCGGCGACGATAACAACTCGCATTTTGCGGAAGGGGAGATTGCACTCGACCGCGGTGCCCACGGCGATATTCTGACCGGCAAACTGCCGGTCACCACGGTGTCATTTCAGGAGACGGCTTCGGGCGGCACGCTCGATTGGCACGACGCACCCGCCCGCCAGCTTGTGGTAACGCTAAGCGGGACGCTGGATTTTGAAACGCGAAGCGGACAGCATTTCACATTGAGGCCGGGCGACGTGTTGCTGGCCGAGGATACGGCCGGCGGCGGCCACAGATGGAAATTGACCGATAATCAACCATGGCGGCGCGCCTATGTGGTGCTTGCCGCTGACGCCGTCGTTCCTTTCCAGCCGCGCACATAGTGCCGCTGCGTCATAGCCGAGCGCAACTTCTCATGCCGACGGGAGAGCAAGCCATGAATCCACCTCGCTCCACGGACGCGGACATCGTTCTGGTCGGCGCGGGCATCATGAGCGCCACTTTGGCCGTGTTCCTTAAGGAACTCGAACCGTCGCTCCGCATCGAGATTTTCGAGATGCTCGAGGGCGCGGCGCTGGAAAGCTCCGACGCTTGGAACAATGCCGGGACCGGGCATGCCGCGCTGTGCGAACTCAACTATACGCCTGAGCGCAGTGACGGCAGCATCGACATCTCCAAAGCCCTGGAGGTGAATGTCGAGTTCGATCTTTCGCGGCAATTCTGGAGCTACCTGATACGAAACAAGGCGATCGCGTCACCCGATCTGTTCATCCATGCGGTGCCGCATATGAGCTTTGTCCATGGCGCCGCCCACGTCGCCTATCTCAAGAAGCGATATGCGGCGTTGACCGCACACCATCTCTACCGGGGCATGGAATTCACCGAGGACAAGCAGACTTTGCGGGAATGGGTGCCGCTGGTCATGGAGGGACGCCCCGACGCCGATATCATCGCTGCCACCCGGATGATCACCGGCGCGGACGTAAACTACGGAGCGCTGACCCGCAATCTCATCGGCTATTTGCAAACGCTGAGCGGCTTCGCCGTTCGTTATTCGCATCGGGTCACGGGGCTGCACCGCGAAGGAGGCGGCCGCTGGCGCGTCGATGCCGTCGACACGACCAACAACGCGCCAATATCGATCACCGCAAAATTCGTCTTTCTTGGCGCGGGCGGCGGCGCCTTGCCGCTGTTGCAAAAGTCGGGAATTCCCGAGGCAAGCGGCTATGCCGGCTTTCCGGTCAGCGGACTCTGGCTGCGTTGCGACGATCCCGCGATCACCAAACGCCATCATGCCAAGGTCTATGGCATGGCCGATGTCGGCTCGCCGCCGATGTCCGTTCCGCACCTCGACACCCGGGTAATCGGCGACAAGCATTCCATTCTGTTCGGGCCCTATGCCGGCTTTTCCACGAAGTTCCTCAAGCACGGCTCATGGCTCGATCTGTTCCGCTCCATCAGGCCCGGCAACATTCTGCCGATAATGGAAGTCGGATTGCACAATTTCAATCTGGACGAATATCTGGTGGACCAGGTTGTGCAATCGCCAAAAGAGCGATTTGCCACGCTGGCTTTCTATTATCCGCTGGCGCAGCAGAAAGACTGGCGCCTTCAACAGGCTGGAATGCGCGTTCAGATCATCAAGCGCGATCCCGCCCGGGGCGGCATTCTGAAATTCGGCACCGAGATCGTGGCGGCGCAAGATCGTTCCCTGGTCGCGCTGCTCGGTGCCTCGCCGGGCGCCTCGACCGCCGCATCGATCATGATCAAGGTCATCGAATTGTGCTTCGGCAAGGAATTGAACGCCGGCGGCTGGAAAGCCAAACTGCAGGCGATCATTCCTTCCTACGGTCATTCGCTGATCGACGACGCCGCGCTGACCCGTCAGGTGCGCGCCGATACGGCCGCCGTGCTGGGGCTGCAAAACGTCTGAGCTGCTGCGGCGGCGGCGTTATTCCGCGGCGCGGCGCGCGGCGACGATCTGGTCGGCGGTGCGGCCGGTCAATTCGGCCATGTGATCGAACTTGAAAGTGAAAGTGCCCGCGCCGGCGGTCGCCGAGCGGATCTCCACGATGAGATCGCCGATTTCCGCTTCCGGCATCTTGGCGCGGACGACGTCCCAGCCATCCCAGCCTTCGCGTGTATCGAAGCCCAGAATTTGACCGCGGCGCCCCGACAGCAGCGCGTTGATTTTTGCGGTCGCTTCACTCGGGCAGACGATCTCGACCAGATGGATCGGCTCGAGCAACACCGGCTGGCACTGCGGCAGTCCTTCCGAGACACCGATCCGCCCCGCGGTACGAAAAGCCATGTCGGACGAATCGACGGTGTGGTACGAGCCGTCGATCAGCGACACGTGCAGATCGACCACGGGAAAGCCCAGCGGCCCGTGCTTCAATCCGTCGACGACGCCTTCTTCGACCGATGGGATGTAGTTGCGCGGCACGACGCCGCCGGTGATTTTGTCTTCGAAGGAAAAGCCGGAACCGCGCGGCCTCGGCTTGATGTCGAGGACGACATCGCCGTATTGGCCGTGGCCGCCCGATTGCTTTTTGTGCCGGCCGCGCTGGACCACGCCTTTGCGAATGGTCTCGCGGTAGCCGACCGAGGGCTGTCGGCGTTCGATGGCGACGCCGTAGCGATCGCTGAGCCGCTCGGTGGTCACGCGCAGATGCATCTCGCCCTGCCCCCATAAGACCACTTCGTGCGTCTCCGGATTGTGCACGATGGTGATCGAGGGGTCTTCCTCGACGAGCTTGTTGAGCGCTTGGCCGAGCTTGACGTCGTCCTTGCGCTCTTTGGCCGAGATCGCGATGGCGAGCACCGGCGGATAAGGTTCTATCCTGGGCAAGGGCGGATGCGCTTGCTTCCCCGCCGTCAGCGTCTCGCCTGTCTTGGCTTTTTCGAGCTTGGCGAACGCAACTGTGTCTCCGACCGTCGCCGGGCCGCGCTTCTCCGTGGTTTGCCCGACGAGCTTGAAGACTCCGGCGACACGGCCGGCCTCATCGTCGCCGGACAAAAAGATGGTGCCGTCGCCGGCTTGGCCGGCGAGCATCCGCACGATCGACATCTTGCCGCCGTGGGTCGTGTTTTGCGTCTTGAGCACATAGGCGACGGCCTCGGTGCCGGCCGCCTTCACACCGAGACGTTTGGCCGTTTCGGCGATGCCGGGCGACTCGTGCCGGAGCGCTTTGAGGAGCCGCAGCACGCCGTTGGCGCGCGGGGCTGTACCCATCAGGACCGGACAAACCAAGCCTTCGCGCAGTTCGCGGGTGAGATCGTCGAACACCTTGTCGCGCGGCGGCTGGATGTCTTCGAGCAGCTGCTCCATCAGTTCGTCGTCGTGATCGGCCAGCGTTTCCAGCATGGAGAATCGCGCCGTCTTCTCGCGGTCGGCCGCGTCGCCGTCGAGCGTGACAACTTCCGAGGGGGCGTGCTCCTTGTAGACAAAGGCGCGCTCCAGCGCGAGATCGACAAAGCCGGTGATGATGTCGCCCGAGAATGTCGGGATCTGCCGCAGGATGAGCTTGGTGCGCGAGGCACCCTGCAGCAAATTGAGCACGTCGTGCACGCCGGCATCGACCTTATCGATCTTGTTGAGAAAGAGCAGCCGGGGGATCTTTCGGTCTTCGAGCTCACGCAAGATAAGCTGCAGCTGCGGGACTTTCTTCTCATCCATTTCGCAAACGATCACGGCGGCGTCGATCGCCGGCAACACCGCACGCATGTCGTGGACGAATTCGACCGAGCCGGGGCAATCGAGAAACGCATAAGAGTCGCCCATGAAGTTCGTCGTGGCGACCGTGATCTCGACACTCATGCGGTGATGGCGCGCTTCCGTGCTGCCGTCGCCAACCGTATTGCCCGCCTCGACATTGCCTTGGCGCGGAATGGCGCCGGTGCGGGCGAGGATCGCCTCCAGCAAAGTCGTCTTGCCGCTTTGGAAGGGACCGACCAGCGCAATACAGCGAGGTCCGGTCGCACGCGTGGCGTGATTCCCGTTTGCTGCCATGACTGCCTCCCGACGCCGGCCCGTCCTCGAGGCGCGGGCTACGCAGTACCATCGTTTCAGGGGGCGGCAGGGCTGGTCAAGGGGCGCGACATCGCGCCCCTTAAGACTTGGCTTAAGACTTGGTTCAAGACTTGGTTCAAGACTTGGTTAAGACTGGTTCAAGACCTGGTTCAAGACTTGGTTCAAGACTTGGTTCAAGACCTGGTTCAAGACCTGGTTCAAGACCTGGTTCAAGACCTGGTTCAAGACCTGGTTCGAGACCTGGTTCGAGACTTGGCTCGAGCCGATTGGCGCCTCCATCGCGGCGCTGCGGCGAAACGCATCAAGCGGGATGGAGTTCCAGTTCACCGACCCCGGCGGCGATGTCGAGGCCGAGCTGCCCCTGCAACGACAGGGGCTGCAGCGCCACCGTCCGGTGCGATCCGCCGACCAGCACGTTGGCGCCAAGACCGGCGGCCACGGACACCTCCGCCGTCGCACCGGCATACCTGCCGGCAAGCATACCCGCATACCGGCTGGTATCGGCGAATACCGTCCACACGATCACGCCGCCAGTGGTGATGCCGATATCAAGACCCATCGTGGTCATGGTGCCGGTGTAGCCTTCCTCCGGTTCGCCGGGCTGGCCGCGGAAAACGCAATTCACGTTCTTTTGCGAGCCGATGATGAGGCCGATGCTGGACGACATCGAGCAGGTCAGCGTGCCGACCTGGACCCGCCGCGGCTGCGCGTCCGCCGGCCCCCAAACCATCGCGAGCACGGCCGCCAAAATGGCCGCACTAAAAACATGACGAAACATATGAATACTCCCTCACCCGGCTCCCCCAATCGGGGCCTTTGGCCGGCCGATTGTAGGCGAGAAAAAACACGGCGTCTTGTCATTCCGGCCCGCGGGCGCGCGCCGGAATAGCCGATCGAGCTATTTCAAATTGCCGCAAAAGCGCTGGATGCGCGCGCAGGCTTCTTCCAGCGCGGTGGTCGCGGTGGCATACGAAATGCGAAAGGCCGGGCCGAGCCCGAAGGGCGTGCCCTGCACCACGGCGACGCCTTCCGCCTCCAACAGCTCAGTGACGAAATCCTCGTCGGTCACGAGCTTCTTGCCCGTCGGCGCCACCTTGCCGATTGTTCCACCGCAGGACGGATAGACGTAGAACGCGCCTTCCGGCTTCGGGCAGCGGATGCCGTTCGCCTGATTGAGCATCGACACGCAGAGATCGCGCCGCTCCTTGAAAATCTTATTGTGCTTGCCGATGAAATCCTGCGGACCGTCGAGCGCTTCCACCGCGGCCCATTGCGCAACCGCGGTCGGATTCGATGTCGACTGCGACTGGATCATCGCCATCGTTTTGATGAGCGGCTCCGGACCGCCTGCATAGCCGATGCGCCAGCCGGTCATGCAATAGGCCTTGGAGACGCCGTTCACCGTCAGCGTGCGCTCATACAGTGCAGGCTCGAGCTGCGCCGGCGAGAAAAACTTGAAATCGTCATAGACCAGATGCTCGTACATGTCGTCCGACATGACATGCACATGCGGATGACGCACGAGCACATCGGTGATCGTTTTGAGCTCGTCGCGCGTATAGGCGGCACCCGTTGGATTCGACGGCGAATTGAAGATGATCCATTTGGTCTTCGGCGTGATCGCCCGCTCAAGCGCCTCGGGCTTCATCTTGAAGCCCGATTCCATCGTGGTCGCCACTTCGACCGGTTCGCCGCCGGCGAGCAGCACCATTTCGGGATAGCTCACCCAGTAAGGCGCCGGAATGATCACCTCGTCGCCGAGATTGAGCGTCGCCAACAGCGCATTGAACAGCACCTGCTTGCCGCCGGTGCTGATGATGATCTGCGACGGCTTATAGGTCAGCTCGTTCTCGCGCTTGAACTTTCGCGCGACCGCCGCCTTCAGTTCCGGAATGCCGTCCACGGCCGTGTATTTTGACGCCTTGCCGTCGCGGATCGCTTTGATCGCCGCCTCTTTGACGTTCTCGGGCGTATCGAAATCCGGCTCGCCAGCGCCCAGCCCGATCACATCGCGGCCCGCCGCTTTGAGCGCGCGCGCCTTGTCCGTCACCGCGATGGTGGCCGACGGCTTGATGCGCGCAGTGCGGTCCGCAAGAAAGGCCATTGCTATCCTCCAATAAGGCGCGTGTTTCCTAAAGCGCTCCGCGCCGGCAGGCAAGGCCGAGCACCGCATCGGCCGGCTCAATTCTCCGTTAAGCCCGCGCTGGCCTAATGCCCGCGCAGCCATGAGAGCGGAGCGGCGATTGAACCGGGCATACGATATCCTGCGCAGCGGGGCTTGGCTGACGCGCGAGCGCGCCCGCTTGGTGGCGGTCGCGATCCTGTGCGTGTCCGCGGCCAGCATCGTGTTCCTGCTGGTCACCGCCCATGGGCTCGTCGACGTGCAAGGACGGCCGCTGGGGACGGATTTCTCGAGCTTCTACTCCGCCGGGACCTATGTTCTGGAAGGGAGCGCCGAAGCCCCGTACGATCTCGCCCGGCAGCATGCGCGCGAACAGGCGCTCTTCGGCGCAGCGACGCCGTTTTACAGCTGGTTCTACCCGCCCTTCTTTCTGTTTTTCACGGCAGCGCTGGCGTTGCTGCCCTACGGCGCCGCGCTCTTCGTCTGGCAGGCGGTTACGCTTTTGCTCTATCTGCTGGCGATCCGGACGATCATGACCTCGTCATTCCGGGGCGCGCGCAGCGCGAGCCCGGAATCTATAACCCCGGACATCAAGGGATCTACGACCGAGACAGCCTTTCGGGCGTCGTGGTTATGGATTCCGGACAGCCGCGGAGCTGGTCATCGGGCCGGCCACTTCGGGCCGGGCCCGTTGGCGGCTTCCGGGATGACGTATGACTGGCTCCTTGTCGCCGTCGCCTTTCCGGCCGTGCTGGTCAATATCGGTCACGGCCAGAATGGCTTCCTCACGGCCGCGCTGCTCGGCGGCGCGCTAGCCATGCTGGACCGCCGGCCGATTGTGGCCGGCCTTCTGTTCGGATTGCTGGCTTACAAGCCGCAATTCGGATTGATGATTCCGCTCGTGCTCGCTGCAAGCGGACGATGGCGTAGCTTCGCCGCCGCGGCGGCAACCATCGCAATTCTTGCGGTCGCGGCCACGGCCGCCTTCGGGCCGCATGTGTGGCGCGCCTTTTTCGACTCGACCCATTTCATGCGTACCGTCGTGCTCGAACAGGGCGATCCCGGCTGGTACAAGATGCAAAGCCTCTTTGCCTGGGCGCGGATGTGGGGCGTGCCGATTCCGCTTGCCTACGCTTTACAGGGCACGATGGTCGCCGGCCTCGGCGCCATATTGATTTGGCTGTGGCGCAGCGACACAGCATATCCCATCAAGGCGGCGGCACTCTGCCTTGCGACCATCCTGGCGACGCCCTTTGCCTTCGACTACGACATGATGGTGCTGGCGCCGGCCATTGCCTTCTTCGCTGCGGACGGCATGTCGCGCGGCTTCGGGCCTTGGGAGAAGACCGCGCTCGCCGCCCTGTGGCTGATGCCGCTCGTCGCCCGCAGCGTTGCGCAGATGACGCTCATTCCTTTGGGCGTGCCGGCAATGCTCGTCGTTTTTATTCTGTTGCTGCGGCGCAGCACATTCCACTTTGCCTGGCCCGTGGCTTTTTCCGGCACTTTTCTTCTGAAATAGTTCTAAGATCGGCGGTCGCCTGCGGCGGATTGCATCGGTCACGACATCGCCGCGTTCAGCACATAGATCCTGCGAGGAGATTTCGAACGGGACTGCGATTGCAATGTACACCCTCTATTCGATGCAGCGCTCGGGCAATAGTTACAAGGTGCGGCTCGCCTTGGCGCAACTCGACGTGCCCTATCGGCTGGTCGAGATCGATATTCTCAAGGGCGAAAGCCACACCCCCGACTTCTTGAAGAAAAATCCGAACGGGCAGGTCCCGCTTCTGGAAGTGGCGCCGGGGCGCTTTCTCGCCGAATCCAACGCCATTCTCTGGTACGTGGCCGGCGGCACGCCGCTTGCGCCCGACGATCGCATCGAGCGCGCGCAAGCTTTGCAGTGGATGTTCTTCGAGCAGCACAGCCTTGAGCCCAATCTGGGCGCAGCTTATTTTTGGCTGACACTCATCAAAGGCGGACGTGACTTGCAGCAGCACGCTTTCGAGGATTGGATGGAGGAAGGCCATCGCGCGCTCGGCGTGATGGAAAAGCACATCGCGCTGCAGGATTTTTTTGTCGCCGATCGCTACACGATCGCGGATATCGCGCTGTACGCCTATACGCACGTGGCACATCTGTGCGACTTCGACCTCAAGCCCTATCCGGCGGTGCGCGCCTGGCTCAATCGGATCGCCAGCCAGCCGGGTCATGTGCCCATGGATCCCAATCCGGCGGTAGCG
Source organism: uncultured Alphaproteobacteria bacterium (assembly GCA_963831135.1). GTDB lineage: Bacteria > Pseudomonadota > Alphaproteobacteria > Rhizobiales > Xanthobacteraceae > BOG-931. The sequence continues at coordinate 98,979 of CAWHPH010000060.1, forward strand.
GTCGCCGCCAAATGAAGCCGCGGCAGCGGCGGCGAAGATTATCTGCAGTGGGCAGCATCGACGCCCGCGCCGCCTTCGGCGTCGTACCGTCTGCGATCGCGTGGCGGCAAAGCCACGCGTCCGATTATTCGCCATTCGGCCGTGTGTCGTTAACCGCTCATTAACCAAAACTCATCAAATCGCCTTTGTTCTTCAATGGCTCCGCCCCAATCCCGCCGGGCCGGCGCCGGCTTCGGCGGCGATAGTGTGATCACCGAACTGATTCGCGAGGACCATGGCCATGGCAGAGCTGACCGGCAATCCCGGTTTCGCCCCGCCGCGAAGGGAAAACACATTGTCGAGGCGGCGGGCTGCCGCGATCGAATTGATCGCGACCGCGAGCCTGACCATTTCACTCGTCGTCGCGGCGACCGCCGTGTCGCTCGGCAATCGCTCACTGACGCGCGGCGAATTGATCGAGCGAGGCGGTGCGCAAAACCCGGCCGGAACGCTCCTCGATCAGGCGGACGAATGGCTTTCTCCGAGCGCGCGATTTTCCGTCCGGCCGCAGTAGGACGCTCGCGCGCTGGATAGCGGCTTGTCCTCCGCCTATGGACGCCGTTGATCGGCTCAGTCAGGCGACGTGTTCGAGCTGCCTCCTCGCCTGGCGATAATTTTTCCCGCGCCACGATTGCATCTTGACCGGATACCTGAAGCATCCCCAATGGGCACCGCGTTTGGGCTGCAAGAGCCGCAATCCGGATGAACCAGGGATCGTCGCCGCACGCTTGGAGAACCGCCACAGACCGCGCGGCCGTCAGCCGGCTATTGCTGTTTTTTGCGCTGGTCTACGTCGTCGAAGGCGTCGGTCAGATCAGCGGATTGATCGCTCAGCCGCTGAGCTTTTATTTGAAGCACGTTTACGGCTGGAGCGCTCTGCAAGTCACCGCGTTCCTCGCGATATTCAACTTTCCTTGGATCATCAAGCCGATCTACGGCGTCTTCTCCGATCTTGTGCCGGTCTTCGGCTATCGGCGGAAGACATACCTCATTGCGGCAAACATCGTCGCAACCGGCGCCTACATCTGGAGCACGCAACTCACGGCGCCGGGCGAGCTCGTTTGGGCATTGCAACTCACCGCCTATGGGATGGCGATATCGAGCACGGTGTGCGGCGCAGTGCTGGTGGAGAATGGCCAACGGCTTGGCGAAAGCGGCCGCTTCGTCAATCAACAATGGCTCTGGTTCAACGCCGCGGCGATGGCTTCAGCCATCGTCGGCGGTCAACTCGTCCAATGGCTGCCGCCGGCCACCGCGCTTCACGCGGCTGCCGCCATCGTCGCAACCGCGCCAGCGGCGGTGTTGCTCGGTACGCTGTTTCTCATTCCAGAGGAAAGAACGCGCATCGACGCGCACGCGCTCCGGCGCACAGTCGGAGGTCTCGCTGCCGCACTCAAAAAACGGGAATTGTGGATCGTCGGCTTGTTCCTCTTTCTTTATTATTTCAGCCCCGGTCTCGCGACCCCGCTCTACTACACGATGACCGACAGCCTGAAATTTCCGCAAGGCTTTATCGGGATCCTCGGATCGATCGCGTCGGCAGGTTGGATCGCCGGCGCGCTGCTTTATCACCCGCTGTTCGAGCGCATGTCTTCCAAACGCCTCCTCAACCTGAGCATCGCGTTGGGAACGGCCACGACCGCCGCGTATCTTCTGCTTTTCAACGAGGCGACGGCTGCGATCTTGAGCTTTTGCAGCGGGTTTTCCGCCATGCTCGCGACCGTCGCGACGGTTACGCTGGCCGCCGATTATTGCCCGCGGCGATCGGAGGGCTTTAGCTTCGCCGTGATGATGTCGCTCATTAATCTTGCGACCGCATCAGGCGACATCGCCGGATCGTTCCTGTTCGATCATCTGTTCAACAACACGCTCGCCCCGCTTATTCTTGTATCGGCAGCTTTTACCGCTTTCGCCTTCGTGCTGGTGCCGCTGCTGCGGCTCGGCGACAAGCCTCCGGGCGAACCAATCGGCGCAATGCCGGCCGGCGGACCGGAGACCGGCCATATCGTGCGCGGCGTGGTGGACTAAAGCATGTTCCGGAAAAGTGGAAACCGGTTTTCCGAAAAGGACATGCGACCGCCCAAGAATCTGGACCGCATCCCGATTCCGCCAAATCGGGATGCGGTCTAAAGGGGCATCGATCGCCGCAACACGGAGCGACGCGAAGTCCCCCGGTTTCGTCGCTCTGCGGCGCGCCTGCGGTCGCCGCCGCAAGCGCATAAATCGCGAGCGCATCCTCAGCGCCGTTGATCGAAATCAAGGTAACACCCCGCCCGGCGTTCAAAGTGCCGTGTGCTCGCGGCAAAGTGTCCGTAGAACCGGGCGCGCCGCGGGTGACGGCGCGGATACGGGGGTACCGCGCCGTCTTTCATTGTGAGCGTTGAGCGGCGTGCTAGGCTGGCCGACAGAATGAGCCCGGGCAGTCACCGCGGCCCGGAAATTGCATGGAAATTGCGGCTTTCAGAGCAACGGTCAGCACAACTCATCAGCCCCCGTAATTGCATGTCCATCCTCGTCGGGCTTCACCACGCAACGCGCTACGACTACGACCGCGCGATCGGACTGGGACCGCAGATCGTGCGCTTGCGGCCGGCGCCGCACTGCCGCACGCGCATTCGAAGCTACTCGTTGACGGTGAAGCCCGCGCAGCATTTCGTCAATTGGCAACAAGACCCGCACGGCAATTGGCTGGCGCGCTTTGTCTTCCCCGAGAAGACCAAAGATTTTTCGATAACGGTCGATCTGATCGCCGATATGGAGGTGATCAATCCATTCGACTTTTTCGTCGAGCCCTGCGCGGAAAAATGGCCGTTCTCTTTCCCGCCGGAGCAGCGCGAAGACCTCGCTGCTTTTGTCACGCCGGAACCGCCCGGTCCGCGACTGGCCGAGCTGATTCGATCGATCCCGCGTACGGAACGCAACACCGTCGATTTCCTGGTCGATCTCAATCAACGCCTGCAGCAGATGATCCGTTATTTGATCCGCATGGAGCCCGGCGTGCAGACGCCGGAAGAGACTTTGAGCTCCGGTGCAGGTTCCTGCCGCGATACCGCGTGGCTGTTGGTACAGCTCCTGCGGCACATCGGCCTGCCTGCGCGCTTCGTTTCGGGCTATCTCATTCAATTGCGGCCCGACATCAAGCCGCTCGAAGGCGCCGCCGGCGTTGAGCGCGATTTCACCGACCTGCATGCCTGGACCGAAGTCTATCTACCAGGTGCAGGCTGGATCGGACTCGATCCCACCTCGGGCCTCCTCTGCGGCGAAGGTCACTTGCCGGTCGCCGCGACGCCGCATTATCGCTCGGCGGCGCCGATCAGCGGTCTGGTCGAGCCGAGCGGGGTGCATTTCTCATTCGATATGCGCGTCGAGCGGATTGCCGAACATCCGCGCGTCACCATGCCGTTTTCGGAGGAAGCCTGGAGCGCGCTCGATGCGCTGGGCGAGAAAGTCGACGCCGATCTGCTCGAGCAAGATGTGCGGCTCACCATGGGCGGCGAGCCGACTTTCGTGTCGGTCGACGATTATCAGTCGGCGGAATGGAATACTGCCGCGGTCGGCCCGACCAAGCGGATACGCGCCGACGAACTGATCCGGCGCCTGCGCAACCGCTTCGCGCCCGGTGGCCTCCTGCATTACGGCCAAGGCAAATGGTATCCAGGCGAACCGCTGCCGCGTTGGGCGTTCTCGCTTTATTGGCGGCGCGACGGCATCCCGATCTGGCGCGACGACAGCCTGATCGCGCGCGAAGCGGCAACCCACAATCCGACAGTCGAGGATTTACAGCATCTCGCGCGCGGGATTGCCGCGCGTCTCGGAATCGTGGCGGACTATGTTCAGCCTGCCTACGAGGACCCGACCGACCGGATGCTCAAACAAGGTCTGATCCCGGAGAATGTCGATCCGAGCGATCCCAAGATCGACGACCCGCGCGAGCGGGCGCGGATCTTGAGCTTGTTCGACAGCCATCTCAGCGCGCCCGCAGGTTTCGTGCTGCCGGTGCAGCGCTGGACGGCGCAAGCAAAACCCGGATGGTTGAGCGAGTTGTGGCGAACCCGCCGCGGCCGGCTGTTTCTGGTGCCCGGCGATTCGCCGCTCGGGTTCCGCCTGCCGCTCGGATCGCTGCCCTATATCGACCCTGCCCACTATCCGCATCTCGTTCCGGCCGACCCATTTGGCGAACAGAAACCGTTGCCTGATCCGCGCGTCACCCATCCGATCGGGACTTACGCTTTCCACGCAGCCTCGGGCGAAGCCGCCTCGCCGCCGCTCGCACCCGAAACTTTGGTGATGCAAAGAACGCCGGCGGCCGCTCCGAACGCGGCCAGCATGCCGATACGCACGGCGCTCACCGTCGAGGTGCGCGACGGGCGCTTGTGCGTGTTCATGCCGCCGGTCGAGACGCTCGCGGACTATCTCGAACTTCTTGCGGTCGTCGAATCGACCGCGGCCGAGCTCAGCCTGCCGGTGCATGTCGAAGGCTATGAGCCGCCACCCGATCCGCGGCTGCGCGTGATCAAAGTGACGCCAGACCCCGGCGTGATCGAGGTGAATATCCATCCGGCGGCTTCCTGGCGCGAAGCCGACGCCATCACCCGCGGGGTCTACGAAGAGGCGCATCAATCGCGGCTCGGCACCGACAAGTTCATGATCGACGGCCGCCACAGCGGTACCGGCGGCGGCAATCATGTCGTGCTCGGCGGCCTTAAGCCCGCCGACAGCCCGTTTCTGCGGCGGCCCGATCTTCTAAAGAGCCTTGTGCTTTACTGGCAGCGGCGGCCGTCGCTCTCATATCTGTTTTCCGGATTGTTCATTGGGCCGACCAGCCAAGCCCCGCGCATCGACGAAGCGCGCCAGGACATGCTCTACGAGCTTGAAATCGCGCTCCGCATGGTACCCGCGCCGGGCGAAGACGCGGCGCCGCCGCCATGGCTGGTCGACCGCCTGTTCCGCAACCTTCTCGTCGACGTAACCGGCAACACGCACCGCGCCGAAATCTGCATCGACAAATTATTTTCTCCCGATGGTCCGACCGGCCGGCTCGGCCTCGTCGAATTCCGCTCGTTCGAAATGCCGCCGGACGCCCGCATGAGTCTGGCGCAACAGCTGCTGCTGCGCGCGCTCGTCGCCACATTCTGGCGCACGCCGCTCGACGGCAAGCCGGTGCGCTGGGGCACGGCCCTGCACGACCGCTACATGCTCGAGCATTTCGTCTGGAGCGACTTCCTTGAAGTCTTGGACGATCTCGCCCATGCCGGTTATGCGTTCGATCCAGCCTGGTTCGAAGCGCAGCGGCAATTCCGCTTTCCGGTTTGCGGTTCGGTCGAGCACGCGGGCGTGCGACTCGAATTGCGCCAGGCGATCGAGCCCTGGTACGTGCTGGGCGAAGAGGAAATGGCCGGCGGCACGGCGCGGCTCGTCGATTCATCGGTTGAACGCTTGCAAGTCAAAGCCGATGGTTTCACCGAAGGACGGCACGTCGTCACCTGCAACGGCGCGCGCGTGCCGCTCGCGTCCACCGGCCGCTCCGGCGAATTCGTCGCCGGCGTGCGCTTCAAGGCCTGGAATTTGGCGTCGGGTTTGCACCCGACCATCGGCGTGCAGGCGCCGCTCACATTCGACATCGTCGATACCTGGAACAAGCGCTCGCTCGGCGGCTGCGTCTACCACGTCGCACATCCCGGCGGCCGCAACTACGAAACCTACCCGATCAATTCCTATGAGGCGGAGGCGCGCCGCCGCGCGCGCTTCCAGGATCACGGCCATACCGCCGGGCCGATCGAGGCGCCGCCGCTCGATATCTCGCTCGAATACCCGACCACACTCGACCTGCGGCGGGCGATCTCATAAATATCGCTGATGGCCGCCCATCTCGACACGATCGTCGAACAAGAGACCGCAGGCCTCGAGCCCTTCGTCGCCGACTACCGGCCGCTTCCGGGTATTTTCGACGAGATGATGGATGCCGACGGCCGTGTGCGCGCGCATTGGCGGCCGTTTCTCGGCATGCTGGCGGCGCTCGGCCCCGAGGAGATCAACCGGCGCTTCGCCGCCGCGGATCGCTATTTGCGCAGCTCCGGCGTCTTTTATCGCGTCTATGAAGACGCAGCCGGCATCGAGCGGCCCTGGCCGCTCAGCCATGTACCGCTGATCATCGATCCTACCGAATGGCGAGATTTAGAAGCGGGTCTCATTCAGCGCGCCGTGTTGCTCGAAGCCGTCCTGGCCGACGCTTATGGACCGTCCCAGCTCTGCCGAGACGGCCGCTTGCCGGCCGCGCTGATTGCCGGAAACCCGGAATTCCTGCGGCCGCTGGTCGGCGTCGCGCCGCCCGGCGGTACGCATCTGCGCTTCTATGCGGTCGATATCGCGCGCGGCGCCGACGGCCGCTGGTGGGTGCTCGGCGACCGCGCCCAGGCGCCATCCGGCGCCGGCTACGCGATCGAGAACCGGCTCGCGCTGTCGCGCGCCATCCCTGGCATCTACCGCTCCACCCGCGTCGAGCGCGTCGCACCATTCTTCCAGGCGTTCCAGGCCGAGCTCGCAGCCCTCAGCCGCCAGGATGACGCGCACATCTGCGTGCTTACGCCCGGCCCTATGAGCGAGACTTATTTCGAGCACGCTTATCTTGCGCGCTATCTCGGATTTCTGTTGGTCGAGGGCGAAGACTTGAGCGTGCGCGACGACGGCGTCTTTGTGCGTACCGTGTCGGGCCTGCAGCGCACCGAGGTGCTGTTGCGCCGCATCGACGCCGATTTTGCCGACCCGCTGGAGCTCAATGCCGCCTCACGGCTCGGCGCGCCCGGTCTTTTGCAAGCCGTGCGCGACGGCAAGATCGTCATGGTCAACGCGCTCGGTGCCGGCCTGGTCGAGGCGCGGGCCATGATGGCCTTCCTGCCCGCATTGTCACGCGTCATACTCGGCTCCGACTTGGCGATCCCGAATGTCGCGACGTGGTGGCTCGGCCAGGCCGACATCCGGGAACAGATGATCGAGAACCTCGACAGCGTGGTCATTGCTGCCGCGTTCGAGTCGCATGTCGACGGACACAGCGGACGCGAAGTGCTGGGCGCAAAACTCGGTGATGCGGAGCGCGAAGCGCTTGTCCGGTCCATCCGCAACCGCGGCGTCGATTATGCGGCGCAGGAAGCGGTGACGCTGTCGAGCATGCCGGTCTGGCGGGACGGCCGCCTGCAGCCGCGGCCTTTCACGTTACGGCTTTACCTCGCCAAGGTTGCCGACCGATGGCAGGTGATGTCCGGCGGCTTCGTGCGCATCGCCGACGACGCCGAGACGCGCGCTGTCAGCCTGCAGCGTGGCGCTGCAACCGCAGACGCCTGGGTGCTGGCCCGCGGCCCGGTCGCCGAGACGACCCTCCTGCCGGCGCCCGAGCGGATCGAAGTTCAGCGCGCCAGCGGATTATTGCCGAGCCGCGCCGCCGACAATCTGTTCTGGGTCGGCCGCTACGTAGAGCGCGCGGAGACGACGTTGCGTCTGGTACGGGCGCTGATGAATCGTGTGGCTGAGGCTGACGAGAGCATGGCGCCGGTGATTGCGGCGCTCACTTCATTGCTCGAAGCCTGGGGCGCGGCGCCGGACGAAATCGGCAGCGTACCGGCTACGTTCGTCGCCCGCGCGGCGCTGGCCGCCGGCGATCTGCCGGGGTCCCTGCCCGCTTTGACCAACGCGGCGCGGTCGGCCGCATCAGTGATCCGCGATCGCTTCTCGCCGGACGCCTGGCGGGCGATCAACGATCTCGCCACCATGATCGCCATGCCGCTGACGCTCGGTCCTGCCGAAAGCGCCATCATCGAGCGCGTCGAAGCCGCCTTGCGGATCATCGCTTCGCTGTCCGGTTTGGCGCAGGAGAATATGACGCGGCTTGCGGGCTGGCACTTTCTCGAACTCGGCCGACGCATCGAGCGCGGCGTCCTCACCGGCCGGCTCGCGCGCGCTTTCGCGCTGCCCGGCGCCCCGGAAGGCGGCCTCGACGTCCTGCTCGAACTTGCCGACAGCCAGATCACCTATCGGCAGCGATACGTGATGGTCGCCGCATCTGCCCCGGTCATAGACCTCGTCATTCTCGATCCCAACAATCCGCGTTCGATGGCGTTTCAGCTCGATCGCATCGAGGCGCATCTCTCCGCCCTGCCCCGACGCAGCGCCGCCGGCCGGCTTTCGCCGGTGCAGCAGATCGCGGCCGCGATCGCGACGCGGCTGCGTACCATCGAAGCCGGAACGATGGATGAAGCGCTGATCCTGGACGCCGAACAATCCCTGATGAAGCTTTCGGACGCGATCACGACCTCCTACCTGACCAACAACGAGCGCGCCGAGGCGACACGAGAGGCGCTCGCGTGATTTACGACATCCGCCAGTTAAGCACTTGTGTCTATGCGTCGCCGGTAGCGCGCGCACGTCACGTGCTGCGGCAGATGCCTATCAACCGCCCCGGTCAGCGCGTCCACGTCGCTGCCTTGCAGATCGGTCCCGAACCGCAGCACTGGCGCGAGGGACTGGATTTCTTCGGCAATCGCCTGACCTGGATCGATCTCGAAGAGCCGCACTCGTTGCTGACGATCAGATTGACGGCGCGCGTGAGCGTCGACTCCTTGATCGAGGTTTCCCCACGCGCGACACCGGCATGGGAAGCCGCGCGCGACCAAGCCTTTGCAACGACCGATATCGGACCGACGTCACCCGCGCACTTCGTGTTTGCGAGCCGCATGGTCTCACTCGATCCGGAAATCCGCGATTACGCGCAGGAGAGCTTTTCGCCCGGCCGCCCGGTGCTCGATGCCGCGGTCGAATTGATGCATCGCCTGAAATCCGATATCGCCTACGAAATCGGTGCAACCACCGTCACCACGACCCCGCCGATGTCGTTCGCGCTGCGCCGCGGCGTCTGTCAGGATTTCGCGCATATCATGATTTCCGGACTGCGCGGCATCGGCCTGCCGGCTGGTTATGTCAGCGGCTATCTGCGTTCCGCGCCGCGCACCGATGATGCCACGCGATTGCAGGGCACCGACGCGATGCATGCCTGGGTTCTGGTATGGTGCGGCCCGCAGACCGGATGGATCGGGCTTGATCCCACGAATGCGATGCTTGCATCAGACGAACATATCGTGCTTGCGCTCGGACGGGACTATGCCGACGTGGCCCCCATGGACGGCGTGATCGTAGGCTCCGGCGGGCAGCGGATCGAGGTGGGCGTGAGCGTCACGCCGGTGGCGAACTAGAAGGCGCGATGGCAGGCTCGTCGACATTCACCGCTGGAAGCGGCGCCGGGTACGACCGGATCATGGGTCGTTGGAGCGCGCGCCTTGCCGAACCGTTCCTCGACTTTGCCGGTTGTAGCGATGGCGAGGACATTCTGGACGCCGGATGCGGCACCGGAAGTCTGACGTTCGCGCTCGCGCGACGGATCAAAGCGCACAGCATCACCGGCATCGACTTCTCGCCGGTCTATGTCGAATACGCCAACCAAGCGAACCACGATCCTCGAGTGGCGTTCAAGGCTGGCGACATTTGCGCGTTACCGTTCGCCGATCGCAGTTTCGATCGCGTGCTCTCACTGTTGGTGTTCCATTTCGTGCCGCAGACCGGGCGCGCCGTCGCGGAATTGCGCCGTGTCGTCCGTCCGGGCGCGACCGTCGCGGCCGCGGTCTGGGACGTGCGCGGTGGTTATGTTGCCAATCGCATGTTCTACGATACGGCGGCGGCTTTCGACGACGAAGGCCGTAGGCGGCGTGCGCACAACTATACCCGGCCGATGACGCGGCCCGGCGAACTCGCAGCCGCGTGGCACGCCGCGGGTTTCACCGACATTCGTGATACGGAGCTCCACATCCGCATGGAGTTCAGCGCGTTCGACGATTTCTGGATACCGCTTGCCGGCAAGGACGGTCCGGGTGCCGAATATCTTGCGGCAATGCCCGCGGAGCGGCGGGACCGCCTGCGCGATCTGGTCCGCGACGCGTATCTCGACGGCGAGCCCGACGGCCCGCGGTCCTATGCTGCGATAGCATGGGCCGTTGCCGGCATCGCGCCCGCCTGAGCATCGTCCCGCGATAGCGACCGTTGGAGTGCAAGCACCGGAGATCCACGAATGCGTGCCTATCAATTGCCGAAGGGCGGCGCCGGCATCGAGTCGCTGGCCATGGTCGAGCGGCCGACGCCGAAGCCGCTTCACCGTCAAGTCTTGGTCAAAGTCATTGCCTGTTCGCTCAACTATCGCGACCTTGGCATTGTGCGCGGAACATATCGTGGGCCCGTTCGCGAAAACCTCATTCCGCTATCCGACGGCGCCGGCGAAGTGGTGGAAACCGGCCCCGGCGTTACCCGCGTCAAAACCGGCGACAAGATCGCCGGCTGCTTTTTCCAGCGCTGGGCGGGCGGCGAGCCGGGTCCGCATGTGCACGGCTTCGCGCTTGGCGGCAGCATCGACGGCATGCTGGCCGAATACGTGGTGCTGGAAGAGGAAGGCGTCGTCAAAATTCCCGGACATCTGTCGATCGACGAGGGCGCAACGCTGCCCTGCGCCGCGGTGACCGCGTGGGAAGCGATGTTCAATCACGCCAAACTCGCCGCCGGACAAACAGTATTGCTGCAAGGCACCGGCGGCGTCTCGATCTTCGGCCTGCAATTCGCGCATGCCACCGGGATCGTTCCGATCATTACTTCATCGAGCAACGAGAAACTTGCCCGCGCCAAGGCGCTCGGCGCCGCCTGCGGGATCAATTACAAAAGCACGCCGGAATGGGACAAGGCGGCGATCGCTTTCAACGGCGGCCGCGGCGTGGACCAGGTGCTGGAAGTCGGCGGCGCCAATACGCTCACCCTCTCGTTCGGCGCCATCCGTGTCGGCGGCAAGGTCAGCATCATCGGCGGCTTGAGCGGCGGCGCCCGTGAGCTCAATCCGGGCTTGATCTTCACCAAGCGCGCCAACGTGCAGGGCATCTCGGTCGGCTCGATGCAAACCTTCGAGACGATGAACGCCGCCATCGCGGCAAACAAGATCAAGCCTGTGATCGATCGCGTGTTCGGCTTCAACGAGGCGCCGGCGGCTTACAACCACATGGCGGCCGGTGCGCATTTCGGCAAGATCGTCATCCGCGTGGCGTGACGGGAAGCCGCGGCCGCGTTATCGCCAGTATGGTCGGGCTTTGGCGAAGCGGCGGAGCGCAGCGGCGGCCGCATCCATCACCGCATCCACGCGCGCGTCTTCGCGTCCGGTCAGCAAGCCGGCAGCGAACGCTCTTTTGCGACTTGTCCGCCGACGCCGCATGCCGGCGGCGCTGATGATATTCTCGTGTACCGCAATGTCGTTGAGGTCGCCGAGGCAGTCCTGCACGGCCCCGAGCGCGGCAACGAATTTCTCTCGCCGCTTGCTCGCTTCTTTACCTGAAAACAGGCCGCCGAAAAAATCGCCGGCGTAACGCAGCTTTTTCACCTGGATGCGCAGCTTATGGCGGCGGCGGGCATCGAGTTCGGCAAACGATTTGGCCCTCTTGCGGAGCTCGCGCCGGCGGCGCGTCAGTTGCTCGGCGGCAAAAATCTCGATCGGCAGTTCGCCGCGGTCGCGCACCAGATCGTCCTGCGGTGTCGCCCACTGACCGATCTCCAGCCAGGCAACGATCTCGATTTTCAGGAGCCGATAGCGTTGCGAGCCGATGGCGTCCCCCGCGCGCGCGAGCGCCGCAGCGCGCTGCTCGGCAAATTGCTGCGAAAGCTTCGGAATGTCGTCCCAGCCGGATGTCCGCCGCCCGGCCGGCTTGACCACGCGGGCGATCAGCACGTCGAGCTCGCGCGCCGGGCCAAGCTCGTTGGTGAGCCATTTCAGCTCGGCTTTGATCTTTTCCGTCTGCGGATCTTCCAACAGTGCGGAGAAAAGCGAAATTGCCGCGCGCAGCCGCCGCAAACCCACCCGTATCTGATGAATGCCTTCGGCATCGCCCTTGAGAACCGCCGGTTCGTTGCCGGCGATCTGTTGCAGGCAGGCGTGGCCGATCTGCCTGAAGGCGTCGCGTGTCGACCCGCCGGCACTGAGCGGAACAGCAGCGAACTTCACCGCCGCGCCCTGCTCGCCGTCGAGCAGACAGTAACCGCGCTCTGCCTTGCTCGCCAATCCGAGCTGCACCGATAGCGCGCGGGCGAGCTGTCGAGCGACGTCGAATAAATCCTCCTCTTTGCCGCGTTCGAGCTCAAGCTCGATCTCACAGAGCCGCATCGATGCAGCGCCCGTGTCGATGGTCCCTTCGTCCAGCGCCAGCGCGATGGCGGAGCCGTCGCGCTCCAGCAGAAAGACCGTTCGGCGTATACGCGTTTCGAACTGCGGCTTGAGCTTGCGACAGAACTTGCGGGTCAATAGGCTCTCAAGCGCGGTGCCGCGTGCGCTGCTCATATCGGGCTGGCTGCCGGCGATCTCGCTTTCCCATTCGTCGCGCGCAAAGATGCCGGACGTCCCCGTGGCCTTGATCGTCTGCACGTGGCGATCGCCGATGCGGCGCACGCGCAGCAGCAATCCGCGCCGCCGCAGCTTTTGCCTGTCGGTATCGAAATAGACCGAGACTTGCGACGAGCGCTTGGCCGACCGCGCAATCGCGCGAATCAAGGGCAGTTCTCGGAATTGCGGCACGGCCGCTGGAGGAAGCTCAAGCTTGAGCTCGACTTCTTTCGGCGCCGCCATGGTGATTCGTCCGAGAAAACATCCGGAGCTAAAATAACGGCGATCCGGGCTTTCGGTTCAATATGGTGCTGTCGGCATGACGCGTCAGCGCGCAATGCGCGTCGGCGGGAACGCGACTTCGATCAGCGTGCCGGCATTGGGCGCGCTCTTGATGCTGAAGTGCGCACGATTGGCTTCCGCCAGCGCCTTCGTCAGCGGAAGACCGAGCCCGGTGCCGCCGGAGCCCCAGCTTCCGGACGTCGCCGTTTGGCGGAACGGCTCGAGCGCCGCCTCGACGTCTTTCTCGCTCATACCCACGCCGGTGTCGCGCACGCGCAAGACCGCCTCGCCGCTGTCGGCGAACGCGGTCGATACGATGACCTGGCCACCAGGACCGGTGAATTTGATCGAATTCGACAACAGGTTGAGAACGATCTGACGCAGCGCGCGTTCGTCGGCGACGACTTGCGGCAATCCCGGCGTCAGCGAGGTGCGGATGATAATGCGCGCCCGGCTCGCCTGCGGCTGCATGATGCCGACGCATTGCTGGGTAAGTTCGTTGAGGCTGACATTGGCGAAGGACAGATCAAGCTGTCCGGTCTCGATCTTTGAAAGGTCGAGCAAGTCGTTGAGCAGCGAGACGACATGCAAGCCGGCGGCGTGGATGTCCTTCAGATATTCGCGGTAGCGCTCATTGCCGATCGGACCGAAACGTTCGGCGATGATCACTTCGGCAAAGCCGGTAATGGCATTGAGCGGCGTGCGGATCTCATGACTGATCTTGCCGACGAACTCCGCTTTCGCCGCGGCCGCCTTTTGCGCTTCGCGCGTCGCCGCCCGCATCTCGGCCTCGGTCTTCTTGAAGGCTTCGACATGGGCCTTCAGGTCGCGGATTTCGCTCTGCGCGGTTTCGAGCGACAGCGCATGCGACCGGCGCCGCTCTGCCGCCTCTCCGTCGCTTAAAATGAGTGCCAGCGCGGAAGCCTCGCCCCATGGGACCCTGAACAAACGGCCCTCCACCGGATGGCGAATTCCTTGACGGTTCATGACCGACAGCGGCTGCGGGCTCCCGCTCTCGGCGAGCGTTTCGGCAGCGGGCTCGGCAAAGAGCTTGTCGAGACCGCCGACGGCAGCAAGGGCTGCCAAATTTTCGTAGCCACTCAATGTCAGGAAATAGCGGTTCGCAAAGAGAAGTGCGTTACCTGAATCCTGAGGCCGGTAAATCAACACGCCGAGTGGAAGGCGGTCGAGCAGAGCCGGTTCGAATGCCGCGATTGGTTGCGATAGCGCCTCGCTCGGCGCTTTGTGCGCCTCACCATGCGCGCCAGCCGTGGCGGCTCCGCCGTCGGCGCCGGCGCGCGACAGCGCGGATTCCGCTGCGGGTACCGGACCCTCGGCCGGCAAAGCAGCGGAGCCGCTTTGCTCGGCCAAGTCCTCGCGCACGCCCTGCAAACGCGCCGTCAATTCCTGCGCCAACTCGCGAAATGCCCGGCGTTCGACCGGACTGAGCGCCGGCACCTTGGTTTCGGGCGACGTGCCGGTGCGAAACGGAACGACATTGGCGGCCGCGGGCACGACACTGATTGAAGGTCGGTCGGGGCGCGCGGCAGTCTCGGCGCCATTTGTTTCAGCCTCGAGGGCCTCGGCCGCGATCGGCAGTGCAGGCGCAGCGCTCTCTGTGGTGCCGCTCTCTGCGGTGGCGCTCTCTGTGGTGGCGCTCTCGGTGGTGCCGCTCTCGGTGGTGCCGCTCTCGGTGGTGCCGCTCTCGGTGGTGGCGCTCTCGGTGGCAGCGGGACTTTCCGGTTCCGCCGGAATCGCGGTCACCTCGTTGTTGGGAGCGTCCGCCGGCAACATCAATCCGATCGGCCGCTCGCGCCGCGCACGCGCAAGATGATTAATGCGATTGAGATCGCGACAGACACCGAAGCCCCGATAACCGCGAAAGTTGCGATCCCGATCGAATACAGGAAGACCCGACAGTTCGGCCGGAAGACGCTCGCCGCCGTCATCGACCGGCCAAGAAATGGTAATGCCGCTCCAGGTCTCGCGCGTGGCGACGGCGCGGGCGACCTGATCATCCGGATCGAGTTTCAGCTCAGCGGCAACCTCGCTCCACAATCGGCCGAAAGCGGCCGTGGTCCGCGGCCCCATGAGCTCCATGAACTCATCCGAGCCGACGATGAAGCGGCCGTCGGCATCCATTTGCCAGACAAAACGCAATGGGTGACGCCGCTCGGCGGCGGGCTCGTCGCGGCGACGGGAAGTCCCTGGCGGTCTCGCATCCATAGCCGCCATCGACGCTTCCGCCGACGCCGTCGCGCTGGGCTCGCTGTTTGCCCGAGCGCTTTTCCTTGCCGCAAGGTTTTCGGCCGCAGCCGCTTCGCTCACCGGTGTGCCGAGCTCGGCGATCAATACCGCCGATGCCTCGGTGCCGAGACGCTCGATGGTGACGTGGCCGTACGGCGTCGGCCCGCTGGCGCTGCCGCTCGCCAGCGCCCGGTCGAGCATACCGGTGACGCCAAGCTCTGCAGCCGGCTGTGTCGCGGCGAACCGCGTCTGCGCGGCCGGCGTCGCGTAGAGAAGCTTGCCGTCGGGGGTGAAAGCCAGCACAGACTTTTCGGTCGCCGCGAACAGCCGGCTCACCCGTTCGTGCAGCGGCAGCGGGGGGCCGGCCGGCTCGGCCGAAACGAGCAGGATGGCGCCCCCTTCGCCGAGCGCGATGCGCGCGCACACGCAAGTGAGGGCGCGGCCGAAGCCGCCGGCAAAGCCGCGCAGGCGCTCAAGCCGCGGCTGACCAGTTGGCGGCAGCGTTGCGGCAAGCCGGACGATTTCGGCAGCCGCCGGGTGTTTGGGCTCGAACCGCCGCGCCGCGCATTCGCTGGGATGGGCGCCGCCAAAAATCGCGGCGCCAACCGCATTGGCCCACAGCATTCGCGACCCGTCCGCGCTCCAGAGCCAAGCAGGCGCCGCGCTCGTCGCATGATCCGCGAGTTGGGCGCCCAATCGCGGATCGCGCGGCAACGCGGCGAATGTTGACTCCACGATCGGCATGCAGCGGACACTCGTTGCTTAATGAATTCTTAATAAAGCGGGCGGCTGCGTCCATGTCCATGCCGGTTTCCGCCCCGGCGGACGCCTTGGCGAATAACCTTAATCACGCCACTGTCAGGACGAGACAGCAGGAACGAGGTGCATGCCGGCGGTAAATTTGCTTAGGATATGAATGTCGTCAGGGGGCGAGGAGTCGACGATGGCGAAGGAACCATTCGAGCAATTTGCAATGCCCAATGAGGTCCGCGCTTTCGTCGAGCAAAGCGTGGCGCAGGCCAGGGCTGCCTTTGACGGCATCGCCAATGCAGCCACCCAGGCCGTGTCCCACTGGCAGGGACAGGCTCATGCAGCCCGCGCCGGCGCAAGCGAAATCGCCCATAAATCGATGGCTTATGCCGAGCAGAACATGGCGGCGACCTTCGACTTCGCGCAGCAGCTGATGCGTGCCAAGGACCCCGCCGAAGTGATGCGGCTGCAGCAGGAATACATCGCACGCCAGATGCAGACCCTTTCGACGCAGACCCACGAGCTCGGACAAAGTGCTGCCAAAATAGTCATGGATGCTGCGAAGCCGAAGACGTGACAGGCCTGAGTTGCGGCCTCCCTTCGAAAATTGACTGAAAAATCAAACCACTATATTTTTTTGTGCAATGCAATATGCCTTATTGCATTGCACCAAGAATTGTGCTATGTAACTCATCGGAATGGCCCGGCCTTTGTTTTGTAATGCGCGTTCGGCGACCGGGGTCAATGGAAATTCAATGGAATAGAGTGACGCCTCGCGCGACGGGCGGTGGGGCTAAACGGATCTATCGAAGGTCAAACAGCCCAAGAGCACCAGAAAGCAAGGAACGAGTGTCATGGCGGAAGCCACAATCGCTACCCCGAAAGCCAAAACGACCAAATCGGGCGCGTTCGAGATGCCGAAATTCGAGATGCCAAAGTTCGATATGCCGAAGGTCGAGATGCCGGCCGCCTTCCGTGAGTTCGCGGAGCGCGGCGTCGCTCAGGCGAAGGACACCTACGAGAAGATGAAGGCCGCCGCCGAAGAGGCGACCGACGTGCTGGAGACCACTTACTCGACCGCCACCAAGGGCGCCTCCGATTACGGCCTGAAGGTCATCGAAGTCGCTCGCACCAACACCAACGCGGCGTTCGATTTTGCCGGCGAGGTCATGGCCGCGAAGACGCTGTCGGAGGTCGTGGAACTCACCAGCGCGCATGCGCGCAAGCAGTTCGAAACGCTCACGGCGCAGAGCAAGGAACTCAGCGCGCTGGCGCAGAAGGTTGCCACCGAGACGGCCGAGCCGATCAAGAGCGGCATGAACAAGGCCTTCAGCAAGGTCAGCTAAGCGACGCGACGTTCGCGTTTCAAGCCCGTCGTGTGACGGGGCGAAGCCCGGGTTTCCGACCCGGGCTTTTGCTTTTGGGCTGCTGCAAGGCCGCTCGCGCCTTGCCAAAGCCTTGCCAAAGCTTTGCCAAAGCCTTGCCAAATCCGGCCATTCCCCCTAGCTTTCGCGCGCTTGCCGACCGCGAGCCGTGCAGCTGTAGCTCAGTTGGTTAGAGCGCCTGACTGTGGATCAGGAGGTCGGTGGTTCGAGTCCACCCAGCTGT
>CAWHPH010000061.1:0-77975 GCA_963831135.1 uncultured Alphaproteobacteria bacterium
AGTCACTAGGGCGTTCGTTCGACGCTGTATCAAACAGGGTGCTGTCTCCCAGGCGAATACTCACCTATGACCTGTGGAATAGGGTCGCTGGTGAACAGCTTCAGCCTTCGCTTACGTGTCCCCCTTATGGTCTCCCTGCATCCCCCCAAAAGATCGTGTTAGAGATAGCCTCATCCTCTATCCACGTAAGTACTTGAGACCAAAGAGGACCCAAGGTCCCATAAGTTGCCCAAAGAGCCCCTTCCGGTCATTCTCGCTTCACTTCAACACCCAAACCCGTAGCTGCTTTGAATTCCGCCTGCATGATTTCTCCAACAGCCTGCTCTGCAGATGCTTTCACCACTACGCAGTCAAAGACCGGAAGGGCAACGATGTTGCGCTTGCGACATTCGCGCAACACTCCCATCATGATTTCGCTTTCGATAAACTGTAGACGGTGACCCGCCTGTGGGCTGGAAAGAACCCCTTTCAGCATCGGGTGTCGCTGCAGTATGGCGCCAGTCACGTCACTGCATTTCACCTTTGGTGGAAACAGCGCCCTTACACCTTTAGGGAACCTGCTCACCGGGTGCTTGAAGAGCATGGCGTTGAAGACCCTCTTCACTCCGTCACGCCATTTCTCAAGCCCCGGAAGTGTGTAGGCATCACCTTCTGGAGGGTCAGCTACAGCAACGTGATAGGCAAGCAAAGGATTGAGTGCGGAGTAGTCCAAGCCAACGACTTCCTCGCCGTCTATGCGGATGCCTTTCCGGCGTACCGGCTTCGGCAGGTTAACCCAAAAGCCCCCAAAGAGCCTGCCGCCACGATCAAACCGTCCTAACGTGAACTGACGACGTAGCTGCCGAGCCCGGACGTTCACCGGCTTATCGAAAGCGGCAGCGTCAAAGCCGATATCGGCTTTATCAAGCCACTCGTTGAGTGCGCGCAGTTCTTTGCGAAAGCGTTCGGTCGTGGCGTTGTCTTTGTAGTCAATGCGTTCGGCTTTGTCCCCGTATCCGCGCTTGCGTCCGCTAAGGATGATGACCTCTTCGTCATACCGTCCGCTCAAGTCGTCCAAAGTGACCTTGTGTTCCTCGATGAGCGCAATGAGCTTCGGACCTGCCCGCACCGTGGTTCGTTTGGACTGACCGGGCCAACCCGAGTATTCCCCCAAGGTGACCTTAGCGAACCCAAGGTCCCTCAAGGCGTCCAGCATTTTCGGAAACGAACGCGGAAACGAAAATGGTTCGTAGCGACTGGGCGTGCGGTTCTTTGCCAAATCTTTGTGAGAACGCGGCACCGGCACGCCGTCTCCCGGACTCCCGTTGAGATAGTGGTACATCAGGTTGGACAACAGTTTGATCATCACATTGTAAAATGTAGTCAGATTTCTGCCAGTGAGCGCGCGCCTACGCTTGTAGGTCTTCAGGGCTAGCACGGGTACGCCAATGACCTCGTGTGCGCGCGTGCCCTGGGGAGACAGGTGAGGATTGAACCATAGGTCACGCTCGACAATGGCGTCGCCCTCATTTCGATGTTTCATGTTCACGTGTTCATTTTCGGAGGACGCGACGGCGCTGTGCGCGCTTGCTGCGGGTTCATCACTCAACATTTGCGATTGGCTCGATGGACAACACGTACCAGTCACGAACCTGGGTCGTTAAAAAGCGTTATGTGCCGTGACCAAAATGGTAGTTCGCTCACAACGTCACTGTCGCGCCAGTGAACATCGAGACGGGATCGCTCAGGGTCTATCACAATCCGATCCACCGCCGCTTTGATAGCGCGGTTAGCAGCCCCTACATCGAACTCCTTACGCGTTAGCTCGTCACGTAAGATTTGGAGACGCTGCACGACGAAGGGGGTTCCGAGGCGCTCTCGGCGCTCGACTAGCTCTCTCAACTTTGTCTCTGTAGCCTTGATGCTTCGCTCGGCGCGCTGAAGCTCCTCACGCACCGTTGGGCTGCGCGTGAGACGCAGTTCCTGCAGCAACTCCTTCGCATCGTCTTTCATATCAGAAATCTGCAAATCCCACGCTTGTATCTGTTCGTCCATGCCATCTGTCGCTCCCCCTCGTGGCGCCTCCTGAAACAGGACTTCCGCGTTGAGCCGCAGTGCATCCTGGACTTGCTGATAATGGACGGCTTGGTACTTGCATCCTGCCTTTG
Source organism: uncultured Alphaproteobacteria bacterium (assembly GCA_963831135.1). Classification (GTDB taxonomy): domain Bacteria; phylum Pseudomonadota; class Alphaproteobacteria; order Rhizobiales; family Xanthobacteraceae; genus BOG-931. Next base: position 2,148 of record CAWHPH010000061.1, read on the forward strand.
CGTGCGCGCGCGAGCATAGAAGATAGACATAGCGCCCTTTGCTCACACGGATCGCGCTGCCGCCGCAGTGAACACACTTTGCTACTCCAGCAACTAACGACTGCACTGCGAGTGTCGCGTTGCGACCCCGAGGGGCCGTCGCTGCGAGCCGTGCGTTCACGCGTTCAAACATTCCGTGATCCACTACGGGGGGATAGTGACCGTCTACAGTCCCCAGGATGTTGTCGGTTCTCTTGTGTGTGTCTGGGTCGTATTCGGTCTTGTGCATTACCAGAACCCCAACGGCGGCGCGGTTAACGAGCATCTTCCGAATCCGCGCGCCCCGCCAAAAGTCGGCTTTGTTCTTTCCTCGTTCCCAGGTCCCAACCGCATTGCCGTTGAGCCATTGCGCGATCCGATCAAGGCTCCACCCTTCATCGGCTTTAACGAATACCTCCCTTACTATCCGCGCGCGTTCACGAATGGTGTCGAATCGCTTTGTGGATGCGTTCCAGCGCAGCCATGCAGGTCCGTGCTTGTAGGGCTTGTCCAAAAGAGCGCCTTCCGATAGGCGCTTTCGTTTTGCTGCATGAACCTCTGAGAGGCGCACTGATTTCTTTGCGCTCTCGCTGTGACTGTTCCACATTGCGAATAGCGGCTCCATCAGTCGCAAGGGATTTCCCCGCATTTCACTCTTGTTCCACGCCTTCCCGTCCTTGAGAGTGACGATGGTAATGTCGTTGTTGATGATTTCCTGGAAGATCGGAAAGGCGTCCCACGGGTCCATGCGTGACAGACGGTCGAAATCTTCAACGAGTAGGTATGACCCTGCACCGACGCGCCCGTCTTCTACCGCGCGTCTGAATGCCGCGAGCTTGCCCCGCTCCGCGTTCGCGCCACGAAAGCCAGGGACGCCGAGGTCGTGAAACGTCAGTTCATGGTCTAGGTCTAGCTTGTGCTGCTCAGCGTAAGAGACGGCAGCGCCCCACTGGCGCCGAAAGCTATCGCCTTCAACTTGGTCGGGCGTCGAGAACCGGAGGTAGCTATAGGCTTTTGGACGGGAGTTATCAGGGTTCATGAGCATTCCCTAGGTCCAGAGGATGGTAGCAGCTTTGTCATTGACAATCTACCTGGACCATCGTCGGCCTGCCCGACAAGGCCGTATCGGAGGCGCGCGAGCGGGTGCGCTCGGCCATGATCGCCTCCGGACTGGCGCTCCCGGCCCGCCGCATCACCATCAATCTGGCGCCCGCCGACCTGCCCAAGGAAGGCAGCCGTTACGATCTGCCGATCGCGCTTGGCCTGATGGCGGCGATCGGCGCCATTCCGCACGACGCGCTGTCGGGATTTGCGGTGCTGGGCGAGCTCGGGCTGGACGGCTCGATCGCCCCGGTCGCCGGCGTGCTGCCCGCCGCCATCGGCGCCAATGCCCGCGGCGAAGGACTGATCTGCCCGGCCAAATGCGGGCCCGAGGCGGCCTGGGCGAGCCCCGAGATCGAGATTATCGCGGCCTCCTCGCTGATCCAGCTCGCCAACCATTTCAAAGGCACGCAGGTGCTGTCGCGGCCGCAGCCGAAGATCCTGGAAGCCGCCGGCGTCGCGCTCGATCTCGCCGACATCAAGGGCCAGGAAAGCGCCAAGCGGGCGCTGGAAGTGGCGGCGGCCGGCGGCCACAATCTGCTCATGTTATTTCCTTGATGGGAAGCCGGACGGCGCGTTAGCCTACGAACCCGCTGCCAGAAGAGCGTCCTGCAGGAAGAGAACGCTATGCTCGCCGAGCACTTCGCTGCTGTTGAGAACCAGCTTCTCAGCACGTCGCTCATTCCCGCCAATGCGGGGCACACGCTACATCGCGGAACTCCCCGCGAAGCTTTTATAAAGCAGTTCCTTGCGGGGCACCTTAGCGCACGGGCTGCTATCGGTACGGGCGAAATGATCGATGCTAACTCTCAGGCTCGACAGCCTCGCAGTCAGTTCGACATCGTCGTTTACGAAAGCGACTATCCCAAGATTGATTTTGGGGGTGGCATCACCGCATTTCTCGCGGAAGCGGTCGTAGCAACTATCGAAGTGAAATCGCTGCTGACGAAAGATGAACTCAAGAAAGCAGTATCAAACGCCGCACAGGTCAAGAGGCTCCAGCGCAACTTGGTCACTAGCTTTACAGCAGGCAATGTTCCGCAGGGTATCCTCAGCTATGTCGTCGCATATGACGGTCCGGCTCAGATTGAGACCGTCTTTCGCTGGCTCGTCGATATTGAAGCTGAACAAGGGTTAAACACGACGCGCCTTCCTCCATGGGCGACGCACGCGCTAAGGTGCTGAGTGAAAGCCTGGAGGGTATCTTTGTCCTCGGCAAGGGATCAGTGGTTTTTGACAACGCCTCGGTGGGCGTCATCACGGACGCTAACCGTGCGACCTACCCAGCCGCGAGATTTCAGTACATCGACAGCCCTAATCAGAACCTCGCATGGCTGTTTTTGCTGTTGACTGCCGCCATGTCTAACACCGTCGGACAATGGGCGAACCTCAACGCCTATTTCGCTCGGGCGCAGTACCAGAACGTGCGATTTGGGCCCTAGCATGTTGCGGAAAGCCGATTGGCACGCAAAGGCGTACAGCTACGTCCGCTTCTCGACACCCGACCAAGCGAAGGGCAGAAGCTACGAGCGGCAGATTGAACTCGCGAAAGCGTACGCGGAAGAGCACGGACTGGAGCTTGCCGAACTGACATTCAAAGACCTGGGTGTCTCGGCCTTCAGGGGCAGAAACGCGCAAACAGGCGCACTTCGGGCATTCCTGAAGGCTGTTGAGGACGAGGAGATACCCAGCGGAAGCTACCTGCTAGTCGAAAGCCTCGACCGGATTACACGCAATTCAATCATCGAAGCGCAAGCGCTCTTCATGCTCATCATTCGTGCGGGGATCATCCTCGTCACATTGCTGGACAAGCGAAGGTATTCGCTGGAGAGCATCAATGCCAATCCTACCGACCTGATCATATCAATTGTGTTGATGATGCGAGGGCATGAGGAGAGCGCCACCAAGTCGCGGCGGCTCGCGGATGCCTACGAACGGAAGCGCAGGGATGCGACAAATGGACAAGCGCAACAGCCGTTCACTAGAATGCTCCCATCGTGGATTAGATGGAACGAAGCAGAGGGTGCGCATGAACTGATCCCCGAGAGAGCTAAGGTAATCAAACGTATCTTTCAGAAGGCAGATGAGGGATGGGGGCAACACCGCGTTGCCCATTGGCTGAACGAGCAAGGGGTTTCCACCTGGGGCGGGATCGGGAAACAGCGGAAGGCGGACTATTGGCATCGATCGTACGTTAGGAAGCTGCTGACCAATACCGCCGTCGTCGGAACATTTACTCCTCATCAGCGCGTCGTTGACGCAGAAGGGAAGCGACAGCGGAAGCCGCTCGACCCCATTGAGAACTATTGGCCCGCCGTTGTGGAACGCGAGCTTTTCGAGCGAGTAGCCAGCAGGATCAGAGCTACGGCCCCTCGGGGACGCAATGCACTCATTCAGCCCGCGTCAATCTTCGCGGGCATTCTCAAGTGCGCGTACTGTGGGGGCTCCGTAATACGAGTGAGCAAAGGCAAGTATGCTTACCTTGTGTGTTCTGCAGCGCACCGGAAGACAAACGGCTGCAGGTATCTGGCCGTGCCCTACAACCAGGTCGAGGGCACAATGAGACAAAACTGTCAAATCGCACCCAACTGCCACCCCCGTTTCGCGTCCAAGAACGACCCCTGTGACGTAGCCGAGACCGGCGTCGCGGAGCCGCAGATAGCGGAGCAGAGCCGGTCTTGGCGGGCGGCGATTGATGATCGGGAGGTTATGCGCGGTTTTTAAAGCGCCAACTCTCGTTGCCGGTCTCGATGATATCGCAGTGGTGAGTGAGGCGATCGAGCATGGCGGTTGTCATCTTGGCGTCGCCGAACACCTGAGGCCAATCGGAGAAAGCCAGATTGGTGGTGATCAGCAGTGACGTGTTCTCATAGAGCTTGCTGATCAAGTGGAATAGCAACTGGCCGCCAGACTGACTGAACGGCAGGTAGCCGAGTTCGTCGATGACGATGAGATCGTGGCGCAACAGCTTCTCGGCCAGCCGGCCGCTGCGACCGGCGGCCTTCTCCTGCTCGAGCTGATTGACTAGATCGACCAGGTTGAAGAAGCGGCCTCTGGCGCGAGCACGGATGACCGCTGAGGCGACGGCGATGCACAGATGAGTTTTACCGGTGCCGGTGCCACCGATGAAGATCGCATTGCGCTTGGCGTCCAGGAATGTACCGGTGGCGAGTTCGCGCACTTGTCCTTCATCGATCGCCGTATCGGCGAAGGCGAACGTGTCGATATCTTTCAGGACCGGGAACTTGGCGCCGCCGATGCGGTAGCTGATCGAGCGTGCCTGCCGGTGGGTGCGTTCCGCCCGGATCAGACTGGCGATGAGCGGATAGATCTCATCGCGTCGGGCCAGTCCCTTACCGGCAATCTCATCGAAGCTGGCGCGCATGCCGTAAAGCTTCAGTTCGCTCATGGCTTCCAAAATCTCGTGGCGTTCCATCAGGCGATCTTCCTTATGCGTGTCAATCGGCGTCCGATCGGGCCCCCAGATCGGCATCCAAGAGGGACCCCCTCGTTTTGCGTTTCGAACGATTAGCGTTCGCCCCGTCGGAGCTGGTCGGGGTTGCGGAGACGGGGCGAGCGCGGGTTGACGTGTGATCTTCGGTTCGGCTCTTGAAGCGCCAACTGTCGTTGCCGGTCTCGACGATGTCGCAGTGGTGGGTCAAGCGATCGAGCAGCGCAGTGGTCATCTTGGCGTCGCCAAACACGCTCGGCCATTCACCGAAGGCCAGGTTGGTGGTGACGATGACCGAGGTGCGCTCGTAGAGCCGGCTAACGAGGTGGAATAGGAGCTGGCCGCCGGATTGGGCGAAGGGCAGATAGCCGAGTTCGTCGAGGATGATGAAGTCCATTCGAGTGAGTTGATCGGCGAGACGGCCTTGCCTTCCGTTACGGCTCTCGGTCTCGAGCCGATTGACGAGATCGACCACGTTGTAGAACCGGCCGCGGGCGCCGGAGCGGATGCAGCTTCTGGCAATGGCGATGGCAAGATGGGTCTTGCCGGTACCCGTACCGCCGACCAGCACGACGTTGCGCTGCTGGGCGACGAAGCCACCACCAGCGAGGTCATTCACGAGCGTCTCGTTGATCGGCGTGCCTTCGAACTCGAAGTCATCGAGGTCCTTGGCGAGCGGCAGCTTGGCGATGGTGAGCTGGTACTTGATCGAGCGCGCCTGCTTCTCGTTGATCTCCGCGTTGAGCAGATCACCGATAATGCGCTGAGGCTCATGCTGACGTTTGATGGCCGTGGCCATGATCTCGTCGAAGGCGTCCTTCATGCCGTAGAGCTTGAGCTCGCCCATGAGGTCGAAGAGCTGGGTTCGTTCCATCAGATGGTTCTCCTGAGGTTGTCGTAACGGGCACAATCGGCGACCGGCGCATGGCGCAGTGTCAGCGCGGCCGGCGTGAGGATCGTGGCCGGCGGCCCGGGATCGCGCTGACGGGCGAGGATGTTGAGAACGACATCGGCGGAATGAACGCCGTGAGCGATCGCTTCCGCACAAGCCGCCTCGACCGCCGACAGCCCGTCGGAGAGCACCGCGGTGAGGATGTCGACCATCTGCCGATTGCCATCGTCGGCGTCGGCGAGCTTGCGCCGCACGCGCTCCATCGCCGCCGGCAGCACCCAGTCTTTGAAGGGCGCACCGTTACGCAAGGCGCCAGGCTTGCGGGCGAGCACCGGCACGTAATGCCAAGGATCGTAGATCGTCTCGCCACGGCCGAACGATCGAGGATGTTCAGCGACGATCCGCCCGTCCTGGCGGATCACGATGCGGTCGGCATAGGCATGGACTTCGACCGGACGCCCGACGGCATTGGCGGCCACGGAGTATTTGTTGCTGTCGAAGCGCACCAGGCAAGTCTTCGACACTGCCGCCGGCACCGAGTGGAAGCCGTCGAACCGGCCCGTATAACGAACAAGCTTCGGCCGCTCCGCCTCGAACACCTCCCAGATTGTCTGTTCGGTCAGCTCCGGATGGCGATGCACCTTGGCGTAGGCGACGCATTTATCGAGCAGCCAAGCGTTCATCTCGTCGTAGGTCTTGAACCGCAGACGCGGCGTGAAGAACCGCTCGCGCACAAGCCCGACCTGGTTCTCGACCTGACCCTTCTCCCAGCCCGATGCTGGCGTGCAGGCGACCGGGTCGACGAGGTAATGGCTGCACATCTGCAGGAAGCGGCGATTGTAGAGGCGACCCTTGCCGACGAAGATCGTCTCCACAGCGGTCTTCATGTTGTCGTAGATGCCGCGCTGGCATGCACCCTTGAACAGGGCAAAGGCCCGATCGTGCGCGTCGAACACCATCTCCTGCGTCTCGCGGGGATAGGTCCGCACGAACAGCATGCGGCTGTGACAGAGCCGGACATGGGCAGCCTTCACGATCACCGTCACGCCGCTCAGCAAGACGACCTCGTGGCTCCAGTCGAACTGATAGGCTTCACCAGGAGCAAAGCTCAGCGGGACGTAGGCTGCGGCCGTCGATGCCCCGCGCTCCTTGCGCCAATTGTTCCCGTAACGCCGGACAGCATCGTATCCACCGTCGTAGCCAAGCCCTCGCAGCTCCTCGAAAAGTCGGATCAGCGTCAGACGTTCGCGCGACGTCTTGCCTTCGTTCGCCAACAGCAATTGATCGAGTTTGTCCCGCCACGGACCAATCTTTGGAAGCGGTTGCGCCTCTCGCTCGTAGCGGAACTCGGTCGCTTCCGATCGGATGACCTTCCGTACGACCTTCCGTGAGACCCTCAGCTCACGACAGATCGCCTTGATCGACTTAAAAATGCCCGGCGGATCTTCGCAATCGTCTCCACAATCAGCATCCCAACCTCGGCTTCCATAATCATGGAAGCCAGTGTGGACCCTCAGCCCCGGGGTCCCGATTGGATGCCGATCACCCCGAAAACGGGGTCCTTATTCCACGCCGAAACACATCTTATCCGCCGCATGGTAGGGGAACCAAGCGCTAAATCAACTTGCGGAAGAGGTAGTCTCCCAAAGGTTGCGCGCACTGTTGGCATTGACAATCCACGATGGTCAACGCGGCGCCAGCGTCGAACTACTATGCCGGGGCCTTTAGCGGTGTTTTGAGGGCCGCATCCCCAGAGAAGGGCACTGAGATTTGGTCGTAGGAGGCCCTGGCAACGCGGAGCGTGGTCATTGACGTATCGACATGCTAATTTTTCGACATGGCCGCGCAGAACGGGCATTAAGGAGCACACACTGAGGGCGCGGACACTAGACGCGAGCAGATTTAGCTCTCAACCGCGTCCGAAAAGAGCTCAGTGTCAGTTTTGGGCCGCCGCAAGACTTGGAGCCGACCTAGCTTATCGGCAAGTTTGATTTTGGCGTGGTAAAGGTCCACGTCGCGCTGGAGGTTTAGCCAAAAGCCCGGCGTTGTGCTTGTCACGCGCGCGAGGCGGACGGCCATTTCAGCGGTTATGGAACGACGGCCATTAATGATTTGATTGACGGAAAATCTCGAAACATCCATCGCTGCAGCGAGGCGTTCTTGCGTGATCTCGCCCTTTAGAATGTCATCCCGCAATACCTCGCCGGGGCTTATCGGAGGAGCCGGGATAAACCTGCCCGGCATCACTCCACCCCCCTACCGTCGTTCGAGTAGAATTTCGTAGGCACCAATGTCTTGGCTCCAGGCGAATGTGACATACCACTTCCCATCGACACTAAGACCGTATCGGTTGGGCGCATTTGGCCAGCGAACGATGCGGCCGATGACCCCAACATCCTGCAAATCGCATGCGGCCACCAGCAATCGCGTAACTTTGTGAGCGCAGATTGCGACGTGCTCCGGTATTCCGTCTGCAAATCGCGTTACGTAGACTTGTTGAACTTTTAGGTCTGAGAACCGTTTCATGATCCACCATCCAAGCTGCCGCGAATGACGCGCGCGCCCGGCCAATGGCAGAGCGCCGATCAGCCGAAGTCGGAGGGGAGCGTCCAGTATGAATTACAAAACCGAGGACCCACGTATGGGTTGATTGGGCAAACCGGGCTGTTGCCACCTGCGTTGACAATCGTCGGCAGACAACATGAGCAAATACCTGCTTCTCAACGCGCTTGCTAAGATGCGCGAGGATTGTGTTGATGCACGACGCGTCAAGCTTCTCCAATTCATTGGCCACGCCGTCAAGAATGAGGCGAATACTGCGAGCCGAAAGAGTGCGATAGGAATTCCAAGGCGTAACGTCGCGTCGGGTTTCAGCAAGGTTGAAGGCCTGGACGCCTGAAAAGAAATCTTTGGAGGACAAAAATTCAAGGTCGTAGGATCTCTTGGGTTCGAGGGCGTCATACACCAGCCAGAATTGACGTTGCGAAGCGTCCTCATTTTGCCAGCCGCGAAAACTATGAACGAGACTTGAACGCCATGCTTCGATCTCTTCTGCACCGACTAACCCCTTCGACGCGGTTTCCACAAGCTGTAGGGCCACGCTTTGGGCTGACAGCAACGGTTGGCCATTGGGGCGGAACGTCGATGGCGACGTAAATCCATCGATATAGCTGAGGCAGTTGGGGACATGTGGTGGGAGACAAGCAGAAGTCGCGAGCGATGGCGCGGCACACGGCACACCTCCAATGCCGTTGACCATCAGGGTGCCGAAGCCGTTGGAGTATGCGGCCAAGAGCACCGAGGAATTGACCTCAAGGGTACTCATGGCCGGCAACTGGTAGGAATTTCCACATAGGCCAGCGTGCGCCAGCGTGGCGAAACTGTTTACGCCTCCTCGGCAAAACGTACCTTCGTTGTGGACAGATGATCCGTTACCGGAAACTAGGAAATTCGCCGCCTCGATGGCGGTGAAGTAAGGCGCCGCGACGAGGGACGAAATTCTGTCTTGCGACCGGGTTGCCGTATGCGTTTCCAGCTTCATAAGGCCATCATGTAATGCACCTCATTACATAAAGCAAATGAGGCGAAAGTTGGCATTGACGCAACAACATGCTCATGGTCGGGCCGCCCGGCGCCGGCAAGTCGATGCTGGCCGCGCGACTGCCTTCCATCATGCCGCCGCTGGCGCCGGCCGAGCTTCTCGAAGTCTCGATGGTCGCTTCGGTCGCCGGCGTGATCGAGGGCGGCGCGCTGACCAACCGGCGGCCGTTCCGCGCCCCGCATCATTCCGCCAGCATGCCAGCTCTGGTCGGCGGCGGCCTGCACGCGCGGCCGGGAGAAATCTCGCTCGCGCATCATGGCGTGCTTTTTCTCGACGAGCTTCCGGAATTTCAGCCGCAAGTGCTCGATTCGCTGCGCCAGCCGCTGGAAACCGGCGAGGTCTCGATCGCGCGCGCCAATCATCGCGTCACCTATCCGGCGCGCTTCATGCTGGTCGCGGCGATGAATCCCTGCCGTTGCGGCCATGCCAACGATGCCGGCTATAGCTGCCGGCGCGGCGCCAATGCGCGTTGCGCGGCCGACTACCAGACCCGCATTTCGGGTCCGCTGCTCGACCGGATCGACCTCCACATCGAAGTGCCGGCGGTCAGCGCCGCCGATCTCCTGCTGCCCCCGCCGACCGAAGGAAGCCGCGAGGTCGCCGAGCGTGTGGCGCTGGCGCGCGAGCGGCAGGCGGCGCGTTGCGCCGCGATCGGATTGCCGCATCTGCGCAGCAATGCCGCAGTTTCAGGCGCGGTGCTGGAGGATGTGGCGCGGCCGGACGCGAGCGGGCTAGCGCTCCTGCGCGAAGCCGCCGACGCGATGCGGCTCTCCGCGCGCGGCTATCATCGCGTTCTGCGAGTAGCACGCACGCTTGCCGACCTCGACGGCGCCGAGAAAGTCGGCCGCATTCATCTGGCGGAGGCCCTCTCCTACCGCGCACTGACAGACGAAATCCGCCGGGCGGCCTGATGCGGAGCGAGCGAGGCCATCGACACGCGCGCTTGTCCCATTGACTGCAATTCGCGAAGCGCGGAGCATCGGGTTACCAGGCCGATGATTCGTGATCATTTCGGCGTTGGCTGACGCGGCACGGCATCAATGACCAAACCTCCCCGTAAGCTGGCGTTTATCCTCGCCTCGACCGATCACGGCACCATGATCGTCAATCGGTTCGACGAATATCGGCGGCCGGACAATTCCGGCTTTGGCGTCGGCTTCCAGCTGTTCGAGAATGCGGCCTACGATCCGGCCGATGTCACGCTCTTGCTCAGCCTTCTCGATTTGCGCCGCCGCTGCCATGGCGACGGACTGGTCGCCGTCGATTGCGGCGCCAATATCGGGGTGCATAGCGTCGAGTGGGCCAAGCACATGACCGGCTGGGGCGTGGTCATCGCCATCGAAGCGCAAGAACGCATCTACTATGCGCTGGCCGGCAATCTCGCGATCAACAATTGCTTCAACGCCCGCGCCATCCACGCCGCCGTGAGCGGCACGCCCGGCACGATGAAGATACCCAATCCGAACTATCTCGCTCACGGCAGCTTCGGCAGCCTCGAGCTCAAGAAACGCGACGGCGCCGAGTTCATCGGCCAAGCGATCGACTATTCCGAAACGAAACTGGTCGATGTGCGCGCGATCAGTCTCGATGCCTTCAACTTCCCGCGCCTCGATCTGATAAAGATGGACGTCGAGGGCATGGAGCTCGATGCCTTGGCTGGCGCCTTGAGGTGCATCCAGGCGCATCGTCCGATCATGCTGGTCGAAGCGATCAAAGTCGACGGCGCCAAGCTGCGCGCCTGGCTCGAGGCCTTGAACTATTCGGTGCTGCAGAGCGGAATCAATTTGCTTGCGATTCACAACAAGGACGAATGCCTGGCCCACATCAAGGTCGCCGAGCAAACAGCGGCCTAGCGCGCAATCGCTTCAGATTGAATCGATTGGCGCTCTAGGTTTTCGGTGCAGCATGATCTTTTCGGAAAACCGGCTTCCACTTTTCCGGATCATGCTCCAGCGCTCCATCTCAGCCGCCATTTGCCGCGTTGGCGAGACCCCGGATGCCGATGGCTGCCAAGAACTCCTGTCGGGTCTCGGCGCGATCGCGGAACACTCCGAGCATGCGGCTCGTGACCATGCTGACGCCGGTCTTATGGACACCGCGCGTCGTCATGCATTGGTGTGTTGCCTCGGTCACCACCGCCACGCCGTGAGGCTTGAGCACCTCGTCGAGGCAAGTCGCGATCTCGGCCGTCATCTTTTCCTGGATCTGCAAGCGCTTCGCATAGACGTCCACGAGCCGCGCCAGCTTGGAAATTCCGACAACGCGGTTGCGCGGGAGGTAGCCGATATGCACGCGGCCGACAATCGGGGCTATGTGGTGTTCGCAGTGTGACTCGAAACGGATGTCACGCAACACGACGACCTCGTCATAGCCGCCGGTCTCCTCGAATGTGCGCTTGAGATACTCGCGCGGATTATCCTTGTAGCCGGCGAACCATTCCTCGTAAGCACGCACCACCCGCGCGGGGGTCGAGCGGAGCCCTTCGCGATCGGGATCGTCGCCCGCCCACTGGATGAGCGTGCGCACGGCCTGTTCCGCCTCCTCGCGGCTCACGCGCGCGGAGGGGGATTTCGCTCCCGAGCGCTTCGCATTCACAACCTTATCCATTCACTCTTCTCCCGGCCGGCCCGAGCATGGCTGCATCGGCTGCCGTACGACAATGTTAACAAAGCATCAACCCTTGCTCCAATCGTTGATCCCGAAGGCAAGGGTTGCGCAAGGTTCATACGCCAAAATTCGCTAGGCTACATAGATAACTGCACCGATAGCGGCGGACGCCGCATACGGCCGGAGCGGCAGAATGTGACCCTGCCGAGCGGGAAAGCGACCATGCGCGCTGGCGCAAACCTCCGAAAACCCGCCATTCTCAGCCGCCGCCTCTCCGCGCTGATCGTTCGCGCCGCGATCATCACGACAGTCTCATTTGCGGTAGCCTTCGGTTTCCTGGCGGGGGCGACATCGCCCGCGGCTCATTACGACCCATATATGTTCGCGATCGGGGTTGCGTCATTGTTCGGCGCCGCCTGCGGCGCTTTGGGAATTCTGATCTCCCGCATCCGCCGCATGAAGGCTGAATTGCGCAATCTGGAGAGGCGCCTCGATGAGGCGGCCGATCGCAATTGGGAGATTCGCGAGGCGCAGGAGCGTACGGCGAGCTTCTTCGAGGCGCAGGACGATCTGATCGTGCGGCGCCAGGCCAGCGGCGCGATCACTTACATCAACGATGCGTATTGCGCCCTCGCCCGCCGCCGACGGGAAGACCTGCTCGCAACCGACTTCGTGCTGCCGGTGCTGGAGCAGGGCGAAACCACGGTCATGGCGGACGGCGCGCGGGCCTATGACCAGAAGATCGCCGCCCCGGCGGGCGCCCGCTGGATCGCCTGGCGCGAAGTCACAGTGCGCGCCGACGGCGAAAGCGAAATGCAGAGCGTCGGCCGTGATGTCACCGACCGCGTGCTCGCAGAACGGGCGCTGGCGGTCGCGCGCGATCAGGCCGAAGCGGCCAACCGCGCCAAGTCGCGTTTCCTCACCATGGTGTCGCACGAGATCCGCACCCCGCTGAACGGTATTCTCGGCATGGCCGATCTTCTCGGCGACACGCCGCTGACCGCGGAACAGGCGACCTATCTGAAAGCGGTGAAGACTTCCGGCGAAACGCTGCTGTCGCTGATCGAAGAAGTGCTTGATTTTTCCAAGATCGAAGCCGGCCGTCTCGATCTTGCCGCGCGGCCGTTTCCGCTTGCGGCTTTTGTCGAGGAAGTGGTCGAGCTGCTCGGGCCCCGCGCGCAGGAAAAAGGCCTGGAGATCGGCTGCTATGTCGACGAGCGTTTGCCCGCGCGGGTGGTCGGCGACGCGGCGCGGCTGCGCCAGGTTCTGTTCAATCTCGCCGGCAATGCGATCAAGTTCACCGAGAGCGGCGGTGTTTCGATCATCGTCGAACCCGGCACACAAGCGGATGCGATCTCCATTGCGGTGCGCGACACCGGCATCGGCATCTCGCTGCTGGACCAGGCGCGCATATTCCTTGAATTCGAGCAGGCCGACGGCAGCTCGACCCGAAAGTTCGGGGGCACTGGTCTCGGCCTCACCATATCGAACAGGATCATCGAAAGCATGGGCGGTTCGATCGCGGTCGAGAGTGCGCCCGGCGAAGGCTCCACATTCCGCGTCAATGTTGCGCTGCCGAGCGCCGATGAAACCGAGCTGCCGGCACTGGACGTGCCCGATCTCACGGGCAGCGACATTCTCATCGTCGCACCGGCTTTGACTGAGGCGTCCTTGCTCGCCCGCCGCCTGCAACGCTGGGGCGCCCACACCAAAATCGTTCCCGATGAAAAGGTCGCGGCCGCGCTGCTACCCGAGCGCATTTGGAGCGCAGTTTTTGTCGATCACGCGCTCGGTACCGCGGCCAGCGAAGAACTGGTGCGCGCCGCAGCAGACCTGCCGCAGCGGATCGTGCTGGTTACGCCGACCATGCGCACCGAGCTCGCTGCGCTCAAAGACGCCGGCTTTACCGGATATCTCATCAAGCCGGTGCGCGCAGCCTCGCTGGCGGCGCGTTTTTCAAGCCACGACACCTTCGAGCCGGGCGCGGCGATCGAGTTTGCGGAACCGGCGGCACAATCGCAGCCCGGCGGCGGACTTTCCATTCTCGTCGCCGAGGACAACGAGATCAACGCACTGCTGACACGCGCACTTCTGGTCAAGCTTGGTCATTATCCGACCATTGCCGCGAGCGGTGGGACGGCGATCGATTGCTGGCTTGCCGCGCGCACCGCCGGCACGCCGTACGACCGCATCCTCATGGACCTGCACATGCCGGGCACGGACGGCCTGGAAGCAACCCGCCGCATCCGAGCGATCGAAGCGCAGACTGCGGCGGCTCGTACACCGATCCTGGCTTTGACCGCCAACGTCTCCGCTGAGGATCGCGAGGCTTGCCTTGCTGCGGGGATGGACGGATTTCTCGTCAAGCCGCTCGACCGCCAACGGCTTGCCGCCGCGCTTGCCGGCGCCGGCAAAGCTGCGCTCGCAGCCTGACCGTTCCTCTATCGCGTCCGAGCGCGCGCCACTCCGCGTGGCGGCCGGATCGTGACAATTGGATGACTGATCTAGCTCAATACCCGCGTCACCCAAATCTGTTTTCGTACCGTTTAAGCGGAACAGGTGGCGGCGCATGAAATCCGACATTATCGAGCGGCTTGGACAAGCCGATTTGCTGCTTCCAGCCCTGATCGCCGAGGGGCTGACGGCCAACGACCGGGTGAAACTCCGCCTCAGCGTTTTGCAAGCGGCCGCGAGCCGCGCTGGCGATCCGACAAGTCCCCGCTTCGATTTGGCGCGGGAATGCCGCGCCGCCGGGATCGACCACATCGCTCTGGAGACGCTGGTCAATCGTGCGGTCTTGTCCGCGGGCGAGCAGATTTCGGCGCCCGGTTTGGCGGCCTTGAGCGCTGCGATCTGGGACGACGTGACGGCGATGATCCGCGCCGTGAAGGCCGGCGACCCGAGGGAGGGCGACAAAGCTCAAGAACGTCTGGCGGCGATCCAAAAGCTCGTCCCGGCGGGCACGTCTGACATTTTTGAACGGCGGGACATCATGCGACTGACCGGCCTTTCCGGCGCCGACGGCGACAGCTTGCACCGTCTGGTGATGGATTTGCACAAGGCGCTCAATCGGCTTGCCGCCTCGCATGCGGAAGAGACGCTGGCAGGCGCCCGCGTTTCGGGATTGCTGCCCGAGGACCGGTCTACGGTCGAAGCCTTCATGCGCGGCATCCACGCGACCGAAAAGCTCAAATTCGGTCATCCCGGATTGGCGACGACCGCAGCGCGGACCAGCGAGCGGCTCACGATCCAGAACGACATCGGGGAGACCGACGCCCATGTGGTCGTGATCGCCATCGAAAAAGATATCGTCACCGTGACTTACACCGATGTGCATTTGGCGCGCGCCAAGTTCTTCATCGGCTTGTTTCGCAACTTCTCTGTTGCCTGGAGCGGATTGGAACGAAAAAACGCAGCCGGCCTCGGCGACGATGGCGCGTTCTATCTCGTCACCGGCCGCTTCGCCTTCGAGAGCGCCGCAAGCCGCGATGCGTTTCTCGAAAGCGTCGGCGCCTCGCTTGTATTCCTGATCGACTGGAACAAAGCGCGCAAGGTGTTGCGTGAATGGATATCCAAGACCGACGCCATCCGCGTCCTCGCCTGGGCGGCGCATCATCGCTTTGGCCACAGGGCCTTCCTCGAACTCGGCGGCGGCGACCTGGTCGCCTCCGCTGTGCAGCACGCGGCCCCGACCCGGATCGGTTTCGGCGAGCGCCTGGACAATGCGCTCGGGCGCGATGCTGCCGTGGATTTCGTCAAGACGGTGCTGCGGGTATCGGCCGAGGCGCTGCTCGAAGGCGGTTCGGTGCGATTGGCCCGCGACCGCATCGAGGCAGCTTTGGTTGCACACCTGCAACGGGTCGACCGCACATTGATGGCCGTGATCATCCGTCAATCCGGCCTGGCGCGCGAGATCGCGGCCGCCACCGCTCGCTTCATTGCCGAACGGCAAGCCAATCGGCCGTTTGACACGACGGCATTGGCAGAACGCGCGCGCCGCATCGAGGAAAAAGCCGATCGGATCGCCATCGAAGCGCGCAGCGCGATTGCACGCTTCAACGCCGACCGCAGCATTGAACGCTTGGTGAACGAGATCGAGGATGCCGTTGACGAGCTTGAACAGGCAGCCTTCGTCGCCTCGCTTATTCCAAACGAGATCGCAGCCGGTCTGCTCGAACCGCTCGCCGAACTGTGCGCGGCGACGGTTTCCGGCACGGAGGCCGCTGCGGCCGGAGTCGCCGCCGCGGCGGATGTCCCCGAGGGACATCGCATCGATACCGAGGATGCGCTGGCGGCAATCGGGCGATTGACCGACGTCGAGCACAAAGCCGACGCAATGGAACGCGCGGTGACGGCCAAAATCTTGACCGGTGATTTCGAACTCAAGGCGGCACTCTCGGTGCTCGAATTTGCCCGCGCGCTGGAACGGTCGACCGACCGCTTGGCGGCGTTCGGGCATCTGTTGCGCGAGCACGTGCTCGCGGACTTGGCCGCTTAAGGACTTGGCCGCTTGAGGATTTGGCAGCTCAAGCATGATCCCGAAAAGCGGAAGCTGGTTTTCGGATGAGATCATGCGCAAACAAAGAGGACGCGCGTGACCGTACAGATTGCCCGCATCGGCGGCGGATTGACGGAGCAATATTCCGCCGAGATCGTCGGCGGCAAGGCCGCCAATCTGGCGCGCATGGCCGCTCTCGGCCTGCCCGTACCGCCCGCTTTTGTATTGCCGATCAGCCTTTGCGCCGCGACCGTCAGCGGCAAGCCAAAAGCCGCGCAGGATCTCGCTGCGTCGCTCGCCGAGGGGATCGAGTTTCTCGAGAAGACCACCGGCAAGCGCTTCGGCGACCGGCGGCGGCCGCTTTTGCTGTCGGTGCGCTCCGGCGCGGCACGCTCAATGCCGGGAATGCTCGACACGGTGCTCAATGTCGGCTGTTCGCTGCCGGCTGTTCACGGTCTCGTCCGCATGACCGGCCATCCGCGCTTTGCCAATGATTGCCGGCGCCGCTTTCTCGAAAGCTACGGCACGGTGGTGCTCGGCATCGACCGCGCCGAATTCGCCAAGAAGCGCGACGAGCTCGTCGCCGCCGAGCATGTCGGCGGCGAAACCGCGCTCGACTGCGATGCGGTCGGACATCTGGCGACGGCTTACGAGCATGTCATCGAGGATGAAGGCCAGGTCTTGAGCGACGATCCGATGGAGCATCTGACATCAGCCGCACAGGCGGTGTTTTATTCGTGGACGAGCGAGCGCGCGCACACCTATCGCAAGCTGCAGCATCTGGAGGATTTGCAAGGCACCGCCGTCACCGTGCAGGCGATGGTTTTCGGCAATGCCGGAGCATCATCGGGAGCCGGCGTGGCGTTTTCCCGCGATCCTTCGACCGGCGCCGCAACGCCGGTCATCGATGTACTGTTCGACAGCCAGGGCGAGGACGTCGTATCCGGCGATCATAATCCGGAGACCGAGGACGCTCTGGCGCGTTCGCTGCCGGAGGTGGCCAAAGAGCTTCGCTTAGCGCTGCGCCGGCTCGAAGAGGATTTTGCCGATGTGCAGGACGCGGAATTTACCATCGAGAACGGCAAGCTGTGGATGCTGCAGACGCGCGCAGCCAAACGCACGCCGCGCGCCGCACTGCGCTTGGCAATTGACTTCGTGAAAGAGGGGCGGATCAGCGCGGCCGAGGGCTTAAGTCGCCTGGACGGCTTGGATTTGCGCGCGCTGGTCAACAAACGCCTGGTGATCGCGGAACAGCCGGTGGGACAGGGAATTTGCGCATCCTCCGGAGTCGCAGTGGGGCGCGCCGCTTTCGATTCCGAAAGCGCCAGCCGCCTTGCGGGCGGCGACGAGCCGGTCATTCTGGTTCGTCCCGACACCACGACTGCAGACGTCGCGGGCTTCGCGACAGCGGCCGGAATTGTGACGGCTATCGGGGGCCGGACCGCGCATGCCGCGCTGGTCGCGCGGCAGATGGGCAAGCCCTGCATCGTCGGCTGCACGGCGCTGTCGATCGACCTGCGCGCCCGCGTTGCTGAGTTCGCGGGCGCGGCGATCAGAGAAGGCGATTGGCTCTCGATCGACGGCGAAGCCGGCGCCATCTATCTCGGCCGCGGCGAAGTCGTTGCCGAGCGTCCGGAAGCGGAACTGGCGGAAATCGAGCGTTGGCGCGCGGTGGCGGCGTGACCGATCGCTACGACCGGCTCATTAGACCACGATCCAATTTCAGTTGAATCGGATCACGGCCTCGATTGTTCGCTTGAGCATGACCTTATCCGAAAACCGGCTTCCACCCCGGATCAAGTCCGGGGCAGGCTTTTTCGGGATCATGCTCTATAGCCTGCGCAGCGCCACTTGCTCGATCTGGTGGCTTTCGCCTTTCTTCAGGATGAGATCGGCGCGCTGCCGCGTCGGCAGAATATTCTCGTGCAGATTGACGAGATTGATGCGGGTCCAGATCGACGTGGCGGTGGCGATCGCCTCTTTGTCCGACAGTTTGGCGTAGCGGTGGAAATAAGATTTCGGATCGACGAAGGCGGTGCCGCGCAACGTCAAAAAGCGGTTGACGTACCAGGACAACAATACGTCCTCGTCGGCATCCAGATAGATCGAGAAATCGAAGTAGTCGGAGACGAACGGAATGGCTTTGCCGTCCTTGGGCAAACGGCCCGCCTGCAACACGTTGAGCCCTTCGACAATCAGAATGTCCGGCCGGTTGATCTCGACCCAATGGTTCGGAATGACGTCGTAGATCAGATGCGAATAGACCGGCGCGCGCACCGGGTGGAGTCCGGCCTTGATATCGGACAGAAAGCGCAGCAGCGTCGGCAAATCGTAGCTTTCGGGAAAGCCCTTTTTCTCCATCAGGCCTTCACGCTCGAGCACGGCATTGGGGTAGAGGAATCCGTCGGTGGTGACGAGATCGACCTTGGGCACGTTCGGCCAGCGCGCCAACAGCGCCTGCAACACGCGCGCAGTGGTCGACTTGCCGACCGCGACCGAGCCGCCGACGCCGATAATGTAAGGCACCTTGGCGTCTTCGGTGCCGAGAAAGCCCTGCTGCGCGCGGAACAAACGCTGGGTCGCTGCGACATAAAAGGAGAGAAGGCGCGACAGCGGCAGGTAGATTTCCTTGACCTCGGATATGTCGAGCCGGTCATGCATCGAGTGCAGCCGCGAAACCTCCGACTGCTCGAGCGTCATTGGCGTGTCGGCGCGCAGCTTTGCCCATTCTGCGCGGGAAAAAACGCGATACGGCGAGACTTCCGGCCCGGTGCGTTGATCCATGCGGCGCGTCCTTAACCCCCCTTGCGGGCGGCCTTTTCGTCGAGCCCCGTTTGCCGCGTGCGCTCGCCAAGCACTGCTTCAACGTCGGCCAGCGGCACGCCGCGCACATGCAGCACCACGAGCAGGTGGTACAGGAGATCGGCCGTCTCGGCGATCAGGCGGCTGCGATCCTCGGCGATCGCGGCGATGGCAACTTCGACCGCTTCTTCGCCGAGCTTTTTGGCGCAATGCGCGACGCCCTTGTCGACCAGCGTGCGCGTATAGGACGCCCCGGGTTCCGCTTTGGCCCGCGTCTGCACGCGCTTTTCCAGGTCGTAGACTGTGAATGGCTCCATGGCCGTTCCTTAGCATCTCTCCTCGCGGGCGGGGAGAGGCCGTAAACATAGATAGTCTGTCGGGCTGGCAGGGCGAAACACCCCCGGAAATAAGGATTTTTTCATGGCGGCTCCGACCATCGATTTCTGGTTCGAATTCGCTTCGACCTATTCCTATCCGGCCGCCATGCGCATTGGCGCGCTTGCCGCCAGCGCCGGAGTGGACGTGCGTTTCCGTCCCTTCCTGCTCGGACCGATTTTTCAGGCGCAGGGCTGGAATACGTCGCCCTTCAACCTTTATCCGGCAAAAGGCCGCCACATGTGGCGCGACCTCGAGCGCATCTGCGCCGAGCTGTCGTTGCCGTTCCGCCGGCCGGATCCTTTTCCGCAATCGGGCCTGTTGGCGGCGCGGGTCGCTTTGGTCGGGTTGGACGATTCTTCGGACCAATCTTTGGGTCAAGAACCTTCGGGTCAAGAATCTTCGGGACAATCTTGGGGGGAGAAGTTTAGCCTCGCCGTCTATCGTGCTGAATTCGCCGACGGACGCCGCATCGATCAGCCGGAGACGATACGCGCCATTCTTTCAGATCTGAACATCGATCCTGAAAAAACGCTGGCTGCGGCGCAGAGGAGCGAAATCAAGGAGAAGCTTCGCGCCCAAACGGCGCAAGCTCAGCAACTCGGAATTTTCGGCGCCCCGACTTTTATGACACCGGACGGCGAACTGTTTTGGGGAAACGACAGGCTCGAAAGCGCAATCGCCTGGGCCACGCGCGCGGCCTGACACATTGTGTGGCGGCTGGCATCGCGTCGTGCCCGTGCCTATCTGATCGGCGATCCACACGGGGTCTTTTCAGACAAGCATCCCGCGGTGTGGTGCGCTCGGAAACGGAGTGGACCATGTCGTTCATCATCGTCGTTTTGCTGGTTATTTTCGGTCTGTCGGGCATCCGTATCGCCGACCAATATGTGCGCGGCGTCGTGTTTCGGCTTGGACGCTACCACACCACCAAAGGTCCCGGGCTTTACTGGATCATTCCGCTGATCGAGTGGCAGCGCCGCGTCGATCTGCGCATCAATACCGCTGCGGTCGAGCAGCAGGAGACCATCACCAAGGACAACGTGCCGATCAAGGTGAATGCGGTCGTCTGGTACCGGATCATCAATCCCATGGCATCGGTGCTCGAAGTCAAGAACATCGACACCGCCGTGATTCAGGTGGCCCTGACCACGTTGCGCACCGGCATCGGCCAGCACTCGCTCGATGAAGTTCTCAAAGAGCAGGAAGCCGTTGCGAACGTCATACAAGGGAAAATCGACGCGGTGACCGAGCCGTGGGGCGTCAAAGTCGTACGCGTGGAGATGAAAAACGTCGAAATTCCGCAATCCATGCAGCGCGTCATGGCGCAAGAGGCGGAAGCCTTGCGCGAGAAGCGCGCTCGGATCATCAAGGCGCAGGCGGAATTCGAGGCGGCAGAGCAATTGCGCAAGGCGTCGGAAATCATCATGCAGAATCCCGCCGGCCTCGAGTTGCGGCGCATGCAGATGATCACCGAGGTCGGCGCCGAGCAGAACACCATGACGATCATCATGATGCCGAGCGAGTTCGTCGCCATGGCGAAGAGCATCGCCAATCTAGGCAAGGCGTCGTCCTAGTGAGCTCTTATTTGCTTACGGATCGAGCCGCACCGGCAGCCCGGCGCGTGCCATGAAGGTCTTGGCGTCACGCACAGAAAATTCGCCGAAATGGAAGATCGAAGCGGCCAGCACGGCGGTGGCATGGCCGTCGCGAATGCCTTCGACCAAGTGTTCGAGCGTGCCGACGCCGCCCGAGGCGATCACCGGCACCGTCACCGCGTCCGCCACAGCACGGGTGAGCGCGATATCGAAGCCTTGCCGCGTGCCGTCGCGATCCATGGAGGTGAGCAGGATTTCTCCGGCTCCGAGGGCAACCACCTCGCGGGCATAGTCGATGGCGTCGAGCCCGGTCGGCTTGCGGCCGCCATGGGTGAAGATTTCCCAGCGGTTACTTTCCGATGGCTGCGAGACCTTCTTGGCATCGATGGCCACGACGATGCATTGATCGCCAAATTTTTCCGCCGCCTCTTTCACGAAGGCGCGGCGCGCCACCGCCGCCGTGTTGATCGAGACTTTGTCGGCGCCGGAGGACAACAGCGCACGGATGTCGTCGATCGTGCGCACGCCGCCGCCGACGGTGAGCGGCATGAAACACGCCTCGGCGGTGCGCTGCACCACGTCGAGCATGATGTCGCGATCCTCGTGGCTCGCGGTGATGTCGAGAAAGGTGAGCTCGTCGGCGCCGGCCTCGTCATAGGCTATCGCCGCTTCGACCGGGTCGCCGGCGTCGCGCAAATTGATGAAATTGATGCCCTTGACGACGCGCCCGTCCTTCACGTCCAGGCAGGGAATGACACGGACTTTGAACATCGTTACGCCGCCTGCGCCGTGCGAATGAGCGTCAATGCGGCAGCAGCGTCGAGCCTGCCGTCATAGAGCGCGCGGCCGGCGATAGCGCCGGCGAGCTTCCTGGCGCGCGGCGCCAGCAGCGCGCGGATATCGTCAAGCGAGGCAAGCCCGCCTGAGGCAATTACGGGTATGGATACCGCCTCGGCGAGCGCGAGCGTCGCGTCGATGTTGAGACCCTTGAGCATGCCGTCGCGCGCGATGTCGGTATAGATGATGGCCGCAACGCCGGCATCTTCGAAGCGCCGGGCGATATCCAGCACCGAAAGTTCGGAGCTTTCCGCCCAGCCCTCGACCGCCACCTTGCCGTTGCGCGCGTCGAGACCGACGGCAATCCGGCCCGGAAATTTCTTCGCCGCTTCTTTGACGAGCGCCGGATTGCGCACAGCAGCCGTGCCGATAATGACCCGCGTGATGCCTTTGGCGAGCCAGCCTTCGATCGTCGCGTAATCGCGGATGCCGCCGCCAAGTTGAACGGGAATCCGCACCGCGCCCAGGATACGTTCGACCGCCGCTTCATTCATCGGTTTGCCGGCGAAAGCGCCGTCGAGATCGACGATGTGCAGATACGCGAAGCCTTGCGCTGCAAACGCCCGCGCCTGCTCCGCCGGGTCGCGATGGAAAATGGTCGCCCGCGCCATGTCGCCCTGTTCGAGGCGGACCGCTTCGCCGTTTTTCAGATCGATGGCAGGAAAGAGAATCACGGCTTCCACGTGAGGAAGTTGGCAATCAATGCAAGACCGAGCTTCTGGCTCTTCTCGGGATGGAATTGCGTCCCGACGACGTTGTCGCGCCCCACGATCGCGGTGATCGGGCCGCCATATTCGGCTTCCGCCACCAGATCGGCATGCTGCGCCACATTGAATGCGTAGGAGTGTACAAAATAGGCGTGCCGGCCGTCGGGGCCAAGGCCGAGGCCCTCGACCAGCTTGTGCGGCCGCGTCACGTTGAGCGTATTCCAGCCCATATGCGGAATCTTCAACTGCGGATCGGACGGCGCGATGCGATCCACCTCGCCGGCGATCCAGCCCAGACCCTCCGTCACTTCGTATTCGCGTCCCCGGCCCGCCAACAGCTGCATGCCCACGCAGATGCCGAGGAAAGGCCGGCCTTTTTGATGCACCGCCTCCTCGAGCGCCGCGACCATTCCATCGACCGCATCAAGTCCGCGCCGGCAGTCGGCGAATGCGCCGACGCCGGGCAGCACTACACGATCGGCGGAAGCGACGACCTGCGGATCGCTCGTCACGACAATCGGCGTCCCGATGCCGGCGTCGCGCGCGGCGCGCTCGAATGCCTTGGCGGCCGAGTGCAAATTGCCGGAGCCGTAATCGACGATCGCAACGCTCATCGTGACGCGTCCGGCTCGGGAAAGAGACCCACGATGTGGGGCGTGTGCGAGGCGGACGCTGGCGCCGGGGGCAGCGGCGGAGCCACCGCCGGACCGGACGATCCGCCCGGCTCCGTCCCGATCCAAGCATCAAAGAAACGCCGCTCCGCGGCCTCGGCATCGGTCCCGCCGACGATACCGACATTTTTCCAGCCGCGCCGCGTCAGCGTGAAGCGCCGCAGCGTTGCCGCCTCAAGCCCGATCAAAAACGAGATCAGCAGCAAGACAAAAGACCTTCCGACCGAGGCGACGCCCGCATAGTACATCGCCTGTTCGAGACCAAAGGTCACGACAAGGTAGATCAACAGCACCAGCCACAGCCGATGCCATAAGAGCCACAACGGCGTGAGCAGAAACGCCCAAAAGTAAAAGCCATCGCGCACAAACGCGAAGCGTTCCGGATTGGGCGCGGCGTCGGCTGCGCGTAACGGCGGCTCGTGAACGGTGTAGACAGACATATTCTATCCCTGGTTCTATCGCTTGGCGCTGCTCCCGCTCGCGCCAGCGCTGCGGGTTTTAAATCCTCGGCGGGTGCGGACAGCGCGTTTACCCGCCGAGCGTGCCTTTGGTCGAAGGCACCTCATGCGCCGCCCGCGGATCGATGGCGACGGCCGCCCGTAGCGCCCGCGCCAAACCTTTGAAGCACGATTCGGCAATATGATGGTCGTTGGTGCCGTAGAGCGTCGCCACGTGCAGCGTGACCGCGGCATTCATGGCAAAGGCCTGGAACCATTCCTGCACCAATTCGGTGTCGAACGGTCCGACTTTGTCGCGGACAAATTCGGCCTTGAAAACAAGGAACGGCCGGCCGGAAATATCGATCGCGACCCGCGTGAGCGCCTCATCCATGGGCATATGCACGTCGGCATAACGGGTGATGCCCTTCATGTCGCCAAGCGCCTGCTTCACCGCCTGGCCGAGCGCGATCCCGACATCCTCTGTGGTGTGATGATGGTCGATATGCAGGTCGCCCTTGGCCTTGATCTCCATGTCGATCCGCGAGTGACGCGCCAAGAGATCAAGCATGTGGTCGAGGAAGCCGATGCCGGTTGCGATCGACGAACGGCCCTCGCCGTCGAGGTCGATGATAACCTCGACCGCGGTTTCCTTGGTGGTCCGCTTGATGGATGCCTTTCGCATCATGCTCTCCGGGGCGCGCCGCGGCCTTTTATCAGGGCTTTAGCCGCGCCGCCAATCGTCCGTGTGCCGCATTTGCATTGCGCGGGTGCAAATCCTAAATCATGCCGTAAACGAAGGCCTTCCAGCGCATGCATCCGTCCGAATCCGGCTCCGCCGGGTCATCCAACCCTTGGCACGGCACTACCATCCTGACTGTCCGCAAGGACGGCCTGGTCGCCATCGGCGGCGACGGTCAGGTCTCGATCGGGCAAACCATCATCAAATCCAACGCGCGCAAGGTTCGCCGGCTTGGCGGCGGGGAGGTAATCGGCGGTTTCGCCGGCGCGACCGCCGATGCCTTTACGCTGTTCGAGCGGCTGGAATCGAAGCTTGAACAATATCGCGGGCAGCTCATGCGGGCGGCCGTCGAGCTCGCCAAGGACTGGCGCACGGACCGATACCTTCGCCGGCTTGAGGCCATGATGGTCGTTGCCGACAAGGATGTCTCGCTGGTGCTCACCGGCACCGGCGACGTGCTCGAGCCGGAAGCGGGTATCGTCGGGATCGGTTCCGGCGGCAATTACGCCTTGGCCGCCGCCCGGGCGTTGGCCGACGGGCCGCTCGACGCCGAGGCGATCGTCCGCCGCTCGCTCGACATCGCAGCCGATATCTGCGTCTACACCAACCGCAACGTCACGATCGAAACGTTGAAGAGCGACTGAATGGCGTCATCGTCTTACGGATTTCGTCCGATGACCGCCGGCGATTTCCCAATCGTCCGGCGATGGCTGGTGATGCCGCATGTGTCGGAATGGTGGGGCGATCCGGACGAGCAATTCGCGCTGGTGAGCGACGACCTGAGCCATCGCGCCATGGACCAATTCATCGTCGAACTGGACCGCCGGCCTTTTGCCTACCTGCAATGCTACGATCCGAACGCGTGGGCCAATCACGGTTTCGGCGCGTTGCCGCACGGCGCCCGCGGCATCGACCAGTTTATCGGCGAAGAAGATATGATCGCGCAGGGTCACGGTTCCGCATTGGTTCGGGCGTTTGCCGACGGCTTGCTCGATACGGGCGTGCCGCAAGTCCTGACCGATCCCAGCCCCGCCAACACGCGAGCCATCAGGGCATACGAAAAGGCCGGCTTTGGCAAAGACCGGCCGGTGACGACGCCCGATGGCGCTGCGCTTCTGATGGTTCGCAATCCATGAGTGACTTTTCCCCCCGCGAGATCGTCTCCGAGCTCGACCGCTTCATCGTCGGACAAGCCGACGCCAAGCGCGCCGTCGCCATCGCGCTGCGCAACCGCTGGCGCCGGCTGCAGCTCGAGGATCGTTTGCGCGAGGAAGTGCTGCCGAAGAATATTCTGATGATCGGGCCGACCGGCGTCGGCAAGACCGAAATCTCGCGACGGCTCGCCAAGCTTGCCGGCGCGCCGTTCCTCAAGGTCGAAGCGACCAAATTCACCGAGGTCGGCTATGTCGGCCGCGACGTCGAGCAGATCATCCGCGATCTCGTCGAAATCGCCATCACGCAGACGCGCGACAAGAAGCGCAAGGACGTGCGGGCGCGGGCGCAACAGGCCGCCGAAAGCCGCGTGCTCGATGCGCTGGTCGGCGCCAATGCCAGCGCGGCGACCAAAGAAGCGTTCCGGCGCAAGCTGCGCACCGGCGAGCTCGACGACAAGGAAATCGACATCGAGGTGCAATCGTCCGGCGGCGGCATGCCATTGTTTGAAATTCCCGGCATGCCCGGCGCGCAGGTCGGCGCCATCTCGATCGGCGACATTTTCGGCAAGCTGGGTGGCGGGCGCACCAAAACGCGGCGCGTCACGGTCCACGATTCCTACGAAATTCTTATCAACGAAGAGTCCGACAAGCTCCTCGACACCGAGCAGCTCACGCAGGAAGCCATCAAAGCCGTCGAGAATAACGGCATCGTCTTTCTCGACGAGGTCGACAAGATCTGCGCGCGCGACGGCCGCATCAGCGGCGACGTATCGCGCGAAGGCGTGCAGCGCGATCTGTTGCCGCTGATCGAAGGCACCACCGTTGCCACCAAGCACGGCAGCGTGAAGACCGATCATATCCTGTTCATCGCGTCGGGCGCTTTCCATACCTCGAAGCCGTCGGATCTGCTGCCCGAGCTGCAGGGCCGCTTGCCGATCCGGGTCGAATTGAAAGCGCTCACCCGCGACGATCTCCGCCGCATCCTGACCGAGCCGGAAGCCTCACTGATCAAGCAATATATCGCGCTGATGCAGACCGAAGGCGTTACGCTCGAATTTTCGGAGGATGCGATCGATGCCGTCGCCGACACGGCGGTGGCGGTGAATGCAAGCGTGGAGAATATCGGCGCGCGGCGCCTGCAGACGGTGATGGAGCGCGTCCTCGACGAAGTGTCGTTCGCCGCGCCCGACCGGCATGGCGAGACGGTCAAGATCGATGCGGCCTATGTCGAAAAGCATATCGGCGATCTGGCGAAGAATGCCGATCTCAGCCGCTTCATTTTGTAAAAGCTTGGCGCTTTCCTCAGAGCGCAATCGCTTCAGACTGCAACTGCATCGCAAGCCGTTGCGAACTTCGGAATTTGGACACGAGAAAGCGGATCTTTTGCAGATGAAGTTGTCGCTTTCTTGCGCATTCGTTGGCATTCCCATGGTTGCGGTCAGTCGCCGCTCCGCCGCGCGCGCCGCAATCGCACATACAATGCGCCGGCGCCGCCGTGACCGGCATGCGCATCCTCGAATCCCACGATAAGAGACCGGAACTCGGGCAGCGAGAGCCACAGCGGCACTTGCCGCTTGAGCACGCCGCGCTCGTGCGCGTCGCCGCCTTTGCCCGCCCCTTTGCCGGTGACGACGAGCACAATCCTGGCGCCGTCGGCTTGCGCACGGCGCAGAAAGCGCAGCAGCTCGGCATGCGCGTGCACTTGTGTAAAGCCGTGCAGATCGAGGCGGGCGTCGATCGCCTCGCGTCCGCGCGCGACACGCTGCTTGAGCCGCCGCCCGAGCGGCGCCAATGGCGGCGCCGTTTTCTCCGGTGGCTTCTTCTCCGGCGGTCTCTCATGCCGGACCACGACGCGCGGCCTGGCCGACGCTGATTTGTCGTCTTTGGCCGAGACTTTGGCAGGCTGCGATGGTTCGGGGAGTTCGCTTCGTTCGCGCGAAGGATCGAGCGGCCTGATAGAACGAACAAAACCGGTCCACAATGCGCGTTCTTCTTCGCTCAACGGCCGCCGGCGGCTCATCGCACACGCCGGATTTTCGCTGATTTCGGCGGCGGCGCCGGTTTCGGCTGGGCGGCGGCCGGCCTAGGCTCGGGCAACGGCACCTCTTCGGCAGTCGGATCGATCATGTTGCCGACGCTGAACTTGGCAAAGAATCTCGGACGTTCTGGCGGCAAAGGCACATTGCGAGCGGCCTCGACCGGATCGAGTTCGCGCGGCATCAGCAGGACGAACTGACCGGGATTCTTGATACGGCCGGCGATCCGGGCTGCTTCAGCGCCGGCGCCGAAATAGATATCGGCGCGGGCCGGACCGACGATCGCCGAACCGGTATCCTGCGCGACAACCAGGCGGCGAAATTTTGTTCCGACCCTTTCGTTGGTGATCGGCAGATCGGCCGCGATAAAAAACGGCGTGCCATAGGCATGCAAGGCGCGGTCGATTGCGATCGAGCGGCCGGGCGCCAGCGGCACGCCCTCGCCGCCAACAGGCTCATCCTGCGAGCCAAGCGCCGTGATGCGGAAGAAAACGTAGGACTTGTTCTGCCGCCTGACCTCTTTCGCCGCATCCGGATTAGCCGCCATCCAATCGCTAATGCGTTGCATCGACATCTCGTCCTTGGGCACGATCTTGCGCTCGATGAGCACGCGCCCGACCGGCGTATAGGGCCAGCCGTTATGCGAATCGTAGTTGACGCGCAGAATGCTCCCATCTTCCAGCCTGATCCGCGCCGAGCCTTGAATTTGCGCGAACAGCACGTCGATCTGACTGCGCAGCCAGCAGATCTCGAGATGCCAGCCGTCGAGCGCCCCGTCCTCAATCGCGCCGCGATCGTAATAGGGCACGAGCTTGCGGCGGCCGACGCGGCGACCGACCTTTACGCCCTTGCTGGGAAATGCGTCGCCCAGCTTGCGGCGGCCGGAAATAGCCAGATTAGGCGGGCGGCGATAAAGTGGCGCCGTGAACTCGCCGGTCGGGACGCGTGAGCCTTCGATGATCGGCTCGTAATAGCCGGTGAGAAAACCTTCGCTATCGCCAAGCTTGCTGATGCGCAAAGGGCGGAAATTGTCCTCGAAGAACTTGCGCGCGCCCTCCTCTTCCAGCGGAACCGCCGTAGAAGCGCGCGCACAGACGGCCTTGAGCCCTTCCGCGATCGCGACCGGCTCGGCGGCCGGTTGACGACTGGCATTCAGGACGCGGCAGCTTTCGAGAAAGGTGGCAAAGGCGGTGGCGTGATCGTCGCTCGCCCAACCGTCGAGGCTGGCCCAGTCGACCGGTTCATATTGCGTATCCGGGAATTTGATCGGCTCACGCGCTGCGCTTCGGCCGGCGGTTGCAATCCCGGCAAGGACGACGACAACGGCGACGAGGAGCCATGCTCGACCGGACGCCGCCATGCAGTCACTGTCCAGCTTCGGTTGCGACGACCTTCCAATTCGGATCGCGAGAGGAGATGTCGCGCGCGAAAGTCCAGACATCGGTGACGTCGGTTACTTTCTCGGCGTTGCCTTCGATAATATTTCCCGATCGCCCGCGCGTAACTGTGATGAGCTTCGAAACGAAGCGGATGGTGATCTGCGCCGTCCGGCCACGGAACTCGGCCGCGGTGATGGTCGAACCGTCGATCGAGACGAAACGCGTTTCAGCGGTTTCGCCGCGGCTCTCGCGTTCGGAGATCGCCGCGTCGAACCCGTCATACACTTCGCGCGAGAGCAGGTTGCGCAATTGGCGGCGATCGCCCTCGGCGAAAGCGGTGACGATCATCTCATAGGCGGTGCGGGCGCCGGTGATGAAGTGCTTGGCGTCGAAGCTCGGATCCGCTGCCACGATGGCATCAAGCCCGGCGGCCACACTGGAACCGCTCTCGGCCACGTCCTTCCAGCGATCCGCCGGCGGCGGCACGGCTTCGACCGGCCGACCGGCCGCCGGTTCAGCCGGGCGCTGCGGCAAAGCCACGACCTTGTCGCTTGCCGGGCTTCGCACCGCGTCGCGCGCCGAATAGGGGTCATAGGGCGGCCGCTCCCGCCCCGTCCGTTGCCCCAAGACGCTGCGGAGCCGGAAGAAGATGAACACGGCGAGCGCCAGGAAGATGATGGTGTAAATGTCGAACACGTCTGAATTCTCTCGGCGTCGCGAATTACGGACGATATATCCCGAAGGCGGTTCAAGATCGCGAACCCATCGGCACCCGGGCTATAGCTCTATGTAGGCACGCACCAGGAACCATCCAGTGGCGGATCGTGCCTTGCTTCCGAAGTTCGTGAACAATAGCTCCCTTCGACACGAACTTCGGAAGCAAAGGGGGCACTCGCAAAATATACGGAATCTAGTGCCGCTTTTCGATGTGAAGTTCCGCAACACTCGCGCGGCAACCGTTCAGGAACGTCAAATCTGCGGCACGAGCCCGATACGCGTGCTTATGCTGAACCTTAAACGATCGCTGCCGTCCCGCCAATATTCATCGCCAAACGAGCCATTCGAGCAGGTGGGGCCGGGCAGCCGCCGTGCGGCGGTCACAATTGGCACGTTTTCGGCGCCGGAGCGCGGGAGCTGCGGCAGAAGGGTTCGGAACTGCCGCCATTGTTCGCCCGCTTTGCCTATGTTAGCCAACCTTTAACGCCGATGGGCGACCGGAGATTAAAAATATGTCAGAAGGGAACGGCGGTCCGCAGCCTCAGGCGATGCCGCAAATCGGCGTGTTGGCCCAATACGTGAAGGATTTTTCGTTCGAAAATCCGAACGCGCCGCGCTCGATCACCCCGACCGGACAGCAGCCGAGCATCAACATCCAGGTCAATGTCGATGCGGCGCCGATGAGTCAAACCGACTTCGAGGTGACGCTGCGCTTGGAAGGCAAAGCCGAAGCGCAGGGCATGTTGTTGTTCGATTTCGAGCTGGTCTTTGCCGGCGCCTTTCGCATCCAGAACGTGCCGCCAGAGAGTCTCCAGCCGATCGTGCTGATCGAATGCCCACGGCTGCTGTTTCCCTTTGCGCGCGAGATTGTCGCGACCGCCGTGCGCAACGGCGGATTTGCGCCGCTTCTGCTCGACCCGATCGATTTTGTCGGACTTTACCGCCAGCGAATGGCCGCCGCGCAGACGTCTCCGCCGCTGCCGGCTAATTCGAACTGACGTAGTCGCGCCAAATGGCGTTTTCGCCCAGCGTGGCGACGAAGACGCGATGCGCCGCGCGGTCTTCCTCGGTTACGGCACTGATCAGCGGCGCCAACCGCTCGCGCACAATAATGGGCTCGCCAATGGCTCGGCCTGGCCCCGTCGCCTGAGAAAGAACGAGTTGCGCCTGGCGAGCGCCGATCAGCTCGACATAGACCTCAGCCAGGAGCTCCGCATCCAAGAGCGCGCCGTGTTTGGTACGGCGGGAATTGTCGATCGCATAGCGCACGCACAGATCGTCGAGCCGGTTCGAGCCGCCGGGATGCTTGCGGCGGGCAATCAGAAGCGTGTCGACCAATCGCTCGCGCGCGACCAACGGGCGGCCGGCTCGCTCGAGCTCAGCATTGATGAAGCCTAGATCGAACGCGGCATTGTGGATGACGAGCGGCGCGTCGCCGAGGAAAGCCAGAAAATCGTCCGCAGCCTCGGCGAAAAAGAGCTTGTCCTTGAGAAACTCGTCGCTGAGGCCATGCACGGCGAACGCTTCCGCCGGCATGCTGCGTTCGGGATTGAAATAGACGTGGAAAGTCTGACCGGACGGGATGCGATTGATCAATTCAACGCAGCCGATCTCCACCAGACGATGGCCGTCCAGCGGGTCGAGACCTGTCGTCTCGGTATCAAGCACAATTTCGCGCATCGAAGCTCTATTACCGCGGGCCGCGCTCATCCGGCGAATCAGCGCGGCGTGCACGCATTTTAGCGATCGCCTGGAGGATGTCGCGCACCTGCGCACGGGCATGATCGAAGGATTGCGAGCTGTCCACGATAAAGTCGGCGCGGCGGCGCTTTTCCACATCGGGCATTTGCTTGCCGACCAGCACGGCAAATTTCTCCTCGGTCATACCGGGCCTTTCGAAGGCGCGGCGGCGCTGCACGTCGGGCGGGGCGGAAACCACGACCACCGCATCGCAGCCGCACTCACCACCGGTTTCGAACAGCAGCGGTACGTCCAGCAGGACCACAGGCGCGCCGTAGGCTTGCGCCTCGGCCAGAAAGGCGTCTCTGGCCTTGCTGACCAGGGGATGCACGATGGCCTCGAGCCTCGCTAACGCCGCATCGTCGCCGAGCACTTTCGCCGCAAGCCTAGTGCGGTCGACTTTGCCGTCCGAAGTCGTGCCTGGAAAGGCGCTTTCGATCAGAGGCGCGGCTTCTCCCGCATAAAGCGCATGCACGGCGGCGTCCGAATCGTAGACCGGGACACCCGCTTCGGCGAAGAAGCTTGCTGTCCGCGACTTGCCCATGCCGAGCGAACCGGTCAGGCACAGAATAAAGGGCCGCTCGCTATTCATCGTGCAAGGCACCCGTGCTGACGCAGGAAATCGAGCGTTCGCAACAGCGGCAAGCCGAGGATAGTGAAATAGTCGCCTTCAATACGCTCGAAAAGCTGGATGCCGAGGCCTTCGAGCTGATAGCCGCCGACGCTGCTGGTTGCCGCGTCGCCGGCTGTTTCAAGATAGCGGTCGAGAAATTTGTCGGAGAACGAGCGCATGGTCAGCCGCGCGGTTTCGACATGCTCGAATACGGTGGTGCCGTCCTGCACGAAAGCAATCGCTGCGTGAAGCTCATGGGTACGACCGCAAAGCGCGGCGAGCTGCGCGCGCGCGGCCACTTGGTCGGCAGGCTTGACAAATCTTTTGGCTCCAAGCGCCAATGTCTGATCCGCGCCGAGGACCAGCCGGCCGGCATGCGCGCCAGCGACAAATGATGCCTTTTCGCGCGCCAGCAACACAGCGATCGCCGCCGGCTCCTGGGAAACAACATTTGCCTCGAGACCACGCTCATCAAGATCGGCTGGACGTAGCTCAATCGGAATGCCTGCGGCTTCGAGCAGCGCGCACCGCGCGGCGCTGCGCGATGCCAACACAAGAGGAGCGGGAGCAAGCCACAAGCTCATCGCTTACGATGCCAAATGACGGCGGCGCTCGGTGAGAAGCGCAAGCACTGCGGCCGCCGTCTCCTCGATCGAGCGACGGGTGACGTCGATCGCAGGCCAATTGTGCCGGGCGCATAGCCGGCGCGAAGCCGAGACTTCCTCCGCCACCGATTGCTGATCGATATATTTGTCATCGTCGCGATGTGCTTTGAGCCCGAGCAGGCGGTTCTGCCTGATCTGCACGATGCGCTCCGGTGTAGCGTACAGCCCGACGACGAGAGGATGCTTGAGCATTTCGATACCGGGCGGCAACGGCACGCCCGGAACGAGCGGAATGTTTGCCGTCCTCACGCCGCGATTAGCCAGGTAGATGGAAGTCGGGGTTTTCGACGTGCGCGACACGCCGATGAGAAGAACGTCGGCCTCTTCGAGATCGTCGGCTTGCTGGCCGTCATCATGCATCATGGTGTAATTGAGCGCGTCGATGCGGCGAAAATATTCCGCATTCAGGGTGTGCTGAGCGCCAACCTTGTGGGTCGATTCGGCACCGAGATAAGCCTGAAAGAGGTGCAAAACCGGTCCCAGGATCGAGAGGCAGGGAAGCCCGAGCGTGCGGCATTTCTCCTCAAGCCTGGCCGCCAAATTCTCCTGCAGGAGCGTGTAAAGCACGATCCCAGGCATCTCCTCAATTTCGCTGAGCACCCGGTCAAGCTGTTTTTGCGTTCGCACCAGCGGATGCACATGCTCGACCGGCATGATCTTGGAGTATTGCGCTGCTGCCGCGCGCGCGACCGTAATCAACGTCTCTCCGGTTGAATCGGAGATCAGATGCAGATGAAAATAGCCGGGCGCAGACGTCATCGGAGATCGGGATAACCTGTCGATAATTGGGGAGAAGGCCACGGGTAAGCGCCCTAGGCAAGGACAATAGCCGGCAAACCCTGACCTTCATCCACATTGCTGCCGCGCCGAATTACCAACAGCACCGCCTCATCTAGCAGCGGTGAAATGTGGACAGCCGTGAAGCGGGCTGGCGGATTTTCCGCGAAAGGCGTGCAAATCCCGGCCTTCAGCCATGGTTGCCTCGAAGCGCCGGGAATAGGGAATATGTGAGTTAGCCGTGGATGACGTATGCGTTCAATTGTATGAGTCCAATCAACGGTCCAAGCACTACAACAGATTCTATAAGATTGATTCAGTATAGGATAAGGGCGTGACGGCTCGATCTGTGCGCAAACCATTGCTTCGCGTGCTGGCAGGCGAGCGTGAGCCCATTCCACCGATATGGCTGATGCGGCAGGCCGGGAGATATCTTCCGGAATATCGTGCCTTGCGCGAAAAGGCGGAGGGATTTCTTGCTCTCTGTTTTGACCCAAAACGGGCAGCCGAGATTACGCTGCAGCCGATCCGGCGCTTTGGTTTCGATGCGGCGATTCTTTTTTCCGATATCTTGGTCGTGCCGCATGCGCTCGGGCAGCGGGTTGCCTTTGTCGAGGGCGAGGGACCGAGGCTCGATGCATTGAATGAACCATCGGCGCTCCGCACGCTGCGAGCAGAAATCGACCACCGCGCGCTTGAGCCGGTCTATGAGGCCATTGTTCGTGTGCGGCAGGATCTACCATCGGCTGTGGCGTTATTGGGCTTCTGCGGAGCGCCCTGGACGTTGGCGACCTATATGATCGCTGGACAAGGAACGCCTGATCAATCGCCGGCACGATTATTCGCTTATCGGCATCCCGATGAATTTGCCAAGCTGATCGATACTCTGGTCGATGCTTCGGCAAGCTATCTCATTCGGCAGTTGGCGGCGGGGGTGGATGCTGTGCAGATTTTCGATACTTGGGCCGGAATCTTGCCTGCCCTGGAATTCGAGATGTGGTGTATCCGGCCGGTGGCTCGCATTGTCGAAAAAGTGCGAAAGGAAATTCCGCAAGCAAAGATTATTGGGTTTCCCCGCGGCGCCGGCACGGAGCTTGGCCGCTACCTCGATGCTGTTGCCGTCGATGCGGTCGGACTCGATTGGACCATCGAGCTTGAATTTGCACGTTCCGAGATTCAGCCGCGGCGGCCTGTCCAGGGCAATCTCGATCCGTTGGCGTTGCTTGCTGGAGGGTCAGCTTTGGACCGTTCCATCGATGCAATTCTTGCGAAATTGTCGCAAGGACCGTTCATTTTCAACCTCGGTCATGGAGTGCTGCCGGAGACGCCGCTGCGCCATGTCGAACAATTGATCGAACGCGTGCGGCGCATGCCGGCGTCATCGGGCTAAGCCGTTCGGTCGAGAGCGCGGAGGAGCGGTCGTGGAGGTCTATGGCTGGGTCAAAGCCTTCCACATCATTGCGGTGATCGCCTGGATGGCCGGAATGCTCTACCTGCCGCGGTTGTTTGTTTATCACTGCGCTGCCGAGAAGGGCTCCGTGCAATCGGAAACGTTCAAGGTGATGGAACGCCGGCTGCTGCGCGGTGTCATCGACCCGGCGATGATCGCGACCTGGCTGCTTGGCCTCTGGCTCGCCTGGCACGGTCCTGATTCTCACTATGGGTGGTTTGGCTTTGGCTGGCTGCAGGCAAAGCTCGCAATTGTGGTGCTGCTTTCCGCCTTGCACGGATTATTTGCCCGCTGGGTCAAGGCTTTCGCCGCCGACCACAATCAGCATTCTCAGAGATTCTACAGAATAATCAACGAGATACCGACGATCGCCATGATCGTCATCGTAATCCTCGTGGTGCTGAAACCGTTTTGACCCGGCCGCGTTGCTAGTGCACAATCCGTTTGGCCTCTTGCCTGACGGGCTTTGTTTTCTTATCTTTAGGCAATCCCACCGAACGTAGGCGGATGCAATTGAGTTCTGGCCCCAGTTTGACTGGAGCCGGCTAGTGCATCGGGACCGGAGCCCCAAAGCTCCTCGCAACCCAAGACCTACGACTTCTTCTCTCTTTTTTCTGCCGGCCGCGTTGCGATTCCCCACCCCGCCGCTGGCGTGACCTCCATAGGATATTTGTATGCGGGAAATGAAACTCCAAGAACTAAAGACCAAGACTCCGGCGGAGCTTGTCTCCTTCGCCGAGGAGCTCGAGGTCGAGAACGCTTCGACCATGCGCAAGCAGGAGCTGATGTTCGGCATCCTCAAGCAGCTCTCGGCGCGCGAGACCGATATCGTCGGTGAAGGCGTGGTCGAAGTGTTGCCGGACGGCTTCGGCTTCCTGCGCTCGCCAGAAGCAAACTATTTGCCCGGCCCGGACGACATCTATGTCTCGCCCTCGCAAATCCGCCGTTTCGGCCTGCGCACCGGCGATACGATCGACGGCCATATCCGCAGCCCAAAAGAAGGCGAGCGCTATTTCGCTCTGCTCAAAGTCAACTCGCTCAATTTCGAAGACCCCGAAAAGGCCCGTCACAAGGTCAATTTCGACAATCTGACGCCGCTCTATCCGGACGAGTGGCTGAAGATGGAATACGAGGATCCGACCAAGAAGGATCTCTCGGCCCGCGTCATCGACATCGTGGCGCCGGTCGGCAAAGGCCAGCGCGCCCTGATCGTGTCGCCGCCGCGCACCGGCAAGACCGTGCTGCTGCAAAACATCGCGCATTCGATCACGCACAATCACCCCGAATGTTATCTGATCGTGCTTTTGATCGATGAGCGCCCCGAGGAAGTCACCGACATGCAACGCTCGGTGAAGGGCGAGGTGATTTCCTCGACCTTCGACGAGCCGGCAGCGCGCCACGTGCAAGTCGCCGAGATGGTGATCGAGAAGGCCAAGCGCCTGGTGGAGCATGGCCGCGACGTGGTGATCCTGCTCGAACTCGATCACCCGCCTCGGCCGCGCCTACAACACCGTGGTGCCGTCCTCCGGCAAGGTGCTGACCGGCGGTGTCGACGCCAACGCGCTGCAGCGTCCGAAGCGCTTCTTCGGCGCCGCCCGCAACATCGAGGAAGGCGGCTCGCTCACCATCATCGCCACCGCGCTGATCGATACCGGCAGCCGCATGGACGAAGTGATTTTCGAAGAGTTCAAAGGCACCGGCAATTCGGAATTGATCCTCGACCGCAAGGTCGCCGACAAGCGCACCTTCCCGGCGATGGACATCACCCGCTCCGGCACGCGCAAGGAAGAGCTCCTGGTGCCACCCGATCAGCTCAAGAAAATGTACGTGCTGCGCCGCATCCTCAACCCGATGGGCACCATGGATGCGATGGACTTCCTGCTTGACAAACTGCGCAACACCAAGAACAACGGCGAGTTCTTCGACTCGATGAATACTTAAGGCGCAATCGCTTCAGACCGAAGCGATTACCGCGCTAACTTTTCGCCCGGCATTCTGCGGTGGCGAATCCTTCATGACGTATGCCGCGCGGCTTCGAGCGCGCGCATAAGGCCCGCCGGATCGGTCACCGGCAGCGAGCACGTTTCACCGACGCACACGAACGCTTGCGGCTCGGGAGCGGCGCGGACCTGCGCTTGCGCCGGATGCGATGGCGGCAGAGCGTCGGCCGAGCGGGCATGCAGCACGATCCGATCGAGCGAGGGTATCGCGCGCGCGGCGGCGAGCAATGCGTCTGCGCGGGCGCCCTCCCCGGTCACCACGATCTCGGCGGCGCGCAGCCGCAGGTCGATGGCGTTGAGCAGCGCCATGTGCATGTAGAGATTCTCGACCGTCGCCGGTGCGATGGCGGCGATCAGCCGGTCCGCTTTCTCTCGCCATGCATCGTCGCCGGTGAGCAAAGCCAGCCGGATCAGATTTTGCGCCGCGACCGCGTTGTGATTCGGCGTCGCTTCGTCGGCGGTGGAGGCCGGGCGGATGACCAGGCCCTCGGCATCGGCCGCGGTGAGGTAATAAGTCCCCTCCTCCGCATTGGCGTAATCGCGATCGAGCGCGCGCTGCCACGCGAGCGCCTGCTCCAGATAGCGCGGCTGGCCGGTCGCTTCATAGAGCGCCAGCGCCGCGCGGATCATCGCGGCGAAATCCGACGCCAGGCCGGGAAATTTCAGCTGACCGTCGCGCCAGGAATGACCGAGCCGGTCGCCGCGGGTCATGCCGCGAACAACAAAAGCAAAGGCGCGCTCGGCGATGGCGAGCCATGTCGGCTCGGCAAGGATCCGACTGGCGTTGGCGAGCGCGGCGATCGTCAATCCGTTCCAGTCGGCCAGCATCTTGTCGTCGAGGCCGGGCCGCACGCGCGGTTCGCGGGCGGCGAACAGCTTCGCGCGCAGACCGGCGAGCCGCGCTTCATCCTCTTCGCTGCGCGGCAGCGGTTTGAGGCGATTGAGAATGTTGTGGCCTTCGAAATTGCCGGCCGGCGTGACGTCGTAGTGGCGGGCGAAAAACTCGCCCTCCTCCATGCCGAGCTCTCGGATCACGGCGTCATACGACCAAACATAGAACTTGCCCTCCTCGCCTTCGGAATCCGCATCGAGCGACGCGGAGAAGGCGCCCTCGCCCGTTGTCATTTCGCGCGCGAGCCAGGCCACGGTCTCGCGCGCGCGCTGACGGTAGAGCGGCTTTTGCAGGCGCACATAAGCGATGGCGAGCAGTTCGAGAAGCTGCGCATTGTCGTAAAGCATTTTCTCGAAATGCGGCACGAGCCAGCGCTCATCGACCGAGTAACGGGAAAAGCCGCCGCCGAGATGATCGTAAATGCCGCCCTCACAAATATGATGCAGCGTGATATCGACCGCGCCGAAATAGCGCGCCTCGCCGGTGCGCAATCCGGCGCGCCACAAGAGCTCGAACAAAGCGGCTTGCGGAAATTTCGGCGCGCCGCGCGTGCCGCCGTTCACCGGGTCGATGATGCCGCCAAGTTGCTGCGCGGCGTTGTTGAGCTCGGCGATGCCGATCGTCACCCTGCCCGGTTTGCGTGCAGCACCGACGAGCCGTTGCATCAGCGCCGCGCGGTTCTGCTCGATTTTTTCCGGCTCCTCGCGGAAGAGCCGGGCGATCTCGTGCAGCACGTCGACGAAGCCGGGCCTGCCGTAACGCGACGATGGCGGGAAATACGTTCCGCCCCAGATCGGCTCGCCCTCGGGTGTGAGAAACATGGTCAGCGGCCAGCCGCCCTGCTCGCCGAGATGATGCAGCGCCGCCATGTAGATCTGATCGATGTCCGGCCGCTCTTCGCGATCGACCTTGATGTTGACGAACAGCTCGTTCATGACGCGCGCGGTGGCGTCGTTCTCGAAACTCTCGTGCGCCATCACGTGGCACCAGTGGCAAGCCGCATAGCCGACCGAGAGCAGGATCGGCTTTCCGGTCTGCTTAGCCTCCGCCAATGCCTCCGGTCCCCAGGGCCACCAATCGACCGGATTGTGCTTGTGCTGGAGGAGATAGGGGCTCGTTTCGTGCCCGAGCCGGTTTTCACGGTGTGACACTGTCGTGGTGGTCATGATTTCGATCCGGCCGGGCAGGGCGATGCGAGGAACCCCTCCTTACAACGTTTGCCGATCCGTGGCAGTTGCCAGGATTCGGAAGATTTGGCACGCGCTGCGGCAGCAGGCGTAACAGCTGGCGGAAGCCACGAATGAACCAGGCGGTTCTCGGATAATCGTGACAAACGATCTCCCTACGATTTTCGCGGTGTCCTCGGGTCGTCCCCCGGCGGCTATCGCCGTGGTGCGCGTCTGTGGTCCGAAGGCCGGTGTGGCGCTGCAAAAGCTGATCGGCCGCGTGCTGGAGCCGCGGCGAGCGTCGCTCGCGCGGCTGCGCGATCCGGCAAGTGCCGAGATCATCGACGAAGCGCTTGCGCTGTGGTTTCCGGGGCCGAAGAGCGAGACCGGCGAGGACATGGCCGAGCTGCACCTTCACGGCGGCCACGCCGTGATTGCGGCCGTGCTCGACGCGCTGGGCACCATTGAAGGCTGCCGGCCTGCTGAGCCCGGCGAGTTTACCCGCCGGGCCTTTATCAACGGGCGGCTTGATCTGACGGAAGTTGAGGGTCTGGCGGATCTGATTGCCGCGGAGACGCCCGCGCAACGCCGCCAAGCTTTCCGCCAGCTCACGGGCCTGATCGGCGATCAGGCCGAGGCCTGGCGGCGGCAGCTCATCGAAGCCCTCGCATTGGTGGAGGCGCGGATCGATTTTTCCGATGAGGCCGACGTACCCGAGGATCTCATCGGTCCCGCGCTTCATGCTGCGCAGCAATTGCGCAACATGATCGCAGCAACATTGGCCGATGGCGGGCGCGGGGAGCGGCTTCGCGATGGTCTGGTGGTCGCGATCGCCGGACCTGTGAATGCCGGCAAATCAACGCTGTTGAACCGGCTGGCGCGGCGTGAGGCGGCGATCGTCTCGCCTTATCCCGGGACCACGCGCGACGTGATCGAAGTCCATCTCGATTTGGGTGGCTATCCCGTCACCCTGCTCGATACGGCCGGCATCCGCGTGAGCGACGATCCCGTCGAGCAGGAGGGGATGCGCAGGGCTGCCGCCCGAGCCGCTGGCGCGGATCTGGTCTTGTGGGTCATTGACGCATCGGCCAGTGAACGAATGGACAAAACGATCCAGGAAACTCTAGGGAAAACAAAGTCTTGGCTGATCCGCAACAAGACCGATATGACTCGGGATAAGCTGTGGAAAAACTGTGAATCCGAATCCGCCGCTTGGAAGAAACAATTTGCGATTTCCGCGGCGACCGGAGCTGGGATCGAGGGATTGGTCGGCGCCCTTTCCGATTACGCCCAAAATTACTTTGCAACGACAGAAGGTGCGTTGATCACTCGCGCTCGGCACCGCCACGCTCTTGAGCAGACCGTTGCGGCTCTTGATCGCGCACTGGCGCATAGCGCGCGGACCCAGGGCGGCTCCGGCAATGAGGAGCTGATCGCGGAGGAGCTCCGATCGGCAGCTACGATGCTCGGCAGGCTCACCGGACGTGTCGACGTGGAAGACATCCTCGACGTTATCTTTCGAGATTTTTGTATTGGTAAATGATTCGTTAACGGCTGCGACTTATGTTTCACGTGAAACACCACGGCTCTTGGGGTGGCGTTCGCTGGGCACGACCGAAGGGGCGCAAGAGCCGATACACTTCCGGCGAGTTTTGCGTTAGAGCGTGTCCCGGAAAAGTGGAAACCGGTTTTCCGAAAAAGACATGCGACCA
Organism: uncultured Alphaproteobacteria bacterium; assembly: GCA_963831135.1. Lineage (GTDB taxonomy): Bacteria > Pseudomonadota > Alphaproteobacteria > Rhizobiales > Xanthobacteraceae > BOG-931. Next base: position 42,786 of record CAWHPH010000061.1, read on the forward strand.
CGCTTTAGAAGCGCATTCATTCTGAGTGGCGAATGGCGATGAATAAGGGCTTCGACGTCATTGTCGTGGGCGGCGGCCATGCCGGCTGCGAAGCCGCGGCCGGGGCCGCGCGCACGGGCGCGCGGACGGCGCTGCTGACCCACCGGTTCGCGACGATCGGCGCGATGTCTTGCAATCCCTCGATCGGGGGGCTCGGCAAGGGCCATTTGGTGCGCGAGATCGATGCGCTCGACGGCCTGATGGGCCGCGTTGCCGACGGCGGTGGCATTCAGTTCCGGATGCTCAACCGCCGCAAAGGGCCGGCCGTGCGCGGCCCGCGCGCCCAGGCGGACCGAAAGCTCTATGCCGCCGCCATGCAGGAGGCGCTTCGGCAGACGCCAAACCTGACCGTCGTCGAAGGGGAGGTCGATGACCTCACCCTCGTCGACGGCCGTGTGGCGGGTGTGCGGCTCGGCGATGGGCGGATCTTTGCCGCTGGCGCAGTGGTCTTGACCACGGGCACGTTTCTTCGCGGCCTGATCCATATCGGTGAGCGAAAAATCCCGGCCGGGCGGGTTGGCGAGGCGCCGGCGCTTGGCCTTTCTGCGACCCTGGAGCGGGCAGGCTTCGCCCTCGGACGCCTCAAGACCGGTACGCCGCCACGGCTCGATGGCACGACCATCGATTGGGCGGCGCTGGAGATGCAGCAGGGTGATGATCCGCCCGAACCGTTCTCGATGCTGACGGAGCGTATCGCCAACCGGCAGGTCGAGTGCGCCATCACCCGCACCACGGCGACGACCCACGCGCTTATTCGCGGGAATGTGCACCGCTCCCCGATGTATTCCGGTCAGATCAAAAGCCGGGGGCCGCGCTATTGCCCCTCGATCGAGGACAAGATCGTGCGCTTCGGCGAGCGCGACGGGCATCAGATATTTCTGGAGCCTGAAGGTCTCGACGATACGACCGTCTATCCGAACGGCATCTCGACTTCGCTGCCCGAGGACGTGCAGCTGGCGATCGTGGCCTCCATTCCGGGCCTGGAGCGGGCGCGGGTGGTGCGGCCGGGCTATGCCATCGAATATGACCATGTCGATCCCCAGGAGCTGCATCCCTCGTTGGAGACGAAGCGTGTTCCAGGGCTCTTTCTTGCTGGACAGATCAACGGCACGACCGGCTATGAAGAGGCGGCCGCCCAGGGCCTGATTGCGGGCCTCAACGCCGCGGCGCGGGCAGGGGGCGCGGCGGCTATCGTGTTCGACCGCGCGGAAGGCTATCTCGGGGTGATGGTTGACGACCTCGTTACGCGCGGCGTCACCGAGCCCTATCGGATGTTTACCTCGCGGGCGGAATATCGCCTGACACTGCGCGCCGACAATGCCGACCAGCGCCTCACCGACAAGGGCATCGCGCTGGGCTGCGTGGGGCCGGCGCGCGCCAGCTTGCACCTGGCGAAGATGGCGGCGCTCAAGGATGCGCGGGCCATGGCTGAGGCGCTGAACGTAACCCCCAACGAAGCGGCGCGGCACGGCCTTGAGCTGCGGCGCGATGGGCAACGCCGCTCGGCCTTCGATCTCCTGTCCTATCCCGATATCGGCCTTGCCCAGATCGCGCGCATCTGGCCGCAATTCGGCGGGCTCGACCGCAGGATCGCCGAGCAACTGGAGATCGACGCCAAGTACGCCGTTTATCTCTCACGGCAAGCGGCTGACGTGGAATCCTATCGCCGCGATGAGGCTCTCGTTCTGGCGGACGACATCGATTACGAGAGCCTGCCCGGCCTCTCCAACGAGGTTCGCCACAAGCTGCAAACACACCGGCCGCGCACCGTCGGCCACGCCAGCCGGATCGATGGAATCACCCCGGCGGCGCTCACGCTCCTGGTCGCGCACTTGCATCGTGGGAGCCGCAAGCGCCGTCGCGGCGCGGCATGACGCAAGACGGCGGGGGGGCGGACCGTGGCCGGTCGGTCGACCTTTCCGCCGACCGCGATCTCGCCCTGTCCTTGGTGCCCGTTTCACGTGAAACACTCGCCCGATTGGATCGGTTCGTCGAGCTCCTGCTTGGCTGGCAACGGCATACAAATCTGATCGCGCGCTCGACCGTTCCGATGATCTGGACCCGGCACATCGCCAATTCGCTCCAGCTCATGGATTTGGCGCGCGAAGCCCGGGTATGGGCCGATCTCGGCTCCGGCGCGGGATTTCCCGGAATAGTCATCGCCTGCGCGCTTGCGGAAAAGGAGGGCGCGGAGGTGCACCTGGTTGAGAGCATCGGCAAAAAAGCAACGTTTTTACGTGAAGCTATTCGCGTCACCGGCGCACCGGCCATCGTGCATGCCGTGAGGATCGAGGACTTTGTGGACAAAGCCCCCGAATCCGTCGATGTGGTGACGGCACGAGCCTTGGCGCCGTTGCCCAAGCTGCTCGCCCTCGCCTATCCCTTGTTGAAAAGAGGAGCGTTAGGCCTGTTTCCCAAGGGACAAGATGTGGCGTCCGAATTGACCGAAGCCGCTAAATGTTGGAAAATTGATGATAGGTTGATCAAAAGTCGAACCGACGAACAGGCGCAAATTGTGGTTGTGCAAAGCCTTCGACCGTTACGCCATTTACCGGTAGGCGGTGTGAAGCCGGGCAAACCACAGAACAAGGGACATCGGCGGCCATGAGCGACGCACCAGCTCCTGAAAAATCTTCCCTGGTCCCCGATCTTCCGGCGCCGGGGCGCGATCCGCGGATCGGCGTTCCGCGGCCGCCGCGCATTCTGGCGATCGCGAACCAGAAGGGCGGCGTCGGCAAAACCACGACGGCAATCAATCTCGGCACGGCGCTCGCCGCGATTGGCGAGGACGTGCTGATTGTTGATCTCGACCCGCAGGGCAATGCCTCGACCGGCCTAGGCATCGACCGGCGCAGCCGCCGCTACTCGACCTATGATGTGCTGACCGGCGAACAGCCGCTGCGCGACGCGATTGTCCAGACCGCCGTTCCGCGGCTTCATCTTGCGCCATCGACCCTTGATCTCTCCGGGCTCGAACTTGAAATCGGCCAGTCGCGCGATCGCGCCTTCCGGCTGCGCAACGCGCTTACGCCGCTGAAGACGGCTCTGGCAGATCAAACAAACTTCACCCAAACAAAGTTCACGTACGTGCTGGTCGATTGTCCGCCGTCGCTCAATCTCTTGACCGTCAATGCGATGGCGGCCGCGCACGCCATTCTCGTGCCGCTGCAATGCGAGTTCTTCGCGCTGGAGGGTCTGTCGCAACTCCTCAAGACCGTCGACCAGGTGCGTGAGCAGCTCAATCCTGGGCTCACGATCCACGGCATCGTGCTGACCATGTATGACGCCCGCAACAATCTTTCGGGTCAGGTCGTCGCCGACGTGCGCGAATTCATGGGACCCAAGGTCTACGACACAGTGATCCCGCGCAACGTGCGCGTGTCTGAAGCGCCGTCCTACGGCAAGCCCGTGCTGGTCTACGATCTCAAGTGCAGCGGCAGCGAAGCGTATTTGCGGCTCGCGACTGAGGTGATCCAGCGCGAGAAGGAATTGTGCGTCGCGTGAATCGTCGCGGCTTTTTGTGCCGGCCGGCGGCGAATGAAATTGCGATGAGCTTTCGACACGCGGAGCGCTTATGACTGAACACTCGGGAGAAGCCGTGATGGCGGAGGAGGGGACGCGGTCGCGATTGGGACGCGGGCTCGCCGCATTGATCGGTGACGTCGGCGACGAAAGTTCAGTCGAGCGGCCGCGCGCGCAACGGCGGCTGCCGACCAGCGCGTTGCGGCCGAACGCCCGCAATCCGCGGCGCGTATTTGCTGCCGCCGAACTTGAAGAGCTCACGGCGTCGCTGCGCGAACGCGGCATTATTCAGCCGATCGTCGTGCGCCCGCTGCGCGGCGTCGCGGACGGCTACGAGATCATCGCCGGCGAACGGCGCTGGCGCGCCGCGCAACGCGCCGGCTTGCACGAAGTGCCGGTCGTCGTCGTCGAGGCGACGGATGCGGAAGCGCTGCAGCTCGCCATCATCGAGAATGTTCAGCGCGCCGACTTGAACCCGCTGGAAGAAGCGGAAGGCTATCGCGCGCTGATGGAGGAGTTTCACAACAGCCAGGAAGAGATCGCCAGGATTGTCGGCAAGAGCCGCAGCTACATCGCCAACACGCTGCGGCTCCTGAAACTCCCTGATGCGGTGAAGAGCTATATCCAGGACGGCAAGCTCACCGCCGGTCACGCGCGCATGCTGATCGGCGAACCGAATGCCGAACAGCTGGCGCAAGAAATCGTCGCCCGCGATCTCAATGTGCGCGAAGTGGAAGCGATGGCGCGCGCGCGATCCAACAAAAACGGCAAGAAGCAAACAAACGGCAAGCATGCGCATGGCGCGGCGGCCAAGGATGCGGATACGCTCGCCGCGGAAAAGCGCCTGGCCGATGCGCTTGGTCTCACCGTGAGCATCGACCAGCGCCGCGGCGGCGGCGGCACGCTCAGCATCCGCTATCGGAATTTCGACCAGCTCGACGAAGTCATGCGGCGGCTGGAAAAACGCTTGTAATCGGAGCGCGATTATTCCGCGGCCGTTCTTCCTGCGCTGCCGGTGCCGAACCGCCGCTCGATATAATCGACGACGATCTTCTGAAAGTCGTCGGCCAGCGTTGGGCCGCGCAAGGTCATCGCTTTTTTGCCGTCGATGAAAACCGGCGCCGTCGGCTGTTCGCCGGTGCCCGGGAGCGAAATGCCGATGTCGGCGTGCTTGCTCTCACCCGGTCCGTTGACGATACAGCCCATGACCGCGACGTTGAGGCCTTCGACGCCGGGATAGCGCGTTTTCCACTCCGGCATCGACTCGCGGATGAAGCTTTGGATGCTGGCTGCGAGTTCCTGAAAGGTGGTCGAGGTGGTGCGCCCGCAGCCGGGGCAGGCGGCAACGAGCGGCACGAAGGTGCGCAAGCCCAGCGTCTGCAACAGCTCCTGGGCGACTTTCACTTCCAGCGTGCGGTCGCCATTCGGCTCCGGCGTCAGCGAAACGCGGATCGTATCGCCGATGCCCTGCTGCAGCAGATAGCCCATCGCCGCCGACGAGGCGACAATGCCCTTCGAGCCCATGCCGGCTTCGGTGAGGCCGAGATGCAGGGCATAATTCGAGCGGCGCGCCAATTCGACATAGACCGCGATCAGATCCTGCACGGCCGACACCTTGCCCGAAATGATGATCTTCGAGCGCGGCAGGCCGATCTCTTCCGCGCGCTCGGCCGAGAGCAGCGCCGATTGCACCATCGCTTCGCGCGTCACATCGCGCGCGTCGACCGGATTGTTGGAGCGCGAATTCTCGTCCATCAGGTGCGTGAGCAATTCCTGATCGAGCGAGCCCCAATTGGCGCCGATGCGCACGGGCTTGTTCTGGCGGATGGCAGTCTCGACGATGGCGCCGAACTGACGGTCCTTCTTTTCCTTGAAACCGACATTGCCGGGATTGATTCGGTATTTATCGAGCGCTTCGGCGCAAGCCGGGTGATCGGCCAAAAGCTTGTGGCCGATATAGTGGAAATCGCCGATGATCGGCACGTCGACATTCATGCGCAGCAGCCGCTCTTTGATGTGCGGCACGGCGGCCGCCGCTTCGTCGCGGTCCACGGTGATGCGCACCAGTTCCGAGCCGGCCCGGGCCAGCGCCGCGACTTGCCGGGCGGTCCCCTCCACATCGGCCGTGTCCGTGTTCGTCATCGACTGCACCACGACCGGCGCACCCCCGCCGACCGTGACGTTACCGACTTTCACGGCGACCGTCTGGTGCCTTGCCGCCGGCCCGGAGAACTCAATCATCGGGTAGTCCTTTGAAATCTCTCGTGAATTCCGTGATCCCCGAACGCAGTCGGGTCGTTGCCCGCTGGGCCCGCGCCGTTTCAGCCCCCGATATAGCCTTATCGCGGCCGGTTTACGAGAACCAAGCCCGAGGCCACGAAAGCGACGGCGAGCGCGAAAGCGGGGGTGAGCGGCTCGTTGAGCACCAGATGTCCAGCAGCGACGCCGAAGAGCGGCGTGAGGAAAGTGAAGGCGGACAGTCTGGTAACCGAATAGCGGACGATCAGCGCAAACCAGATGACGAAGGTGACACTCACCACCCAAACGGCCTGGTAGAGCAGCGCGCCCACGGCTAGCGCCGACGGCATGGCGTCGATGTGTTCCCCGAAGAGGATCGCCGCGATGGCCAGGAGCGGCGCCGAGACCACGAGCTGATAGAGCATGGTCTTTTCGGAGCTGATGCGGTTCAGCGCGCTCGCCTTGATGACCAGGGTTGTCGCCCCCCATGCGACGGCGCCGCCGACAGCCATGAGATCCCCGAGCATCTGGCGCGGATCGGCCGCCGGCGTTGGCAGGCCGAAAGCGATGACGATGCCGATGAACGACATCACCAAGCCGACCCATTGCGACGGATAAAAGCGATCGCCCGGTATGAACCAGCGCGAGCCCAGTGCGACCAGGAACGGCGCTGAATAGAGAAACAAAACAGTTCGGGTCGCGGTCGTCCACAGGAGCCCGCGATAGAGCAGGAGAAACTCGATGGCGAATAAGACACCGGCGGCAATGCCCGCCAACAGCGTTCCGTCGCGCTTGAGCAATGGAATTCTGCGTAGCCACGCGTAGCCGGCCACGCAAACCGCCGCGATCACCGAACGCGCCGTCGACTGGATCAGCGGTGGGATATCGTGAATCGCAAGCTTGATCGCGACCTGATTGAATCCCCAGGTCAAGCACAGCCCGATCGCAACCGTGATCGCGAGCGCGTCAAGCGGGCGGGATTGCGGGGAATGTTGCAAGTGGAAGATCAGCCCGGTCTTGGAATAGAAAGCGCGCGCAAAGCCGGCGAAAGCAGGGCGCCGGAGAAAGACAAATCCTCATCCCTCGCGGCAGTGCGAGCAGATGCCGGCGATCTCGATGATCGGGCTTTTCGGCACAAAGCCCGCTGCGCCGCATGATCTCTTGAGCGTGTCGGTGACGGCGTCTCCGGGCGCTTCCCCTACCGTGCCGCAGCGCTCGCAGATCAGGAAAACAACCGGATCGCCGTTGGCATGATGATGCACGCAGGCCACGAAGGCGTTGCGGCTCTCGATGCGGTGGACCAGACCGTTCTCTCGCAAAAAATCGAGCGCGCGATAGACCGTGATCGGCGCCAGCCGTCCGCGATGTGTCAGGCGCTCCATGATTTCGTAGGCGCCGAGCGGCTTATGGCTCGCGAGCAGCGTTTCAAGCACATGCCGGCGCATTGGCGTCAGCCGTTGTGCGCGCGCTGCGCAGAGCTCTTCGGCATGCATGATGGCGGCGCTGGCGCAGCTGCCATGATCGTGATCAGGTGCCGGGAAAATCGCTGCCGATCTTGTCATCTCATAGCCATGAACCGGCGAGACCATTCGATTGTTGCCTCGCCGATTGTAGCGATTTTGTAGCGATTTGCACGGTATCACCGAAAACGGGGCGAACCCCGAGCTTTGATATTGCGCCGCAGCAGAAAGCGCCTCACATTGCCGCCGCTTCGGGCAAGGACATAACGCGTCGCGCGCTTTCCGCTAGGGCGCAGGTAGGGCGCATGACCTGAATTTGGAGATGAGCATGCTGAAGGGAAAGAATGCACTGGTGACCGGCTCCACCTCCGGTATCGGATTAGGTTATGCGCGCGCTCTCGCCGAGCAGGGCGCCAATGTCACGATCAATGGCTTCGGCGATGCCGCGGCCATCGAAAAGGAACGGGCAGGTATCGAAAAAGATTTCGGGGTGAAGGCCGTCTATTCGGCGGCCGACATGACCAAGCCGGCTGAGATCGCGGACATGATCCACACCGCCGAGCGGACTTTCGGGTCGCTCGACATCCTCGTCAACAATGCCGGCATTCAGCATGTCGCTCCGATCGAGGAATTCCCGATCGAGAAGTGGGATCAGATTATCGCGATCAATCTGTCGTCGGCATTTCACACCATCCGCGCTGCGGTACCCGGGATGAAGGCGCGCAAATGGGGCCGTATCATCAATACGGCCTCCGCGCATTCGCTGGTCGCTTCGCCATTCAAGGCCGCCTATGTCTCCGCCAAGCACGGCCTTGCCGGTCTTACCAAGACGGTGGCGCTTGAAGTCGCGACCTTCGGCATCACCGCCAATTGCATCAGTCCGGGCTATGTCTGGACGCCGCTGGTCGAGAAGCAGATTCCCGACACCATGAAGGCCCGCGGCATGACCGCGGAACAGGTCAAACGCGACGTGCTCCTGGCCGCGCAGCCGACCAAAGAATTCGTCACCATCGAGGAAGTGGCGGCGCTCGCCGTCTATCTGTGTTCCGATGCCGCGAAAGCGATCACCGGCGCCAACTTGTCGATCGATGGCGGCTGGACGGCGGAATGAGACCTCCTCGCCGCGCGACACAAGCGGCCACTGAGCGCTGAGACGCGCGTATGCCGGTGAAAAAAATTCTCAGCGCGCTTCGGCCTGGCCGTGCTGCAGCCGATGCGGCGGCGGCCCCAACCACCAAGCGCATCAATCTTGCGCTTCAGGGCGGCGGAGCGCATGGCGCCTTCACCTGGGGCGTGCTCGAATACTTGCTCTCTGATGATCGCCTGGTGTTCGAAGGCGTTTCCGGCACGTCCTCCGGCGCCGTGAATGCGGTCATGTTTGCGGATGGTTTGGCGCGCGGCGGCCGTGCGGAGGCGCAAAAGCGGCTCACCGATTTCTGGCGCTCCGTCAGCAGCACCGGCGATCTGCCGCCGATGCAGCGGGCCGTGGTGGAACGGCTGTTGTCGTTCACGCCGCTGGAAGGCTCGCCGGTCCAGGCGTGGTTCGACATGATGTCGCGCTACTTTTCGCCGTACGATTTCAATCCGCTCAATATCAATCCGCTCAAGGATCTGATCGAGCGCTTCGTCGATTTCAAAGCCGTGCAGTCCTTCTCCGATCTCCAGCTGTTTGTTTCCGCAACCAATGTGCAGACCGGCCGCGTGCGGGTATTTCCGCGTGAAAAGGTCACGGCCGCTGCGGTCATGGCTTCGGCCTGCCTGCCGGAGCTTTTCCACGCCGTCGAGATCGACGGCGTTCCGTATTGGGATGGCGGCTATCTGGGAAATCCGGTGATCTTTCCGTTCTTCGGCACCACCGAAACCGAGGACGTGCTGGTCGTGCAAATCAATCCGCTGGTGCGGCAAAAGACCCCGACATCCGCCGGCGAGATCATGAACCGCTTGAATGAAATCACCTTCAACTCGCCGTTGATCGCGGAATATCGCGCCATGGAATTTGTCGCGCGCCTGATCGATAAGGGCCGCCTGCCGCGCGGCACCGGGCCGGGTCAATACCGCCGCATCAACGTGCATCGCATCGTGCTCGATCGCCTGGGCACGCAGTACGATGCCTCTTCCAAGATGACCACCGATTACGATTTCTTCGAAATGCTGCGGACGAACGGCAAACGGGCGGCGCGCCGTTTTCTCGATGATCATTTTGACGATATCGGCGTGAAAAGCACCGTGGATCTGCGGGCCGAAGCGCAAGCCGAATGGGCGTGATAACATCGCGGCCATGCAGGATGTAAAGCCGCTGTGCTCGGCCGAGATCGGCGCCGCACATCTTGAGGTTTGTGTCGCCGACATCACCACGCTTGCGCTCGATGCGATCGTCAATGCCGCGAACCGTTCGCTGCTCGGTGGTGGTGGCGTCGACGGCGCTATCCACCGCGCCGCCGGACCGGAATTGCTCACCGAATGCGAGACACTCGGCGGCTGCGAGACCGGCGGTGCGAAGATCACGCGCGGCTATCGGCTGCCGGCGAAGCACGTGATCCACGCGGTCGGACCGGTGTGGAGCGGCGGCGGCAAAGGCGAAGACGAATTGTTGGCGTCTTGCTACCGCGCGGCGCTCGAGCTTGTCGCCGTGCACCGGCTCACATCCGTGGCATTTCCGGCAATCTCGACCGGCATCTATCGCTTCCCGCCTGACCGCGCTGCACGTATCGCCGTGGGCACGGTTGCCGCGGAATTGGCAGCCGCGCCGCGCGGCATCGGGCGCGTCGTCCTCTGCTGCTTCTCGGCCGCGGCCGCCGATCACCATATCGCCGCGTTGAGCGACCTCGGCCTCGCCTAAAAACCCGGCCTGAGCGATTTGCAATCCTGCCCTGCATGACCAGCCATGGCCGAAATATAAGCTGGCTTATATTATGCTGACATAGATGATGTGGTTTCCTGCCGTGCCCCAGCCATCGAAGAATAGGGAATTTGCTTTCATTCTCAATGATGTAGCGCGTCTGCTGCGGACCTATGCCGACTACAGAGCGGCCCAGTTCGGTATTACCCGGGCGCAATGGGTGGTGCTTGTCCGGCTCGATCGTTCCGAGGGTCTCAACCAGTCGGAACTCGCCGAAATGCTCGATCTGCAGCCGATCACGCTCACGCGGCTGCTCGACAAACTCAGTGACAGCGGTCTGATCGAGCGCCGGCCCGACCCCGGCGACCGGCGCGTCAAGCGCTTGTTCCTCACCGAGGCGGCGCGGCCGCTGCTCGAGCAACTGGCCTCGCTCGGCGAGGAGACAATGGCGCACACGCTCGAAGGCGTGACGCCGCCGGATGTCGAACGGATGGTGTCCCAGCTCGTGGTCGTGCGAGAAAATTTGCGCCGGCTGATCGCGAAGCGAAACGCCCATGGCGTCGTGGGGGAGCGCCACTATGGCTGAGCCCGTTCGCAAAACAGTTTCGCCGCTGCACGAGGAAACTGCGGAAAGCCCGCGCCCGCACCCGGTCGCGCCGGCCGAAATGCGTTCCGAAAAACGTTCCAAAGAGCGGACCAGTGGTGCCGACACCGTGCGTCGCCTGCGCCGACGCGATCGGGTGCGCTGGGTGCTGTTTGCGTTGCTGCCGCTCGTGTTGCTCGCCGGCGGGTATTCCTATGTGACCGGCGGCCAGATCATGTCGACCGACGATGCCTATGTGCAAGCCGATCGAGTCGGCATTTCCACCGATGTCTCGGGCATCGTGCAGGACGTCGCGGTCAAGGACAATCAGCACGTCGAAGCTGGGCAGGTCCTCTATCGGCTTGACCCCCGTCAGTTCCAGATCGCGCTCGAGAACGCCAAGGCCAATCTCTCGCAGATCGCGTTGTCGATCGACGCGATGAAGCAAGATTACAAGCGTATGCTGAGCGACGTCGCCGCTCAGCAGGCGCAAGTGGACCTCGACCAGACAAACTACGATCGCAGCGCGATGCTTTTGAAAAGCGCCACGGTATCGCAGGCGGTCTTCGATCAGGCGCGCTACACGCTCGATAACGACAAGAGCAAGCTCGCCGCCCTCCAGCAGCAGACGAAGGTGCAACTGGCCAAGCTCGGCGGCAATGCGGACATTGCCACGACCGATCATCCGCAATATCGCCAAGCGAAGGCGCAAGTCGACGAAGCGCAACGGCAGCTTGACCACTCGGTCGTGACCGCCCCGTTTGCCGGCACCGTCACCAATGTGCCGTCGATCGCGCCGGGCAAATATCTCGCCGCCTCGACCACGGCGTTCTTTCTTGTCGACACCGATCATGTGTGGATCGACGCGACTCCGAAGGAAACCGAGCTTACTTATGTTCGGCCCGGCCAGCCGGCCACGGTCACCGTCGATACCTATCCCGATGTCGAATGGCATGGCGTGGTCGAGAGCGTCAGCCCGGCGGCAGCGCAGGAATTCTCATTGCTGCCGGCGCAGAATACCAGCGGCAACTGGGTCAAGGTCGTGCAGCGCGTGCCGATGCGCGTGCGCCTCGATACCAACGACAAGAATCTCCCGCCGCTGCGGGCCGGCATGAGCGTTGAAGTCGATGTCGATACCGGGCACGCCCGCGGCTTTCCTCATTTCATCACGTCGCTGTTCGGTCGTTCCCATCGGGGGTCGTGATGGCGGCCGAAGCGGAGAGCGCGTTTGCCGGCGGCAATCGGGCGGCTATCACCGCGTGCGCGATCATCGCCACGCTCATGCAGGCGCTCGATACGACGATCGCCAACGTGGCGCTGCCTTACATGCAAGGCAGCGTGGCGGCAAGTCAGGACCAGATCGATTGGGTGCTGACCTCCTACATCGTCGCGGCCGCAATCATGACTCCGCCAACCGGCTTTCTGGCCGGCCGGTTCGGCCTGAAACGCCTCTTCCTCGTCTCGATTGCCGGCTTCACGATCGCGTCGATGCTGTGCGGCATGGCGCAATCGGTCACGCAAATCGTTTTGTTTCGCGTGTTGCAAGGCGCGTTCGGCGCCGCTTTGGTTCCGCTCTCGCAAACCGTTTTGCTCGGCGCCTATCCGCGCGAGCGTCAGGGCTTTGCCATGGCGCTTTTTGGAATGGGCGTGATGGTTGGCCCGGTGCTGGGACCTGTGCTCGGCGGCTGGCTCACGGAAAACTACAGCTGGCGTTACGTGTTCTACATCAATCTGCCGATCGGCATCGTCGCCATGCTCGGCATGGTCGCCTTCCTTCCGGAATCGCCGCGGAATGCCGGCGAGAAGCTCGACTGGTTCGGCTTCGGCACGCTGAGCCTGGCGATCGGCGCGTTGCAGGTCATGCTCGATCGCGGCGAGCAGAAGGACTGGTTTGGCTCAGGCGAGATCATGATCGAAGCGATCGTCGCGGTCGCGGCCTTTTATTTGTTCCTTGTCCACACCTTCACCGCTGAGCGGCCGTTTGTCCGGCCCGCTTTATTTCGCGACCGCAACTTCGCCGCCGGCGTTTTATTCGTATCGGTCGTCGGTCTCACCTATTACGCGTCGATGGCGCTGCAGCCGCCTTATCTGCAGGTCCTCATGGGCTATCCGGTGGTCACCGCCGGCATGGTCATGGGACCGCGCGGCGTCGGCACAATGGCCTCGATGCTGATTGTCGGACGGCTGGTCGGGCGTTTGGACACCCGTATCCTGCTCGCCATCGGCCTTGCGCTGACGGCGTGGTCGTTCAATGAGATGACCGGGTGGACGCCAGACGTTTCGCAGGGGACCATTATCGGCGTCGGGGTGGTGCAGGGCGCCGGGCTCGGGTTTTTGTTCGTGCCATTGAGCGCCGCCACGCTTTCGACGCTGCCTTTGCAGACCCGGACGGAAGGCGCCGGGCTTTACAATCTTTCACGCAACATCGGCTCGAGCGTCGGCATCTCGGTGATGAACAGCCTGCTCACGCGCAACACGCAGGCCAATCACGCCGCCATCGTTCCCAACGTCACGCCGGTCAACCGCGGCTTCGAAAATCCGGCCGTGGCGCATGCTTGGGATCCGCTTACCGCCGCCGGCCGCGCGGCGCTCGACGCGGTGATAACGCGACAGGCCGAGATCATTGCCTATATCGACGATTACAAATTGCTGATGATCGCGACCCTTGCCGTGCTCCCGTTGCTGATGGTATTTCGCAAGCCGGCCGGCGCTCCCCCCGCGGAGCCCATTGTCGTCGAGTGAGAGCGCGAAAAGTAGGACGAGGAGCAGCCCAAACTGCTCCTCGTCATTGCTCAAGCGGTCGGCGCGGCCAGGCGCGGGGCCACGCCATGCCGCTCAGCCTTGGCGCCACGAGCTTGGCGCCACGAGCTTGGCGACCGTCATGCAGATGGTCGCGATCGACGTCGAAGTGCGCGATCAGCGGGTCAAATTGCTGCGGTTCGCCGCGCCGGAACCGGGCCGCACGATCGGCCTTGCCTGGCGGCGCACCTCACCGCGCAAAGTCGATTTCGTGGCGCTCGGGCAAATCGCAGTCGAGGCGCTGGGAGCTGTCGGCCCCGCCAGCGCGACGAAGCCTGCGACCGCAACCGGGATGCGCGCCGATTAAATAAGCAAAAGGGCGGCCGTTACGGGCCGCCCTTGCGCGATCGTTTGTTTGGACGCGGCGACTACTCCGCCGCGTCGCCGGCAGCCGCCTCGCGTGCTTCGCCGGCCTCCGCCTTTTGCTTGGCTTCCAAATCCTCGCCGGTTTCCTGATCGACGACCTTCATCGACAGCCGGACCTTGCCGCGCTCATCGAAGCCCAGCAGCTTCACCTTCACCTTGTCGCCTTCTTTGACGACGTCCGACGTCTTCTGCACCCGGCGCGCGGCCAATTGGCTGATGTGGACCAGGCCATCCTTGGCGCCGAAGAAGTTCACGAACGCGCCGAAATCCATCACCTTGACGACCGTGCCGTCGTAGATGTGTCCAACCTCCGGCTCCGAGGCGATCGACTTGATCCAATTGATCGCCGCCTTGATCGATTCGCCGCTGGCGGACGCGACCTTGACGGTGCCGTCGTCGGAAATGTCGATCTTGGCCCCGGTCTTTTCCACGATCTCGCGGATGACCTTGCCGCCCGAACCGATCACTTCGCGGATCTTGTCGACCGGGATCGAGAACACTTCGATGCGCGGCGCGTGCTCGCCAAGCTCGGCGCGAGCCGACGTGATCGCCTTGCCCATCTCGCTGAGGATGTGCAGGCGTCCGTCCTTCGCCTGGGCAAGCGCAATGCGCATGATCTCTTCGGTGATGCCGGCGATCTTGATGTCCATTTGCAGCGAGGTCACGCCCCGTTCCGTGCCGGCGACCTTGAAATCCATATCGCCGAGATGGTCCTCGTCGCCGAGAATGTCGGAGAGGACGGCGAAGCGCTCGTCCTCCTTGATCAGCCCCATGGCGATGCCGGCCGTCGGCCGCTTGAGCGGAACGCCGGCATCCATCAGCGACAGCGAGGTGCCGCACACGGTCGCCATCGAGGATGAGCCGTTCGAACTCGGTGATCTCCGACACCACGCGGATGGTGTAGGGAAACTCGGTGTGCGCCGGCAACACCGGATGGATGGCGCGCCAGGCGAGCTTGCCGTGGCCGATTTCGCGCCGTCCGGGCGCGCCCAGCCGGCCGGTTTCGCCGACCGAGAAGGGCGGGAAATTGTAGTGCAGCAGGAAAGTCTCCTTGTAGGTTCCCTGCAGCGCGTCGACAAATTGCTCATCCTCGCCGGTGCCGAGCGTCGACACGACCAGCGCCTGCGTTTCACCGCGGGTGAACAAGGCTGAACCGTGCGTGCGCGGCAATACGCCGACTTCGCATACGATCGGGCGGACCGTCTTCACATCGCGGCCGTCGATGCGCTTGCCGCTGTCGAGGATATTCCAGCGCACGATCTTGGCTTCGAGCTCCTTGAACACGCCGGCGACCTGGAGCTTCGGATATTTTGGATTCTCCACGCCTGCCGGCACGAAGTGGCCCATGACGCGCTCTTTCGCGGCCTCGATCGCCTTGTGCCGCTCCATCTTGTCGGCGATTGCGTAGGCCGTGCGCAGCTCTTTCTCGACCAGCCCGAGCATTTCTTTTTCAAGCGCGGCATTGTCCGGCAGCGTGAGCTCGCGCGGCTCTTTTGCCGCCTTCTCCGCGAGCCGGATGATGGCGTCGATCACCGGCTGGAAATGGCGGTGACCGAACATGACGGCGCCAAGCATGATGTCTTCGGACAGCTCCTTGGCTTCCGACTCTACCATGAGCACTGCGTCCTGCGTGCCGGCAACGACGAGATCGAGCTGACTCTCGGACATCTCGTCAATCTGCGGATTGAGCACATATTCGTTGTTGATGAAGCCGACGCGGGCAGCGCCGATCGGTCCCATGAACGGTGCGCCCGAGAGCGTGAGCGCGGCCGAGGCCGCCACCATCGCCACAATGTCGGGATCGTTCTCAAGGTCGTGCGACAGCACCGTCACGATGACTTGGGTGTCGCAGCGCCAGCCGTCGGCGAACAGCGGACGGATCGGACGGTCAATCAGCCGGGAAACCAGCGTTTCCTTTTCGGTCGGCCGGGCTTCGCGCTTGAAATAACCGCCCGGAATGCGGCCGGCGGCATAATATTTTTCCTGGTAGTTGCAGGTCAGCGGCAGGAAGTCGATGCCTTCCTTGGGCGTTTTGGCTGCGACGACGGTCGCGATCACGGTGGTGTCGCCGTATGAGGCGAACACCGCTCCGTCGGCTTGGCGCGCTAATCTGCCCGTCTCTAGCGTGAGTTGGCGGCCACCCCAGTCAAGTTGCACACGATGAATGTTGAACATTGCGATTGTCTCTCATGGTTTTCGTGAAAGAGCGAAAGCCATAAGCAAGACGGCGAGACGCTGTCGGCGCAGCAAAGCTGCAATGCCACATCAGCGTCCGGCGATCCTGCCATGGCCTTCGGACCTTCCTTCGATGGGACGGACCAGCGGTCCGTCGTTCAAATCGGCAGCATTGTTGCTGCCGCACATGCGGCGGGCGCCTTTGCGCACCGCCAACGGCGCACGGGATCAGCCGCGCGCAAGCCTCTTCAACGGCGGATACCCAGCCGTTCAATCAACTCTTTATAACGTCCTTCATTGGTGCGTCGCAGATAGTCGAGAATCTGCCGGCGCTGCGAGACGAGCTTTAACAGCCCGCGCCGCGAATGGTTGTCTTTGACATGACTCTTGAAGTGTTCGGTCAGGTTGTTGATCCGCTCCGAAAGAAGCGCAACCTGTACTTCCGGCGAACCGGTATCACCGGTCTTCACGGCGTATGTCTGAATAACCTCCGCCTTGCGTGCGGTCGTAATCGACATCGTCACCAACCTTTTTCTCTGTCGGCGCGACCTGTCACGCCGGATAAGTTGAACACGCGCTTGGGGACGATTTCGCCGCGATCGATCTCGGCAATAGCCACGAGCTGTCCGCCCGAAGCGACCTGGACCGTGCCGCGGATGACGGCAGCGTCCCGTCCGCGCAACAAAACGGCTTGACCCCTGTTGAGCCTTGCCGCGTCTGCCGGGCTAACGGCCAGCGCCGGGATGTCGTCCAGCGCGGTCTCGACCGGCAGTAGCAGATCGGCGAGATTTCCCTCGCCAGCGGCCGCTCTATGGCACAAAGCTTCAAGCCGTTCCAGCGAAATCATGTCGCTTTCGATGAACGGCCTGACGCGGCTCCGCCGCAAAGCGCAAACATGGCCGAAGGTGCCGAGCGCCCGGCCGATATCGCGGGCCAGCGCGCGCACATAGGTGCCCTTGCCGCATTCGGCGGCGAATACCGCATGATCCGGATCGGGGGTCTCGACGAGTTCCAGCCGATCTATGGTTACCGCGCGCGCAGCGATTTCCACGATCTCGCCTTCGCGCGCCAGGTCATAGGCCCGCTCGCCATCGATCTTGATGGCCGAGAAGCGCGGCGGCACCTGCTCGATTGTGCCCGTGAAACGCGGGAGCATGGCCTCGATTGCGGCGCGCTGCGGACGGCTTGCGCTCGTATTGATGACGCGCCCTTCGGCGTCGTCGGTATCGCGCTCTTCGCCCCAGCGCACGGTGAAAATATAAGTCTTGCGGCCGTCGACCACGAACGGGACGGTTTTGGTCGCTTCGCCGCACGCGATCGGCAGGCATCCCGAGGCCAGCGGATCGAGCGTGCCGGCATGGCCGGCGCGCTTCGCCGAGAACAGGCGTTTGATGACGGCGACCGCATGAGTAGAGGTCATGCCGACCGGCTTGTCGAGCACGACCCAGCCGTGCACGTCGCGCTTTGCGCGCTTTTTGTTTGCGCCCTTCTCCGGGATTCGCGCGGCCTGGTCGATTTCATCTCCGGACGAATCAAACATGTTGTTTGTTGCCGGCATCAGTCGTCCTCTTTCCCAGCGAGATCGCGCTGTATGTCGGGTGTTCGCAGAAGCTTCTCGATCCGTTCTGCTTCATCGAATCGCTCGTCGATGCGAAAGCGAATTTCAGGAGCAAATTTTAAGTTAACACGCCGCGCGATCTCGCCGCGTACGTAACGCTTATTGCGGTCGAGTGCGTCGAGCACGTGTTTCTCGTCGCGGCCGCCCAGCGGCATGATGTAGATCGTCGCCAGCCGCAAATCGGGACTCATGCGCACTTCTGGCACAGTGATCATGTGCGTTTCGATCACCGGATCATGCACGTCGCCGCGCGACAGCATGGCCGCCATTTCGTGGCGAATGAGTTCGCCGACGCGCAATTGGCGCTGCGAACCGCCCGCGGATTGAGCACGATGCTGGTGACGTGACATCTTTCTACTGTTGTCATGCGCGCGGGCTTGGCCCGCGCAACGATTTCGTCTGCTGTGAACTTGTTATCGGGATTGCGGGGAACATCAGGCACCAAGACGGCGCTTCGCACCTTTTGCCCGGCAATAACGATAGGAGACGAGCGACGAACCTGGAGATTCGAACTCAGAGCGTCCGCTGCACGGTCTCCACGCGATAGCACTCGATGACGTCGCCGACCTTCATGTCCTGGTAGTTCTCGAAGGCCATGCCGCATTCCTGGCCGGCGAGGACCTCGCGCGCGTCGTCCTTGAAACGCTTGAGCTGCGAGAGCTTGCCTTGATGGACCACCACATTGTCGCGGATCAGCCGCACATTGGCGCCGCGCTCGACCACGCCGTCGGTCACGCGGCAGCCCGCCACGTTGCCGACCTTGGAAACCTTGAAGATTTCGAGAATCATCGCGTTGCCAAGGAGCGTCTCGCGCAGCATCGGCGCGAGCAGTCCCGACATCGCCTTCTTCACGTCGTCGACGAGGTCATAAATGATGTTGTAGTAGCGGATCTCGATGCCGGCCTGTTCAGCGGCCTCGCGCGCTTCCTTGTGTGCACGGACGTTGAAGCCGATCACGGCCGCGCCGGACGCGCCCGCCAGCGTCACGTCCGATTCGGTGATGCCGCCGGCACCGGCGAAGATCACGCGGGCGGCGACTTCGTCGGTCGAGAGCTTGTCCAGCGCGCCGACGATGGCTTCGATCGAGCCCTGCACGTCGCCCTTGATGACCAGCGGGAATTCCTTGCGGCCGGAGGTCTTGAGCTGATTCATCATCTGCTCGAGCGAGCCGCGCATGCCGGTCTGCCGGGCCGCGGCGATCTCGCGCTTCTGCCGCGCGCGGTAATCGGCGATCTCGCGGGCGCGCGCTTCGGTCGCGACCGCCGCCAAGCGATCGCTCGCTTCGGGCGTGCCGTTGAAGCCCAGCACCTCGACCGGCATGGAAGGTCCGGCCGCCACCACCGAATGTCCCGTATCCGATATGAGCGCTCGCACGCGGCCCCATTCCGAGCCGGCAACGACGATGTCTCCGGGGCGAAGCGTGCCGCGCTGCACCAGCACGGTCGCGACCGGGCCGCGGCCGCGGTCGAGCCGCGCTTCGATCACGGTGCCTTCCGCCGGACGATTCGGATTGGCTTTGAGCTCGAGCACTTCCGCCTGCAGCGCGATCACATCGAGCAGCTTGTCGAGATTAGTCTTTTCTTTCGCCGACACGTCGACTTCCAGCACGTCGCCGCCCAGCGACTCCACCTGAATTTCGTGCTGCAGCAGCTCCGTGCGCACGCGCTCGGGCTTGGCGTCCGGCTTGTCGATTTTGTTGATGGCAACGATGATCGGCACCTTCGCCGCTTTGGCGTGGTGGATCGCCTCGACGGTCTGCGGCATGACGCCGTCGTCGGCGGCAACCACCAATACGACGATGTCCGTGATCTTGGCGCCGCGCGCGCGCATGGCGGTGAACGCCGCGTGACCGGGCGTATCGATGAAGGTGATGCGCCCGCCCGACGGCGACGTCACCTGATAGGCGCCGATATGCTGGGTGATGCCGCCGGCCTCGGCGGCGGCAACGTCGGTCGAGCGGATGGCGTCGAGCAGCGAGGTCTTGCCGTGATCGACATGGCCCATGATGGTGACCACCGGTGCGCGCGGCTGCAGGTTCGCCGGATCGTCGGGCGCGTCGAACATGCCTTCTTCGACATCGGACTCGGCGACGCGTCGGACGCTGTGACCAAGCTCTTCGGCAATGAGCTGGGCGGTATCGGCGTCGATCGTGTCGGTGATCTTCGCCATATGCCCCTGCTGCATGAGGATGCGGATCACGTCGACCGCGCGCTCGGCCATGCGGTTGGCCAGTTCCTGGATCGTGATGGTCTCCGGGATCGTCACCTCGCGCGCGATCTTTTCCTTGGGTTCGTCGCGATGGCCGGTCCGGCGCTGAACGCGTCGCCGGAAGGAGGCGACCGAACGCTCGCGCACTTCATCGGCCGAAAGCGCCGTCACGAGGGTCAGCCGGCCGCGCCGTTTCTCGCCGTCACTGCGCGGCGTTTTCGGCGCCGGCGCCGGACGCGCCGCTGCACCGCCGCGCCCGGCGCGGCGAGGAGCCTCCTCTTCGTCGGCTTCGAGCGCGGGCCGGGGCGTCGTGCTCGGCTTGAGCGGCGAAGTCTCAGCACCGAACCGCTTTTTGGCGACTTCGTCGGCCTTGCGCTTGGTTTCCTCGTCGTGTTTGCGGCGCTCCTCTTCGTCGCGCTTGCGGGCTTCCGCCTTCGCGCGCTCGGTCTTTTCGGCTTCTTCGCGTGTCTGACGGATGCGTGCTTCTTCTTCGGCGATTTTGCGCTCTTCCGCTTCGCGCAAACGCGCGTCGGCGAGCGCATGCGCGCGAGCGCTGCGCTCTTCCTCGGTGAGCGTGCGCAACACCACGCCGGAAGGTTTTGCGGGAGCCGCGCCGGCTGCGGCAGCCGAAGAAGCAGTCGGGGCGCTCGACGGCGCCTTGGCGGGCGCAAGGCCGCGCTTCGGCGCGGCGACATTGCGATCGGGCGGCGCGGCGGGCTCCTGCCTCGCTTCACCCGGACCGGCAACGCGGCGCTTAACCTTCTCGACAACAACAGCCTTGCTGCGGCCATGGCTGAAGCTTTGGCGCACAACGCCTTGCTCCACCCCGCCACGCTTGAGCGTGAGCGTCTTGGTCGAACTGACGCTCAGCTTCTCGCCACTATTTTTGTTCGTCTCAGTCATACGCGTCATGTCTCCGGCCGGTATAACGTCGGCACAGCCATTCCGGCCTGATGATGCTGATCGCCGGTGCGAAACCGCTCAAGGCGCCGGCAACGCGCCAAAAAGGTTTCGCTCGCAGGTCCGGCGAGCAGCGCAGCATGTACCACATTTGGGCGGTTCAATGCCAAATCCAATTGCGCCGTGGTCAAAAATCCGATCTCCGCGGGCGGCGGGCCCGACCGATGGCGGCGGGCGGCGGCCTGAAGCTTGCGGATCCCGTCGGAAGACGCTCCGGCGGCATGAAGGAGGGCAATAACGTCCTCTTTTTCCAGGGCGGCTTCCACTTTGGCGAAGCCTGCCGCTACCGAGCGGGCCTTGCCGGCCATGGCCAGGGCATCGAGAACCGCTCGTTCGAGGAGCCGTTCCGTCTGCTCGACAAAGTCTGAGGGCAGGCGGACCTCCCGCTTGAACCCGCGGGTAAAGGCCTTGCGCCGGATCGCCTCGCCCAGCGCTTCCCGGGTCGCGCTGATCCAGAGGCCGCGGCCGGGCAGCTTATTCTTAAGGTCGGGAACGGCCGCGCCGTCGGGGCCGATCACAAAGCGGATCAGCTCGGATACGGGCTGGGTTCTCCGGGTGGCGGCACACATCCGGGTGCGTTCGGCCGCTCGGGGACCGCGGTCAAGCTCGATAGCGCGTTCTAGGTCTTGCGTTCCGGCGATCATACGCTCGCTTGGTTGTTTCAGGCCTTATTGTTTCAGGCTTTCTGGCTTCAGGCCTCGTCAGGCTTGGGCATCGTCAGGCTTGGGCCTCGGCGACCGGAGCTTCTTCGGCCGCGGGCGGGGCCAAATCTGCTTCGCTGACCCAGCCGGCCTTCAGGCGGGCCTGCATGACCATGGACTCGGCTTCCTCGCGCGAAAGATCGAAACCGTCGAGAATGCCGGCTTCTCGCACGGTCTCGCCGTCCTTGCGCTCGGTCCAGCCGGCGAGGTCGTCGGTTGCGCAGCCGGCGAGGTCTTCGACGGTCTTGATGCCGTTCTCGCCGAAGCGGACCAGCATCGCCGTCGTCACGCCGGGCACCTCCGTGAGTTCGTCGGCGACGCCCATTTCTTTTCGCTTCGCGTCCAGCTCGGCCTCGATCTTGGCCAGATAGTCGCGCGCGCGGGTCTGCAATTCGGCCGCGGTACCTTCGTCGAAGCCTTCGATGCCGGCGATTTCCTTGGTGTCCACCAGCGCGAGCTCCTCGACGGAGGTGAAGCCTTCGGAGGCCAGCAATTGTCCGATCACCTCGTCGACATTGAGCGAGTCGATGAACATGCGGGTGCGATTTTCGAATTCCGCCTGACGGCGCTCCGATTCTTCCTGCTCGGTCATGATGTCGATATCCCAGCCGGTGAGTTGCGACGCCAGCCGCACATTCTGACCGCGGCGGCCGATGGCGAGCGACAGCTGCTGATCCGGAACCACGACCTCGATGCGCTCGCGCTCCTCGTCGAGCACCACCTTGGCGACTTCGGCGGGCGCCAGCGCGTTGACCACGAAGGTCGCGATGTCATGCGACCACGGAATAATGTCGATCTTCTCGCCTTGCAGCTCATTGACCACGGCCTGCACGCGCGAGCCGCGCATGCCGACGCAAGCGCCCACCGGATCGACCGAGGAATCGCGCGACACGACGGCGATCTTGGCGCGCGAGCCGGGATCGCGGGCGACCGCCTTGACTTCAACAATGCCGTCGTAGATTTCCGGCACTTCCTGCGCGAATAGCTTGGACATGAATTGCGGATGCGTGCGGGAGAGGAAAATCTGCGGCCCGCGCTGCTCGCGGCGAACGTCGTAGATATAGGCGCGGATGCGGTCGCCGTTGCGGAACACTTCGCGCGGCAGCATCTCGTCGCGCCGCACGATGGCTTCGCCGCGGCCCAGATCGACCACCACGTTGCCATACTCCACGCGCTTGACGATGCCGTTGACGATGTCGCCGATCCGATCCTTGTACTCTTCGTATTGACGGTCGCGCTCGGCTTCGCGCACCTTCTGCACAATCACCTGCTTCGCCGACTGTGCGGCGATGCGCCCATATTCGAGCGGCGGCAACGGATCGGCGATGGTGTCGCCGATCTGCGCCGCCGGATGGCGCCGGCGCGCCTCTTCGAGGCTGATCTGGAACGACGGGTTTTCAACCGCATCGACCACCAGCATGTGGCGCGACAGATGCAGCTCGCCGCTTTTCGGATCGATCTCCGCGCGCACCTCGGTCTCGCTGCCGTAGCGCGAGCGGGCGGCCTTGGCGATCGCGTCCTCCATGGCGCCGAGCACGATCTTGCGATCGATCGCCTTTTCGCGCGCGACCGCGTCCGCGATCTGCAAAAGTTCGAGTTTGTTGGCGCTTACCGTCGCCATGATCAGTCTCCCTTGCGTTGGTTGACGCGCCGGTTTTGCCCGGGCGCGGCGCCCACATGTCCTGGTTGGTGATGTCCTGGTTGATCGTCTTGTCGTCGGTGCTGTTTCTCCCGCGCGCCGTTGGCGCGCGAAGGGCCAGCATGTTCGTCAAGTTTGCCGCCGCGCTTGCTCCGCCGCAGCGACTCGGAAATGAGCGCATCGGTGAGAACAAGTCTCGCCTCGGCCATATCGTTGATCGGCAGGACGACTTCGGGATTGTCGCCTGCCGCCGGATCGTTGCGGCGTAGCCGCACGCACTCGCCTTGCGTGCCAATGAGTTCGCCGCGAAAGCGCTTGCGGCCGTCGATCGGCGCCAGCATCTCGATATGCGCGATGTGGCCGGCATAGCGATCGAAATCCGAATGCCGTACCAGCGGCCGGTCGATGCCGGGCGAGGAGATTTCCAGCCGATACGCGCCTTCGATCGGATCGCCCGCATCGAAGACCGGCGAGAGCGCGCGCGAGGCTGTCTCGCAATCCTCGATGGCCATGCTGCCGTCCGGCCGCTCGGCCATGATCTGCACGGTGCAGCCGGCGGCGGCTGAAATGCGCACCCGCACCAGCCGATAGCCAAGGTCGGCGAGGACCGGCTCGGCCAGCGCCGCGACGCGCGCCGCCCGGCCGGGCTCGGTGATCAGCCGCGGCTCTTCGGCAAAGGCTGTCGGCCTGTGGTCCATGCTTCGAAACTTTGGGTCCTGCACCTGCGTCCCGATATCGAAGTCCGCACACGCTGGCGGTATGCCCTTGTGCGAACTTCGGAATCAAAGGGACACTGGCAATCCATGGCGTTAGTGCGGCGGATTTGAAGTTGCTATGGGCGTTTGCCGCTACCGTTTAGGAACTTTAAATCCACCACACTCATGTGTCCGGCAAAGGAACCGTCGGGCCTCAGGTAATAAAAAAGAGCGGGTCCCGGGGGGCCCACTCTCAAAACCGTTCGGATCAGCCGACCGTTATGAGGTATCCATTGACGGACGCTCGGAATATAGCCCTTCCTCGAAACGTTGCAAGGGCCGTTCAGGGAACAGTAATCGGTCGTCGGTAATCAGAAACGGGCCAAAAAAGGCTTAACGACCGGTCCCTGATCACCGCAATGGGCGTCGTCTTCTCACTGATCCCGGAACTTGAAGAAGTCGTTCAGCGCGGCTCGCGTGAAAAGCGGCGCGAAACGCTCCGGCGCATTACCGCGCTCTTCCTCGACGGCGCCAGCCGCTACAACGACGCTCACGTCGATCTATTCGACGAGATCTTCGGCCTGCTCATCGAAGAGATCGAGACGAAGGCCCGCGCCGAACTTTCGAACCATCTCGCTCCGGTCGGCAATGCGCCGGTCAATGTTCTGCGCAAGCTTGCCAACGACGACGACATTACCGTCGCCGGGCCGGTCCTGAAGCTCGCAGCGCGCCTGCCGGAATCGGATCTGGTCGATGTCGCCAGCAACAAAGGCCAAGACCACCTGCGCGCCATTTCGGCGCGCCGCGCGCTGGGCGAGGCGGTGACGGATGTTCTCGTCCGCCGCGGCAATCGCGATGTCGCGCGGCGGGTCGCCGACAATCCCGGTGCGCGCATCTCCGAAAGGGGCTTCTCCAATCTCGTCAGGCGCGCCGAGGAAGATGGAATTCTGGCCGAGAAAATCGGGTCGCGGCCGGACATCCCGCCGCGGATGTTCCGCGAGTTGCTCGCCAAGGCGACCGCAGTCGTGCATCGCCGTCTCATGGCTTCGGCGACGCCGGAAATGCGGGCGGCGATCGGTGACGTGCTCGCCAAAGTCTCCAAGGAAGTCGGCGATCGCATCGGTCCGCGCGATTATCGCGCCGCTCAGCGCCTCGTGCTCAGCCTTGACCGGGACAACCGGCTGAACGAAGCCGCATTGGTCGCCTTCTGCGGCGAACGCAAATACGAAGAGACGGTGGTCGCGCTTGCCACGCTCGCCAAAGTGCCGATCAGAATTGTCGACCGGCTGATGGAAAGCGACCGGCCCGATCCGGTCCTCATCCTGTGCAAGGCGGCCAATCTAACCTGGCCGGCGGTGCATGCGGTGATCATGATGCGTCCGGCCGCGACCGCGATGTCCGGGCAGGCGCTCGATGCCGCCTTCGCCAATTATGGACGGCTCTCGGCGTCAACGGCGCGACGCGTCGTCCGCTTCTGGCAAGTCCGGCAAGCCAGTAGCGCCTGAAGTGGACATTCAAACACGGCGGAAAACCAGGAAGCACGGCGGACGTTGCACGCGCGCGGCCTTGGCGTGGTAGCGCGTGGGGGTGAAATCCGGCCAGCCTTTGCGCCAGTCGTCGGCGCGCTCCGCGGTCCACGCGAAATCCGCCGATTGGATGAAATGCCGCAGAGTCCATGCGGCGTAGTCGGCGACGTCGGTGACGAAACGCACTTCGCCGCCGTGCCGCAGGATGCGGGCGAACTGCGCGACGGTCGCGTCCTGAACGAAGCGCCGCTTCCAATGCCGGCGCTTCGGCCATGGATCAGGATGGATCAAATCGATGCGCGTCAATGACGCGTCCGGCAGCCAGGCGATCAGGCCGACGGCGTCATCGAAGTGCAGGCGGATATTGCGCAGTCCGGCCGCCTCGATGGCGGCGAGCGCCTTGGCCATGCCGTTGACGAAGGGCTCGACGCCGATCATTCCGGTCTGCGGCCGTGCGGTCGCCTGGGCGATCATGTTTTCGCCGCCGCCAAAGCCGATCTCGAGCTGAATTTCTTCCACCGGCACGGGGAACAATGCCCTGAGCGCGGCGGGCGGGGGATGGCCGATATCAATCGCGAGACGCGGCAATAGCGTCTCGATGAGTTCGGCTTGCCGCCGGCGCAGCTTGTGACCCTTGCGCCGGCCGAAGAAAGCGCGTGCCTGATGCGGATCGCAATCCATCGTCATCGTGGCCGAATGCGGCCCGAGCAAACAAAAGCCCGATTGCTTATCGGAGACTATCTTTAATGGGCTTGGTCCGGCGAGGGATTTTGCGTCGCCCGTTGCTGTTGCGTCGCCATATGATGGCCGACCACACAGCCGGCGGCCGCGCCCAAGACGCCGTGATGACCGGCATAATGTCCGGCAATGCCGCCGACCAGGGCGCCCTTGATACAGCCTTTGGCGTCGGCCGGAATCGTTGTTGCTGCAAGTCCCAGCGCCAATGCGCAGCCGACGACCAAGGCTTTCATGAATGCCGACTCCAGGGGGGGCAATCCGCGCCCCGCCAGCGATGTGGGGTGGCGCGCCGGCAAAGCAAGAGGCGGCGGATCGTTGCGATCTGCCGTCTCCTTGGCGCATCCAAAATCTAAATCGAGCCGCGCTAAACGGCGAGCGTTCAGCGCAGGCTGCGCTTGAGCGCGTCGGCGAGGTCGGTCCGCTCCCAGGAGAAGCCGCCATCCTTTTCCGGTGCGCGGCCAAAATGCCCGTAGGCTGCGGTGCGGCGATAGATCGGCCGATTGAGCTTGAGCGCGCGCCGGATATTGGTCGGCCGCAGCGGGAACAGCTCCGGCAGGATTTTCTGCAGTTTCGCTTCTTCCACCTCGCCGGTTCCGTGCGTGTCCACATAGACCGACATCGGATCGGCAACGCCGATCGCGTAGGCGATTTGGATGGTGCAGCTCTGAGCGAGACCGGCCGCCACGACGTTCTTGGCCAGATAACGCGCGGCATAGGCGGCCGAGCGATCGACCTTGGTCGGGTCTTTGCCGGAAAAGGCGCCGCCGCCATGCGGCGCATAGCCGCCGTAAGTGTCGACGATGATCTTACGGCCGGTCAGGCCGCAGTCTCCGTCCGGGCCGCCGATGACGAAATTGCCCGTCGGGTTGACCAGGAAGTCGCTCGGCCGGCTGGGCATCCAGCCTTCCGGCAAAGCTTCCTCGACCGCGTCACTGATCATCTCCTTGACCATGCCCGGCGCGTATTTTTTGCCGTTGCGGGTCTGCGCATTGTGCTGCGTCGAGACCACGACCTTGGTGCAGCCGACCGGCTGACCGTCGACGTATTTCACCGTCACCTGGCTTTTGGCGTCAGGCTGCAGGTCGAATAACGCGCCAGACCGGCGCTTATCAGACAGCACCTTGAGGATCTTGTGCGCAAATAGATCGGCGCCGGCATGAACGAGCCCTTTTCATAGACCTCGCTCTCGGTGCAGGCATAGCCGAACATCATGCCTTGATCGCCGGCGCCCTCTTCCTCGCCGCTTTTCTTCTTTTTGGCGTCGACGCCCATGGCAATATCCGGCGATTGGCCGTGCAGCAGCACTTCGACGTCAGCGCCATAATAGGAGAAGCCGTCCTGGTCGTAGCCGATATCCTTGACCACCCCCCGCGCGATTTCGGTGATCATCTCGCGATTGATGACCGCTTTGTCGCCGTGCTTGTGGAACAGCGGCGCCTGGCCGCGTCCTTCGCCGGCGATGACGATCTTGTTCGTCGTGCACAGGGTCTCGCAGCCGAGCCGGGTATTTACTTTGCTGTCATCGGCGATCCCGAGCTTGAGGTCGTTTTCAAGAAACGCATCGAGGATCGCATCGGAGATCTGGTCGCAGACTTTATCAGGATGTCCTTCCGACACAGACTTGCTTGTGAACAGGTAGTTTGCACGTTCCACTGAGAAACACTCCCCTAATGAACCTAGCCTCGTCGCCTTGGGCGTTGTTCGGTTCGGGCGCCGACGAGACCCCGCGCTGACCGTGACAAAGTTGTTGCAGCGTCGCTCTGCGCGGTCAAGATGTGGGCTAAATGTGGGGCAATTGTTGGGTGCCCGCCGGTCACCGACGCGATGGATTTGAAGTTTCTACACCTCGACGGCCAACGCGCATAGGAACTTCAAATGCAAGCCCGCGAGAAACCAACGTTGCTCATGTGTCCCCTTGCTTCCGAACTTCGCATCAAAGCCTGCGGCGAATACTTGCCAGCGTCGGAGTTGAGATGCGAGGCGCGCCGGTCAGAGTTTATCGCTGACCGCGATTTGCTCGACGAGATCGACGATGCGCCGGCGCAACTTCGAATTCGAAATGCGCATGAACGCCTTGGTCAGCGCCAGGCCATCGGAGGTGGCGAGAAAGTCGGACACGTAAGCCGGCGAGGCGCTTCGCTCATGCCGCCGTCCCCTTTCGCCGTATTGGCGCCGCTCGGGCGCCTTCGAAAAAAAATGACACCGGCACTTGCAGGATATGGGAGATTTGTGAGGCGGCTGGCGCCGATACGGTTGGTGCCCTTTTCGTATTTCTGCACCTGCTGGAATGTCAGGCCGAGATTGTTCCCAGCTTCCCACCATTGCTACATCATGCGGCGCATGCGCACGCGACTGCCGACATGCTTGTCAATTGGGTTCGGTGCCTTTTTGGCGATCATATAACCGGTCTCCTATCCATCCCTTTGTACCGTAATTGCTTTAAATATCAAACATGAGCGGGGTCATTATTGTGCAAGCCCGCGCTTTAACAGGGCTCTTCCCTTGGGAAATGTTTGGAAAAAAACTTGCCAAAATAAACGATGAGTAGACTTGCTTTCATTATTTTACTCGAATTAGTTGAATAACTGGAGCGTTACGCAACCGCGGGTCGGCCGCCGCTGCGACTTCAGCGCGTTTCTGGGATGCGCTAACCAAGCAGTATCTTAATTTACTGGTGAGAGCCTTACGCCAGGTTTTTGCTGGGGCGCTATGTCCTAAGTGAGCAAACCGGGGTCGAATTTCGCGATATTGGCCTGCAATCGCCGTCGGATCAGCATCATCAGCGCAATCGCCACCATCATCGCCGCAGGGACGTCGCCGACACGCGTATAGATCGGGGCGGTAATCGGCTGCGGCAGCGGTGCATCGATGACGCCTTCGGCGCCGAGCGGCAGCATGATGATCCGGCCCAGCGGATCGACAACGGCGGAAATCCCAGTATTCGCGGCGCGCACCAGCGGCAGGCCTTCTTCGATAGCGCGCACCCGCGCCTGTTGGAAATGCTGATACGGGCCGCTTGAGATGCCGAACCAGCCGTCGTTGGTAACGTTAATGATCCAGCCCGGCCGTCCGCCTTGTTCCTCGCTTTGCGCCGTCGCTGCGCCCGGAAAAACGATCTCGTAGCAGATCAGAGGCAGCGCCGGCGGCGCACCGGGCACCGGGATCAATCTGCGGCGGTCGCCGGCGAGAAAACCGCCGCGCTGTTTGGCGAGCTGCTGCAGCCCGAGGCTTTCCAGAAAGTGTTGGAGCGGCAAGTATTCGCCAAACGGCACAAGGTGGATCTTGTCGTAGGTTGAAGCGAGCGATCCGTCGCGATCGATGACATAGATCGAATTGTAGGCCGCGATTTCCGGCGGCGTGACCGATTTGCCCAGTCTTACCGCGCCGGTAATCAGCACCATGGACCCGTGCAACAGCCGGGCGATTTGCGCCAGCGCGTCAGGCTCGCGCGCTAAAAACTGGAAACGCCGAGTCCCTCCCTAGGCCAGATCAGATGCGTGACATCGCCCGTGCCCGATGACTGCGCCGCGGCGCGCCCGGAAAGTGCGATGTAGCGGTCCATGACTTGCTGTTTGGCGGAGTAATTGAAGCGCACGTCCTGCTGCAGGTTCGGCTGGGACTCCACGCAGATGCACGCCGTCGACCAGACGGGTCGGTGTGCGCGCGAGCCGCACGGTGCCAGAAATGCGCCGAGTTCGACGAGCACGGCAACCGCGAGCATCAGCGGCAGCCGCGGCCACCGGCTTTCGCTCCGATCGTCGAAGAGCGTCGCCGGACTGGCGAAGATCGCGACCGCAATGAAGGTCAGACCCCAGACGCCGATCAGCGCCGCGCGAGCACGAGCGGCGAAGTCAGGGCGTAACCGAACGCGTTCCACGGAAAGCCGGTCAGCACATGTCCGCGCAGCCATTCCGACGCGGTGAGCGCAATGGCCAACGCCAGAATGCGTAGAGGGCCGCGCGTCCATAACAGGCGCGCCAGCGCGACACCGAAGGCGGTGAAGATCGCGAGCCCCGCAGGCAGGCCGCCGACCGCGATCGGCAACAGCCAGCCGAAGGTCGGCGCGTCGACCAGGAAGGCAAAGCCGATCCAATAAAGGCCGGCGAGAAAATAGCCGAAGCCGAACCACCAGCCGGTCTCGACGCCGCCCCTGTTATTCCGCGCCACTGCCCGGCTCCGGCACCGTCGATCAGCCAGACCAGTACGGGAAATGTCACAAACAGGATCGGCCAGAAATTGAGCGGGGCCATCGCCGCGGCGGAAAACGCGCCGGCAGCGAAGGCAATCAGCCAGCGCCGCCACCCGTAAGACAACACGACGATGTGGATCAGAGCCGTCGGCTTCACGGCGGCGGTGGAGCGTTCGGACCAGGCTTGCCCGCTTCCTCGCGTGGCGGCGCGGAGCGCGACTGCGGCGGCCGCACTGCTGTTGGCAGGTCGCGCGCACCCGCCGGTGCGGCGGTCTTTGCTGCGATAGATCTTCACCCGTTTCACCCGGCGGGGATCGGCATCGAGAACTTCGGCCTCGAAGGTCGCCGGTCCCGTACTCACTCTGCTCGCGCACCGGCACGTGACCCGCCCGCATGACCAGATATCCGCCGAGCGTATCGACCTCTTGCGCGGCTTCGCCGACGTCGAATTCTTCGCCGATCACCGCACGCACGTCTTCGAGGCTGGCGCGGCCGGTGGCCACGAACGAGCCGTCGCTCTGGCGCGTCACCGCCGCCGTCTCCGCCTCGTCGTGCTCGTCGGCAATGTCGCCGACGATGAGTTCGACAAGATCTTCGATCGATACGAGACCGTCGCTACCGCCATATTCATCGATGATCAAAGCGAGATGAATGCGCGTGGCCTGCATCTTGGCGAGCAAATCGAGCGCCGGCATGGACGGCGGCGCATAGAGAATGTCGCGGACGATCTTGGCTGCTCCAACGGCATGGTCAGGTCGATCTTGCCGAGATCGAGATCGGTCTCCCGCCCTTGCTCTTTATCGCCGGCCGCCGCCGGATCGATCGCCGCCCGCGCCGCCATGAATGCCAGAAGATCGCGGATATGCAGCATGCCGACCGGATCGTCGAGCGTGTCGTTATAAACCACGAGCCGCGAGTGGCCGCCATCGGCGAACACCTTGACGAGTGCCGATGGTGACGTCCTGCTGCACGGCGACGATGTCGGCGCGCGGCACCATGACGCTCTCGATCCGGCATTCGCGCAGCCCGAGAATATTCTTGAGCATCGCGGCTTCGGTCGGCGAGAAGCCAGATTTGGGCCGCCGGCGGTCAGCACCAGTTCGAGATCGGCGCGCGTCGCCGACGCCTTCCAGCCGAACAGGATGCGCATGACGCGGGTCAGCCAGCCGTCGTGCAGGTCGCCGCCGGGCTCGGGCAGGACCATCGGCAGGCCCCGGCGCTCGGTGTCGTTTTGTTCGCTGCGGGTGGGGAGGATTGGGACATTTGCTTATTGGGACATTGGCTTTGGCGGACCGCGCCTTGAGGTCGCGGCAATATAAGCCTTCGGCGTCGTCACGCGCTGGTCCCGGTAAGGATCCGGGACCCGAAGCCGCCGCAGGATGTCGCGTTCCGTCGCCTCCATCCTGGCTTCGGCATCTTTTTTCCGGACGTGATCATAGCCCAAAAGATGCAGGAAACCGTGCACGGCGAGATGGGCAAAGTGATGGGCAAACGGCTTGCGTTCCGCGCGGGCTTCGGCGGCGATGGTTTGGTAGGCAAAAACAATGTCGCCGATGAAAGGCGGGCTGTCCCCGCGCGGTGCGCCGGAAACGATAAGACATTGGTCGGCGCGTCGACGCCACGCCAGTTGCGGTTGAGCAGGCGGATGGTCTGATCATCGGTCAGCACGATGGCAAGTTCGGATCTGGCGGTCGACAGCGCGGAAGCGGCCTTGGCGATGGTGCTGGAACGGATCCGGATATCGCGCTTTTGTTTCCAGAGATCCGACGTCGATCCGTATGTCGATCTTGACGCTTGGAGTGACTTTCTTGGGCGCTGTCCGCGGCTTGCGCGCTGCCGGCGCCATCACGTCCGCTCGCGTTTGCCAACGGCCGCCCGTCATAGGCTTCGACGATGCGCGCAACGAGCTCATGGCGGATCACGTCGGCGGCGCTGAATTCGACATGAGCGATCCCTTCGACGCCATCGAGCAGACGGACCGCCTCGGCGAGGCCGGAGGTCTGGCCGGGCGGCAAGTCGACCTGGCTCGGATCGCCGGTGACCACCATGCGGCTGTTCTCGCCGAGCCGCGTCAGCAGCATCTTCATCTGCATCGAAGTGGTGTTCTGCGCTTCGTCGAGAATGATCGCCGCATTCGAGAGCGTGCGGCCGCGCATAAAGGCAAGCGGCGCGATCTCGATTTCGGTGGCTTGCAGCGCGCGCTCGACAATGCGCGCGTCCATCAGATCGTAGAGCGCATCGTAGATCGGCCGCAGATAGGGATCGACCTTTTCGCGCATATCGCCGGGGAGGAAGCCGAGCCGTTCGCCGGCTTCCACAGCGGGGCGCGACAGCACGATGCGGTCGACGTCCTTGCGCTCGAATAGCTGCACGGCCTGGGCGACCGCGAGCCAGGTTTTGCCGGTGCCGGCCGGGCCGGTGGCGAAGACCAGCGCGTGGCGCTTGAGCGCGCGCATATAGGCGTCCTGCGCGGCGGTACGGGCGCGTACGCGGCGCTTGCGCAGATTGATCTCCTCGAAATTCTCTCGCGCGGCGGCGGGATCGAAATCGAACAGCGAGCCTTGCGACAGTGTCAGCCGGATGGTGCCGTCGACATCGCCCTGCACCAATTCGTCGCCGCTTTTGAGCCGCTCATAGAGGCTCTCCAGCACCCGGCGGGCTTGCTCGCCGGCCTCGCGCGAGCCTTCCAGGGTGACATGATTGCCGTGCGAGGTCGCAATGACGCCCAGCCGCCGCTCGATCAGTGCCAGGTTCTGGCCGTATTGGCCAAAGAGCACGGAGGCGAGCCGGTTATCGTCGAAGGTCAGAACGATCTGCGCGGGACTGTCGGGCGCGGCAACCAGCGATCCGACATCCGTCGCCACAGGATCAGCAGGGTCAGATGTGCGCATTCAGGTCCGCGCCGGCGAGCGCCGGCTCTTGTATCAGTGCGCCGAACAGGCTGTTGCTGGCGACTTCGGTGATGGTCACAGGCGCAATTGCTCCGATCAGTGAAGACGGGGCCTCGATTTGCACCGGCTGCAGATAGGGCGAACGCCCGACGATTCGTCCGCTGTACCGGCCGGCGCGTTCGAACAGCACAGAAACGGTCCGGCCGACACATTTGCGATTGAAGCTCGCCTGGCTGCGGTCGATCGCTTGTTGCAGCCGCTGCAAGCGCTCGGATTTGACCGCCTCGTCCACCTGGTCATCCATCCCGGCGCCGGGCGTGCCGGGGCGCGGCGAATATTTGAAGGAGAACGCGCCGGAAAAGCCGATCTCGCCGACGAGGCCAAGCGTCTCTGTAAAATCCGCTTCGGTCTCGCCGGGGAAGCCGACGATGAAATCGGAGGTCAGCGCCAGGTCCGGCCGCGCATCAAATAGCCGCGCTACGAGCGCCATATAATCCGCGCGGGAGTGGCGGCGATTTATGGCCGCCAGGATACGGTCGGAGCCGGACTGGATCGGCAAATGAAGTTGCGGCATGAGCGCCGGCAAATCGCGGTGCGCCGCAATCAGGTCGTCGGCCATATCGAGGGGATGGCTGGTCGTATAGCGCAGCCGTTCTATTCCCGCATGGGCGAGGCGTTCGAGCAGCCGCGCCAAGGACCAGGTCCGCCCGTCCGGGCCATCGCCGTGATAGGCATTGGTACGTTCTGTCCGATCAGCGTGATCTCGCGCACGCCGGCGTCCGCGAGCCGCGTGACGTCGTCCGCAATCTTGCCGACCGGCCGGGAGATTTCCGCTCCGCGGGTGTAAGGCACGACGCAGAAGGTGCAGAACTTGTCGCAGCCTTCCTGCACGGTGACGAAAGCCGCGACGCCGCGCGCGCGGGTGGCGGCGGCGCTCGGCGCGGCGAGATGATCGAACTTGCCGTCGAACGGAAACTTCGGTATCGACCGCCTTGCCGTCACGGGCGGCGCGCGCGAGCAGAGCGGGTAGACGATGGTAGTTCTGCGATCCGACCACCAGATCGACGGCCGGCGCGCGCCGGATGATTTCTTCGCCTTCCGCTTGCGCGACGCAGCCGGCCACGGCGATGAGAACATTGCGGCCGTCGGCATTCGCCGAGTCTTTCAAGTGGTGCGTATACGGCCAAGTTCGGAATAGACCTTTTCCGCCGCCTTTTCCCGGATGTGGCATGTATTGAGGATGATGAGATCGGCGTCTTCGGCGCTGCCGATCTCGACGTAACCCTCGGGCGCGAGCGTGTCCGCCATACGCTGTGAATTGTAGACGTTCATCTGGCAGCCGAAACTATTTCACGTACAGCTTGCGGGAACCTGTCATTCCGGTCGAATTGAGCCTTTCTCTATCCCCTCACGGTGGCGGGGTTTTGTAACAGCATCATATCGCTTTTGGACCCGAGCGTCAGCCGAGGCCGCCTCAACCGAGGTCCCGGCGCAAAACAAGGGCCGTCGCCCCGCCCTCATAATAACCTTGCCGCCGGCCGATCTTGCAAGCCCGCCCTACGGTAAAGCCGCCCGGCCGGGACGTTCGTTTCACCCACTTCGAGAAATACCGTCCGGGCGCCCAGGCCGGCCAAGCGGCGGAGATGCAAGTCGAGCAGCAGACGGGCGAATCGCGGCCCCGCCAGGAGGGCGCGATCGCGACCGACAGGATTTCGGCTTCGCCTGCCGCCAGGCGTGAAAGGATAAAGCCGATCAGGCTCCGGCCCGCCGTGGCGCGGTGACAGACCACATTGCGGTCGAGCAGCAGCCGATGGAACTCATCCTCGCCCCAGCCGCGCTGAAACGATGCGGCATGCAAGGCAGCAATCGCGGCCGCGTCGCGCTCGCTCGCCTCGGCCATCACGGGCTGGTCTGGCTGATCAGCCGCGCCACCAGGTTCATCATCGGCGCGGCAATTGCGCGGCGTTTTGCGGCTGCGCGTCCGGCGCCCGCAGATATTGCGGC